>CP060239.1:0-745126 GCA_023898785.1 Rhodospirillales bacterium | reverse complement strand
CACGAGATAAAGGAATCAGGCCATGAGCCGTAAATGCATGATTACAGGAAAGAGCGTAATGAGCGGGAACAATGTGTCTCACGCTTTGAATAGAACGCGCCGTAAATTCCTCCCCAATGTTCAGGATACAAGCCTGTACAGTGAAGCTTTGAATAAATGGGTAAAAGTAAAGGCCAGCTCTGCCGGTCTGCGCACGGTTGAGCACAAAGGCGGCTTTGATGCTTATCTGACCGTAACGGCCAAAACCAAGCTCGATCCCGCATTGCGTCCGGTAAAAGCCGCTATTGAAAAGGCAAAGGGTGCAAAAGCTGCTTAAGTAAACGGCGTTAAAACGTTAAGATGCCCGCCAAAGCTCTGGCGGGCTTTTTATTAGAAAAATCATGACCATCGCTTACCCCAATTTCGCTTACGACATCACCCACCGGGGCGCAAAATCCGGGGCGCGGCTGGGGGTGCTTAAAACCCCGCACGGGGTTATCGAAACTCCCAATTACATCTTTTGCGGCACCAAAGCCGCTATCAAAGCGCTCTCCCCGGCGCAAATGATCGAGGCCAAAACCGATATTATTCTCGCCAACACCTACCACCTGATGCTCCAGCCTGGCGCCGATCTGATCGAAAAAATAGGCGGACTGCATGAATTCATGAACTGGAACGGCCCGCTCCTCACCGACAGCGGGGGCTTTCAGGTCTTTTCGCTGGGCGAAGGGACCATGGCCAACGAAATAAAGGGTAAGAATCAAGATAAAGGCCACGAGAATAAAAACCTGATCTCAATCACCGAGGAAGGCTGTGTTTTCCGCTCCTACGTTGATGGGCGCAAAATCAAACTCACCCCCGAAAGCGCCATGGAAATCCAGCGCAAACTCGGCGCGGATCTGCTCATGCAATTTGATGAATGCACCCCGTATCACGTCGATAAAGACTACACTGCACGCTCTATGGAAATGAGTATGCGCTGGGGCGATCGCTGCCTTGCCGAGTTTGAGCGTCATGATAACGGGGCTCAAGGTCTCTACGGCATCGTTCAGGGCGGCGTGCACAGCGATCTGCGCCGCATCTCCGCCGAATACACCAAAGACCGTCCGTTTTTCGGTACCGCCGTCGGCGGCTGTCTGGGCGGCAGCGACGAAGAAATGGAAACCGTTGTTTCTGCGAGCCTCCCCTATGCGCACCCGGATAGGCCTGTGCATTTCCTCGGGATCGGCCAGATCAAGGATGTGTTCCGCTTCGTGCGCATGGGCGTTGATACGTTTGATTGCGTTATCCCAACCCGCCTGGCTCGCCATGGCAGCGCGCTGATGAAAGGCCACCCCGGAGAGACGATTAACCTCAAAAATGCATGTTATCGCGAAGATAAAACGCCTCTGGATGAAAAAAACGGCGTGTCTGCCTCATGCGATTACTCCAAAGCCTATATTCACCATTTGCTGAAAAGCGGTGAAATTCTGGGGCTGCAAATTCTTGCCCAGCATAATGTCGCCACCATCAATCGCCTGATGCGTGAAATTCGCGCCGCCATCCGTTCTGGTACCCTCGATAAGCTGGAAAAAGAGTGGCGAACGCACTAAATCATTGGAAAAGAAATTTTTCTGCTTTTTATTAACCAAATCAATACGATTACGGTATAACTTCCAAATAAGGCACGATGCCAATTTTTGCAAAACATGATGAAAAACTATGGCTATTCAAAAAACACTCAATAATCAACTCATGATTATCCAGGAATTTACGGATGAGTACCAGTTTTGGTGCCAAAACGTACTGGCAAAGTCCTTTTTTTTAAAAGAACAGGCAGAGTCCACTGCGTCTCCCCGGAAGTTTGTAGAATGGCTTCAGGACCTATCACTGAAAGCTATCGACATTGACGAGCGCTATGACACGCGGCGAAGACAGTTATTAGAAGCACATCATGGGCTGCTAACACTTTCAAGCACATGTGAAAAGGATATAACGAAGGAAAATTTTAGCCGGTTTTATAATAATTTTCGCGCGTACATAATAGAATTGCAGAATTTCACACAGACAATCGTGCTGGAAGAATGGGGCTTTGATGTTTTCTCAGGATTGAAAAACAATGTTGTAATGAAGAGCGGACTTCAAATTGAACTGGATCGTCTTTCACGCGAAGGTTATCCGTTCTGTGTCGGCTTGGCGCGTATTGATAACTTTGCAAAATTTGAAAAAACAGCCGGGCAGGAAAAAGCTGATGAACTGGTGAAAACGGTGGCCGAGCTGATCCAAAAAACATTGCGTACATACGACGAGGCATACAGGGTGAGCCGCAATCATTTTATTATGTGCATTAAACAGTCAGACATATCAAAAGGTCAAAGAGCGCTTGAGCGTTTGCGGGAGTTACTGGAGAAAAGTGAGGCATTGGCCGCCTTGAATGACAGAAATAATATATCTATGTCCTGCTGTGTTGCATCTCCGATTCCAGCGGATAAGATCGAAGATCTGATAGACAATCTGTATGTTGATTTGGATACACAAATAAAAGAGCAAGGCACTGTCCTGACCTATCAGGAACTTAGTCCGCTACAGCGCTATATTTTGAGTGATTCTGAAAAGAACGCTTAAAAAGCAAGAATGCTAAGGTTGAAATGTCCAAAGAATATTTAAAATTTTTTAACGAGATGCGCATTCCGCGCTTCATAGTGAAGCAGGCAAGCGATGGGGCATACTGCGTTGAAGCCACAAATCAACTCGGTCTTGACTATTTTGGATCTGATAAAAAACAGGTCGTTGGGCAAAACATAAAAAAATTCATGAATACGGAAAACGCTATCCACTTTGAACAATCTTTCGAAGTCGCTATATCTAAAAAACGCTCTGTAACCATTCAGTCTTTGCCAAGCGTTCCTGGAACTGTACGTGTTCACGGATTTTATATCAGTCCAATTTTGGACGAAGAGGGGAATGTAGAATATCTTGATGTTATCGGGCAGTTTGACGTTGCAGATCAATCAATTGTCCAGCGCGAGCGCGACGATGCAATTTCACTCCTAACCTCAATCTTCGAAGTGAGCGAGGTTGGGATTGTCGTGACAGATGTAAATGCTCGCGTTGTACGCGTAAATGATAGTTTTATTAGGGCGTTCGGCTGGTCACGAGACGAACTGGTTAACCAGGAAGTTATCAGTATAATCACGCCCGACGAACGCGAACTCGCCCGGCGTAACCATGAAGAATATATCCGCTCAGGGTTGCGCTCTTCAGGTGAAATGAAGATTATCCGCAAAGACGGTTCTATTGCCAATGCCCTGTATACAACAGCGACTCTCGAACTAAGCCAGAAACGGCGCTTTCAGGTCACAACAGTGATGGACATCACCTTGCGTAAACAGATGGAACAATCCTTGCGCATGGCCAAGGACCAAGCCGATGCTGCTAATCGCGCTAAATCTGTGTTCCTAGCAAACATGAGTCATGAACTCCGCACACCGATGAATGCGATCCTCGGTTTTTCAGAAATGATGATCAAGGAAACATTCGGTCCGTTGGGGCATGAAAAATACAAAGAGTATATCGGCGATGTCCACTCAAGCGCGCGGCACCTGCTGTCTATCATTAACGAAGTTCTCGACATGTCCAAAATTGAAGCGGGTAGAATTGAGGTTGACGAAGGAGAAATGGACGTTGGAGGATTAATCGAGTCGGTTATACGTATGATGGACTCTCGGGCCTTTGGCAGTAACATTCGTTTGGTCATCAAGGTTGATAAGGATCTTCCCAATATTAAAGCTGATCAGCGCTTAATTCGCCAGGTCCTGATCAATTTGGTTACGAATGCCATGAAATTCTCTGAGGCTGGAAAAACCGTAACCGTATCAGCCTATATGCTTGATGATAAGGGAATACAGATAAAAGTTTCTGATCAGGGCAAAGGCATTCCCGATGGCAAAATTGAACAGGCGATGGAACCGTTTGGGCAGGTGACAAGCGGAGAGGAAAATTCAACAATTGAAGGCACAGGTCTAGGCCTGCCTTTGGCCAAGGCCATGGTTGATTTGCATGATGGAACACTTCATATCGAATCAGAAGTTGGCAAGGGAACAGATGTGTTTGTAACTTTTCCAGCCTACCGGACGCTTGAATGTAAGCAGTAAAAAACACAGCGGTATCAAACCAAATCTTGTCATCACGTTATTCCCATCGTATGGTCTTAACTGATTTTTACGATAAGAAGCAAAGAGGTTGAAATGCCGGATTTGGAAGAACGATGTGCGTCTGCGGGCTTAAAAATGACAGGCCAGCGCCGCGTGATTCTAAAAGTTTTAGGAGAGGCTGATGATCACCCGTCCGTTGAAGATGTATATGATCGTGCCAAGGGGCTTGATTCTTCAATCAGCATTGCAACAGTGTATCGCACATTAAGCTTATTGGATGAACTGGATCTTGTCGTTCGGCATGAGTTTCAGGAAGGCTATTCCCGTTATGAGGTAAATGCAGACCATCACCATCATTTGGTTGATCTTGAAACCGGTAAAGTCATTGAATTTCAAAATGAAGAACTTGAAAAATTAAAAATAAAAATCGCCAAAGACTTAGGGTATGACCTCGTCGATCACCGCCTCGAGCTTTACGGTAAGAAAACAAAGAAAAAGAAATAACAATATGCCTTGCAATATCCCTGTCCAAAAAGGCGTAAAAACGCCCTCAGATTGTAAATGCTATAGCGCGGTTATGCGTACATATAAAGCCATGCAAAGCGAACCTCCGCACGTGGCAAGAGAAGCCGCCTTGCGCGTTTATTGTTATCATCATCCTGAAGATGCAAAATCAGATGCATACTTAACGGTTGAGCGTTGGATTATTGCCGAGCACATTCATTAATGTCTGCCCAAATTCCAACAGCACTTTTTGTCGAGGGGCATCTGGCCAATTTAACAGCCAAAGCTGTGTCCTATTACTTCATCCAAAAAGGAAACGCCGCCTCTGGCCTGATTCTTGTCAAAATTACGAATATAAACGGCCGTGCCAGACTTTTGGTACAACAGCGTGATTTTACACATGATTGTTTGGTGTGGAGAGCCGCCCTTGAGGAAGAAACAGTTGAGGAACGCGACGCAGACGCGTACATTAAACGGGCAATCTCACGGGACCCGGACTTATGGGTTCTTGAAATAGAAGACGAAACATTGGCCAACCCCTTTGAAGAAGCGAGCAGGATTGAATCATGAAAAGTATTAAGCTGCTAATAATTATTGTTGTGATTGTAGGCGTCGCGGGCGTGCTTGGCCTCTTCGGAGCAAAGCAAGCGCTGGAAAAACAGGCTTCCGAAAAAGTCGCTGCAATTATTGAGGAAAATGCACAACAAGAAGATTTGCAAACCAAACTTATGAATACGGCGCGCTTTGCATATGAGCAATATAAAACTGCGGAAAAGAAAGATTCCAAAAGTCCTGTTGCTCTTATGAAACAGGTTTTGAATTGGAAAGAACTGCCTGCTTCTTTGCAATTATCTGAAGAGATGAAAGATGTCTTTGGCTTGCAAGCCGGCTCGGAGGAAAGTGCCGCGCATTTTCTAGTTTATCTCCTAAAACAACAAGGACTGGAATCTGGAATTTGGACGATTATTTCCCCCAAAGCAACGAAGCTCGCAGTTGGCGTAAAGGTGGATGCAGGCGGATATAAATATCTTGATCCGGCCAGCGGCGTAATTGCGATGTACCAGGACAAGATAATGGTTGGCCCTTATGCTGCACGCTACCTTATGGTCGATGGTGCAGATTATCGGCAGGTCTTTGTTAAACTCGATGAAGACTCTGATACATCTTTTTACAAAGATTTTGCTCATACGATCATGGCAGCGCCTGGTATGCCGCTTCACGTAAATTTGGCAGCTCCCGTCTTTGACGAACCATTGGTTTTAGGCGCTGTCGATGGTGAATCACAAGACGTTGCAGAAGCCTCCGAAGAGGTTCAATTAACGGCTTATATTGATTACATTGGCCAAAAACATGGCGAGAATGTGCATCGCTCATTCTATTTTACTGACGCGACTAAAATGACGATGATTTTGACAAAAAATTATAACCCCGGCATTTTGAATGCGAATATCAAGCCGCAAGTCGAAGGCAATAAGTTAGTTTTTAGCATCCCTGAAGGTGAAAAATTAACACTCGAAGATTTGCCCGGCGCTTATATTCCGGTTGACCAGATTATCATTGAGCGCCTATAAGCCTCTTTATGCTCGAAAACATCATTAGAAACCGGCGCACTTTTGCCATTATTTCTCACCCTGATGCTGGGAAGACAACGCTAACCGAAAAGTTGTTGCTCTTTGGCGGTGCGATTGAATTGGCCGGAGCGGTTAAAGCCAAGGGCGATCGGCGCCGCGCGCGCTCCGACTGGATGAAGGTCGAGCAAGAGCGCGGAATTTCTGTCGCCTCATCCGTCATGACTTTCGTGAATAATGACATTACCTATAATCTGCTCGATACGCCCGGCCACGAGGATTTCTCTGAAGACACTTACCGCGTCCTTACTGCCGTGGACAGTGCCATCATGGTACTCGATTGCGCCAAGGGTATCGAAACCCAGACCCGCAAATTGTTCGAAGTCTGCCGCCTGCGCGATATGCCGATTATCACCTTCATCAATAAGATGGACCGCGATGGCCAGGACCCGTTCGACTTGCTCGATGAAATCGAACAAAGCCTTGCCCTCGATGTTACGCCCGCCAGCTGGCCCATCGGCATGGGTCGCGATTTCAAAGGCTGCTATGATTTGCTGAATGATCAGCTCATTTTGTTTGATCGCTCCAAAGGTGAAAGCCTGAAAGAAGGCATTAAATGCTCTGGCCTTGATGATCCAAAGCTCGATGAATTGCTCACGCAAAATGAAGTCGCCAAATTGCGCGAAGACATTGAAATGGTTCGCGGTCTGTGTCCTGAATTTGATAAACAAGCCTATCTCGATGGCACAATGACGCCCGTCTTCTTCGGCTCTGCCGTCAATAACTTCGGGGTCCGCGAACTTCTGAACGGTATCGGCGTTTTTGCTCCATGCCCGCATGAGCAAAAAACCCGCGATCGCATAGTCTTTCCGCATGAGAAAAAAGTCTCCGCTTTTGTTTTTAAAATTCAAGCCAATATGGACCCCAAACACCGCGACCGCATGGCCTTTGCTCGCATATGCTCTGGCAAGTTTAAACGTGGTATGAAGCTCAAACATGTGCGTTCCGGCAAAACGCAAGTCATCCATTCGCCCCAGCTTTTCTTCGCTCAGGACCGTGAAATGGCCGAAGAAGCCTTTCCCGGCGATATTATAGGTCTGCCCAACTATGGCGGCTTGCGCATTGGTGATGCGCTAACCGAAGGCGAAGATCTGGTTTTTACAGACATTCCGAGTTTCGCACCTGAACTGATGCAAAAAGCCCGCCCGGAAGACCCGCTCAAAGCCAAACATCTTGGTAAAGCCTTGGAGCAACTGGCCGAAGAAGGCGCAGCAAGGGTGTTCAAGCCTGCAATAGGGTCAGATTGGGTCGTTGGTGTGGTCGGCGCCCTGCAATTTGAAGTGCTGCGCGACCGTATCCGCACAGAATATGAAATTCCTGTAAAATTTGAACAAACAGAGCTTTACACCGCCCGTTGGCTTTCATCTGCAGATCCGCAAAAACTAAAAAAATTCGTTGATTCCAATCAAAGCGCGATTGCCAATGACCATGATGGTGATCCAGTTTTTCTCGCCCGCAACACCTGGCACCTTGGCGATGCGCAGGAGAAAAACCCCGACATCGAGTTTAAGGCGACGAAATAGCGGCTTTGTCCTCATAAAGCTCAGGATTACTGAGCTTAAGGCGTATAGCTACAGTTTTGTTACCGATCACGCTGACAATATTTGAATAATCGTCGGTCCAGGTTTTTACACCCTTCCTGGAAATTCCAGGCCCCCAGTTATTTTTCTCAAACTCACGAAGTAGTTTTTTATTGTACGTCAGTACAATGCCATGAGCCACATGATAATGAATATCTGTACCCTCCGGACCAACGAGTCCGGACAAGCGCAGCTTGAATTAGAGTGATACCACGGGCCTTGGCCCGTGGAGGTTCATTCAAAGAGTTATTTTTGTAAATTTATCCAAATTTTTCACAGTTTTTCCCTTGAAATCCGCAGCCAGCCATGACATTTAAATCGTACATTTCTAGTCCGGATTAAGGGTAATGATTAAAATATCGCGTCTTGCAGATTATGCTGTAGTCACTCTTGCAGAACTCGCACAGCAAAAAACGCCAGTCAGCGCTGTGGTGGTGGCAGGGCAAACCCGTTTGCCCGAACCTACAGTCGCAAAAGTGCTTAAACTTCTGGCCAAAGCGGGATTGGTGCAATCAATTCGCGGTGTTAATGGCGGCTATCAACTCAAAAAGCCGCCTGCGCAAATTGACGTCGCACAAATCGTTGCGGCCATTGAAGGGCCTGTTTCACTCACCGCCTGCGTCGAGGGCAGCACTGATATTTGTAACTATCAGAAGCATTGTAGCGTCAAAGGCCGCTGGGACGATGTACATAGTACGCTGCGTAAAGCACTTGAATCTGTAACATTGGCCGATATGATGGCCCGGCCAAAAGGGTGTTCTCAAATGGAAAAAAGGTATAAGTGCCCATGAGCATCTCTGAAAAAACAATCGCCACCGTCGCGGATATGGCCGGGCGCTACGAGGCCGGTTTTGTTACCGATATTGAAACGGATAAAGCGCCCAAAGGCCTGTCTGAAGACATTGTACGTTTTATTTCAACAAAAAAGGGCGAGCCTGAATGGATGTTGGAGTGGCGTCTCAAAGCCTATTGCCGGTGGTTGGAAATGCCTGAGCCGGAGTGGGCCAAGGTTGAATTTTCACCCATCGACTATCAAGACGCTTATTACTACGCCGCGCCCAAAAGCACAGGTGATGGGCCAAAAAGCCTGGATGACGTTGATCCCAAACTGCTTGAAACTTACGAAAAACTTGGCATTCCCCTGCGGGAGCAGGAAATCCTTGCCGGAGTGCAGGATCGTACGCCCGTCGCCGTTGATGTGGTGTTCGACTCTGTATCCGTCGCGACAACTTTTAAGGAAAAGCTCAAAGAATCAGGGGTCATTTTTTGCTCTATTTCTGAAGCCATCAAGGAACACCCTGAACTCGTAAAAAAATATATCGGCTCGGTTGTTCCGCCCGGTGACAATAAACATGCCTGCCTCAACAGTGCAGTCTTTACCGACGGCTCCTTCGTCTATATTCCACCGGGCGTACGCTGCCCGATGGAACTGTCCACCTATTTCCGCATTAACGAACTCAATACGGGCCAGTTTGAACGTACGCTGATTATCGCGGATAAAGGATCGTACGTATCCTATTTGGAAGGGTGCACCGCGCCCATGCGTGACGAGAATCAACTCCACGCCGCTGTGGTCGAGCTGGTTGCTCACGATGATGCCGAAATCAAATACTCCACCGTACAAAACTGGTATCCCGGTGATTTTAAAACAGGGCAGGGTGGCGTCTACAATTTCGTAACCAAACGCGCTTTATGTGAAGGGCGCAATTCGAAGGTAAGCTGGACACAGGTTGAAACCGGATCAGCGATTACCTGGAAATATCCATCCTGTATTCTCAAAGGCGATAATTCCCAAGGCGAATTTTATTCCGTGGCCATCACCAATGGCCGCCAGCAAGCCGACACCGGCACTAAAATGATCCATATCGGTAAAAACACGAAAAGTCGCATCGTCTCAAAAGGGATCAGCGCCGGCCATTCCAACAGCACGTACAGGGGGCTTGTTAAGATTTTGTCCAAAGCCGAAGGTGCGCGTAACTTTACCCAATGCGACAGCCTTCTGATTGGCGATCAATGCGGCGCGCATACGGTCCCCTATATCGAAAGCCGCAATAAATCTGCGAATTTAGAGCATGAGGCCACAACCTCAAAAATCTCCGAAGATCAGCTCTTTTATTGTATGCAGCGCGGAATAAGTGAAGAAGAAGCGCTGGCTCTCATCGTCAACGGCTTTGCCCGCGAAGTTATGCAGCACTTGCCCATGGAATTCGCTGTCGAGGCGCAAAAACTCGTTGGCATCTCTCTGGAAGGAAGCGTTGGATAAGTGTACACTGAAAGGCACATATTTTTGAATAAGGAGCATAAAAATGATGATTGCAGATTATATTAACACCGGTGACCCGTTCCTGCTGTTTTTCGGTGGGTTCTACCTGGTTTTAGGGTTCTCATGTTTCTTTGCGCGTAAGCCCTGGGAGGAATTTACAGCACTTTTCATCGACAATGACGCCTTAAGCCTTGTTGCTGGCATTTTGATCTTGCCGATTTCGCTCTCGATTATCGCCTTTTACAATAATTGGGAAACACTGGCTTCAACCATATTAATGGTTATCGGCTATCTGGCGTTCCTCAAATCTCTTGTTTTGTTAATGCGTCCCAGTTTAATTCAGGCCTTTGTGCAAAAAGAATTCGTCCGCAAATGGATATGGCTTGACGGCATCTCCGGCGTCGTGCTCGGGCTGGCGCTGCTATTGTTATAACCTTAAGGAAAAGTAATGCTGCATATCAAAGATCTTCATGCATCTATCGAAACCGACGATGGCACAGTCGATATCCTGAAAGGGATTTCGCTCGATGTCCAGGCCGGGCAGGTTCACGCGATTATGGGCCCCAACGGCTCTGGCAAGTCCACGCTCTCATACGTACTGGCCGGGCGCGAGGATTATGACGTTACAGGTGGTACGGTCGAGTTGGGCGGAACGGACCTTCTGGATCTGAAGCCGGAAGAACGCGCCGCCGCCGGTCTGTTCCTTGCTTTCCAATATCCGGTTGAAATTCCCGGCGTAAATATGAGCTCCTTTCTCAAAACTGCAATCAATTCCATCCGTAAACAACGCGGCGAGGATGAATTGGACGCACTCGCCATGCTGAAACGCATCAAATCGACCTGCGCCAGGCTCGGCATTTCTGATGATATGATGAAACGCGCTGTCAATGTAGGCTTTTCCGGCGGTGAGAAAAAGCGCAACGAAGTCCTGCAAATGGCGATGCTAGAGCCAAAATTTTGCGTTCTCGATGAAACCGACAGCGGCCTCGATATTGATGCGCTCAAGGTTGTCGCCGATGGTGTGAATGCCATGCGCAGCCCAGACCGCGGTTTTCTGGTTATCACCCACTACCAACGCCTGCTGGATTATATCCAGCCCGACGTCGTACATGTGTTGGCCAAAGGCAAGATCGTTAAAACCGGCGGACCAGAATTGGCCAAAGAGCTTGAAGACAAGGGCTACGCTGAATTCCTTGATGAGGCAGCGTGATGTTAAAGGCTTTTAAAATTTGCGTAAGCCTGCTGGTTTTTCTCAATGTAATCATCATTGCGATCGTAATGTTTTTAGCATTGATGGCGACAGTGGAAGTGGATATAGGAGCCGTATTCTTTATCTGGCTCATATGTTTATTATTAGCAGCCGCAGATTTATTCTGTTTGAAAAAAATGTGGAGTGACCCCTCCAGGAAAATGTTGCCCTTTTTATTAGTACCAGCAAATGTTCTCCCTATAATCGTGACGTTGTCATTTTTCATTGAATAGAAGAAACGATGAATTTTTTAGAATTAAAAAATCTGCCAACTCCTAAAGACGAAACGTGGAAGTACACCAATCTGGGCCGTACGCTTCCGGCTAATCTCGTGCTGGCCGATAAACCGCAGAACATAGTTATCCACAAAAACCGTGGACAGATCTGTGAACAGCCTGAGGACATTCTGTTCACAGCTTTCGAAAACCAGCACACACAACCACGCTTGAAGATTGTGCTCGAAGACGGTGCGCAGGCGACCATGATTGAACGGCACAATGGCGAAGGCGCCTATTGGAAAAACATGGTCACAGAAATTGAGCTAGGGCAGGGCGCTATTCTTCATCACATTCGCATCCAAAACGACGCTCCCAAGGCGGTCAATACCAATATGGTCAGCCTCAAAGCCGCCCGTGACGCGGTCTATAACGGCTTTGCCCTGAATAGCGGTGCCAAACTCTCTCGTCATGAAATCCACGCCATTATTGAAGGAGAGAATGCCGAAGTGTCCTTCAACGGCGTAAACCTGCTGAACGGTGAGCAGCACGGCGACACCACCATTCTGATCGAGCATCAAGCCCCCAATGGACGCTCCAACCAGTTTTACCGCTCTTTGCTCGATGATAAAGCCCATGGCGTGTTTCAGGGCAAGGTACACGTACACCAAATCGCTCAGAAAACCGATGGTTACCAGCTCTCCAACGCGCTTCTGCTCTCACCCGAGGCTGAAATGGATACCAAACCGGAGCTTGAAATTTATGCCGACGATGTAAAATGTTCACATGGTGCCACCACAGGACAACTCGATGAAGAACCGCTCTTTTATCTGCGTCAACGGGGCTTAAACGAAGCTCAGGGGCGGTTTTTAATCATTCAAGCCTTTGTGGATGAGGTTGTGGATAAAATTGTGGATAAGAAAATCCGCAGCGAAATTTTGGAAGTAACGCAAACATGGCTGCACACAGCGCTAAAAATATGAACGTGTCTCGTAATTACCGCGATGACTTTCCTGTTTTGGCCACGCAAATGAACGGCAAGCCCTTGGCGTTCCTCGATACCGCGGCCAGCGCTCAAAAACCGCAAAGCGTTATCAATGCGATGAATAAGGTGCTTGAAACCGGCTACTCAAACATTCATCGCGGCCTTTATCGCATTTCTCAGGATTTAACTGCCGATTTTGAGGCCGTACGCGCAAAAATCGCCCGCTTTATTGGCGCTAAATCCGAAAAAGAGATTGTTTTTACCCGCAATGCGACCGAAAGCATCAATCTTGTTGCTCAAACATGGGGGCGTACGCACATGAAACAGGGTGATGAGATTATTCTCACCGAGATGGAGCATCACGCCAATATTGTGCCCTGGCAACTCCTGCAAAAAGAAATTGGCTTCACGATTAAAGTTATTCCCGTTCGTGACGATGGCGCGCTTGACCTTGATGCATTTGAAACGCTCTTGAGCGAAAAGACGCGGCTCGTCTCCATCGTTCAGATTTCCAACGCTTTTGGTATTATAAATCCTATAAATAAAATCATAACGTTATCGAAGAAGTTTAATCCAGAAATTAAAGTCTTGATTGATGGCTCCCAAGGTATCGTCCACCAGAAAATTGATGTCAAAACTCTCGGTGCGGACTTCTATGTCTTCACCGGGCATAAGCTCTACGGCCCTACCGGCGTTGGCGTCCTGTACGGGCGCTATGATGTGCTCGAAACTGTGCCGCCATATCAGGGCGGCGGTGATATGATCGAACGTGTCAGCTTTGACGGCACAACCTTCAAGGAACCGCCATATCGCTTTGAAGCCGGTACACCCGCCATTGTCGAGGTCATCGGTCTTGGCGCGGCCATCGATTACGTGCAAAGAGTAGGGTACGAACATATTATCATGCATGAAGCGGCGCTGCGCGATTACGGCCATGAACGGCTCAGTGAAATAGACGGCCTCAAGCTCTATGGTCTTAACACCGAAAAAACCGGCATCTTCAGCTTCACGATGGACTGCGCTCACCCCAGCGACATCGGCATGATCCTTGATCAATGCGGCGTCGCTGTGCGTGCCGGGCACCATTGTTGTATGCCGCTGATGCAGCGCTTTGGGCTGGATGCCACAGTGCGCGCCTCTTTGGGTCTGTATTCTAATAGACAGGATATAGATCAACTGCTAGAAGGTCTGTACAAGGTAAAGGAATTATTTGTATGAGCCAGCAGCAAAAAAAGACAGAAAAAGAGCCGTGCTCCCACGTTTATGACGAACTGGCAGAGCCGCAAGAAGCGGATGTCCCACGTGAGCATCCGCTATGGCCCGCTATGCTGGCAGCGCTTAGGGAAATCTACGACCCGGAAATTCCAGTCAATGTCTATGAACTTGGCCTGATTTACGCCGTTAAAATTGCTGAAAAAAATGGCGGCGTTCACGATGTCGAGGTTAAAATGACGCTGACCTCACCGGGCTGTCCAGTAGCTCAGGAAATGCCCGGCTGGGTGCAAGGTGCGCTTTTGCCCGTTGACGGCGTCGGTGAAGTCGATGTCGAAATAATATGGGACCCGCCATGGACGCCTGCAATGATGGCTGAAACTGCCAAGATGCAACTCAATATGTTCATGTAGGGCAGAATGAACATTAAAATCACAAACGCCGCTGCCGCTCAAATCAAAACGCTGATGGGCAAAGCGCCGCAAGATGCAATCGGCTTGCGCCTAAACGTCAAGACCACCGGCTGTTCGGGAAACTCGTATGCCATGGAATATGCAGACGAAAGTTCCAAAGCCGATGACCGCATCGAAAGCAATGGTGCCACCATCTATATTTCCAAAAGCTATTCATGGATGCTGATCGGCACAACGATAGACTACATTGCCGACGAACTGGGCAATAGTCGTTTCGATTTTCAAAATCCTAACGAAACCGGCCGCTGCGGTTGTGGCGAAAGTTTTCAGGTTGAACGGAAAGAAGAGGGCAAAGAGGCTTAGGTTTGCCGTGTTGCAGTCGCAAACGATCCGCCGCCTTGAGAATGTTGCAGCGTTGCACTATCCCCGGCATTGCGCGGCCCGCCGACAAAATCCGCCGGGTTGCCAAAAGTCATAATCGGACGGTAGCGGTTGCGTTTAAGGCCAAAAGATTCATGTGGAATATGCCCCAGTCGAATATATCCATGATCATGTCCTGTAAACTGCGTGGGCGGCATGCTCATAAAGCCCGAGCTAAACGAACTCGACGCGCCTTTTGAGGCGGCTTGGCTGGCTAAACCTAATGTTGTGCTCATTCTTCTATCACTTTCAGTTCAAAAATTCTCGCGGCAATCCGGACAAGGTCTTCACCGGAGACTTCATTCTTATAGCCGCTGTAAAAATCGCCAAATCCAGACTCTTTAAATTTACGCAAAATATCTTCGTGTCCGGCGGAGGCCAATTCATCTCCAATTATACATATTTCTAACAAAATCTCCAAATTTATGATCAAATGCTGCTCAAGAACCTCATGCAGCTCGCCATGGGGATCTGGCCGCTTCTTCCCCATAAGCATCAGTTCCATTTCCCGTAAAACACCAATCATTGTAATGATTTGGTAAGGACTGCACGTCTCGATATTTTCCGGCGCAACGATGTAACCCGTGCTGCGTGAGGCAATGGCCAGCCCATTACTTCCTACACCGGAAACAAATTTAAGCTCACCATTATAGCTCTTGATCGTTTCCCAAAGACGTTTTCCTTCCTCAGATTGCATTAAAATATCCAGATTTTGTGCTAAAAGGTCTTTTTCATGCAAATGATCGTAATCCAGCGGTGCATGCTCACGCTTGCCATCCATAAGCGGGATTTTAACTGGCTCCAGGATATTGATTTGACCGCTTTTCATCACCTGTACGTACCCGCCAACGGTCTCTCCGTTATATAACAGCGGCATATGCACGTAAAAACAGGCATCCTCTGCACTTTCATGAAGGTCAAATTTTGCATGATGTTTCAAGGTCTTGAAATGATGTCCCATCGCACTGGCCCCGGAATAGGGCGTTTTCGATGGATCTATGATGAACTTTACTTTGCGATAAGGGTAAAACGTTACATCGCTATGAAACCCTATGTAATCCATGACGTTATCTTTATCTAAACATAAACAGCCATGCCGAATCAGCAACTCCAAAGGGTGTTCCGATCCGTCCAGATAGAAATGATCCTCGCCATTGCTGATATAGTGCAGGGCAAAATAAGGAAACGTGCCTTTGTTGCACAGCAAATAATGACCGTACCCGTCTAAAAATTGCAAATCGCGGGTCCAGAGATCATAACCCGGGCCATCAAACAGACCGCCAAACGCCGGGTCAGAAACTTCTTTGATAAATTTCTTGGTTTCGTATGTGTCTAAAAGCTGCCAATCACCGCTATCGGCCATAATAAATCCCTATACTTAAGTCTTTAAAGTACACCAATTTTTATGACTTATGCAGTTCTTTGTGTCGCTACGGCTTTATTTTTCGCTTTAAGGGCAGCTTCTATAACCTCTGGGCCTGCACCATCTTCATAAGGAAGCGTGCTTAAAGCCTGTTTCCAGGCTTTTGCCCCGGCCTGATGATGGTATAATCCTAGAATATGACGCGTGATTGATTTAACGGGAGTGCCATGGCGATTAGCCTGTTCTTGCGCATAATGCGCCATCTTTTTCGCAATGTCGTCTCGCTTCCAAAGGGGCTCATTACCAAAGATTTCCTGTTCAATCTCGGCTAGAAAATAAGGGTTTGAATAAGCTTCGCGGCCAATCATTACGCCGTTAAGCCTTTCACACTGCGCCAATATTGTTCCCGTATCGGTAATTCCGCCGTTTAAAATGATGCGCAGTGCGGGGTTTTTCTCTTTAATCGCTGCCACCCGTTCATAATTCAGTGACGGAACCTCACGGTTTTGCTTTGGTGAAAGCCCTTGCAGCCAGGCTTTGCGCGCATGAATGATAAAGGTCTGACAGCCTGCATCGGCCACCATGCAGACAAACCGATCGAGAAACTCGAAGTCATCCTGCTCGTCAATGCCAATGCGGCATTTAACGGTAACGGGAATATCCACGGCTCGGATCATCGACCTGACGCAATCAGAAACCAGATCCGGCTCCTTCATCAAACAAGCTCCGAAAGCACCCTTTTGTACGCGTTCAGAAGGACATCCGCAATTCAGGTTGATCTCATCGTAACCTGAGCAAGCAACTATATCCGCGCAGCGTACCAGATCCTCAGGCTCAGATCCGCCAAGCTGAAGTGCTACCGGATGTTCGCTCTCATCAAAACGCAAGAAACGCTCGCGATCACCATGCAAAAGCGCGCCCGTTGTGATCATCTCAGTGTAAAGTCGAACATGCGGAGCAATCAGCCGATGAAAATACCGACAATGCCGGTCCGTCCAATCCATCATCGGCGCTACAGAAATTTCAGGTAAATCGTTCATGGCAGGAGTTTTAGCGCGGGGGGTGCCTTATTCGCAATAATTTTCATCAATAGACCATTGCGTTTTTAATGTGCGCCGCGCTAAAAATACATATGCGTATTCCAATTCTCACACTCTGGCTTTTGATCTTTTCACTGTCTGTAGCAGCACAAGAGCCCTCCAAAGCTTTCCGTGCGACGGATTTGCCGTTGCCACGTTTTGTATCCTTGCACTCAGGCGAAGTATATGTTCGCTCCGGTCCAGGGCAGAAATACCCGGTGCAATGGATATTGAAAAAGAAAGGTCTCCCGCTTGAAATCATCCTTGAATACGACATTTGGCGTAAAGTGAAAGATTATGACGGCCATGAAGGCTGGGTTCATAAATCCATGCTTAGTGGACGGCGCACAGGTTTTATCCACAATGATAAAATGGTTTCTATCCATAGAAAACCTAATAATAAAAGTAAGATACATGTATATCTTGAGCCAGAGGTTTTAGTTGAAATTAAGCAATGCGGCGAAGGCTGGTGCCACGTTGATGCTGCAGGTTACAAGGGCTGGCTGCCACAAAAATTCATTTGGGGTGTTTACGAAGACGAAGAATTCGATTAGTCTTTTACATGCAGTTGATTCTGCGCCCTCCACAGTATCTATCCACAGTTTTATTCACAAACCCAGTTCGAGTGAGCCTTAACCCCAAGGCCCGTTTTTTGTATGTTTGCATTAACCAATAAGCCCGACATGGGCGCGCGTTTATATTCCGGTTTGATCCGCATGGCCACAGATCCATCGCGCGGTACTGACGGTATGAAACTTATCCAGCATATCGCCGGCGTACTTGTGGAAACCTATTTGGTATTTGACGAGCCTGATAAGGCAATGGAAGCCAGCCTACAGGAGCTTTCCGGCATGATGGGCTGTCGCCCCGCAGCCGGAGCTCTGGGGCAGGGCGTCCTGCCGCCTGCAAATATAATCGATTTGGAAACGGAAAAAGGCCGCGCCGCCGCACGCGCATTTTTTGAAGAATGGCTGGATTGTGCTTTTGAATTTCACAAGCTGATGCTGGTGATCGTTCACAATATTCTCATAAGCTGGGAAGCCGAAGGCTTGCCGCGGGCTGAAAGCCTGCGTCTGTTAATCGAATGCGCTCATAAAGCTATGGGTTTTGAGCTTGCCGCTCAGGAATTATGTGATGTCGTCATTGACCGCAAAGTCGCCTCCGAGGGCTGGGGGCTGGGTGACTGCATCGCATCGTTGAGCGCTGTTGCCGGGCGCCGCCTCGCACTCTCCCTCAACACCGATGCCTGCATGATCTTCCGGGGCTGTAACTTGCCCGATAATCTCGATCATGTCGTTTTTGTCATGACACAAGAAGCTGTACGTCTCGGCGTACCTGCGGGTACAGATTGGCGGTTCGGCCTTGCGGCAAATGACGTGCCGGTCAATGCGCCCCTTGATCTGATCTTCGGCATCGAGCCATATTGCCAGAGCTTCTTCAATGCCATCAACATGAACTGTCAATACGACCAGTCGGTATCTTGCGCCAAAGCTGCCGGGCGTATGCTTGCCGTGGCCGCAGGCGGCGAAGTGCCTGAAATGGAACCGGCAATCGCCAAACCTCTGGCTATGGCGGCGATGACCGAGACTTATAAATCGGTTTGCATGGAATACGAAATCGTTTCTCTTTAACTGCCGTATTCTATCCACCGATAGATGTCTGACAGGGCTTGCGTAGCGCCCTGAATCTCCCTATAAATCAAGTGCAGTTTTCACAAACCAGATGGGTGATTCATGACTTCCAATCTCCACGCAGGGCACCAGCAATCCAGCTACAGCTACGAAGAAATCATCAAATGCGGTGAGGGTGAATTATTTGGTCCCGGTAATGCGCAACTGCCGCTGCCGCCCATGTTGATGTTTGACCGCATCACGCACGTCTCTGAAGATGGTGGTGAATATGGGAAAGGCCATATCGCTGCGGAATTTGATATTAAGCCCGACCTGTGGTTCTTTGCATGCCACTTCAAAGGCGATCCTGTTATGCCAGGCTGTCTGGGTCTTGACGCGCTCTGGCAACTCACTGGCTTTTTCCTCGGCTGGACCGGCGCAGAAGGGTCAGGCCGCGCGCTGGGAATAGGGGAGTTGAAATTCACCGATCAGGTTTTGCCGAGCACAAAACTCGTGCGCTATATCGTCAATTTCAAACGCGTCATAAACCGTAAGCTGGTTCTGGGCGTTGCTGATGGCAAACTCGAAGCCGACGGACAAGTCATTTACGAGGCCAAAGACATGAAAGTCGGCCTGTTCGATAATTCCAAAGGGTAAATTTTTAGTGTTTAGTTTGTAGTTTTTAGAATTTTGACGAACTAAACATGAGAAGCTATAAACTACAAACTAAGAGCTAAAAACCATGAGACGCGTTGTTATTACAGGCATAGGGATTATCTCCTGCATCGGCAATAATCAGGACGAAGTGCTTGAGAGCTTAAAAGCGGGTAAATCGGGTATCATCGCCGCGCCGGAATACGCTGAAATGGGCTTCCGTTCACAGGTTCACGGCAAACCGGACATTGATCTGGCGGCAAATATCGATAAACGCCTTTGGCGCTTTATGGGCGATGCGGCTGGCTATGTACATCTCTCAATGGAACAAGCCATCGACGATGCAGGGCTTGGCGAAGACCTCATCTCAAACGAACGCACTGGCATTATTGTCGGCTCTGGCGGCCCGTCAACCCGCGCTCAGGTGCTCGCTGCCGATGTAACGCGCGAAAAAGGCCCTAAGCGCGTCGGTCCGTTCGCCGTGCCTAAAGCCATGTGCTCGACGACGTCTGCCACTGCGGCCACAAATTTTAAGATCAAGGGTGTGAATTACTCCATTTCCTCGGCCTGTAGTACCTCCGCACATTGCATCGGCAATGCCGCCGAACAAATCCAGTGGGGCAAGCAGGACATCATGTTCGCCGGTGGTGGCGAAGAGCTTGATTGGACACTTTCTGTTTTGTTCGACGCAATGGGCGCGATGAGTTCCAAATATAACGACACACCGGAAAAGGCCGCCCGTGCCTATGACGTTGACCGTGACGGCTTTGTCATCGCCGGCGGGGGCGGGATTGTGGTGCTCGAAGAACTCGAACATGCCAAAGCGCGCGGGGCAAAAATCTATGGCGAAATCACCGGCTATGGCGCAACATCCGACGGCGCCGACATGGTCGCGCCGAGCGGGGAAGGGGCGGTGCGCTGCATGCGCCAGGCGCTGTCCACCATCAAAACGCCAGTGACCTATATCAATACGCACGGCACCTCGACGCCTGTGGGTGATATCACCGAAATCAATGCGATCAAAGAAGTTTTCGAACCGCTCGATCAAGCCATGCCGCATATCAGCGCCACAAAATCGATGACCGGCCACTCTCTGGGCGGTACCGGCGTACAGGAAGCAGTCTATTCGCTACTGATGATGAAACATAATTTCGTTGCCCCGTCCATCAACATCGAAAATCTTGACGAAGGCGCCGCCGGACTCCCCATCGCCCGCGCGCGCGTCGATAACGTCCAGCACGAAACAATAATTTCCAACAGCTTTGGCTTCGGCGGCACCAACTGCACCCTCGCCATCAGTAAGTACAAAGGGTAGGGCGCAATGCATTCAGAATTCATGAAAGGCAAAAAAGGGCTCATCATGGGCGTGGCCAATGATCACTCCATCGCCTGGGGCATGGCCAAGGCCTTGCACGAAGCGGGCGCGGAAATGGCTTTTACCTATCAAGGCGAAGCCTTTGGCAAGCGCGTGAAACCACTCGCTGAAAGCATTGGTTCCGATATCCTGATCGATTGCGACGTAACTAGTGAGGATAACCTCGATGAAGTTTTTTCCACACTTGCGGATAAATGGGGCAGGCTCGACTTTCTTGTCCACGCCATCGCCTATTCTGATAAGAATGAGCTGCAGGGCCGCTATGTGGATACCTCGCTGGATAACTTTCTGAAAACCATGCATATCTCCTGCTATTCTTTCACCTCTGTCATGCGCCGGGCCAGGGATTTGATGAGCGATGGCGGCAGCGCAGTGACACTCACCTATTACGGTGCGGAAAAAGTCATGCCGAATTATAACGTTATGGGCGTGGCCAAAGCCGCGTTGGAAGCCTCAACCCGCTATCTGGCGGCCGATCTCGGCCCTGAAAACATCCGCGTCAATGCGATCAGCGCCGGGCCGATGCGCACATTGGCGGGCGCTGTCATTGGCGGCTCCCGCAAAACCTTCAAATATTGCAACGCCGCAGCGCCCTTGCGAAGACCCGTAGAACTCGATGAACTGGGAGGAACCGCCCTGTATTTGCTCTCAGACCTGTCGAGCGCTGTCACCGGTGAAACCCACTATGTTGATTGCGGCTTCAACGCCATGGGCATGGCCCCGCACGATCAGTTGGATCAACTTTAACGTCATTGCGAGGAGCAAAGCGACGAAGCAATCTACTCTATTGTGAAAATGGATTGCTTCGCTGTGCTCACAATGGCAAAAAAGCCTAATGCACGCTAAAAAGCCCGTCCTGCAGGACATCAGGCGCGTCGGAGAAAAAACCGTCCACGCCCCAGCTTTGCAGGAATCGCGCCCGGTCCGTGTCGTTGATCGTATAGGCTAGCACCGGCTTTTCCAATTCCATTGCCATATCAACTTGTTCACGGGTGCAGGTGTTACCGTTCAAATGTACGGTCGAAACCTGCAAATATTCGGCCAGCTCCCGCCAGTTTTCCGGCCACGCCTCAGGCAACAAAAACCCGCGATACCAGTCCGCAGCCATATCCAGCGCAGTTTCCATGCTCACATGCTGGAATGACGAAATCAACAACCTATCATGGTCATCCCAAATGCCGGAAAGGACATCGAGCGCCACTTCCGCCGTTTCTTTTTCACGCCCGGGGCAGGGCTTGATCTCTAAATTCAGTCCCAAATCCCGTTCAATCAACGCATCGACAGCCTCTTCCAGAGTCGGCACGCTCACACCAAAAAAACCATCGGAAAACCAGCTTCCAGCATCCAGTTCCTTAACTTCCTGCAGGGTCAAATCACGGATATTCCCGCTGCTATCCGTCGTGCGTTCCAGCGTTTCATCATGGAAGATAATCGGCACCTGATCCTTGGTCAGCTTCACATCCAGCTCAACCCATTCCACGCCCATATCCGCCGCCGTATGAATGCCTTCAATCGTGTTTTCCGGCGCATAGGCCGCGCACCCGCGGTGACCAATAATTTTTGGGAGTTTTAGGGGCATAGATCCTCATCATTGTCATTGCGAGGAAGGCCGAAGCCCTGACGCGGCAATCCAACTCCTGTAGATGGATTGCTTCGCTCCGCTCGCAGGTGACGTGTCCTCAGTGATTAAGCGGCATCTTCTTTCTCGATTTTCTCGCCAGTCTCCTGATCAACGCGTTTCATGGAAAGCTTGATCTTGCCGCGATCATCAATGCCCATGAGCAGAACCTTGACCTCGTCACCTTCATTCACTACATCGGTGGTGTTAGCGGTGCGGGCATCCTGCAATTCAGAGATATGAACCAGACCATCCTTCGCGCCCATAAAGTTTACAAAGGCCCCGAAATCAACGGTTTTTACGACTTTGCCGGTATAGACTTCGCCCACTTCCGGCTCGTCCGTTAGGTCTTTGATCCACTTCACAGCCGCATCAATGGATTCCTGATTAGCAGCAGCAACTTTGATCGTGCCGTCATCTTCCACATCCATTTTAACGCCCGTGGTTTCAGTGATTTCACGAATGACCTTACCGCCTGTGCCGATCACATCGCGGATTTTATCAACTGGGATTTTCAGCGATACAATCTGCGGTGCATGCTCGTTCAGCTCGGCGCGTGCTTCGGCCAACGCTTTCGCCATTTCACCCAGAATATGGATACGGCCATCTTTCGCCTGCGCCAGGGCAATCGTCATGATTTCCTCGGTGATAGACGTAATCTTGATGTCCATCTGCAAAGCGGTAATCCCGTTCTCGGTTCCAGCGACTTTGAAGTCCATATCACCTAAGTGATCTTCATCACCAAGGATGTCAGACAGAACTGCAAACTCATCGCCTTCTTTAATCAATCCCATCGCAATCCCCGCGACAGGAGCCTTCAACGGTATGCCCGCATCCATAAGTGCTAAAGACGTTCCGCAAACAGTTGCCATAGAGGACGAACCATTACTTTCAGTAATCTCGGATACGCTGCGCATCGTGTAAGGAAAATCCTCAGCAGACGGAAGCAGGGGATGTATAGCGCGCCATGCCAGTTTCCCATGACCGATTTCACGTCGGCCTGGAGGCCCCATACGGCCGGCCTCACCAACGGAATATGGCGGGAAGTTATAATGCAGCAAGAAACGCTCGCGATATTCACCTTCCAACGTGTCCATGATTTGCTCGTCCTGACCGGTTCCAAGAGTGGAAACAACCAAAGCTTGCGTTTCTCCGCGCGTAAACAGAGCAGAGCCGTGCGTACGCGGCAAAACGCCAACTTCCGCAACAATCGGGCGCACAGCCTTTGTGTCGCGCTCATCAATACGCTTGCCTGTTTTTAGGATCGAGCCGCGCACAACATCGGCTTCCAGAGATTTGAACTTGGCGGTGATGATTTTGTCATTAATGCCGTTTTCCTCATCCGTAAAGGCTTCAATCGCCGCATTGCGGACTTCGCCAACAGCCGTTTGGCGCTCAAGCTTGTCGGTAATGCCATAGGCTTTTTCAACATCCGCCGCAAACTTGGCTTTAATATCGGCTTCCAACTTCTTGATCGCTTCCGGTGTTTCCTCGATATCCCACGGATCTTTCGCGGCCATTTCCGCCAGCTCAATAATACCGCTAATCACAGACTGATAAGCCTTATGACCGGCGCTCACCGCGCCAAGCATCACCTCTTCGGAAAGCTCCTGCGCTTCGGATTCAACCATCAACACGCCTTCACCCGTACCGGCAACAACCAAATCCAGATCCGTCTCGCCAACCTCAGGCATCGGCGGGTTGATCAGATATTCACCGTCTTTATAACAAACGCGCGCACCGCCAATCGGTCCCATAAACGGAATGCCCGAGAGTGTAAGTGCGGCAGAGCACCCCACCATGGCAATCATGTCTGGATCGTTTTCCAGATCGTGAGAAATCACCGTCGCCACAACCTGCACCTCGTTGAGGAAGCCTTTAGGGAACAGCGGACGAATCGGACGGTCGATTAAGCGTGATGTTAGCGTTTCTTTTTCGCTAGGGCGCGCCTCACGTTTGAAAAAGCCGCCCGGAATTTTACCGGCGGCATATGTTTTTTCCTGATAGTGAACGGAAAGCGGGAAGAAGTCCTGCCCTTCTTTTACGCTTTTGGCTGCCGTTACGCAGCATAAAACGGATGTTTCGCCAATGGTGGCAAGTACGCTGCCATCGGCTTGACGGGCGATTTTTCCTGTTTCCAGAGTGAGTATTTTTCCTGCAAAATCAATTTCTTTGCGATAGACTTTAAACATGTATTTTACCTTTCATATAACCGCAAACGCATCTCCGGCGTTACGGTTTCATTGATGTTTAAAATTTTGGGAATTTGTGGGGTGGACTGTAAAATGCAAACGTTTGCACTTAACGGTCAACCTCACGCTTCCCCCTTTTCAATTGCGCGTGAGAGTGGCATGATCCGCTCTGAAAGTCAAAGATAAAAGGCAAGCCGTGTTTATATTAGAGGTGTTTCTTTCGATCATTATACTGATTTTGGCAATACCTTTGGCAGCCTTTTTACTTTTTATATTGAATCCTGAATTATGGATTTTTGATTTTATTTACCCCCAAAGAAAGTCAATAAAAATGTCCAATACACTCGTCCTTCTCCGCCATGGCCAATCACAATGGAACCTTGAAAACAAATTCACCGGATTTCACGATGTAGATTTGTCCGGCAAAGGCATCGAAGAAGCCCGCCAGGCCGGCGAACAGATCAAGCAGGCCGGCATTACCTTCGATCAGGTGTTTACCAGCACGCTGACCCGCGCCAACCGCACAGCCAAGCTGGCCTTGGAAGCAGCCGGGCAGAGCGATTTAATCGACACCATGACTTTTCATGATGATCTGCGCGAACGTGATTACGGCGATCTCACCGGGCTAAATAAGGACGAAACCCGCGCCAAATACGGCGATGAACAGGTCCATATCTGGCGTCGTTCATATGACACGCGTCCGCCGGGCGGCGAATGTCTGCAAGATGTGGTCGAAAACCGTGTTCGCCCGTACTATGAGGCCAATATCAAGCCGCTGCTCGATGACGGAAAAAACATCCTTATTGCCGCCCATGGTAATTCTTTGCGCGCCATGCTGATCATTCTCGGCGTCGAAACGCCCGATAGCATCAACAATGCCGAAATTCCAACCGGCCAGCCTTTGGTTTTCGAACTGGATAACGGCGAGATCAAAGCCCGTTATTTTCTCAGTGAAAAAGAGGTGGCTTAAAGTTTACCAGCGGCAATTGAAATGCTCGAATGAAGGGCCTTTCGCGCCCAAAGCTTTTTGAATAACGCGCGCAGGTTCGAATCGATTATTATAGTGAATCCTGCGGTTAAGTTCGCGCACATCCGCATAATCTGAAGGCTTTCGTGAAGCCATAGTCGCGTTTACCGGCGCAAGATAAATCTCAAGATCGGATAAAAATTTCTTAGCGTCCCAAACACTTTTGATCTCGTCCAGTGGGCTGTAGAATGTGATGTTTTCATCCATCTCCTGGCCATATTTATCAAGCCACCCTTGCGCTTGCACTACCACATCCCGTTCGCAGTCATCTTTAGGTTCATCATTTCCATGAATCCAGGATTGTATAGTCGGCTGAACGGGAATTGGTCCAAAAATAAGCGGCCCGCCATTTGGTTGTCTAGGGGTGCTGCATCCATCCAAAAACGTTAGAGTAGAATACAGGGCAAAAACTTTAACTAAAGGTGGTGTATTCATGATACCCTCCAAATTTGCCATAACGTACACCTACCGCCTTACAGAATGCAAGAAAAAAGCGCTTTCCGCACGAAAAGCGCTCTTTCAAATCTATATATCCGTGTTTTAGCGACGGATACCCAGGCGTTTAATCAAATCCTGATACCGCGCTTCGTTCTTACCTTTCAGGTAATCCAACAACTTACGGCGCTTGGCGACCATGGCCAGCAGACCGTGGCGGCTGTGGAAGTCTTTTTTGTGCTGCTGCATATGTTCAGACAGCTCGTTAATACGGGTAGTCAGAATAGCAACCTGAACTTCAGGTGAGCCTGTGTCACCTTTTTTCGTGGCATATTCTTCAATGGTTTTTGCTTTTTTCTCGGCAATATTGGCACTAATCGACATCGTCTTCTCCTTCGTTAAATGTTGAAAACGCGAACCGGCTGTATATTGGGTCCCTGACGCTCAACCATAGCAATCGGACGTTCTTGAAACATCGCAATCGCTATATGGTCGTTTTCCAGCCCGATTTGTTTCAATCGTTCAAAATCAGGTCTGGCGACAAAGGACACAGACTGTCCGTTACGAAACTTCGCCATTTCGCCCTCTTTAATGGCCAGAGCCGGGATGTCGTCCAGCACGGTCTCAAGAGGAAGCAAAGCTTCGCGCGCTTTATCCCCCATTTCTTCTAACTTTTCAAGGGAAATCGCATTTTTCTCGCTAAAAGGGCCGACTTTCAAGCGCCGCAGTGCCGAAACATAGCCGTACGTGCCCAGCTTTTCGGCCATATCACGCGCCAGCGAGCGTACATAGGTGCCTTTTCCGCATGTCATCACGAAATCGGCGTCATCCGCTCGCGCATCAAGCAACTCAAGGCTCTCAATAAAGACCTTACGGGGCTTGAGCTCAACGTCTTCCCCGCCCCTCGCCAGATCATAGGCCCGCTGCCCGTCAATCTTTATGGCAGAAAACCGCGGCGGAATTTGCTCAATTTCACCCATAAATTCACAGAGCAAAGCCTCAATATCCGCAGGGGCAGGGCGCACATCTGAAGTTGCTATCGTTTCACCTTCTGAGTCATCCGTGTCGCGCTGTTCCCCCCATGTGATGGTAAATTCATAGATTTTTAGACGGTCCTGCGCAAAAGGAATGGTCTTGGTAGCCTCACCCAGCGCAATCGGCAAAATCCCGGTAGCCGACGGGTCGAGCGTTCCGGCATGCCCGGCCTTTTGCGCATTGAGAATTCGCCTCACCTTGGCCATCGCTTGCGTGGAAGTCAACCCCAGGGGCTTGTCGAGATTGACCCACCCGTCAATCTTATCGCCTTTTTTCCGCCGCCCCATGATTTATTCCTCGGGAAGATGCACGCCGCGCAGCAGATCATCAATGCGCTGTGCTTCATCAAAGCTTTCGTCTCTAACAAAACGTATCTTGGGCGTGAATTTCATATTTTGCTGTCGTCCAATTTCTTTTTGAAAAACATGAGCTTCTTCATTTAGGGCGGGCAGAATAATATCCATATCTGCACCACCTAAAGACATCACATAGGCTTTTGCGTTCTTCAAATCCGGCGTTACTCGCACTTCGGTCACGCTTACCCGCCCCGCATCCAGCAAGGCCTCATGATGAAAATGTCCGCGGCTCATCGTCTCGGCAATAATATGGCGCAACTGTTCTCCAACGCGTAATTGCCGTTGCGACGGCCCTTTATGTGTGTGATGCGAACTCATAGCTATATTGACCGACTATTGAACCGTACGGGCTTCTTCAATGATTTCAAAGCATTCGATAACATCGCCCGCCTTGATGTCGTCGTAATTTTCGAACGCCATCCCGCATTCAGTGCCTTCTTTAACCTCTTTGACCTCGTCCTTAAAGCGCTGGAGGGTTTTTAGCTTGCCTTCATGGATCACCACATCATCGCGCAGCAGACGGACGCCCGCCCCGCGCTTAACGATGCCCATATCCACCATACATCCAGCCACTTTTCCGACCTTGGTGACATTAAACACCTGCAGGATTGTGGCATTGCCGATGTATTCTTCGCGTTGTGACGGTGACAGCATACCTGACAGGATCGCCTTGGCATCGTCGATCACATCGTAAATCACATTGTAATAGCGAATATCCACGCCCTCGCGCTGAGCTAGATCCCGCGCCTGCACATTGGCCCGCACGTTAAAGCCGATAATCATTCCGCCAGATGCCCGCGCCAGCTTCACATCGCTCTCGGTAATCCCGCCAACGCCGGTATGCAGCGCCTGCACCTCAATATCGTCGTTCTCTGCAACCATTTTATCGAAGGACCCCAAAATCGCTTCGACAGAGCCATGCACATCCCCCTTAACAATGACGGGCAGGGCGGTTTTTTCACCAGCTTCACGTGCAGCTAGTAGATCATCAATCGTTGTACGCCCTTTGACAGCGGCAACAGCTTGCATCTCACGGCGCTTGCGCTGGCGATACTCGCTGATTTCACGTGCTTTACCTTCATCAGGCGTTACACTTACCAGATCACCGGAATCAGGCACACCATTCAGACCGAGAACCTCAACCGGCTGTCCCGGAATGGCCTCGTCAACATTTTTACCCTGATCATTGATCAACGCCCGCACTTTGCCAAATTCTGCACCCGCAACAAAGACATCGCCAATATGCAGTGTTCCGTTTTGCACAAGCACAGTCACAACTGGTCCACGGCCTTTTTCCAGCTTGGATTCTATAACTACACCCTGTGCTTCGCGATTCGGGTTGGCTTTAAGTTCCAGCACTTCAGCTTGCAGCAAGATCGCTTCTTCCAGCTTATCCAGATTGGTTTTCTGCTTGGCAGAGACCTCTACACATTGCACATCCCCGCTCAGGTCTTCGACAACCACTTCATGCTGCAACAATTCGGTCTTCACCTTCATCGGATCAGCCGCAGGCAGGTCAATTTTATTCACCGCAATAATAATCGGCACCTTCGCCGCCTTGGCATGGTTAATTGCTTCAATTGTTTGCGGCATCACGCTGTCTTCGGCAGAAACTACAATCACGCAAATATCCGTAACATTGGCGCCGCGTGCGCGCATTTCTGTAAAAGCCGCGTGTCCAGGTGTATCAAGGAATGTAATCTTTTCACCAGACTCCATATGGACCTGATAAGCACCAATATGCTGGGTAATCCCGCCAGCCTCACCGGAAACAACATTGGTTTGACGCATTGCATCCAGCAGCGAGGTCTTTCCATGGTCGACATGGCCCATAATGGTCACAACCGGTGGTCGCGTTTTAAGATTTTCCGGCTTGTCCTCAACACCGCTTAGGCCTTCTTCAACATCAGCCTCGGTTACGCGCTTGATTGTATGGCCGAACTCACCAATAACCAACTCGGCCGTGTCCGCATCAATACTCTGTGTTACAGTTGCCATCACGCCGAGTTTCATAAGTGTTTTGACAACCTCTCCCGTTGGTTCCGTCATTCTGTTAGCGAGTTCGCCCACAGTAATAACTTCAGGCACAACCACTTCACGAAAAACCTTCTGTGCAGGCTCCTTCGGCCCCTTCGCCGCCATGCGGGCTTTTTCACGCGCCCGGCGCTGCGCAGCCATCGACATCCCGCGGTCACGGTCAAAGTCACGATTTAAGGCCTGAGTTACAGTCAGGCGGCCTCCGCGTCTATCTTCAGCAGTTTTGGACGGAGCTTTAGGCGCAGCCTTTTTAAGTTTGTCGCGATAATTTTCCGATGTAGAATCCTCACCAAATTTCGCTCTTCGTGCCGTGCTTGGGTCATCGGGGTTGAGAGGGATCGTCGGAGCATTAGCTTGAGCATCTGCGGCTTTTTTGGATTCTTCAGCTTCTATGCGCTCAAGCTCTTCCAGCTCTTTTTCACGCGCTGATTTTTCGGCCTGCTCTTTATTGGCAGCTTCTTCTTTCTTCTTGTCTTCAATTGTAGTGCGTCGTTTCGGTAAAGAGCTTTTCGTCTTGCCACCATCGGCCAGCGCCTTCTCAAGCGCTTTCGCCCGCGCCTCACGTTCTGCGTCTGAAAGATGAGCATCACTTTGCGGGGTATTGTCCTGCGGTGCAGAGGTTGGTGCCGTCGTTCTTTTACGGCGTACTTCAACGGCAACGGTTCCTGGTGCGATACCTGGTCTTGGGGTCGGCGCACCGCCCTTTAGGCTCAAAGTTCCGCCAAGGCTCAAGGTTTTCTTTCCGCCTTCTTTCTTTTGGTCATCACTGTCTTTGTTTTTCGTTTCGCTCATAATCTCTTCAAGGTCTTTCTTGTATATTTTGAGTGTCGCGCACACAGGGTTATACACCACTGAGCCAGCGGTGCAAAATTTTTGTTTAAGTTTAAATGATTAGATGGAAATGCGAAGGAAACAGATTCCGGCTCAGCGTTCGTTAAAACGCTGGTCCGGTTGATAAAATATAAGACTGTGTATATGCGGTTCAAAATGTTTCTGTCTCCCATACATCGCTTTAAGCCGCATTCTCAGCGGCGGCAGCAGATTCCGCTTCTGCCGCGACCTTGTCTTCCGCCTCAAACCAGTGCGCACGCGCAGCCATAATCACGGCGTTGGCATCCTTGACGGTGATTTGACCTTCACCCAAAGTTTCAGCCAGTTCATCTGCCGCCAAATCAGCCAGATCATCCAGTGTCTTAACACCTGTTTTGCCTAGCATGATAATCTGCGCCGGAGTTAAGCCCTCCGCGTGCATCAAATCATCGGCAATTCCCAGCTCAACCTGCTTTTCAGACAGCTCTTTCTGCTTGGCGTCCAGCCATGTCGCCGCCCGGTTTTGCAGCTCAGTAGAAATTTCTTCTTCAAAACCCTCAATCTGGTTTAGTTCGTCAATCGGCGTTTCAACAATTTCTTCGACTTTGGTAAAGCCTTCGGCCACCAACAGATGTGCAATCACATCATCAACGTCCAAAGCCTCCATGAATAGAGAAGAGCGCGTTTTGAATTCTTCAGCGCGGCGCTCGGATTCCTCGGCTTCAGTCAGAATATCAATATCCCAGCCAACCAAAATGGAAGCCAGGCGTACATTCTGTCCACGTCGTCCAATCGCCAATGACAGTTGCTCGTCAGGCACAACCACTTCCATACGCTTGGTTTCTTCATCCAGAACAACCTTGGTCACTTCCGCAGGTTGTAAAGCATTTACCACAAAGCCGGCAATATCTTCAGACCACGGTACAATGTCGATTTTTTCACCGCCGAGCTCATTCACAACAGCCTGTACGCGGCTCCCGCGCATCCCGACGCAAGCGCCAACAGGGTCGATAGAACCTTCTTTGGAAACCACAGCGATTTTCGCACGACTCCCCGGATCGCGGGCGACAGATTTAATCTCGATAATTCCGTCGTAGATTTCCGGCACTTCCTGCATAAACAGCTTGGCCATAAATTCAGGGTGCGTACGGGAAAGGAAAATCTGGGGTCCGCGCATTTCCTCGCGTACTTCATAAATAATGGCACGTACACGATCGCCATTTTTCAAATGCTCGCGCGGCAAGCCTTCATCACGGCGTAGAACCGCTTCGGCGCGCCCCTGAATATCTACAGTAGCATTGCCGTACTCAACACGCTTCACAACGCCGTTAATAACTTCACCAACGCGGTCTTTAAATTCGCTGTATTGGCGTGAACGCTCAGCTTCACGCACTTTTTGCATGATCACCTGCTTGGCGGTCTGCGCGGCAATCCTGCCAAAGTCCAGCGGTGGCAACTCATCAATCAGGAATTCCCCAATTTTGGCATCCGGTTTAATCCGCTGTGCTTGAGAAAGCGGCATCTGCGCCATCTCATTTTCGATTTCGGCCGTCTCTTCAACCACCTCGCGATAACGCTTCAGCGCGATATTCCCGGTCTTGCGGTTGATCTCCGCACGAATGTCATGATCATGACCGTATTTCGAACGCCCGGCTTTCTGGATTGCTTCTTCCATCGCCGTGACGACGATCTCGCGATCAATGTTTTTCTCTCTTGCGACGTTATCCGCAACTTGTAGCAATTCCATTTTTCTTTCTCCTTATAGATTTGCTGTTTTTTGTATTAATTCATCACTCATGACCAATTTAGCCTTGGTCAAATTCGAGAAAGGGATCTCGGCCTTGCCCTGATCGGTGTCAATCAATACACTCTCGCCGTTTAATCCCTGCAAAACCCCGCGAAAGCGCTTTTGCCCGTTTTCCGCCGGGACGCAGCTTTCAATTTTCGCTTCAAACCCTTTATAGGTTTCAAAATCTTCAATCCGCACCAGCGGGCGGTCGATGCCCGGGCTACTGACTTCGAGACGATACGCCCCTTTAATCGGGTCTTCAACGTCAAACACGGCGGATAAAGCTCGGCTGATCACGGCCGCATCATCCACGCCCAGATTGCGCGTCGCCGGATCTTCGGCCAGAATCTGCACGTTCTGGCTGCCGCCTTCACCAACCACCTTAATCAGCACAAGCGCAAAGCCGAGATCTTCAATCACGGGCCGTGCATATTCGCTCAAGCGCTGTTCCAAAGGTGTTAACTTCATCACTATCCTCACCGTCATTGCGAGGAAGCCCGAAGGGCTGACGCGGCAATCCAGAATTTTGGCTTTGTGGCTCTGGATTGCTTCGCTGCGCTCGCAATGACGCATTAAATTCAAAAAACCCAACAAAAAAGGCGGGCCTCTTGATGAGCCCACCTATATCAAATGATCAGGTTGTTGAAGCATGTATACGTATGTTTTAGAGCATAGGCAAGATATTTTTGCGTTAGACACCCATTAATATGTCCCAGAACGAAAAATGATAAGCCCGTTCAATCAGATACGTTTTAGATATATGGTGTTTCTTTCCATTCGCCGTGAAATCGATAATCACGTTCTCGATCATATCGTGAGGAAGATTTGAATCATTATAAACTTGCTCATAATAGCATATTTGGTTTGCCCCGATTATACAGGATTTAAATTCCTTGAGATTGTTTTTCAGTGGTGGAATTAAACGCCCTTCCGGAGTTCTGTGCTCCAGAGTAATATTCTCAACAGATGAAATTTTGGATTGATAGGTATTGAAGATAACCTTTGAAAGGCGGGTATTTTTTAAGGCGCCACTGACCGGGCTATCCATATGTTGCATATAAATAAGCGCATCATATTGCTTGTTAAATGTGCCGGTGCGTGTGTGCAGTACGGTGCTAAAATCGTGTTGTAAATTATCTTCGTAAAAATAAGACGGGTATGGAAGATCAGTTTTGTTTTTGTTAATGCCATAGTCATAATAACGGATAAAGTGGGGTACAATAAGAAATGCCAGCACAAAAAGTCCCACAATCGAGGCGAATGCCAGAAGTACAAATTTTATAATCTTAAAAACAACATGCATGAGATTAACAATCGTCTAGAGTTTGTTTTTTATCAAACAGCAAATATACCATCTTATCCGCACCTTTCGCGCACTCCTTTTAAGAACAAAAATCTACTGTTTTTCAGAAAAACCGAGTTTCTTGTCCATTTCCTCCCAATACCAGTTCTTGGTTTTCAGGTAAGGAAAGCGGTTGCAAAAGACATTTCTCACGCGAACATGCTCAAAGTTTTTAACATTGATCCATTGCTCATAGGTTTTTATCGGCATGGCGGCCTGGCAAAAAAGCTCAAGGTCTTTTGGCAAATGGGTAAGGTTATCAAGAAATTGTGTAAGGTCCTGGACAAAAATTTTATAGTTTGGGTCTCTTGCATTGTGTTCTTGGGCTGTAAGAACGCCATAGCCGTATATTTGCGCAATTTTGTCGGCGCGCTTGTCTCCCGCCATCATGAGATAGAGGAAACCTCTGTCTCTTGCTTTTTTGCAAGGATGTATTTCCAAATAGCTGCAATTGGTATAGCCCGCTTCGGCATAAAAATTATGAGGAATAGAATGATAGCATTGTTGCTGATTAAACAGGCTCTCAAATTGCCCGCAATCTTTAATTTCTTTGGCATATTTTTGTTGCGTCGGGGGAATGCTCACGTGTACAGCTGCTAAATCCATCTGGCTTTGGTAGCGGGATAAAAGGGTAGTTCGATAACATGAGTAACGGTTTTCAACGTCCTGTATATTGCGGCAGGGCTTAAAGTTTGTATTGTCTTCTTTAAAGCTTTTCTTCCCTGCAAAATAAGTTAGGCAATTCGCATGGGTTTTCTCATTTTCCGCACCTATAAAATTGCAAATTTCAGGATTGTCCTCCTGAATTGTAATGTTTTTAAGACAAAGCGGTTGTTTGTTTTCCGATAATTGCAGACACCGCAAAAGGGTCGTTTGTCCTTCCTGCTTCATGAGCGCCATATAGCACTCATCGCGTTCGAGATGTTTGCGAGCAAAAGCCCTTCGGGTAGGTTCCCCGGATGCCGAGTTTTTCGCTCCATGGCTGTTTTTACAAATCTCTTCGGTAAGTTCCAAAGAAGGGTTTGTTTTAAGATCTTTCAGATAGTCCTGATATCCGTATTGCCCAGTGTCATCTCCCCATAGATCCGTTTGTTCCACAGAATTCGTCTCTTCTGCATAGGAAGCAGAAAATGCAAAAACGCCCAAAACCAGGATAAATGCTAAAAAAATAAAAGATTTCATGTGCGCCGTCCCCTCAAAGTTCATTGTCTCACGGGTTGGATTTTGAGGCAAATTTATGTCCGTGAAAAAAACAAATACACCATCTTGTCCGCGCCTTTGGCCCCTTTGGTCTGATAGGCCGTATCGATCCAGTCCTCAAGCTTAGTTTCCCAGTCACGTTTACTGTTTGCCAGCCACGTGAAGCCACCATGAATCATCACTTCCGTAATCATCCATTCAGCCAGATACGGCACATCGGTGCTTAAAATCAATTGCCCACCGGGTTTTAAAATGCGGTGAAAACACTTCAAATTTTCACGATTCACAATCCGGCGCTTATGATGGCGCTTTTTATGCCACGGATCGGGGTTGAGAATATATATCCCGTCCAGACATTCGTCTTCCAATGAACCCGCCAGCATCATCGCATCGTCCATATGTACGCGGATACGGGTCTGCAGATCGTTCTGAATATCTTTGAGAAAAGCGGCCATACCATTAATAAACGGCTCGGCCCCAAAATACGCATGCTCAGGATGCCGACGCATCAACGCGCTTAAATGCTCACCATTGCCAAATCCGATCTCAAACCAGCATTCTTTGTATGGCGCTTCAAACAAAGAGGAGGGCCCCAGCGTACCATCTTCCTTCAGCATTTCCACAGGCACAGACAGCTTAGGCAAAAGCGTTTCAATCACTTCCGTCCGGCTCTTATTCAAAGGGCGGCCGTGACGCCGCCCAAAGACTCGTTTCTGTGGCGATGGGTTATCCAAGAATCTTGCGCAAATCATCAACCAAGTCGGTTTTTTCCCATGAAAATCCGCCATCGGCCGTCGGCGTCCGGCCAAAATGGCCATAAGCTGCGCTACGCGCATAAATCGGCTTGTTAAGCTGTAAATGCTCACGAATGCCGCGCGGACTAAGATCAACCAGCTTGATCAGCGCATTGATAATCTCCTGCTCCGGCGCAGATCCTGTTCCATGCGTGTTTACATACACGGATAAGGGTTTAGATACGCCAATCGCATAAGCCAGTTGAATCGTACAGCCATCAGCGTACCCCGCTGCCACAACGTTTTTGGCCAAATACCGTGCAGCGTACGCCGCAGAGCGGTCAACCTTCGTCGGATCCTTTCCGGAAAATGCACCACCACCATGCGGAGCAGCACCGCCATAAGTATCCACGATAATCTTGCGACCGGTCAGGCCTGCATCGCCAACCGGCCCGCCAATCACAAAGCGCCCGGTGGGGTTCACATAGAATTCCTCTTCTGGCGGCATCCATCCTTCGGGTAATGTTTTTTCTACATAAGGACGCACCAGCTCTTTAACTTCGTCTTGCGACAAATGATCAGCATGCTGCGTCGAAACCACAACAGAAGTCGCACGCACAGGTTTGTCGTCACGATACTCCAAAGTGATTTGAGACTTTGAATCCGGTTCAATCTTACCTTCCAGCGGCCCGCCCTTACGCGCCTCAGCCAGTGCCCGCAAAATCTCATGCGAGAAATGAATCGGCGCGGGCATTAAAGCTTTGGTTTCCCTGCATGCATAACCAAACATAATCCCCTGGTCGCCGGCACCTTCATTGGTATCAACGCCTGTGCCTTCATCAACGCCTTGAGCAATATCAGCAGATTGTTTATGCAACAGGATTTGTACGTTTGCGGTTTTCCAATGAAAGCCCTCCTGCTCGTAACCAATATCTTTAATGGCCGCGCGCGCCGCTTCTTCTATCACGTCTTTGGTAATACTCTCAGGTCCGCGCGTTTCTCCAGCAATTATAACCGTATCAGTTGTAACCAGCGTTTCCGCCGCCACGCGTGAATAAGGGTCTGCGGTGAGGAATAGGTCAACAACCGTATCGGAAATGCGGTCACAGACTTTATCCGGGTGGCCCTCAGAAACTGATTCACTGGTAAAAATATAATCCTTCAGTTCAGGACGTGAATCTGGATGTTCATGTTCTTGCAGGGCAGGGGCTGTGTTTTCTAGCATGTCTGTTTCCATTCGTTACATATTTAATCGATAAGGCTGCTCGTTTGCTTTTGACCTTTCAAAAACCCAACATTAGTGACCAAGACCGGCCATGGCAAGCTGAAAGTCTATGCAAAACGAAGAACAAAAAACTAAGATATCTTTTCTGCCATGGATTTAATGAATTTAAGAATATCTTTTCGCGCTTTAGGGTCCTGCACAGAATAGTACGTGCGTACAAGATCAAGAGTCTCTTTATTATTCATCAAATCTTCACCACCAAAAGCTTGCTGCGTATTGTCAGCCATGCCACTGAGGGCCTGTGTATCTTGAGGTTTACCAAATTGCTCAAAGAAATAGCTGATAGGCACATCAAGAATTTTGCTAAGGGCATACAAACGTCCGGCACTGACTCTGTTTGTGCCACGCTCGTATTTTTGGATCTGTTGAAAGGTTAGCCCCAATGCATCGGCTAATTTTTCCTGACTTAATCCCAGTAAAGCCCGCCTCACACGCAACCGCTGCCCGACATGAACATCGACCTCGCTTGGGGTGCCTTTTGTTTTCTTGTGCATATAAAACCCTATCCTAAAGCAGTATTTACGTTTATTATTTAAGTATCATCGTGGCTTTAAAAAAACGCACTGTGAAACTCTCTAAAAAGAAATACCCCATGATTACTAGTGTATGCAACTAACCTTAGGTATGTCTATGTGCAAAAAAATCAACCTTTCTTTGAAAATTTTTGCCCACCATAGATTCCAAGCGATATAAAAAACAATAAAAATAATAGGGTTAGTGGTGTACGCAATGTAATAGCATACTTTTGTGAAAGTCTTTTTGAAGGAAGTTGTATATCGATTCGATTCGTTTCAAAAAGATTCGACTGAGCCTCGACATGTCCATAGGGAGAAATCAAAACAGAAAACCCCGTATTGGCCGCACGAACGACGGGCACCCCGGTTTCAACCGCTCTAAAAAGAGCTTGCGTAAGATGTTGATACGGTCCGGCACTAAGCCCGTACCATGCGTCATTGGTGACATTGACGATAAAATCCGGAGTGAAATCATGCGCGATACTCCCTCCCGGAAAAATGATTTCATAGCAAATCAACGGGCTGTATGTATGCCCGGAAGGGGTCGTGAATGTCTGCGCCCCTGATCCCGCTTTAAAGCCTTTAAATTGCACAATCGGCGCCAGCGGAATCCAACGCTGAAAAGGGATGTATTCACCAAACGGCACCAAATGGCGCTTATCATAGGTATTTGAAACCGTGCCACTTCGATCTACCATCACCAAAGAATTGCCGTAACTGTCGTCATTTAGGTCACGGCGCAATAAACCTGTGAGTAAAACAGAATTTTTCGGGTGCGCCGCCAACATCTCTTTTAATTCCGCCATCGCCGCCGGTTCCTCAAGCAGTCGGTAACTAAGTGCTGTTTCCGGCCAGACGATAATCGTTGGCAGGTCATAACCATTCGTGTTTTCAGAAAGCTGCAGATGTTTGCGAAAATGCGCCGCCATTTTATCCGGTTGCCATTTTTCAGCCTGATCAATATCAGGCTGCACAATCCGAACCCGTACATCCTTGTTAAAGTCAAGTGTATCAGGCAAAACAGCCAAGCCGTAACCATAGCACCCGGCAAAACTGATCAGAGCAATAACAATCGGCCATGCGCGCTGAGTCGCAGGAAGAAAAACAGCGGCCCCCAAGGCGCTTGCCCATAAAATTGTCAACCAGGTAAGTGCGTATACATCGCTGAGCCATAGCACTTGCAGCACCGGCAGGTAATCAGCCCACGTATAACCAAATAAATTCCACGGAAAGCCTGTGAAAATATGACCGCGTAGCCATTCAAACCCGCAATATATCGAAACAAACCCGAGCCATCCACTTACGCTGCGCAGGTCAAAGATCTTTTGTGATGCAAGGGCGGCAAAAGCAGGAAAAAATGCAAGCAGGGCAGGCAGTCCCGACACAGCCAGCGGCCAGGCCCATTTATATGGATTACCTTCAACCAGCAGCGCATTGCCGATCCACGACAGGCTGAACGCAAAATAGCCAAAACCAAACAGCCAGCCTAAACCAAACGCACGCTTTCCGGTTGGCGCAAATACCAATGCACCGTACAAAATCGGCAGGCTGATAAACAAAACCGGCCAGCCATTGAGCGGTGCCATCGACAGAGCGGCCAAAGCCCCTGCGCAAAAGCACAGCGTCAATGATTGCAAAGGGCGCTTAAATAAATTCAACAGAAGAATTGTGGCAGGCAAACTCATTCAATATTTGTAGAGCTATTCACCATCCTGCGCAAGGTCAGGGTTCTGCGGTATGCGTGTGATTTTTAGACGGTTAATCCGGCGCGGATCAGCATCTAGAATTTCAAACATCATACCGTTAGAATGGGTAAGAACTTCTCCGCGCGCAGGCACCCGACCTGCCAGATAAAATACAAGCCCCCCCAGCGTATCACTTTCCTCACGTTCTTCTTCATCCAGTATATGTCCATAGCGTCGCTCAAATTCTTCTAACCACACGCGGGCATCTGCCACCACAGAAGAACCATCCAATGCTTCGAGCATTTGCGGATCATCTTGCGTATCGTGCTCATCTTCAATCTCTCCAATGATGCTCTCAATCACATCACCAATCGTGATAAGCCCGTCAATCCCGCCATATTCATCTACCACCAGCGCCATATGCCGCCGCGAATGACGCATTTTCAGAACCAGATCAAGGATTGGCATTGAAGGGGAAACGATCGGAATCTCGGTAATCATTTCTTTAAGATTGATCCTTTCGCCCTTGCTCAGACCCGCAACGATATCTTTGACATGTACTGTCCCTAAAACATCGTCCAGCGTTTCCTTGTAAACAGGAAGACGGCTGAATTGCAAATCTGCAAGCAATGCCAGCAAATCGTCTTGCTTTATATCCACATCAATCGCGACAATATCGGCGCGTGGGATCATTTCATCTACAACAGTGATGTCGCGGAGCTTCAGAATGTTGGAAAGCAAAACGCGTTCATGCGTCGAAACAGAATCGGTGTTAAAGCCCTGTGGCTTGACAATATATTCTTCAATGGCTTCACGAAGATCATCATCACCTCTGTCTTTCCGGCCTGTAATTAAAAATTTTAAACGGGGAAGAAAACCGGGGCGTTCGTGTTTTTTGCTACAGCCACGCTCACTCCTGTCATCAGGAGTTTCATCCTGAGACGTGTGTGCTGTATCAGTGAGGGGTAAATTTTCCAAATCTATACGCATTTCCAACATGTCTTTGGCAAGGATTATGCCACGAAACTCTCGTGATCATAAGGGTTTTTTATATTCAACGTTCTTAATATCTCGATTTCAAGCGATTCCATGATCTGCGCATCTGCTTCTTCAATATGATCATGCCCAAGCAAATGCAAAAGTCCATGCACAATCAAATGCGTCGCATGATCTTCAAACCTCTTATCCTGTTCTTTGGCTTCATCGCGCACGGTTTCATAAGCCAGAATAATATCACCCAGCAGCATCGGCTCGTCTTGCGGGAAGGACAGCACATTGGTCGGTTTATCCTTGCCCCGCCATTCCTTATTCAGCGCTTGCACAAAATCATTATCCGCCAGCACAAGGCTCAGCTCTTTACCCTGCGCCTCAACATCGGCTTTTTCCAATGTCAGACCAATCACGGAAATCACAATATTTTGAATATCGCGTATCGCGCGTGTCCATTCACTATGCTGGATTGATATATCAATAATGGGCTGGTTCATAAAGTAAGGCTATTTCTTGTTCTCATAAGCATTAACAATCTTGCTCACCAACTTATGACGAATGACATCATCTTTTTGGAAGTGAATAAACTGGATGTCTTCAATGCCGTCAAGAATCTCGCTCGCATCGCGCAGGCCTGATTTCACTCCCACAGGTAAATCGGTCTGCGAAAGGTCGCCATTTATCACCATGCGTGAGGACTCCCCCAGCCGTGTCAAAATCATCTTCATCTGCGTTGTCGTGGTGTTTTGTGCCTCATCCAGAATCACAAATGCATTGCTTAAGGTGCGCCCGCGCATAAAGGCCAGCGGTGCAATTTCAATATCCCCATCTTCGATTTTTTTAACCATAAAATCATATGGCATCATGTCGTGCAGCGCGTCATAAATTGGTCGCAAATATGGATCAACTTTATCCTTCATGTCGCCAGGTAAAAAGCCCAGCCGCTCCCCGGCTTCTACGGCAGGGCGAGCAAAGATTAAACGCTCCACCTTGCCTTCAAGATACATCGCAACACCCACGGCTACAGCCAGATATGTCTTTCCGGTCCCCGCAGGGCCAAGTCCAAACACCATTTCATGATCAAGAATAGAGCGCATATAGAGCGCCTGATTAGGCGAGCGAGCTACAATCGTCTTCTTCTTGGTTTTAATTACAATGTCATCTTTGGACATAACCTTGTCTTTTTGTTCCTGTGTTTTCGGCTTTTCTTTATCTTCTAAAAAACGCAGCTCTGCATCAATTTCTGCTGTGCCGACCTCATGATTTTGTTCAATTTTATTCCATAAACGATTGAGAATGTGCTCGGCAGTTTTTATAGCCCCGGCATCACCCGAAAGCGTAAGCCGGTTACCGCGATCGGCAATATCAATACCAAGCCTGTCTTCAAGATAATGCAGATGCGCATTATGCGCACCAAACAGCAGGGGGAGGAGGTCGTTCTTCCTGAACTCAATAGTTTGACCGGAAACTTTTTCAGTGCTCAAACAGCTTTTCCTTTGCCAGTTTCTGATACATTAATTTTACAACAAAAATGTTAAGATTTCCATTTTATTTAGGGTGCAACCCGGCTCTCGGTTTCCCCCGTCACCACGTTGCCGGTCAGTGAGTTTTCATACCCCTCACTGATCTTAACATCAGCGATTGAATTCATCAGACGTTCATTGCCCTCAACAAACACCGATTGATTAAACGGGCTGCGCCCCACAAGCTGCCCCTCGCGTTTGCCCTTGCGATCAAACAGAATGGGCAGGGTAAGGCCAACGCTCTGGCGGTTAAAGGCAATCTGCTGTTCATTGAGCAAACTCTGCAAACGCGCCAGACGCTCAGAGGCAATGCTCTCATGTACAAGATTTTGCATATTCGCCGCCGGCGTACCGGGACGGGCGGAGAATTTAAAACTATAGCACGAAGAAAACTCAACCCGGCGTACCAGATTCATCGTGTCTTCGAAATCTTCTTCCGTTTCACCGGGAAAACCGACAATAAAGTCCGATGAAAAGGCAAGATCAGGCCGCGCCTTGCGTAGCTTTTCAATCACATCAAAATACAAATCGCGCGTATGCTTGCGGTTCATCGCTTTCAAAATTTTGTCAGAGCCCGACTGCACCGGCAAATGCAAAAACGGCATCAGCTTGTCCAGTTCCCCATGTGCCGCAATCAGATCATCGTCCATATCACGCGGGTGCGAAGTGGTATAACGGATGCGCTGTATGCCTTCAATCTCGTTAATCGCGCGTAAAAGCTGTCCCAGCCCCCAAACACTGCCATCCGGTCCGGTGCCGTGAAACGCATTCACATTCTGCCCCAGCACAATAATTTCGAGTGCGCCGTTATCGACCAGCCGCTTGGCCTCATTCAATATCTCCTGAACGCTGCGTGAATATTCACTGCCGCGCGTATAGGGCACCACGCAAAACGTGCAAAATTTATCGCATCCTTCCTGAATAGAAAGAAACGCCGATACGCCGGAATTTTTTTGCTCTTCGGGCAGCTTGTCGAACTTGTTGTCTCCGTCAAAGTCGGTATTCACAATTCGCTCATTGCCGTTGGCTTTGAGCACCATCTCTGGCAATTCATGATAGGTCTGCGGCCCAAACACCATGTCTACATAGGGCGCGCGTTCTAAAATGAAATCACCTTCAGCTTGGGCCACGCAACCTGCAACCGCCATCAGCATCTTGCCACCGTCCGCCTCTTTCTTTTCTTTCAAAGGACGCAAGCGCCCCAAATCTGAAAACACCTTATCGGTGGCTTTTTCCCGAATATGGCAGGTATTGAGAATCACCATATCCGCATCGTCTGGCGTATCAACGACTCTATAGCCCAGTGGTCGCAGAATATCAGACATGCGATTGCTGTCATAACTGTTCATCTGACAGCCCCACGTCTTAATAAATAGCTTTTTGCTCTTCTGTACGTTATTTGGCATGCAGGCTTTAAATCACAGACTTCATTGGAAAATCAAGATTTATCATCAGAAAACTGGACAAATATGGCATCATTAGACTATAAGCAGAGCTTCAATTTGACCCGTTCATCAAGGACATTGCATGCCACGACTTTTATCCTTTATCACGCTGATCATTTTGCTTATTCCAACTTTTGCAATGGCCGCCTCTTGTTATTCACCGGTTGAGGCTGAAGCTGAGCAAGGTATTCGCATCCATAGCGAACTCATGGTTATCGGCCTGAACTGCCAGCATATGGGCGTGCGCAAGGGTGATAATTTATATCTCAAATATCGGCAATTTACCGCCGATCATGCGGAATTGTTCGCAAAATATGAACAAATTCTCCTGTCCCATTTTTCAAAATCAGGCACAAAAAAGCCTGAGGAAAAGCTCAACGCGCTGCGCACCAATTTCGCCAACAAAATTTCTAACGATGCAGCCGCTATGCGCCCTGATGTTTTCTGCTCACGCTACGCCCCGCGCATTACGAAAGCATCCGAAATGAAACACAACGACCTGCGCAAATGGGCGTCAACATTTTATGAATCGCATCCCGTATCTAAACCATTCTGCGCATCCGGGGGATAAATCTGTGGATATTTTTATGGGCTCAAGGCTTTTTTCTTTAAATATAGGCCTGTAAACGCAACGCTAAACCTATGAGTATTGATTCAAAAATTGACACATTCGTTCAGCCCTTTGCCGAACATGCGGCAAACTTTGTATTTTACTCCGTACCTATCGGCAGTGGCCATGAAATAAAGCTGATCCTGGTCTGGCTCGTTGTTGCCTCGCTGTTCTTTACCATCTATCTCGGCTTCGTCAATTTTCGTTATTTTAAACACGCGATCGATCTGCTACGCGAACCCGCAAATCCTGACGATCAGACGACAGGTCAGATTACCAGATTTCAGGCACTTGCCACTTCGCTCTCCGGCACTATTGGGCTGGGAAATATCGCAGGCGTAGCAGTCGCTATTTCGGTCGGCGGCCCCGGCGCAGCGCTGTGGATGGTCTTTATGGGCTTGTTCGGTATGTCGACTAAGTTTGCCGAGGTCGTAATGGGGGTCAAATACCGCCAGTTTCTCGATCCCAATCACCCGGATCGCGTATCTGGCGGGCCGATGTATTACATTCGTGAGGCTTTTCGCGAAAAAAACATGCCGCTGCTCGGCGGCGTCATGGGAAGCTTCTTTGCCATTTGCTGCTGCTTTGGCGTACTCGGTGCGGCCAGCCTGTTTCAAACCAATCAGGTGTTCCAGCAAGCCCTGATCATTACCGGCGGCGAGGGCAGCTTTCTGATTGGTAAGGCCTGGATGGTTGGGCTGTTCATGGTCTTTATTGTCGGGCTTGTTATCATTGGTGGCATCCGTTCCATCGCCGCCGTAACCAGCAAAATCGTCCCTTTCATGGGCGGGCTTTACCTTTTGACCGGATTATTTGTTATCGGCACATATTATGCACAACTCCCCGCCGCGCTGGTCAGTATTGTAACAGCCTCATTTTCTCCTGAGGCCGGTTTGGGAGGGTTTCTCGGTGCGCTCGTCATGGGTGTGCAGCGCGCAGTTTTTTCCAATGAGGCAGGACTCGGCTCTGCTGCCATTGCTCACGCCGCTGTCAAAACAGATCAGCCTGTAACCCAAGGGCTTGTCGGTATGTTAGGCCCCTTCATCGATACCATTATCGTGTGCATGGTCACGGCATTGGTCATCATCATCACTGGTGCTTACGAACAGGGCAATGGCATGGAAGGGGTAGAACTGACCTCCCGTGCCTTTGGCAGCGTATTGCCATGGTTCCCTTACGTGCTGTTTGTCGTCGTCTTCCTGTTCGCGTATTCAACTTTACTGTCATGGGCTTATTACGGCGTAAAAGCCTTCACCTACCTATTCGGTAACACTGACCTCAACGAAATGTTCTATAAAATCATCTTCTGCATTTTCATTGTCATTGGCGCATCCGCCAAGCTCGATAACGTTATCCTGCTCACAGACGCATCCGTCTTCATGATGGCGATCCCCAACCTGATTGGCTTATATTTACTCGCTCCCGCATTGAAAAAAGATCTCAATGCCTACACCGAGAAATTAAAAGCCACATAACCACATAATAAGTTATCCACAATCACCGCTTTTAAAAAACACAACAATAACAAGCAGATAATTTAGTGCAAATCGCCGCTCTGTGAATAACTCAAACGTTGTAAAAAAACCCGCTTGCGCCCACCTGTCTATCATGGCTTTTTAGAATTCCATCGAAACCATGGAAGAAATATTGCTCGCCACAATTATGGCCGGCAATAAGGAGTGCTGGGCATGCGCGATAAAGCGGCTGTAAAAATGACGGAGTCCCCGAAAGTAACGAAGAAAGAGGCTGATGAAAAAGCCCCGGTAAAGTCTGCACAGGACTTAAGCATAGATGTCCGTGCCAGCAAAGCTCAGGAATTGCGGGAAAAAATTTCCGATAAAACAATAGGCAAAGCAAGCGGCTTCGGTGCGCTGAAAATCTCCGCCGTATCTGAAGGGCATGGCGACACATTATCCGAAAGAACGGAAAGTTTTGACCACGATGAGGAGCCGGTTCTGCTGCTCAAACCCTCCAACCAGAATATCAGCCTTGGTGAAACGCCGCGCACCATGAAAATCGCCGGTGCGGCGGGTGTTTTCGCCACATTATTCTGGCTCGGCTTTTGCGTGGCTTATATCGCCACCGCTCCGGCATTGGAACTTACGCCGCAAAGTCTCGGCGCAGTTCTGGCAGGCATGATGGCACCGCCGGCGTTGTTTTGGTTAATTCTCTCATCACTCAATCGTCGCAGCGACATCGACATCTACGCCGCGTCCCTGCGCTCAGAATTGCAAACGCTGCTCTTCCCATCCGAAGAAACCGCCAGCCTGATCAACAAAGATGTTGAGCGTCTTTGCCGTCAGGCCGCTGAAATTGCCGCCGCTTCCAAGGCAACTCTAAAATCCTTGCAGCGCGCCCGTCAGGGCTTGCGTGTTGAGATCCGGGACTTCTCAGGCGTATCTAAAAAGGCAGAATTCCACATCGACCGTCTCGCGGAAGGCTTGCAAGAACGCTCCGGCAAGCTTCTGTCCCTGACCGAGGAAATCGAACAGCGCACGGCTACGATTGATGAACGTACGCAAGTCGGTGCCGACGCCTGGGATCAGGCCACGCTTATTGTCCTTGAGCGCGCTGCTGAAATGGAGGCTGCTTTGGGCAAAGGCACAGATAAATTGCTTGAAGCAGCAGAGAAAACCTCAGATAAAACCAAGGACATTGAAAACGCGCTGCAAGGCACGTATACGGCGCTAAACGATACAGTAGATCAAATTGCCGGTCGTCTTGAAGATTTAAGCGGACGTTTTGACGATCACCGTTCTGGCCTGGCCGATACAGCCGATACCATGAGCAATGAAACCGAACGCCTTGCTGAAATGATCCGCGATCAGGTCGAAGGGCTCGAAGAGATAACCGATCGTACCATTGAGGCCATGACCCGCTCAGCCGACACGATCAAAAGCCACAAACAGGGGCTCGAAGACAGCGCTCAAGATCTTGCTCTTCGTTCTCAGGATATTGCCAAAACATTATCATCTGAAGTGAGGAATATTCACGAAGCAATTGATTTTGCAGATGAAAAAAGCTCTAAACTAGAAGAACGTCTAAACTCAAAAACTCAAAAACTCCACGATGTCGTCAGCGGTATTGCTGACGAAGCCAATGTGATCGAAATCGCTGGTGAAAAGGCTGCCCACCAATTAAGCGAGGCCCTATCCTCAGCCATTGCAGGTTCCGAAAATATTGGCAGTGCTGTAAACCGTGCAGTAGAAGCTCTTGATATTGCAACACAATCTGCCAACGATAAAGCCGAAGGCTTGTTGCAAAATACACAAAACCATATCGGTAGTCTCAATGAGGCGGGGCGCAAGCATGCCGAAGAAATTCGTAATATTGCCAAAATGCTCGAAGATAGCCGCGCCCAGATCGAAAGTGCGTCAACTGCAACACAAAGCCATATCGAAGACCTATCTCAGGCCGTCGAGGCCCAAAACCACCAGATCACGGTTTCTAGTGCCAGCCTGATGGAGCGTATCAGCGCTGTGAAAGAGGCGTTAAGTGCGCCGCTTTCCGATATTAGGAGCGCAATTAATGATGCTGATATGCGTCATGAAATGATTGAAAGCGTCTTGAAGCGCCGTGTTTCCGACTTAAACGAAGCTAGTGAAAAAGCTACACAAAGCGCTGAAAATATTAGAGAAATTCTGCGTGGGCAAGCACAGGAAATTTCCTCGCTCTCCGGGCGGATTTCCGGCAACGCCCGTACCATCAACGACCAGATGCGTACGCAAAAAGACGATTTGGCCGCGCAGGTGCGTGATGCTCTGGAAAAAGTTGATAGCGTACGCATGGCTCTGGATAAACAGTCTCAGGATATTGAACACATATCAGAACAGGCTTGTGAAAAAATTTCAGTATTCAGTAAAGAGCTTTCAGGTCGTTGTGTTGAAATGAGCAATCTGACCAGGCACAATTTCGATCGCCTTGATGAGCTTGATGAGGCTTTGGCAGAAAAAACAGGCGCATTGAAATCCCGTGCTGACGAGGCAGCGCAGTCAATTGAGATTTTTAAAACTGCTCTGCTGGATACGGCAGAGGAAATTGAACCGGTCTACGAAAAGGCGATTCAGGGCGCTGAAGATGTTCAGGATCGTTTCGAAACACTGCGAATTGAATATGAGAAAACTAGTGAAAGTAATTTAAATAAACTCAGGCAGATAGGAGTTGTTTTTGATAGCAGACTTGAAGATTTAAAAGCCGGTTCTGACGAAGCAGCCTCCATCCTCAAATCCTCCAGCGACCATTTGCAAGCCCGCGCCCAGGACATTGAAACGGCGTCTCGCTCCGCCAGTAGCAAAATGCAGGAAATCGCCGCAGCATTATCCGATCAATCCTCCGATATCCACTTAACAACCGATCAGGCGCTTTTGAAAATTGAAACCGTGCAAAAAGCGATTAACGAGCAGTTCCACGAGCTTTCTGCTTCTGTCGGGCAAGCCATTGCCCGCATTCAGGATGCCGGAACTGAGTTTACTCACCAATCCGAAGGTCTGCAGGCGCAATCAGACCGTGTCGCAATGCATTTCGAAGGTCTTGGCGCCAAGGCGCGTGAAGAAACAGGCATGCTTCACGAAGCCAGTCAGAAAACCGTGATTGATACCGAAGAAATGGTTCGTCGCGTACAGGCCGAAGCCGAAGATCTGCTGTCCAAAGCACAAGGAGCATTGCTGGATCTCAAGAAATCCGGCGACAGCTTTACACTGCGCGCCCGCGAAATCGAGGAGCATATGAAAGCTTCCCTCAAGACGTCCGAAAAATACGGTCAGCAAATGCGTACACAAGCCGCTCAGGTTGCCGAAACCTCCGCGCAATCCGTTGACAAGCTTGGCAAATCTATAAAAGCCTTGAAAACACGCATGGATGATATTGGACAAGCCGCCAATGATGTGAGCGCCAAGGTCGAAAGCACTCGCGAGAAGCTCTCCGGAGAGTCTGAGCGCCTCATCAGTGTTTCAACTGCCGCACTGGAATCGGCCCAAACTGCGTCTCAAACTTTTGGTAAGCAATCTGAAACGCTGCTCAAGGCATCGCAAGATGCTGTACAGGCCGCCGAAAAAATGCACCAAAACACGCTGCACGTACAACGCGAAAACTTCATGAACAGCGCCAAATTCATTGTTGAAAGCCTACATTCTATGTCTGTCGATCTTACGCGAATTAAAGACGGTGAAATCTCCGAAAAAACCTGGAAAGCTTTCCAGAAAGGCGATGTTTCAGCCTTTACGCGCCGCCTCTCCGGCCTCACAGATCAGGCCGCGATCGACAAAGCGCGTGATAAATTCGCCAAAGACACGGAGTTTCGTACATACGTACAACGCTATATTCGCCAGTTTGAGGAAATGTACACTCAGGCGCAAACCAACGATCATGGCGCAATGTTAAGCTCGACCATCGCGTCCAGCGAAATTGGCAAGTTATACGAAACGCTGGTCTCCATCGCCGGTAAAAAATCCGCTATCTCTGAAGGGACATTAAAGGCGGCTTAATGCGAATGAGCTGAATACAATTAAGGTCTATTGATCTCCGCTTGCAAAACCATAATAATATGAAGCGTCAAATTTGAGCATTCTCTCTTAAGACTATAGACGGGCCAGATAATGAACACCAAGACCAAGTTTTGTAACGGTATTTCCGATATTTCCGACAGCTATGCCGGCTTTATCATCGACCAGTGGGGCGTACTCCACGATGGACACAAGCCCTACGACGGTGTGGTTGACTGCTTGAAAGAACTCAAATCCCGTAAAAAACACATTATCATCCTGTCCAATTCCGGCAAGCGCGCTGAAGCTAACAAAGAACGTCTAAAAAAAATCGGTATCGGTCCCAGCCTTTATGATCAGATTGTAACCTCCGGGGAGATAACCTGGCAGGGAATTGATCAACAAAATGAAGGGTTTTTTATCGGGCTTGGCAAAAAAGTTTATGTCATAAGCCGCGGCGGAGACCGCTCAATTGTTGACGGGCTTGATATTGAGGTTGTGGGCGACCCTGCCAAGGCAGACTTCCTGATTATCAGCGGCTCTGACGCGCCAGATAAAACGCTCGAGGATTATGAGCCAACCCTGAAGAGTGCAGCACGCAAAGGCCTGACTGCTCTTTGTGCAAATCCTGACAGCCGCGGCGTTATGGGATCACAAAGCATTATGGGGCCTGGCACACTGGCCCGCCGTTATCAGGATTTTGGCGGCGTTGTACATTATATCGGCAAGCCTCATCAGCCAATTTTCAAACATTGCATCAGGATATTGCAGGAAAAAGAGATATATCCCGGCCAGACAATCGTGATCGGTGATGCGCTTGCCCACGATATCCTGGGCGGCGATCTGGTGAATATTGATACCTGCCTGGTCAAAACCGGCTTGCACACACACGCCTTCGAGCACGCACAAACTCCGGCTTCAATGAATAAAGCCCTGATCCTGCTTTCACATCAGTTTAACAACGTACGCCCAACATATTTGGTGGAAAGCCTGAAATGGGGCAACCCGCTTCCGGATCGGAAACACAAAAAACGCGCCGCGCGTTAAGTAGAAGGCTAAGCATCATGCGGAGGCAGAAAAACCTCCATCGCATCTCTAATATCTGGTAGAGCCTTCACTGCGGCATCTTCTCCGCGCGCAATAAGTTCTTCGGCCTTTTCAAATTCCAACAAACCAATGTCACCGATCTGGGGCTTGATATGAATATCCGGCGGATCCCCGGCCAGCCGCGAACGGGTCATACGATCCTGCATAATCCCCAACGCCGAAACCATAACGCCAAACAGACTCGGCGCATGCTCCTGACGCTTAAACAGCCGCTTGGTCAGTGTTGATGTATATTTAGCTTGCTCTTCTGGCGGCACATCGGCATCATTAAACAAATCAAATCCGGCCACTGTCTGATACCCTTGGCCGGGTTTAGCCGCTTTCCCGATAATATCGGCGTTCAAATCAACGCCAATCGTCATACGTGCGCCCATCGCTTGCGCCGGGGCTACCGGCACGGGGTTAACCAGCGCACCATCCACTAAAAAGCGATGATTGCGCTCTACCGGAGGAAACACACCGGGCAGCGCAAACGAAGCGGTCATTGCCTCAATCAAAGAGCCCTTGCGCAGCCAGACTTCGTGACCCGTTACCAAATCCGCGGCAATCGCAATAAACGGGGCAGGGAGGTCTTCAATCTCCATATCCTTAAAATTTTGCTCAAGAATTTTTTTGAGCTTGTGTCCGCCGATCATTCCGGCGCTGCGCACCCGAAAATCGAGATAGGATAAAATGCGCATCCGGTTAAGCGAAAGCGCCCAGTCTTCAAACTCGTCAAGCTTCCCGGCCAGATAACTCGCCCCGACAACCGCACCAATCGATGTGCCCGCAACAATAGACGGACGAATGCCGTGACGATTTAAAACATTCAGCACACCGATATGCGCAAATCCGCGCGCCATACCGCCGCCTAGGGCTAAACCAATTCCCGGCGGATGTGCCGGAGCTTCAGAATCCAAAACCTCTTTATCGCTCTCAGAATCGCTCATGTGTACTTCTTTTCTTGAAGTTTTCTCTCCTTCAAGTATAACACAAAACACATGTCTAAAGATATTACTCATCACGCTGCGCTGCCGAAGAAAACAACGCTTAACCTCATGAAAAGGTTGGTGAAAACATATCTTGCGCCATATTGGGTGAGTGTTTTGACGGCCTTGCTTTTCATGGCTCTGGCCGCCGCAATGACCGCCGCCGTCGCCCAGCTTATGCAGCCAATCCTGGATGAGGTTCTCAATGGCAAAAAAACCGACATGATTTTGCCCGTAGCCGCAGTAATTTTGACTGTGTTTATCCTACGGGGAATTTCAACCTATGCGCATACAATCATGATGAACAAGGTCGGCCAATCTATTGTTGCCGATATCCAAAAAGATCTATTTTCGCACTTCATGGTGCTGGATTTACAATTTTTCCACGACAATCCAAGCGGCCAGCTCATCTCACGTGTGATCAATGATGTGAATGTTATGCGCATCGCCGTTTCCGATACACTCACCGGCTTTGGCAAAAGCATCCTGACATTGGTTTTTCTCACCGGCGTAATGTTTTATCAGGACTGGAAACTCTCACTGGTCGCCTTCACGATCTTTCCATTTGCTGCGCTCTTTGTCGCGCGACTTGGTCGCCGCTTGCGTAAGGTTTCAACATCCATTCAAAAAGAACTCGGCAGCCTGTCCGACCGTCTCTCACAAATCTTCCACGGCATACGCCAGGTCCAGGCCTACGGTATGGAAGACTTTGAGCGCGGCCGCGCCGGAGAAGCTATCGACAGTGTAAAAAACCTGAACATCAAATCTGTACGCATTGGCAATCTTTCCACACCGGTCAATGAAATTCTCGTCGGTTTCGTTTTCTTCGGCATTATTCTTTATGGTGGGCATGAATCTGCAGAAGGGCGCATGAGCGCCGGACAACTCGGCGCGTTCATCGCGGCTTTTACACTGGCCTATGAACCCATGAAAAAACTCGCAAGACTAAACAACACAATGCAAACGGGCCTAGGCGCAGCGGAGCGTGTGTTCCAGATGATAGATCTTGTTCCCAACATTCAAAATGAATCCGGCGCGCGGGAACTCGCCGATAAAACGCCCTCTATTACCTTCACCGATGTCCAGTTCCAATATGAGGAGGGTGATACCCACGCTCTTGATGGCATCAGCTTTACCGCCAAATCCGGCAGCGTCACAGCGCTTGTTGGTCCATCTGGCGGCGGGAAAAGTACCGTCATGAATCTTATCCTGCGCTTTTATGATGCAAAATCTGGCCACATAGAAATTGCCAATCAGGATATTCGTACCCTTACACTTGAAACCCTGCGGAGGCATATAGCGCTTGTCTCGCAGGACATCACGATCTTTGATGATACCATCGCTGCTAATATCGCCTATGGTCGCCCCGACGCCACACAAGATGAAATTATCGCCGCCGCCAGGGCCGCCGCCGCCCATGATTTTATTGAAAGTTTTCCAAGAGGCTATGAAACGCAAGTTGGTGAAGACGGCGTAAAACTTTCCGGCGGTCAGCGCCAGCGTCTTTCAATTGCTCGCGCAATATTGCGTGATGCCCCAATCTTGTTGCTCGATGAAGCTACATCCGCGCTCGATAACGAATCTGAAAAACTGGTGCAAGACGCGCTGCATAAACTGGAGGAGGGACGTACAACACTTGTAATCGCGCATCGCCTCTCCACCGTACAAAATGCAGATCAAATCCTTGTGCTTGATCATGGTCGAATTGTTGAACGTGGAAATCACGAGGCCCTGATACAGGAAAAAGGACTTTATGCTAAAATGTATCAGACAGGCTTAAAGGATTAGGCTGAACAGGATTGCATATTTTTTCATTATTAAGCAGAATAGCCATACAAAATCTATAAGGACTGAACTCAGATGCCTAGTCATGCCGCCATTACCGAACAGTTTCTAGCCCTCCCTCCCGACACTGAGGTAGAAAAAGCCCTTAAAGAACTCAAAAAGAAAAAACTGGAATCCGCTATTATTATTAATGGAAAAGGGCAGGTAGAAGGTACGTTTTCCTTGCAAGGTGTCATGAAAAATTTATTGCCGGTGTCAGTGGCTATGGAAGACGGTATTCAGCTTGATGTAACGGTGCGCGCAGCACCTGGAATTGCCAAGCGCCTGAGAAAGGTATATCCGCTTAAAGTTTCGGAACTCATGGATCGCAAAGTACAGGCGGTTGCCCCGGAAACGCCGATTTGGGAGGTTATAAACTATCTGGTCAGCCATAACGACTCATTATGGGTCATTGAGCCTGAATCAGGTAAGTGTTTGGGGATGATTACAGCCCAATCGGCCATGGATGAGCTCAAACGTTTGCAGGAAAGTGAATCATGAAAAACTTAAAGCCCACCGCAAAATATATCCTTATTCTCACCGCATTGATTGGAATCCTCGCCGCATTCGCGATGCAACCTAGCAAGATACACGCACAAAGCCAGCAGCCACAAGAAACGGAGCCCCCGCGCACTGCAATCAAAATCCCCCCACTGCTGGAGGCCGAACCATTCGCGCAGGACACTCTGAGGATCAGAAAAGATAACGGTGAAGAACTTTATTTCAATATCGAACTGGCTCTTACACCTCGCCAACAGTCTCAGGGATTAATGTACCGCACGGAAATGCCGAAAGATTCCGGAATGTTGTTTCTCTTCAACGGCCCCATAAAAACATCCTTTTGGATGAAAAATACACTCATTCCGCTCGATATGTTGTTTGTGCATCCTGATGGCACTATTCACCATATACATCACAACGCTCGCCCTCAGGATAAAACAAGTATAACATCAAAATTTCCGGCCAAAGCTGTTTTGGAACTGAACGGCGGCACCGCAGACAAAATGGGCATTAAAGAGGGAGATCAGATCATTCATCGTCTGTTTAATAATGACGCTGCAAAACCCTAAACAAGAACTTGCTCTTGGAATTATGATAGTGTAAGACTGCCCCTCGAAGGTACGGAGTGTAGCGCAGCCTGGTAGCGCAACTGCTTTGGGAGCAGTGGGTCGGGAGTTCGAATCTCTCCACTCCGACCAGCCTTCCCACATGAAGTGGAGTATTGATGACAACCAGCCCATCAAACACCAACACCAAACCCACAGACGAACAACGTTGGCGCGAATATGCTGTAAAGGCGCAAAGTGGCGACAAGCGGGCTTACAATGCGCTTCTCAAAGAAATCGCCTCATTTGCGCGCAGCTACATTTTATCCAGCCTAGCAAATCCGGAATGGGTCGACGACATTACACAGGAAATTTTGATTTCCGTGCATAAATCCCTGCATACATACAGCGCCGATCGCGCGTTTCGTCCATGGCTCATGTCAATTATCCATTTTCGCCGCACAGATTACTTACGCAAATACTATAACGCACGCGGAAACAAGCAAACCACGCTCGATAACGCGGATTTTCAACGCGCAAATGTAACGAATCCAGAGCATGCAGGCGAATACAAAGACATAGAGGCGGCTTTGGCAGATCTGCCGGAAAACCAGAGAAAGGTCTTTGAGATGATCAAAATACAAGGCTATACGGCCAAAGAAGTGGCGGGTGAAATGGGCATGAGCGTCAGCGCGGTAAAAGTCTCTGCCCACAGAACAGCCAAAAAACTAAAGGAAGCATTAGAGTAACTGCCAATGAACGAAGAAAAAAATATTGATACCGTCATTAACGGCCTTTGCGACGAGTTGGAGCCTTGTAAATGCCTTGCTCATCCGTTCGTCAGAGTTTTACCGTTTTTGGGTGTTGCAATTATTTACATCGCAACACTGGCCTGCTTAATTGGCATTCGTTCTGATTTGCCACAAAAATTCGCCGAGGCTTCCTTTATGTTTGAGTTGTTTTTAATGGCCTTCATGTCAATCTCAGCGGCAATTTCCTCATCTTATCTGGCTGTGCCAGGTGCTTGCGAAAAGAAATGGATCATCATCCCTCCACTAACGGCCTTTGGCATTTTTTGCATGTGGAGCCTCATTCTCGCCGTATCGGAAGGCATGCACATGCCGGTGCTGCATATGGATCATTGCATGGGCGAGGGGATGTTTATGGCCCTTATTCCCATGACCATGATGATCGTTCTGGTGCGAAACGGCGCAACGACTTTTCCCAAGATAACGGCGCTTATGAATGCCTTGGCCGCCACAGGGCTCGGCTATATTGGTTTACGCTTTACATGCTCTATGGATACAGTCGGCCACGTCACGGTTTCCCATCTTCTTCCTTACGTGGTTATAGGCATGATCATGGGACTAGGCGCCAGAAAGCTCTTTAAATGGTAGAAATGACGGCGTATTTGCTCTAAATTCAAAGAAGAAAAATTCAAGGACAAACCATGATTAAAGCCAGAATTTACAAACCGTCTAAAACAGCTATGCAATCAGGGCGGGCCAAAACAAAGCCCTGGATCTTGGAATATGAAAGTAAATCTGCTCGTTGCCCTGAACCATTAATGGGCTGGACAGCTTGCGAAGATACGCTCGGCCAGGTTCGTCTAAAATTTAATACAATGGAAGATGCTGAAAATTATGCCGAATCCAACGGCTTGTACTACATAGTTCAGGCTGAGGCCGTACGAAAACTCAAGCCCCGGAATTACGGAGATAATTTCAAATATATCCCGCCGGAAGACGAAGATTAGAAGGCCGAGCAGTTAATTCTTATTTTACAAAGTCGAAATATTCTATTATTCCATTCTATGATCCAGCAAAAGACGGTCCCGTAGCTCAATTGGATAGAGCACCTGCCTTCTAAGCAGGGGGTTCCAGGTTCGAGTCCTGGCGGGATCGCCATTTCATAAAAATAGGCCCAACAGGATCTTTTTAGGCTTATGCCGCGCTCACAGCCTCAAGGGCTTTAGTCATAGACGCACCCGGCATGCGCTTTTGTATCTGCTCGATATAATTTTCGCCGAAATACCCCATCAATAGCGAGATAAGCCCGTCATACTTCTGACCGTCCTGTTTTCTCGTGTCATAAATTATGCGGTCCTCATACGCCGAAATCCACAAAGCTTCCGGGTTTCTTTTGGCGATAATAAGATCACCTTGTGAACGCGCCTGATGCGGCGATCTGTGCGACTTAAAAACAATCAGCCCATCACCCAGAATTTCTTTAAACGTGTCCTGAATCGCCAAAGGCAGAAAGTTGAAATTAAACGCATCGTTGCTTAACGGGTCAATAATACTCACGATTTCCATCTTTCCCCATTCCGTAGACATCGCAAAACGAGAGCGCGCCGTATCAGACAGCCCCTTCATCGCATTATTGTGAATTTTCCACGCTTGCTCTACGGGGAGAGAAAACGCCTTATGTCCCTCAATATCACGGCCCTGAAATATATATTTGGGCTTTACGCCCATACGCCGAAGCTCTTCATGCAAAACGCGAAGAGAGCGTTCATCGTCATTCACTTTCAAAATAATCGGCGTTTGGTTTTCAACGGAAATAAAACTATGCGCAAGTATCCGCTCAACGGCCTCTTTCGAAATATCCATCCATTGATAGCCCGGTCCGTTTGTATTCGGAATGTAGTTATTCTCCGCGTCACGAACCAAAAACTCATCCGGGTGCGTAAAGTGTGAAACGATATTGATATGCATATGCGGGAATTCCGCGTGGATAATGCGGAAAGTCTCCGCCATCGCCTCATCAAAACGCTCAGGACGAAAGGCAATCTCTTTCGTCCCGAAACGCAAAAGGCTTACGCCGGCTTGTCCGGCGGCGGCGGCAAATTTATATAAGGTCTGATTGGGCAAAACCATAATATCGCCGCCGGAAAGCAGAAGCTCACGAATGGGGTAGCGTTTCTCTCCGTTTTTCGGATCAATCCCGCCATTCTTCTCCAGCTTTCGATTGTAATCTAAAATATAATCGCGTAGCTCTTCCGGACGAACACTGATCTTGCCGGTGTCCTTGTTAAATAGATCCAGCCGGTAGCAATAGCGGCAATGAGCAGAGCATGTCGGCGAAGCATAGCCCAGAACAATCTCGTCATATTTGTGCAAGAGTTTTCCATGAAGATCGTTATCGCCCGGCGTAAAATTCATTTGGTTAGAAGGATCTTTTGCGCCCTCAATACTAAACATCTCGTTAAGGCGAGGCAGAATAAGCGCGGCAATCGGCAAGCTTGGCGGCATTTTAGGAATAAGAACATTGCCATGATTATCGCAAAGCTCTTCGCCGGTAACCAAAGCTTGATAATGCGGATTGATACCAAACATCATGCGCCTGTCTACGCCTGCGTCTTTCATAGCCTCAAATTCTTCGAAGCCATAGATGTCTTCCATCAACGTACTGACGCGCTTATGCGTGAATCTGCCGCGCATGGGACGTATATATCGCAAATCCGATTTAGGAACATTCTCGTTCCTTTGAATAACATTATTTTCGCTAGCCATGTTCACCGTTCTCGTTTGCAAAATTATTTCGTAATGCATATCGACAAGAAGTAAGGTTAGTGGAAAAGAGTGTTGGAAGCTATTGTTTTTTAAGGGTTTTTTGTGTGCATCGCAGCAATCTTGCCGATATTGTGCAATGGTGCAATGCGAAAAATAACGCCGGAATTTTTGCTAAGTTATTGTATAAGAATTTATATTTGGTGACGCTAAAGTGAAAAGAATGGCCGTACCAAAAAGTGCACAAATGTGTACAAAAAGGTCATAAAAAGATGGCTCAAAGGGCCAAAATAAGGACCGCGGATACACAAAACATACGAATCACACAAAAAAGGTCCGGAGACCTTTTAAAGATGCTCCGGACAAACGGCGGTAATAGAGGGTGTGTAGCCTCCAATATACGCGTTTTCGAAACGATTGCAAGGAAAAAACACAAAATTTATATAAAATTTTATCAAAACCGAAACTAATAGCAATTTTAAATATAAAGAGTAAGTAATCAAAAAATAATTTAGAATTATACAAGTATAATTAATTATATTCTATTATTAATATTATGCTTTATATAAAATATTATTGTTAATTTATTTTATTTCAAAAATATATTTCTTGTTTTTATATATTCCATACTTATATTTGTATAATGTTATAGCTCACAAAAAAGCAATTCTATGAGCGTTGTCTTTGGTATGAATACCATTTATCGTGATTTAGAATTAAACCCTAAAGAAACTTTATATGAAACATATCCTTTCATTTTTAGTCGTATTGTTATTTCCTTCATCGGCTCTTGCACATGAAGGTGTATCCGGCGGGTTTGAGGCTGGAATATCACACCCTGTTTTGGGTCTCGATCACCTTCTTGCCATGGTAAGCGTCGGTATCATCAGCTCTCAAATAGGCGGTAAGGCTATATGGACTGTACCCACAACATTTGTCATTGTTATGGTAGTTGGTGGCGCACTTGGTATGATTGATATGGGCCTTGTTGCAATTGAGATCGGTATTGCTTTATCAGTCGTAGTCTTAGGATTTACAATCGCCGGTAATGCCAAACTTCACCAGGTTGGTATTTGTGCATTTGTGGCCATGTTTGCTGTTTTTCATGGCTATGCCCATGGTCAGGAAATCCCCGAGCTGGTAACTTCATGGTCTTATATAGCAGGCTTTATGATGGGTACCGCAGCGCTACATATTCTTGGTGTTGCTATCGGGCTTTTTGCGAAGAGAGTAAGAAATGGAAACGTTTTGTTACGTTATGCTGGAGCTGTTATTGCCGGTATGGGAATTCATATCCTTATAGGTATGGCCGAATTCTATTACCTTTTTTAGTTCCTGTTGGTTTTGGCTTTGGAGTAGGGTGTATATATTGCCAGATCGGAAGTCTTGAAAGCAGTGGATCAAGATATAGGAACCCCTCGACGGAGCATGTTACGGGGCATTCTAATTATAATTTCCTGTAAGATTTACCGTCCCGGTATAAGTACCTGCTGCTTGGCCGGGATTAACATTTAATGTGCCCCCCAGCCTAAAACCGGTTTGGGTTAATACTGTTAAGATATGAGTAAAAGCTGTGGCATTGATGGTGCCAGCCGCGCCGTTAATCGTAAACAAGCCTACGGTCATTGTGGCAGCAGCCCCGTTTGAAATTACAACGCTAGTCGGTGCCGTAACATCAATCTGGCGCCCCGGAGTTCCTCTGAGGGTAAAGCCTCCCGACGTAATTGTGCCACCGTAAGACGTCACCCCTCCGCCAACTGTTGGGGTATCAGAATTATCTACATTAATCGTACCGCCCGCACCGGAATCGGTTATTGAGCCAAAATTCAACGTGCGCGTTTGTGTAATCGCAAGAGCACCATGGACAGCAGCCTGAATAGGAACGCTGCCTGTAGCCGCGTACGCCGCCTGAGCGCTCCCTACGGCCAGAACAGTTATCGCTCTTAGTAAAATTTTTTCGGATAAAATATCCATTATCTATCCACACATGCTCTTAATTTCACATCCTGACCTAACATAATTAAGGCGCCCCTTAATAATATCCGGATGCAAATGCAATCCTAACATATAACAGACCTGTTGCAAAAGTAGTTTGATTTTGAGCAGGGAGAAATCTGGGCTTTGTGTTTTTCTATCAGAACCCTGCGAGAAGATTCGTAAAGCCTGTTTACCTCCTTTGCAAAGGCAGTTTATAATGTGAACTGCAAAGCCTCTCACTGTTCTGCATAATATAAAAACTGAACGGCTTTTAAATCCGAAAGCGGCTAATGACAAAGGGGATAATCCTCGTCCTGCCCGCAATAAGAGGCGCAAGCCTAATGGACAGAATAAGCCCCATAATCAATCAAGACCCGGCAACAAGAAACGGTTTTATCGCAGCAAGAAAAAAGCGGCTTAGAAATTTCAGTATTGTTTACGGATAAATCAGTTCGGCTTCACAACACGGACACGAACCAGCGACCAAAATCTTAATGTGTTTGATGACGAAAAATTGGGACAAAATTGCTGTGGCTTTTCGCCGCCTATTGTCCCACCAGTGCCCCAAATTTGATTATAATGTCTGGAAAGTGGCTCACCCGTTTTGATACATTACGAACGCATCATTATCAAGATGTGCTGTTCATTTACAAGACAATAAGCTTTACCTGTTATTTCGGGAAAATGCAATGCGGGGCTTACTTGAAGCCGAAGTTACGGTTTTTCAAAAATACCGATATTCTTGCCCCTGTAAGGGATGGACATGACCATATTAAAGTCATTAACTTCAGTGGGTTTGTGATAGCGGATGACGGCTATACCGTTCGGGTGGGAATGGAACCATTCTTCAATATTTTCAAAGGTTCTATCATCCATATGGTGATGTAATCGCCCTAAGAACGTTAGTTCGCCCTGATATTTGCGAACAAAGGCACAATCCTTGTTTTCATGCTGGCTAACATAATCCGCGATGGGCTGTAAGTCATATTTCTTGAAAATCGTTTGTGACGCGGCAATCTGACCGGTAATGATAAGTGCGACCATGGCAACCGATACAGCCCTAATTCGGGCAGGTTTCATAGACATCGTATAGGCGATGAAAATCAATACACCCGGCAACAATGGCACAAGATAGTGTGGCTGTTTTCCGCCGATAAAGGAAAACCCAAGAACCACGGGTATAATCCAGCACGCCAAAAATCTTAATGCCGGATTTGTTTTAAAGCTATTCTTAACAGACCCTAGCCCTGTCCAAAAAGACGGGAAAAAAGCCCACGGTAAAAACAGAACCGGAAGCAACGGTAAATAGAAATAAACCGGTCTTGTATGCGCGTTTTCCATGTTTCCGCTAATTCGGCCCGCCGTCTGTTCCCAAATCAGCGAAAAGGCAAAATCGGGATTGGATGCTTTTAAAACCGGGATAAGCCAAAGCAGAACGGGTATTGTGGAAAGGATGAAAGCAAGGCCGCAGCCCCCATACCATGACAGCCATTTTTTATGACCGTCCAACCAAAAGGGCGCAAACAGAACTGGAAAAATCACGTAAAGCCATGCGACCGGGCCTTTGGTCAAAACGCCCAAACCCATCGCCAAGGCCATCCCCAATATAAAAACCGGCCTTCTGTCGTTTGCGAAGGCAATAAGGGCAAGCAAAGCCAGCAAGACAAACAGGGTCAAGGTCACGTCAAACATGACCAATGTGCTGTATATCAGAAAGGGGACACTGCCTGTCATCAAGAATGGTAAGGTTTTAAATTCAAGCTTTTCTGCTTTAAAAAGTTCTTGTGCAAAAATTTGCGTAAAATAGACACAGCCCGTGGCGGCGAAAACTACTGGCAGCAGTCCGGCCCACCGGCTTACGCCGAAAATTGACCATGTGTCATTAATAAGCCAGAACAATAAAGGCGGCTTATGATGGTAGGGTTCAAAATTCAGCGTTAACGGTCCAAACCAATCACCCCGCAGCCACATTTCCCATGCTACCGTCATGTAACGGGTTTCATCAATCGGCAAAAGCGGCCTGAAGAACACAGCCGTTAAAAACAGGGCTGTCATGGCGATGATGGGCCAGAATGGTTGCAGCTTGGTTTGTATCATGTCAGGTGCTTTAATTTGAGCCCGAAACACCTTCAGGAGTGCCATCTTTTTCTTTGTTATGGATGAAATAAAGATTGCGGGCATATATAAAAAGCCCTGTGCTTTGGCCTAGCATAAATACCGGGTCTTGCCGCCAGATTGCATAGGAAAATAAAACCAGACCGCCCGCAAGGCTGAAATACCAAAACGCGTCGGGCATAACGCTTTTTCCTGCTTTTTCAGAAGCCAGCCATTGCACGAAAAAACGCATAAAAAAAAGACCTTGACCCAAAAAGCCGATGGCAAGCCAGACGGTTTCAAAGTTGAGTGCTGGAAGTGTCAATGTCATAGTGTTTCCTTTTTTAATTAAGTTCTTCGTAAACATCGTCAAAATTAGCACGGCGGTTTCTTTTTTGAAGCCACAGAACCCCCCTTATATCACTTATCCCGACAAGGGCACGGTCCAGCGTTCCATATTTGGATTGGCCGTGAACACGGGGGCGGTGCGATACCGGCACATGAACAAGCTGTACATTATCACGCATCATCAGGGCTGGCAAAAAGCGGTGCATATGGTCGAAATAGGGAAGATTTAAGTAATCCTTGCGCTGGAATAATTTTAACGAACATCCGGTATCTTTCGTTTGGTCCTTTAGAAAGCCGGAACGGATGCTGTTCGCAATTCGTGATGACAGGCGGCGTACAAGGCTATCGTGGCGCTCGATTCGTTCACCAAGCACTATAACTTTCGGCAAGGTCTTTTTATGGTATTCGTACGCTTCCCACAGCGTTTTTATATCGGTGGGATCGTTCTGGCCGTCCCCGTCCATGGTTACGATAAGGTCGTTTCCTGCGGCCCTTACACCCGTCCAAATGGCTGCGGATTGGCCCGACTGGTTTTTATGTTTTAGTATTCTTAAGGCGGAATATTGGGGGCGAAGCTGCTTCAAAAGGTCAAAGGAACCGTCTGTGCTGGCATCATCGACATACACGATTTCGCTGATAGGAAGATTTTCTGCGGCCCCGGCAATTTCCCTGACCAAAGCTTCGATATTGTCTTTTTCATTATAGACAGGAACGACAACACTTATCATGGATACAATTCACCCTTACTTATTTCGTGAATTGCAAAATGTAATTTGAAACTTAAGGGAAACTTAAGGGCTTAAAAATCATTCAAAAAACGATGTTAAAAGCTGTCCCTGTGTCGTCCAGACCTTTATCGACAGTGATAGTGCCGTTATGACGCTGTGCAATGGTTTTAACAATTGAAAGGCCAAGCCCGGAACCGGTCGCGTTTGTGCCGACAATACGGTAAAAGCGGTCGAAAATGCGCGTTTTTTCTTCTTCTGGAATACCGGGGCCATTATCAGCAATGCGAAGGGTTGCACCATCCGGCGTTTTTGATAAAGATACCTGTACCTTACCGCCGGTTTCCGTGTAAAGAATGGCGTTGTTCAAAAGATTGCCGACCATAATGCCAAGAGCATTTTTGTCACCTTCTATGTTGCAGTTTTCATCTGGCGTAAATTGAATGTCTATATTCTTGTCTTTTGCAAGCGCCCTGTGTTGTTCCAGAACATCCGTGACAATATCCCTTAAATCACAGATTTTAGACGGCGCTTGAACCGCATCGGGTTCCTGACGGGCCAGTTCCAACAACTGCTTAACCAAATGTGCGCTGCGTTCGACCCCTTTATAAAGTTCGGCAATCGCGTCTTCTTTTTCTACGTCCGTCTTCGCGCGGCGTAATATATCCAGTTGAAGGGATATGTGTTTTCTTTGCACTTCAAAGCTTTGGCTTTTAAAAATTCGCCAAACCCATTACAATTTTGCTGTCAGCAATCCTAAAGTGAAAAGATTTAAGTATGAAAGCCGTAATCTTAGCCCGTGTATCGACCAAGGAACAACAAGAAGACGGCCATTCGCTGGACGCGCAGCTTGGAAATTTAAAGAACTACGCCAAATTAAAAAATCTGACCATCATCAAGCAATATACCGTCATTGAAAGTTCGACGAAGGGCGGGCGGCCTGAATTTATGCGGATGCTTGATTTCGTCAAAGCGCAGAAAGAAAAGATTGCCGTTATTGCTGACACCGTTGACAGGTTCCAGCGTAGCTTTCGTGAAATGCCACTTTTGTTGGATTTACTGGATAGGGATGCCGCCGAATATCATTTCATCAAAGAAAATAACGTCCTGACTAATAATTCAAACAGCATGGAAAGGGCTATGTGGGGGATTGGCGTGGTCATGGCGCAATCCTATACGGACCAGCTTTCCGATAACGTCAAGCGCAGCGTGAAGCACAAAGTTGCCAATGGGGAATGGCCCGGAACCGCGCCTTTGGGCTACTTGAACGCGATTGACGCACTGACAGCCAAAAAGACCATTATTCCTGACCCTGATAGGGGGTTTCTGATAAAGCGGTTTTTCGAAGAATACGCAACTGGCGTTTATTCCTTGTCAGAATTGGGGCGTAAAGCCAAGGAATGGGGCTTACGTTCGCGGAAGGGCAAGGAAGTCAGTAACCAGACCCTGCATGACCTTATCCAAAACCCGTTTTATTACGGTGTGATGCGGATTAAGGGCGGGTTGCAGCCCCACAGATACGAAAGCCTTATCAGCAAGGAACTATTCGATGCCTGTGAAGCCGTTAGAACCGGCAGGGGACGGACACAGGCTGTCGCTGAAACGAAATACCCGTTCATCTTTCGCGGCCTTATCAAATGCGCTGTATCAGGCCGGATTGTCAGTTGCGACCGGAAGAAGGAACGGCATAATTACCTGATTTGCCGGAAACCCAAAGATGCCGATAAAAAGATGTGGGTAAAAGAAGAAGACGTTCTGGAACAGGTGCGCGATGTTTTCTTATCTTGTAATCGTAGCGCCAGCTTTTGCCTCCGGCCTTCATAACAAGCAGGTATAGCCCTTGGCCATCGCGGAGTTTGTAATTCTTTTCCGTGGGCTTTGCTGTGCGGCATGCAATGTCTGTCAGTTTCATTTTCGGGTATCTCCTTTTCCGCATATACCCGAATACCCGAAGATGTACCCGAAAACATGCTGGATTTCGTCAAGGTTATTGAGACGTTATAGGAGCCTAAAGGCTTCGATAACGCTAGGTTTCCTAGACTTTTTGGATTGTATCGGATTTTCTGGGATAAGGAAAGTGGCTCCTCGGGCCGGATTCGAACCAGCGACCAAGTGATTAACAGTCACCTGCTCTACCGCTGAGCTACCGAGGAACACGAGGCAATTTTATGCCTATAGGAAAAAGCTTTGTCAACAATAATGGCACGGTTTTCTATTAAGAAGCGAAGGATACTTTCCTGACCGTTGTTGATTGTTATTTCTAGCGGGGAATCCAGCGCGTGTTGTAAATGCCAAAAATTTCAGGCATCTTTTTCATGTCGATCTGAGAGAACAAAACACCGCCCTTGCTGTTCTTTTGGTGGTAATCACAAAGCCCGCCAGAGTTATATTCAGGGGATAGCTCTTTTATAACATTAAGTTTGCCTGTGGAATCACGCTTAAGTTTTGCACGGCTTATGTCTTCAAACGCAACTAAATAGCACCCGTCATGGGCTCTGTTCTTAACAAACAACCCTTTTTTGCCGGAAGGTGTAATCAGAAGATATGGTTGGCCGTCATGTTCAATAAGACTTGTCCCGGTAAGGGCAAAATACCCAAATCCGGAAGCATCATTATAATCTGTAAGAACACCATTATAGCGCCAGCTTTTTCCATGATCATTTGATGAAAACAGCACGGTCTTGCGTTTTTCCCAATCGCCGACTCCTGAAGGGGCCGTGTTCGCATCTAGGCTCATATACAAGACGCCGTCATAAAAGAAGGCTCCAACCTCGTTATAGAACAGGTTTCCAGACAAGGATGGGTGCAACGAATTGGGCTGAACTCTGCAATTATGTTTCTTATGCCCAAATAAGCATTCCGGTTTTGACCAGGGCCCTTCGGGGTTAGGGGCACTCTTATACTCAATCCAGCCTTCTCTCATCAAGCCATCGTCTTTTTTAAATGGAGGCAGAACATAATATCTTTGCGAAAACAATTTCCATCGTCTCGCCGGAATGTCTCTTGGGTCGTAAACAAGACTCGGCGTTTCATAACGCCAAACGCCCTTAAAGCTTTTGCCATTAACGCGCACATCTTCGGCGCTGGATTTATTTATCGTGGAAATATATGTCCAGGACGCACCGTTATCCATACTTTTAGCAAGATGCGTTGAAACAAATTCCGGCACAGAAACCCGGGAATAGGCCATCCACCCTACACCATCTGCACCATATTCCACGGAAAGATCGAATATGCCGTTAAGTGCCTTATCTCCTTGCGGTGAAATTTTTGTAAACGCAAGAGATTCATCCGCATAAAGGGCAGAAATGTTAAGTAAGAAAAGAGCAAAAACAAAAAGAATTGATTTCTTGATCATGGTCTAACATCTCCTTCATTAGGGGAGAATGGAGGCACGGACCGGAGTCGAACCGGTGTACACGGATTTGCAATCCGCTGCATAGCCACTCTGCCACCGCGCCAACAATAACAAACAGATACAAATAAATGCAAACTGTTATGATGTTTAGTGTAAAATACCTATGCAAGTCAATTGTGAAAGTCTTGTACGGAGTGTTTTATGTAACGAATCAGAGGCAATGTTTAAAAACGGCTGGAATGATCATGATAACTACGGTAAACAGAAGCTAACAGATTGTTTCACAACATCAAGAGCGCACAAGTCATGGCGGATTTTCAGCAAGTACGAAAAAATATGGTCAATGGGCAAATCAGCATCAACGGCGTGATTATTCCAGAAATTCTTGAGGCTTTTGAAAATACCCCGCGGGAACTGTTTGTTCCTGAAAAATATAAGAACCTGGCCTGTAATGATGAAGATATTCCATTAGGACGCGGGCGCTTTATTTTAGAGCCGTCTGTGCACGCCAAAATGATTCAGGCGTTGGAGCCTAAAGCCGATGATGTCGTATTGGAAATTGGCGGCGGGACCGGTTATGGCGCAGCGATTCTCTCATCACTTGTCTCCACGGTCGTTGTCACTGAAAGCGAGCCTGAGTGTATAGCCAAAGCCCAAAAACTTTGGGATTCTTTAGGATTATGCAATATAGCGGTTTTCGAAGGGCCGCTGGCAAAAGGCAACCCGGAACATAGCCCATACGATTCGATCATTATCAAGGGCGCCGTATCAAGCGTTCCAGAGCAGATACTGGAGCAATTAAACGAAGGTGGACAACTGATATGTGTTATAAAGGCCGCAGAAAAAAACACCGGACAAGTAACATTATTTAAAAAACTGAGCGGAGAGAGACAATATTCATCCTATCCTCTTTTCGATGCGGCAACCCCCTATTTGCAAGGCTTTGAGCCAAAAGAGACCTTCCATTTTTAACTAGTCTTTGTGTAGTAAATAAAACTCAGATGTGGATAGGCTGAGAGAAACTCTGCTCTCCCTCTTTGACAAGCTGTGTAGTATGATAGAAACTGAAATGAAATAACACGCTGATATATATTCAATTTGCATGTCCGAACAAGAAACCGAAGAAGAACCGTCCATCGAAGAAATCCTGACGTCTATACGCCAGATCATTTCTGACGACGATGAAGAAGCCGCTGCTGAAGAAGTTGTTGCGGATGAACCTGCTCCAGAACCGGATCCAGAAGAGGAAGTTATTGAATTAACAGACAAAATCGACGATGAGCCGGAGCCAGAACCGGAGCCAGAACCGGAAGAGGAGCCAGAACCGGAAGAGGAGATCGAGGAACCTGAACCAATCGAGGTTGAGATGCAGGACAGTGTCACTCCGTCTGAACCTGTTTCAAGGGAAGACGATGAAGATGCGCTGTTGACCCACGCCGCCGAAAATGCTGCATTCGATGCTTTTTCAGAACTCGCGAAAAAAACAGCCGTAGAGCACGGTGGAATCACCGTTGAAGAAATCGTTCGCTCGGAGCTGCGGCCTCTGCTGAAAGACTGGCTGGATAAAAACTTGCCGCCGATTATTGAACGCCTTGTCCAGGAAGAGCTTGAGCGCGTGGCCAAGAGGGCCCTCGAAGAGTAATCCCTTATCTTTTTTGTTCCTAAAACCTTGCTTTTGCAAGGAAAACCCTTATGATCTGTGCGCTAAACAAGATCGCTCAAAGGATAAGCTATGCTTGAAAAAACATTTGATCCCAAAGCCATTGAGAAAAATCGTTATAAGCGCTGGAAAAATTCTGGTGCATTCGCATGTAATCCGGAAGGCAACGCGCAACCTTTCACCATCATGATGCCACCGCCCAATGTAACGGGATCTTTGCATATTGGCCATGCGCTAAACCACACACTGCAGGATATCCTGATTCGCTATCAACGCATGAAAGGCCGTGATGCTTTGTGGCAGCCCGGAACAGATCACGCCGGAATCGCTACGCAAATGGTGGTCGAGCGTAAACTGGCGGAAGAGGGTGCCTCACCACGCCGTGAAATGGGCCGCAAAAAATTTCTTGAAAAAGTCTGGGAATGGAAGGCTCATAGCGGCGGCACCATTGTCGATCAACTCCACTCACTGGGCACCACGCCCGATTGGAACCGTGAGCGGTTCACGATGGATGAAGGGCTGTCCAAAGCAGTTCTCAAAGCGTTCGTTCAGCTTTACCACGAGGAGCTGATCTACAAAGACAGCCGCCTTGTGAATTGGGACCCCAAACTCGAAACGGCCATTTCCGATCTTGAGGTTGAGCAAAAAGAACAAAAAGGCCATATGTGGCACCTTAAATACCCGGTTGAAGGTGAAGAAGAGCAATTCATCACTGTCGCCACCACCCGCCCCGAAACGATGCTCGGCGATTCCGCCGTAGCTGTGCATCCGAACGATGAACGCTACAAAGACATAATTGGAAAATCTGTTGTTTTGCCGATTACGGAACGCCTCATTCCTATCATCGCCGATGAATATTCTGATCCCGAAAAGGGCACAGGCGCGGTGAAAATCACCCCGGCGCACGATTTCAATGACTTCGAAGTAGGCAAGCGCCACGATCTGCCGATGATCAATATCTTCGACCGTCATGCCTGTATTGCCCCGCTGGAAAGCATACCGAGCGAATATCACGGCCTCGACCGCTACGATGCGCGTAAGAAAGTGCTAAAAGAATTTGAGGAACTGGATCTGCTGGTCGAGGTCGAAGATATCAAAAACGCCGTGCCCTATGGCGACCGCTCCGGCGTGGTGATCGAACCGTTTTTAACAGAACAATGGTTTTGCGATACGCCCACACTGGCCAAGCCTGCGGCTCAAGCCGTACGCGATGGCCGTACGCGTTTTGTGCCCCAGCAATACGAAAATATGTATTTCGCTTGGATGGATAATCAGCTCCCCTGGTGCATTTCGCGCCAGCTCTGGTGGGGGCACCAAATCCCCGCATGGTACGACGAAGACGGCAACGTCTATGTCGCCGAAACTGAAGAAGAGGCACAAGCACAGGCAGGCACAGGCGTTAAGCTCACCCGCGACGAAGACGTGCTCGATACATGGTTTTCTTCCGCACTGTGGCCGTTTTCCACCCTTGGCTGGCCCGATGACGGCGAAGAGGCAAAACGCATGCTGAAAAAATATTATCCCGGTGATGTTCTTGTCACAGGGTTTGACATCATCACCTTCTGGGTTTCCCGCATGATGATGATGAGCCTGCATTTCATGGGCGAGGTGCCATTTAAGGATGTGTACGTACATGCGCTGGTCCGCGATGCTAAGGGCCAGAAAATGTCCAAATCCAAGGGCAATGTCATGGACCCGCTCGAACTCAGCGAGAAATACGGCACAGATGCCCTGCGCTTTACGCTTGCTGCCATGGCCGCACAAGGGCGCGACATTCGCCTGGCCGATGAACGCCTGCAAGGCTACCGCAATTTCGCCACCAAACTCTGGAACGCTTCACGCTACTGCGAGATGAATGGCTGCAAGGCCATCGCAGGCTTCGACCCGGCCAAGGTCGAGTACACGCCGAATCAATGGATTATCACGGCCCTGACAGAAGCCAAAGTTGAAATTGAAAACGCCTTAGACGCATATCGCTTTAATGAAGCCGCCAATGCGATCTATCAATTCACCTGGGGCACATTTTGCGACTGGTATCTAGAATTCACCAAACCTGTATTGCAAAGTGGAGGAGACGCTGCTGAGGAAGTAAAACAAACCACCGGTTGGGTGCTCGAACAAATCCTGATTCTGCTCAATCCTTTCATGCCCTTCATCACCGAGGAATTACATGAAGCGTTGACCGGCAGAGATCAGCAGATCATCGCTATGAATTGGCCCGAATATGATGAGAGACTAGGTTCTCCAGCTGCGCGTGAGAAAATGGATTGGTTGATCCGCATGATCTCCGAAATCCGCTCTGTACGCGCTGACATGAACGTGCCTGCAGGTGCAAAAATTCAGCTTTTGGTCAAAGATGCCTGTGCGGATACAAAAGCCGGGCTGGAAATCTTCGGAGACATCATGAAGCAAATGGCGCGCCTTGAAAGCATTGAACATGTCGAGGATGTTCCCAAAGGCGCAATTCAAACCCTGGTGGGTGAAACCACGTTGATTTTGCCAATCGCCGATATTATCGATCTCGATGCCGAACGTATGCGTCTCAAAAAACGCATTGATAAACTCGAAGATGACATTAATAAAATATCTCAACAGCTTGATAATAAAAAATTTATTGAGAACGCTCCAGAGGAAATCATTGCTGAACAAAAAGAACTTGTCGCTGAAAAACAAAGCGCTCGCAAAAAACTCACCGCCGCCCTCCAGCAGCTCGAAGCGGCTTAATTCTCAGTTCCTTGCATGAGCCAAGCAATAAAAAACGCCCTCAAAGCGGGGCGTTTTTGTATTCCGGCGCTGTAAAAAGCGGTCTATTTCTTATCATTGGCCTTTTCAGACTTCTGGTCCTCTGCCAGACCAAAATTCCCAAAACGTTTTTCAAACTTGGAAAGCTGGCCTTTCTCGATCACTTTACCCGTTCCACCTTGCCACGCAGGATGTGTCAACGGATCAACGTCGAGCTTGATTACATCACCTTTTTTGCCATAGGTGCTGCGGGTTGTGTATTCGCTTCCGTCTGTCATCACAACTTTAATGTCATGGTAGTCGGGGTGAATATCGGCTTTCATATCGTATCTCCTATTGATCGAGGCGAATATTTATCGTTTATAGCCGGGGAATGCAAGTATTTTCTTGAAAAACAAAGGGCGCAGGCATGAATTGGTGGCTTCCGCATAAATTTGAAACCAAAAAAACATATCTCGAAGTGAGAGTGCAACTTATCCGGGCCATGCGCGCGCATTTCGATGATCAGGATTTTTGGGAAGTCCAAACCCCAATATTGCAAACCATGCCCGGCGCGGATGTTCATATTCATGCCTATAAACTTGAAAACGGCGCTTACCTCCACAACAGCCCCGAATTCGCGATGAAAAAACTTCTCGTTGCCGGCGCACCGAAAATTTATCAAATATGTCCAGTTTTTCGCCGTGAAGAGCGCACAAATCTCCATAACCCCGAATTTACGATGCTGGAATGGTACAGGGCACAGGCCGATTACACCAACATCATGAAAGATTGCGAAGAATTACTGCGCAGTCTGGAAATCAAGGAGTTTCATTATAACGGCCAAACCTGCGATCCCCACGCTCCCTGGAGGCGCATAACCGTCTGCGAAGCTTTCAAGCAATATACCGATATTGATCTTGCATCTCACTTCGGTAACGTAGATACTTTTCGCTCCACTGTCGCCGAAAAAGGCATCCGCACCATCGAAACCGACAACTGGGACGACATCTTCCACGCCGTGATGGCGGAGAAAATCGAGCCGCATCTGGGGCAGGGGGCTCCGACTATCCTGTATGATTACCCCGCATCCATGGCCGTGCTTTCACGCAAGAAGCCCGAAGATCCGCGCCTCGCCGAACGTTTTGAGCTATATGTCTGCGGCGTTGAGCTCGCCAACGCTTTTAGCGAACTCACCGATCCAGCCGAACAACGCGCCCGCTTCATCGCTGATATGGCCGAAAAACAACGTCTCTACGGCGAAAGCTACCCGCTCGATGAAGATTTCCTCGCCGCGCTCGATCACGGCATGCCCGAAAGCGCAGGAATAGCCCTCGGTGTTGATCGCCTTATTATGCTCGCCACCGGCGCTAAAGAGATTGTGCAAGTTCTGTGGACGCAGGACTAGAAAGAGTCGTTTGTGAAAGCTCAAGAAGCTTTTGGCGTGCAGTCTCTCGTACATGCGCTCAACCTCGGCTGTTTGCTCTTGTGAAGACCCCAGTGCAGAAAAAGTCAGCACATCTTGATCCATTTTTCGCATAAGCTGTCGATACACACTCTGGTCAAAATTAGTCAAACGGCCGTCTTCAATCAAAAAGACCGAAAGAGATAGAAAGCGGCTGTTTCACACCCCAGAAAAGCAGGAGCAGGAACGCTGCAAAATTGACGATTAAAAGCGCATAAAAAGGCGTCGCCACATGTTTCCAATCTACATGAAGGTCCCGATGTCTATTTTCATTTGTAGTAGAGGTAATCCAAGGAGTTCCCCAGTCGTGCAATTGCCGGAATTTTGACAAAGTAGCTTTCGCGGCGAGCCATGTCACAAAAAGCTGCGTTCCCAGAATAAAGAATGTTTTAGCAAACAGAGTAGGAAATAATGCGCTTATTAAATCCATTTTAAGCCGCCTGCGCCCCGGCTTCCTTACCGACAGAAGCAGTATAGATCTTATCAATAGCATTGCTCAGCGCCGCATTAAACTCTTCATCGCTCTGCTGCGCCCGTAGATCGTTGGACAGGGCCCGCGAGAAGCTGGCAATCATCCCGTCATTTTCAGCCAGACGGCGACAAGCTTCGGCCAGATCATACCCCCCTGACAGCGCCACCACCTGCAATACATTTGGATGGGAGATCAACTCTGCAAAGAAATTTGCCTCTTCAGGCAAGGTCAGTTTCAACATAATCTTCTGATCATCACTCAAAGCATCCAGTTGCTTCAAAATTTCCGCCTTCATAATGCGTTCGCAATCGGCTTTATCGTCCGCGTTGATATTCACTTCCGGCTCGATAATCGGCACCAGCCCATGACTTAAAATCTGCTTACCCACTTCAAATTGCTGCGCGATCACCGCCGCAATGCCGCTTTCGGAGGCTGAATGAATAACAGAGCGCATCTTGGTGCCGAAAATGCCTTTGGCTGTTGCACGTTCCAGCAAGCCATCCAGCTCCGGCATCGGCTTCATCAACTGCACACCGTCGGCCTGTTCGGCCAGCCCCTTATCAACTTTCAAAAACGGCACAACGCCAAGCTCTTCCCAGAGATACTGCGCGGTGGGCGTGCCATCAATATCGCTATCCATCGTCTTTTCAAACAAAATTGCGCCCAAAATTTTCTCGCCGTTAAACGCCGGAGAGGTAATAATCCGCGTACGCATTTCATGCACCCTAGCAAACATTTCCGTCTCATTGCTATAAGCGCTTTCATCCACACCATAATTCTTCAGCGCCTTGGGTGTCGACCCACCGCTTTGATCCAGAGCAGCGATAAACCCTTTTCCTGATGTGATTTTTGTACGTTGTTCAGCATTTGACATGAAGAGCACCCCATCGAATTAAAAACAAAAAATTGGCTATTGCCCTTACGTATAGCCAACCTTCTGATGTTTAACAAGGGGGGATTACGCCTAGCGCTCAAGAGCCTCGGGGACAAAACTCATTGATGTCGGTGCGCTACCGGCACGACGGCCAAAACCACTGGAAATATGGGGCGTGTTCGAAGCTGCCAGATGATAAACATTGTCGCCTGTTGTGCGTCTGACAAGCGCTAGCACACCATCAGCCAGTTCTGCATTTGCTCTAAACGTGTTCGCCATCTTCTTCTATCAACCTTTCTTCCAGTAACTTGGTAAACGCCCTGTTCTTGGTTGCTACTGACCCTTCATAAAGCATATCTATAATATCCTGCTTCGAAGCAGCCTTTTTCTCTGTCAACGCTGCGATAATCTTGGCATCGCGAAGCGAGGGTTTTTCCTGCTTCAAATATCCCGTAAGCCCTTCCAGGAAAATCTTCAAACTCTCGTGCCGCCCGTCAAAATATCCCAGTGCGCCGTCCAGGCCTTTTTTCGAATAACCGCAAATCTCTATCCTTTTGGCGCGGCCATCGCTGTCACAATCTTGAACCCGAATGCAGCCATAATCAAAAAGCCAGTCTGCCTCGCGCTTCACGGTGGATTTATCGAGATGCAAACGCTCCATAATTCCGGCCTGCGTGGTCCCCGGGTTTTGATCAATATCGCTAAGGATCATGGCCCGGCGCAAAGAAGAGGAGGCGTCATTCCCCAAGGCTTCGACAAGATGATCAATGATCATGCAGGCCTTCTGGCCCTCTGTTGTCATTACCCGCTTTGCGAGATGTGTAACCATAACTCTTATATACACCATCAGGCGTTTCTAATACAAGAAAATTTGACATTTTGTTAATATATATGCCACAAGTGTAATAATTTATAGCATTGGGCGGGGTTTATGTGCATAAAAAAGCCGGCCTGGAAACGAATTTCACAGACCGGCTTTGCCACGGAGAACGGTTTAGACTCACAAATATGGTGAGCGATTCGCCTCCTGTCAACAAAATCAGGTATATTTTTTAGGGGTATTCAATAAGTAATATTTAATAGCCAGTTTCATGCATTTTTAATGCAATATTTAGGAGTTAGCCCCTAAGAAAATTGTAAGAGAAACAAAAAAGAACGCAAGGAAGAGCCCCAATGCAGGAACAAGAACAGGGTAACTTTTATAGCTTTTCGGAAGAAACAGTAATATGGGTATAGCCAAAAAGGGAAGATAGAGAAGATAGAGACCAATTTTAAAAAATAACAAAAGAGGAAAAGCCAATGTGATTAGGGCCACAAAAAGAGGCATCAGGGCAACGCCTGCAATAAATTCTATAGCAAGAAAAAGAAAAGTGGTATCTCCCCTGTTAACGTAATATGAATAATAATCATCAGCAAAGATACAAAAGAGGGTAACAACAACAATGGAAACAAAGGGGCTGAATAATAAGCCTGCAAGATAGCCTCTCAACAAATCTCCCCATCGTGACTGAGAGTTTTCGGCCAAGAGCAAGTCACGAATTTTCGTGCTAAAAGACAAATTTTAATACCCGACTTTATGCATCTTCAACGCGGTGTCGATCATCCGGCAGGAAAAACCCCACTCATTGTCATACCAGCTCATCACCCGGACGAAATCGCCATCAACAATTTTTGTCCCGGCCAGACTGAAGATTGAAGAATGCGGATCATGATTAAAGTCGATCGACACACACGGATCGTCATAAACATCCAGCACGCCTTTCATTTCACCGTGCGCATATTTCGTCACAGCCGCGTTCACCGCCTCAACGCTCGTTGCTTTTGACGGCAGGAACGTCAGATCAACCAGCGACACATTCGCCGTCGGCACGCGCAGCGCAACGCCGTCCAATTTACCGTCCAGCTCCGGCAACACCTTGCCCACAGCCTTGGCCGCGCCGGTCGAGGAGGGGATAATGCTCATCGCCGCCGCCCGCGCACGCAAAGGGTCTTTGTGAGAACCGTCAACCAGATTCTGGTCGCCCGTATAGGCATGAATCGTCGTCATAAAACCTTTTTCAATTCCGATTTCCTTATGCAGCGCATAAGCCACCGGGGCCAGACAGTTTGTCGTGCATGACGCATTTGAAACAATCTTGTGCTCTTTTTGTACAAGATCGTGATTAACCCCGTAAACAACCGTAATATCTTCATCTTCACCCGGCGCAGAAATCAGAACCTTCTTCGCACCCCGATCCATATGCAACTGAGCGCCCTCGCGATCCTTAAAACGCCCCGTACACTCCAGTAAAATATCAACGCCTTCATCGCCCCATTTCAGTTCCTTCGGGTCACGGCTGCGGAACCGGTGAATAACCTTGCCGTCAATCATAATGTGATCATGCTCAAGATCGCGCTCAACGGTAAATGGCGCGCGTCCGTGAATGGAATCATATTTCAAAAGTGGAAAAAAGTTTCCACCCGGATCATTGATTGCCACAATCTCGACGTCATCGCCAGCATAGCCCTCAAACACGGCCCGCGCGACCAAACGTCCAATACGCCCAAACCCGTTAATCCCAATCCGTAATGTCATGAGCTTTATTCTCCTTACTTTTGAGCCAATTTAGTATTAGCCGCTTCAACAATCGCTTCCGTTGTAATGCCGAAATGTTCATACAATTCATCCGCCGGGGCCGAGGCTCCAAAACTGTCCATCCCGATGAAATATGAATGCGCACCGATAATCCGGTCCCACCCTTGGCGAATGCCCGCTTCAACGCCGATCTTGATACTCTTGTTACACACCAGCTTTACAAAGTCTGCGCTGTCTTTCTGCGCATTCTCATAAAACAAATCCATACACGGCACGGACACAACCCGTACGCCAGCGCTGATTTTCTCTGCGGCTTCAACCGCCAGCATCACTTCCGAACCCGAAGCAAAAATAGTCACCTCCGGCTCGCCATCGCAATCGCGCAGAATATAAGCCCCGCGGGCCACCATATTCTCATCGCGGTATTCACACAAAGTCGGCAAGCTTTGACGCGTCAACGCCAGCACAGAAGGGGCATCTTTTTTATTTATAGCCAACTCCCAGCTTTCCGCCGTTTCAATCCCGTCACAAGGGCGGAACACATACACATTGGGAATGGCCCGCAGCGCCGCAACATGCTCAACCGGCTGATGCGTCGGCCCGTCTTCCCCCAGCCCGATTGAATCATGGGTCATTACATGAATAACCCGCTGTTTCATCAATGCGCCCAAACGAATGGCGGCCCGCGAATAATCAGCAAATTGCAGGAATGTTCCGGCATACGGAACAAACCCGCCATGCAGGGTCAGCCCGTTCATGCACGCGGCCATGCCAAATTCCCTCACCCCGTAATTGATATAATTGCCGGAATAATCCTCTTTATTGATGACCTTGGATGCCGCCACCTTGGTGTTATTTGACCCAGTCAAATCCGCCGACCCGCCAACCAGCGAGTCAATGGCAGGCACCAAAGCTTCCAGCACCATGCCGGAAAGCTGGCGCGTCGCCTTTTTCGGCTTCTCAGTCGCAAAATCACTTTTCAACTTCGCAATCAGCGGCGCGAGAGCAGGGGCCAGATCCAAAGTCATCGCCCCCATAAAGGCATCTTTCTGCTCATGGCTGTTTAACCGATTCTTCCAGTCATGGGAAAGCGCCTTGCCTTTTGCCCCGATGGCCCGCCAGTTGGCCAAAATCTTATCCGGCACTTCGAACGGTGCATGCGGCCAATCCAGTTTTTCCCGCGCGCCCTTAATCTCATCCTCGCCCAAAGGCGCGCCATGCGCTTTGTTGCTGTCCTGCTTGGTCGGCGCGCCAAACCCAATATGCGTTTTGCAGCAAATCAGACTCGGCGTATCGGTGGTTTTCGCCTTGGCAATTGCCGCTTCAATCTCGACGAAATCATGACCGTCAACCGTCTGCACATCCCAGCCATAAGCCTCAAAACGCTTCGGCGTATCATCAATAAACGTCAGATCAACCGTCCCATCTATGCAGATATTATTGTCATCATACAGTACAATCAGCTTCTCAAGCTTTTGATGCCCGGCCAGCGAACAGGCTTCATGGCTGATCCCTTCCATCAAATCGCCATCACCGCACATCACATATGTATAGTGATCAACAAGATCATCACCGTAACGGCCATTCAAAATCCGTTCAGCCAGCGCCATCCCCACGGCTGTAGCAATGCCTTGCCCCAGCGGCCCGGTGGTTGTCTCGATCCCTGCATCCTGTTCAACTTCCGGATGCCCGGCCGTAATCGCCCCCATCTGACGGAAATTTTTGATCTGCTCTAGCGTCATCTTCTCATACCCGGTCAGGTAATTAAGAGAATACAGCAACATCGACGCATGCCCGCCTGAAAGCACAAACCGGTCACGATCAGGCCATTCCGGATTTTTAGGATCAAATTTCAGGAACTTCGAATAAAGAACTGTCGCCACATCGGCCAATCCCATCGGCGCGCCCGGGTGCCCGGAATTGGCTTTTTGCACCGCATCCATCGACAGGGCGCGAATGGCATTGGCCATAGATTTAAGCTGAGGTTCGGTGAGGTCCTGAATTTGCGCATCAGGAGCGGCGGCGGTTTTTGAGGTCATCAATCAGTGATCCATACTTATAAGTATAATTTTGTGCGCCTAACATGCCGCCAAGGAGGCCTCCCGTCAAGCACACAGCACATAAATTCCTGTGGTTTAAGTGGGAAAAAACTTTTCACCATCTTGACGGAGATTCAGCCGCCCTGTTAGCGTATGCCCATTCACATATAGAACAAGAAAGGTGCGCCGTGTCTCAGATACTCGAAGCTCTGGTAAAGCTGGAACAATCTATTGGTGGTTTGGAAGGCTCAGTTAGTCATATTGAAGCCTCACTGTCCGGGCAACAACGCGATATGTTTAGTGCGTCACGACCCGTCGCTGCAAATGGCAACGGCGTTGATACTCAGACCGTTGTCAAAAAGCTGGATAATATTATCGAGCAGGCCGAAACTGTCCTTAAAGAAAGTCACGGCTAATGGCTGAAGTAAATATTACAATCAATGGTCGGTCTTTCGGCATTTCCTGCGAAGACGGACAGGAGCAACGCGTTCTCGATCTCAGCCATTACGTCGATTCGCGCATGAAAGATATTTCCAAGGCTGGAGCGGCAAGCAGCGAAGCACACCTCATGGTTCTGACAACGCTTTTGCTGGCCGATGAAGTTTTTGATCTTCGCAACGATGTTGGTTCAATGAGCGAAAATCTGCAAAGCGCGCAGGCCAATCAAAACGAAGAAGCTGCCGTTGCCGGGGCAATTGAAGATCTGGCCAGCCGCATCGACCGCATCGCTAGCCGCATCCAGAATGCTTAGCTTTTCTACTTTTTGTCATTGTGAGGAGGGTAAAGCCCGCCGCAAAAATCTACCTTCATCCTTGATTGTGCGCAATTTAATCATTGACAGTTTTCATATGAGCGCAATACCGTGCAAAAATTAACAATCAAGTCATAAAACGATACTTTAAGGGAATTAAGCAATGCGCAGAGATGGTTTGAGCGAAGAAAATAGTAATAATATTACAATTTTTCAGCGAATTGCTGAGACACTGAGAAAAACAGAGCAAGACCGAATAAACCTGGTAACAAACGCTCCTCAATACATAAAAGGAGAAGTAACGCTGATTGATAACCAGAAAGCGCCGATGGGAGGAAGCCCCGCGTTAAAAATAAACGGAGACTCTCTTGTTCTTCATGAGTTTAGGGGAAGGCAATGGATTGAAGAAAGGCAAGGAAGAGGAGATTCTTCTATTTCTCAAATTCTTACGCAAATGGAGAGCCACGTGGAGCCTCAGAACCCATAATGTGGAAAAGGAATTCAACTTATGAAAAGTCTGTTAATTCGTTTTTTTAGAAAAAATACACGAACGAATTCTCTTGAAACGTCATCCCTAAATACCCCATAGTGCCCATGGGTTTGCTGCGGGGTGCGTGATACATCTATTTATCCCGGAGGCCGATGCTTTTCGCATAGGGAGCTGTCCCTGACCTTATCCACTCTCTTTGCATTGGGGATTTGATTATTACGGCGCCCACCTGGTTACCAGGGTCCCATGCGGATATTGCTTTGTACACGGCCTTTGCGGCGCCCACCCGCAACTCGTCATTGCGAGGAGGCGAAGCCGACGCAGCAATCCATTTTTTACTTTTATCTTATAGATTGCTTCGCTACGCTCGCAATGATGCCGACGAAAAAATAACACCATGACCGACCAAAAAACCATCCTCAGAGACCAGGCCCGCAAGCACCGTACACTTACCGATATTCGCGCCGAAGATCCTGACGCGGCCACACCGCTATTCTTTGATGCGCTTCAACCGCATGCGGGGCAGATAATCGCAGCCTATTGGCCCAAAGGACGCGAATTTGACCCAACCGGAATTTTGGAGCGTGCTCTCAATGAAGGCCTGACCTGCGCACTGCCAAAGGTTGAAGCAGATACCAAAATATTGCGCTTCATACAGTGGACCCATAAAACAAAACTGGTTAAAGGCGCGTTTGGAATATTGGAGCCGGAGGAGGGACCGGAACTCCAGCCTGATATCTTCCTTGTCCCTATGCTGGCTTTTGATCGCAAGGGTTACAGGCTAGGGCAGGGCGGTGGTTATTATGATGCAACACTTGAACACTACCGCGGGAAAAAAGATGTCGCAGCCGTGGGAATAGCCTATGCAGCCCAAGCCGTTTTGTTTAACCTGCCTGCCGAAGATCATGACCAGCCAATGGACTGGATCTTAACGCCCAAAGGCATAGCGAAATATAACTGACCTGTCATTGCGAGGAGTGCAACGACGAAGCAATCCAAAAATAATATTTTGCTTCGTGTTCGCCGGTGACAATTAAGGAGAAATAATGAGAATAATTTTTATCGGCGATATTATGGGTCGCTCTGGCCGTGAAGCTCTTGAAAAGCATTTGCCACATCTGCGCGAAGAACTGAAACCAGACATCATCATCGTCAACGGTGAAAATGCCACCAATGGCCGCGGGATCAATATCAAAGCCTGCAAACAATTCTACGATTGGGGAGTCGATTGCATCACCACCGGCAACCATATCTGGGACCAGCGCGAAATAATCTCTCATATAGCCAAGGATGAAAAACTCCTGCGCCCGCTCAATTTTCCGCCCGGCACACCCGGCAGCGGTGTTTATAAACATCGTCTGAATGACGGACGCACCATCACCATCGTCAACGCTATGGCACGGCTGTTCATGGACGCTATCGACGATCCGTTCCAAGCCATCAATACGCTGCTGTCTGAGGAAAAACTCGGACGCACAACCGATGCAATTTTAGTTGATTTTCATGGTGAGGCGACATCGGAAAAACTTTCCTTCGCCCACTATATCGACGGCAAAGTTACCGCCGTCGTTGGCACCCACACTCATATCCCCACCGCCGACGCACATATCTTGGAAAATGGTACGGCTTACCAAAGCGATGCTGGCATGACGGGCGATTATAACTCGGTCATCGGCGTTAAAAAAGAAATGGCGATGCAGCGTTTTATCAAGAAGATGCCCGGTGAGCGTTTTCTTCCCGCCAGCGGCGAAGCCACGCTTTGCGGCTGCTTAATCGTTTCCAATGACAAGACCGGCAAGGCTGTCTCAATCGACCCTATCCGTTTGGGCGGCATCCTCCCCGGCATTATGCCGACGGCCTAAAGCTTATCATCCGGGTGTTTGTCAAAATAGCGCATGCACGCATCGCTCAGGGCATTGAGCAAATCCTGTCCCTGCTTACCGCCATCGCCGGAAATCTTTCCCTGAAGAATGGCAATAATCGTTGTGTGAAAGGCGAGCACGATTTCCAGCACTTCAATATCAGGCTGATCAATAACCTCAAGGAATTGAATAAGCTTATCGGCAATCATCGTAACAAGGTTGTAATGGAACATTCCGCCATTGGCCTTAAGCTGCATCGTAGGATAGAGCATGTTAGCGATAATCTGCTCTTTATCCGTTGATGGAGAATATCCCTTGGCCATTTCAACGCCTTGCATCAGCGTTGCCAAATACATCATCGCTAAAGGCTCAAAATCATGTGTATTTTCCTCCAGAAGCTTTTGAGCTTTATCAAGAATCTCATCGCTCAATCCGCCATGGCCGACTTTTTGTTTCAAAGTATTAGTCGGCTTAATGAATTCCGCTTTTCGCCGTCGGGGTTGATTGTAATGCGTCATGCTTCGCCCATTTTACTTCGTACATTTATCATAACAGGCTCGGCGCGCCGCTCCCGCCCGCTATACCCTCTGTCATTTTTGCGGCGACGATCAGGACCAAAAAAATCTTCCGAACGCACAAACTGACGCGGCTTTTCAATGATCTGCGCAATTCTGCGATATAAATCCCTGGCATTAAAGGGCTTCACCAAAAATTCCGTAACACCCACGTCACGAGCCTGCATCACCCGCCGCTTTTCACTAAACCCCGTCATCAAAATCACAGGGACGTACTGATTGGGGCTGAGTGGATCATTGCGTAGCCGTCGCGTCAAAGATATGCCGTCAACCGGCTTCATCATCCAGTCCGTAATAACCAGATCGAATGTCTCTTTACGATAAAGGACAAAACCTTCCTCGCCATCACGTGCGCTCGATATTTTTTTGATTCCGAAAGTTGTTAACAAGGATTTGATAAGCTCAACCATCGGCAGGTTGTCTTCAACAATCAGCACGGAAACATCCGAAAAATCATAGGCCATCTATCTGGTCCACTCGCTTTTATCCCTCTTAGCATTTTAGCACAAGTAATTGTAAATTCTGGAACTTTTTATTCAAAAATATGCAAATATCAAAGGAAAAACCTCTTGAAAGGCTGAAGAACCCTTTTATACTTACCTCATCTAATAAACCGGAAAAAAGTAGGTAAATCAATGGCTGGACATTCAAAATGGGCAAATATTAAGCACAGAAAAGGCCGCGCCGATGCTGTGCGTGCCAAGCTCTTCTCTAAACTGGGGCGTGAAATCTATGTTGCAGCCAAGCTCGGCGGCGGTGATCCGGATATGAATCCGCGCCTGCGTCTGGCCATCGCCACGGCCCGCGGCCAATCTATGCCCAAAGACGGCATCGAAAAAAACATTCAAAAAGGCATCGGTGGCGGCGAGGGCGAGGAGTATGAGGAAATCCGCTATGAAGGTTATGGACCTGGCGGCATCGCCGTGATCGTTGAATGTTTAAGCGATAACCGCAACCGTACAGCCGCCGAAGTACGCTCGATCTTTGCCAAAGGCAATGGCAATCTCGGCGAAACCGGTTCGGTGAATTTCATGTTCGACCGCTGTGGCGAAATCGCCTATCCTGCGGATAAAGCCGGCGCTGATGATATGTTCGAAGCCGCGCTGGAAGCCGGGGCCTCGGATGTTGAAAGCGACGACGAAGAACACCGGATATTATGCGAAGCCGATGATTTTGCTGCCGTGCGCGATACGCTCGAAGCCAAATACGGCGAACCCGAACGCCAGGGGCTCATCTGGAAACCCAACGTCACCAGCGAAGTGGACGAAGACGGCGCGCACGCCATTCTCCGGCTTGTCGATGCCCTCGAAGACAGCGACGACGTCCAGCACGTCACGACCAACTTCGAAGCCCCCGACGCGGTGATGGAAAAAATCATGGCGGAAGGGTAATGGCAATATTGAAGGAAATCTTCAGGCTTAATTTTATCATTTATCGTATCTATATCCTTTACGCACTCGTCTGCATGGGATGGATGCTGCTTACATTTCCTGTTGCAATGAAAGCTCGAGAATTCTCAGAGATAAGCCTTTTTATGTTTGTGTGTGCGGTAGCGATCTTTACCGGATTTTTAGGATTAAATTTACACTATATGAAAGTAAAAAATGCCCCTCTGATTATCCCTATGATAAGCCTCGGAATTTTAGGATTTCTACTATTTTACAGCTTTGGTATAGTTGCGATTTTTACAGCAGAGGGCTTAGGTGCTTTCGGCTGGTTATTAATATCGGGCTTCCTGTCTTTTTTTGGCGGTATCCCCGTTTATGATGGCTTCCGAATTATAAAAAAACAAAAAAGCAACCTTAAACCTTTAGATAAAATGTCCACTGAAGAAAGAAAAGCATTTCGGGAGCAATCTGCAAAAGAAGAAAAAGAAGCTCTTAAATCTATTTTGAATGATGAGGAATAATTTGTTCTTGTTTCGTTCCAATTTTGTGGTATGATTTACACATGATCATTCTCGGCATCGATCCCGGATTACAAAAAACTGGTTGGGGGCTTATAGAAAGCCTCGGTTCAGCGCTGCAATTCAAAGCCTCTGGCCTCATTAAAACCGATGCGGCCCAATCCCTGCCGGGCAGGCTTGCCTCTCTACATTGTGAACTATGTAAAATTATAGAGGCGTGGAACCCATGCGCTGCCGCCATCGAGGAAACCTTCGTCAATAAAAACCCGGCCAGCGCCCTCAAACTCGGCCAGGCGCGCGGTGTTCTTCTGGCCGTGCCCGCGCTTTACGGCATTGAAACGGCTGAATATTCCGCCAATAAGGTCAAAAAATCGATTGTCGGCACGGGCCACGCCGCCAAAGAGCAAATGGGCATGATGGTCAAAACCTTGCTCCCGGCCTGTGGGCAAGTCAGCGAGGACGAAGCCGACGCGCTTGCCGTCGCCATCACTCACGCTCATTATGGAGGGGTTCATAAGGCCCTCCGCGCGTAAAAATTAAAAACAAAGCGAAGGATTTCAACTTTTTTGAACAAAAACAAAGTGATGAGTATCCTCTATGATTGGTAAATTAAGCGGCATTATTGATTCTTTTTCCTCCGGCCATCTGATTTTGGATGTCGGGGGCGTGGGCTATCTGGTCCATGCCAGCGCCCGAACGTTAGAGAAGATCGGCCAGAAAGGCGACCCCGCCAGTCTGCTGATCGAAACCGCCGTGCGCGAGGACGCCATCACGCTTTATGGTTTCGTCGACTCAGCGGAGCAAAGCTGGTTCAAACTCCTGACCTCCGTCCAAGGCGTCGGCGCCAAAGCGGGCCTGGCCATTCTCTCGGCTTTGACACCGGAAAAAATATCCCTCGCCATCGCCGCGCAGGACAAAGCCATGCTTACCCAAGCCGATGGTGTCGGCCCCAAGCTCGCCACACGCATCCTGACCGAACTTAAAGATAAAGCCGTAAATCTAGACTTATCTCCAAAATCGGTGGAAGGGTTTGTAGATAATTCAGAGAAAACACCCGAAGGAGTCGACAACGACGCCGTCTCCGCCCTCATCAATCTCGGCTACGCCCGCGCCGATGCTTACTCCGCCGTCATCCGCGCCAAAGATAAAGCCAACGATAACCTGCAAGACCTCATCCGCCTCGCCCTTAAGGAGCTTAGCGCATGAACAGATTTCATTGTCATTCCGAACGAGCGCAGCAAGGAGGAATCTCCTTCAAACATATGAGATTTCTCGCATTCGCTCGAAATGACATTTAGGATGATTTAATGGAGCAAGCGCAGAAAAACCAGAATTTAGAAAAAGACGCTCACGAATTCGAAAAAGGCGAGGAGGGGGCTTTGCGCCCACTATCCCTCGACGAATTCATCGGCCAGCCGGCCCTGCGCGAAAACTTGCGCATTTTCGTCGAAGCCTCCAAAGCCCGCGGCGATGCAATGGACCATGTCCTGCTGTTCGGCCCGCCGGGGCTGGGCAAAACCACACTCGCGCAGATCGTTTCCAAAGAACTCGGCGTCGGTTTCCGCGCCACCTCCGGCCCCGTCATCGCAAAATCCGGCGATCTCGCCGCCATTCTCACCAACCTTGAGCCTAACGACGTCCTGTTCATCGATGAAATCCACCGCCTCAACCCGGCGGTCGAGGAAATTCTCTACCCGGCGATGGAAGACGGCAAGCTCGACCTCATCATCGGCGAAGGCCCCGCTGCGCGCAGCGTTCAGATCGATCTCGTGCCCTTTACGCTTGTTGGCGCCACCACACGCTCCGGCCTGCTCACCAACCCCTTGCGCGATCGTTTTGGCATCCCGCTGCGCCTTGAATTCTATTCTCCCGAAGAACTCTCCCTCATCGTCGCCCGCACGGCGCGCCTGCTGAATATGCCCCTGGCCGAAGACGGTGCGCTTGAAATCGCTAAGCGCTCCCGCGGCACCCCCCGTATTGCCGGGCGCCTCACACGCCGCGTCCGCGATTTTGCTCATGGCCAAAACGCCGCCAAAATCAATAAAGCCCACGTCGATCATGCGCTTGGTCGCCTCGATGTCGATGCCAGCGGTCTTGATTCCATGGACCGGCGCTATCTCAATTGCATCGCCGTGAATTACGGCGGCGGCCCCGTCGGGGTCGATACGCTCGCCGCCGCTTTGTCCGAACAGCGCGACATGATCGAAGACGTCATTGAACCCTACCTTCTTCAGCGAGGCCTGCTGCAAAGAACTCCACGTGGAAGAATGATTTCTTCAAAAGGATACAATTACTTAGGGTTAAAAAATAAAGTTAGATCTCAACTATCTATGGAGAGTTTGGATGAACAGTAAATTGTCTGAATTTCGTTCCAAATTAAACGATCTCAATACTCGTCTTGAGAATAGCGGTTATGGCGCTTTGTTAATGGGCGCTATCTTAATTGCCGCCTTCTTAACACTAACTTACTATACGGATTTCCCGAACTTTTTTGAAAAACCCATTCCCACCTCTATGCTGTGCCTGTGTCTTTTAATTAATTTGCTGCTAACTATTTATCTCATCAGGCCGAAGCCGGTCAGAAATTATATAGCCCTTTTTATTACCGTTATCGTTTTGATGTTTGGTTCTTATTTCTATGGAAGGGAATATAATCGGATAAATTATTTTATCTCACTATCTGGTTCTCTCTTTTTCCACTGGACCGAAAATGAAGAACAATACTTTTTATGGACCAGAGCAAATTTGGAAGAAGCGGAGGTTTACGCAGAAATAGAGGAATGGGAAGCGCAGTGGGCAAAGTATTCAAAGAATTTTTCACGTATGAATTTAGGCTGGCTTTACCTTGAGGGAAAAGGAACAGAAAAAAATGAAGAAAAGGGCTTAGAACTTCTTAAACAGGCTGCGGATGAAGGTTTTTTTAAGGCACATCTTAAATTATCTAGTTATTACTTTGAAAAACAGGATAAGGATAACGCGATTTTATATTTGCAAAAGGCGCAAGAGACAAGGCCTGACCTGATACCTGAAGAGTATTTAAAAACATCAGAAGAATCTATTAAGAACGAACACTCAAACAAAAAACAGTAATGCAGCACACAACCGACATCCGCATTTACTATGAAGACACCGATGCGGGTGGGGTTGTCTATCACGCCAACTACATCGCCTATGGTGAACGCGCCCGCGCTGAATTCTTGCGCCATATTGGCCACCAATCCAGTAACCTTGCGAAGGATTGCGGTGTCACATTCGTAGTAAAACATATCGACATTGAATATCACAAACCGGCTTTTTTAGATGACCTGCTCACCGTTCACACAAGCATTACCAGCATAAAGAATTCGAGCTTTACCATGCACCATCAGATCAAAAAAAACGGGGAGATCATCACGGATCTGCATGTCGTGCTTGTCTGCGTCGATGCAAATAAGCTAAAACCAGTGCGTATACCTGAAATCCTACGTGCTGAATTTGAAAAGCTGATCTAAGAGGAAAAAAGACCATGCCCGAAGCCGTTCCCGCCGCCGCCGTTGAAACTGTCGAAAATCTCGGCAGCTATAGCCACGATCTCAGCATGTTCGGCCTGTTTATGGAAGCCGATCTCATCGTCAAAGCCGTAATGATGATCCTCATGATGGCATCGCTCTGGAGCTGGACCATCATTTTTTCCAAACGCTCCAATCTTAAGCGCGTCAACCGCAAAGCCAATATTTTCGAAGATTCTTTCTGGTCGGGCGAACCTCTCGATAAAATCTATCAGCGCGTTAAAAATTCCAAGCCTGACCCTATTCTTGCGACTTTTTCCGCCGGTATGGAGGAATGGCAAGCCGGCGTTGCCGGCGGCATCCCTGCTAAGGAAAGTCTGCATACCTCACTGCGTCAGCGCGTTGAACGCGCGATGAATGTCGCTATAGGTCGTGAGATTAACGCACTTGAACGCGGTATGACTTTTCTGGCTTCGGTTGGTTCGACCGCGCCTTTTATCGGCCTGTTCGGCACGGTCTGGGGGATTATGAATTCCTTTTCTTCTATCGCTGCAACCAACAACACCTCGCTTGCAGTCGTTGCGCCGGGCATCGCCGAAGCCCTGTTTGCCACAGCTCTGGGACTGGTCGCCGCCATCCCGGCTGTCGTCGCCTATAACGTATTTTCAAGCGGTATTAACAGTTACGCCGATCGCCTCGAAGCCTTTACCGATGAATTTATGGCGATTCTTTCCCGGCACCTCGATTCGCAAGATGGCGAAGCCTCCGGCAGAAGGGCGGCTGAATAATGGGCGCGTCGTTAACCACCAAAACTAGCAGCCGTGGCCGTAGAACCGGCGGCACCTATCGCCCGATGGCTGAAATCAACGTTACGCCCTTTGTAGATGTCATGCTCGTGCTGCTCATCGTTTTCATGGTTGCTGCCCCGTTGCTGACCTCCGGCGTCGCCGTTGACTTGCCGCAATCCGAAGCAAAATCAATCCCGGACGAGGATAACAAGCCTATCGAAATTACACTGGCCAAGGACGGAAAGCTCTATATCGGCGACAGCGAAATGGATGAAAAAAAGCTGAAATTTCAGCTTGAAGCAATGACCGAAGGACAGGCCGATCGGCGCATTTATATCCGTGCCGATCAGGGACTGGAATATGGTCGGGTGATGAAAATCATTGGTTCTATCAACGCCGCAGGTTTTTCAAAAGTCGCTCTCATTTCCGAGAATACCAACAGGTAATTTTCATGAATGCCGCGCGTCCAGATAACCTGCAAAGCGCCCATCAAGGCTCTATGAAAGGCGCCCTGATCAAATCCTCGATTTTTCACGGGTTGGTGATTACTATTGCACTTGTCGGTATTCCGTTTGTAAAAACGGAGCCGCTGATTGTAGCGCCGGTCAGCGTCGAACTGGTCGATATTTCCGAACTTTCCCAGACGGATCAAAAACCGTCGCCAAAGCCTAAACCGATTCCGACGCCTGAAGAGCCGAAAAAAATCGAACCGCCAAAACCGCCGGAAGAAGAGCTGAAGAAACCGGAAGCCCAGCCAGAGCCGAAAAAGCCGGATCCCGTGCCTTTACCCAAACCGGAAGAATCGAAAAAACAGCCGGAAAAACCAAAGCCAAAGCCGAAGGAAAAGCCAAAGCCTAAACCGAAAAAAGAAGAGCCAAAGCAGGACGACCTTTTTAACTCACTGCTCAAGGACCTCACACCCACAGAAGAAGAGGACCAAAATAAACAGAATTCAAAAAACCCTGATCTGGAAGATGGTCAAACCGCGCCGATAGCAAACCAGATCAGTATGAGCGAGCTTGATGCGCTGCGCCGCCAGATTGAGCCGTGCTGGAATGTGCCATCAGGCGCAAAATATGCGGAAAATCTAGTGGTTACACTGCGTTTGAGCATGAATCGCGATATGACAGTGCGCGACGTACGTGTAATCAATGGCGGCTTAAATCCTGATCCGGCCTTCCGCGCAGCAGCGGATTCGGCTGTACGCGCCGTGCGCAACCCGCGCTGTTCACCGTTCCAATTGCCGCCCGAAAAATATGAGCAATGGAAGACGATTACTATTAATTTCGACCCCAGCGATATGCTATAACGTGTGAATTCGAAAGGATGTATCCCATGAAAAAGATTCTCTTCGCTCTTCTTTTATTGCTGGTCATGCCACAAGCCGCACACGCCGAACTGGTGCTAGACCTTAAACGCGGCGTTGTCGAACCGATGCCTATCGCCGTTTCCAGCTTTCACGCGGCCAGCCAGCAACACCACGATTTTGCCACGCAAATCCCCGGCGTCATCTCGGCCAATTTGGAAAGCTCCGGCCTGTTCAAACCCCTTAATCCTCGCGCTTTCGTGCAGGATGTGAATTCTATGCAAATCGCTGGCCCGCGCTTTGGCGAATGGCGCGCCATCGGCACACAGGCCCTTGTTTCCGGCAGCGTTACCACCACTGCGGACGGACGCACGCGCGTTGAATTTCGCCTCTGGGATGTATTCAGTGAAAAACAATTGATCGGCATGGCCTATATGACCACGCCGGAAAACTGGCGCCGCATTGCCCATATTATTTCTGATGAGATATATAAACGCCTGACTGGTGAGGAGGGCTATTTTGACACCCGCATCGTCTATGTTGCCGAAAGTGGCCCGCCGCAGGCCCGCGTCAAACGCCTCGCCATTATGGATCAGGACGGCGCCAACCATAAATATCTTACCGATGGCCGCGACCTGGTGCTTACACCGCGCTTTTCACCATCGCGCCAGCAGATCACCTATATGTCCTATGGTCGCCGGGGCCCGCGTGTTTACCTCTACGACATCAATACCGGCCGCCATGAAGAGCTAGGCAATTTCCCCAACATGACCTTTGCCCCGCGCTTTTCGCCTGATGGCAACAAAGTGATTATGTCGATGGCTACGAACGGCAACACCGATATCTATGAAATGAGCTTGCGCACCCGCCAACCGCAGCGTATCACTACCAATTCATCGATCGACACCGCGCCAAGCTATTCTCCGGATGGCAGGCAGATTGCCTTTGAATCCGACCGTGGTGGCACCCAACAGCTCTATACGATGAATGCCGACGGGACGAATGTGCAGCGCATCACCTTCGGACAGGGGCGCTATGCCAACCCGGTCTGGTCGCCGCGTGGCGATCTCATTGCCTTCACGCGCATGTATAAGGGCAAATTCTATATAGGCGTCATCCGCCCAGATGGCAAAGGTGAACGTCTGATCACCAATGCCTATCATGTCGAAGGTCCAAGCTGGTCGCCCAATGGCCGTGTCCTGACATATTTTAAAGAACGCCCCGTTGGCCCAGGCGGAACGCAGCGCCAGGCCAAAATCTATACGGTGGACATAACAGGATATAACGAGCGTTGGCTGCGCACCCCGCAAGACGGCTCCGACCCGGCCTGGAGTCCGTTAAACCCATAAAGGCGAGAGCAGAAAAGTCATTGCGAGAAGGCCGTAAGGCCGACGCTACAATCCATAGATTGCTTCGCTACGCTCGCAATGACAGCTCAGAAAACATCGCAATAACTCTCTGATAAGTATCTTGCTTAAACGGCACGATGAGTTTGAGCGTATCGCTTAGAGCCACCCACTGCCAGGCTTTAAATTCCGGGCGCTGATCAGCATCCAGCCGAATGTCGCTGTCCTCGCCGGTAAACCGCATCGCCACCCAGTGCTGTTCCTGCCCTCGATAGCGACCGTCCCAGAGCCTGCCCAGCAAATGAGCAGGTAAATCATAGCGCGTAGTTTGCTCGCTGATTTTCAACAGCTCCGCGCTATCCGTACCAATTTCTTCGCACAGCTCTCGCCGCGCCGCCACTTCCAAATCCTCACCCTCGTCAATGCCACCCTGCGGCATCTGCCAGGCACCGGGCGTATCAATTCGTTCACCGACGAAAACATGCCCCTGAGCATTAAATAAAGCGATCCCGACACAGGGTCTATAGGGCAGGGCGCTTTTATCCATTTTAAAATCCCTAATAATTATTTGCCGCCGCCACAGCGGAAACCGGTACGATCTGGATACCACGTTTTTGCAAAGACTCCAGCCAACGTTTGAGCGCCGGAATATTACGCGGAGACGGGCGCACAACCACCAGCGTCCCGCCCTGCGCATCAATCTGCTTCAACGCCTTTTTAATCGCCGGGCGTTGCGGATCGACAACATCAATATAGCTTTGTACGGCCGTATGTGGAGTGTGCATTTCCTCGGCTATGGGCTCAAAAAAACTTTTTTCTTCGCTGTTCAACTCAAGGAAGCCAAGCCCGCGCCTAAAAAGATCATTCGCCATATTTTTAAACATTTGTCCGGCGTTATCCAAAGTATCGTCAGTATACGCTGCCACGCCGACATAGCCGGTTATCCGCCCCATTAACCATTGAATACGATCCTGATTATATTGAAGGCTTACCCGCGTCAGCAGGCCTTTCGCACCAGGATCTTCCATTGGAAAATTCTTGTTTTCCATCGGTAAATGCAGCCAAACCTCATGCCCGTCGGCACGCGCTTCACTAACCCATCTCTCAGGATTCTGGCTATAAGGTGTAAGAACAAAAGAAACCGAAGCAGGCAACGCCGCAATCATTTCTTCCGATAGAGCATTCGAAAGACCAAACTGTTCTACGACTACGGCAATAAAGGGCCGCTCCTGATTAAGCACAAACGGTTTACGGTAAGCCGCAAAAGGCGTCTCAACCGCATTCTTTGCAATGGGGAGACGACCAAACGCGCTGTCTTCAAACAAGCCTTCAACGGGTGCCTTACCAAGCGACTTAGCATCTTGGATGACGACATCCTTCAAGCTGCTGTTGTCTTCATGAGAGATGTTCTCTATAGCGCTATGCTCTGAACCATGTGCAGAAGAAGGTGCTTCAACGAGATCCTCTGCGCCCAGATGATCTTGCGCGTCAATAAAACCTGTCTCGCTCAGACCATCAATCAAAACAGTCTGACTTGCCAGCTTGGATTGCAGATATTCCCGCGTAACATCAGCCTGCAAAAAGGCATAACCAAACAAGGCGCCATAGACAGCCAGAAGGACAAACACGCCACGCGCAAAGCTTTTAAAAGAAAAACGCTTCTGAATGCTGTGCATCAGTTCCATAAAAATCCTTTACGGTTGACTTTGCGTCTCTGCTGCTGACGGTTCAGCCTCAGGGGCAGGAGCGTTGTCATTCACCGCGCGCGGCTCACCTTTATACAGCATCAGGCCATTAAGAAGATCAAGAGCGCGCATCAGTTGATAATCCTGGACTTCTTCATCCTCACCTTCGCTCTCTTCCGTACTCTCACTATCATCCTTCACGGCTTTTCTATCAAGTGCACCTTTCAGATTTTCTTCTCGCAAACGTTTAATATTATAGGATTCGATCTTAGCAGGCTCAACAAGGATATCCGGCTCAATGCCTTTAGCCTGAATAGAGCGCCCCGATGGCGTATAGTAACGAGCTGTTGTCAAACGCATAGCGCCATGACCGGGCAACGGGATTACTGTTTGTACAGAGCCTTTACCAAAAGATTGTGTTCCAAGCAAAATCGCACGGCGATGGTCTTGCAATGCGCCGGCAACAATCTCCGATGCTGAAGCCGATCCACCATTGATAAGAACGATAATTGGCAAACCTTCGGCCAGATCGCCCGGTGTAGCATTGTCACGCTTGGTATCATCTTCATGTCGCCCGCGCGTCGAGACAATCTCGCCCTTATCTAAAAATATATCAGAAACCGCAATCGCCTGATCCAGCAAGCCACCGGGATTATTACGCAAATCCAGCACATAACCATTCAGCTTGTTACCAAGCTCAGCCTTAATTTCCTGAATAGCCTTTTTAACACCGCTATCTGCATTTTGGTTGAAAGTGGTAATGCGTACATAGCCGGAGTTGCCTTCAACTCGGTGACGTACAGAGCGAATCTTGATGATATCGCGAACCAACGTCATCTCAATTGGCGCATCTGCACTCTCACGAGTTATGAGAAGATCAATCTCCGTGCCAACCTTGCCGCGCATTTTATCAACAGCCTCTGAGAGTGTTAAACCCATCACAGGCTCATCATCAATTTGCACTATGTAATCTCCGGCCAGAACTCCGGCACGAAACGCAGGAGTATCATCAATTGGTGAAACCACTTTGATAACGCCGTTTTCCATCGTAACTTCAATTCCCAAGCCGCCAAACTCGCCGCGTGTGCTAATCTGCATATCTTCAAATTTTTCATTATTAAGATAGGATGAATGCGGGTCCAGCGCCGTAAGCATGCCATTAATAGCACTTTCGATCAGTTCATGGTCTGCTGTTTCCTCAACATATTGCGCGCGCACGCGCTCAAACACGTCGCCAAACAAATCAAGCTGACGGTAAGTATCGCTGTGATCTTCTACAGCAGGCTGTGTGCCTGCTGTGCGCGGCTCGTCCACGTTCTGTGCAAAAACACCGTGAAATGTAAACACCATAAGGGTAAGAGCAACAAGAAACAGTGTCAGTATGCGCATCAGCTTAAATCTCCAAATTTTTTGGCCGGGTCCACGGCTTTGCCTTTATGGCGCAGCTCATAATACAAAACAGGTCTTTGACTGGTAGAACTTTTGTGAAGCACACCCAAAGGCTCGCCAGCTCCAACAGATTGTCCGACCACTGTATCAATATTTTCCAAACCTGCAATAAGACTATGCCATCCTTTTTGATGTTCAAGGATCACCATATTGCCATAATTTTTAAAATACCCGGCAAAACGGATAATTCCGCCCATTGGCGCAACAACCAAAGCCCCCGCGCGTCCTTCAATATCAAGCCCTTTGCTCGGTGCACCAAAATTATCTGGCTCATTATAGCCGGTCTTGATTATACCGGGCAGGGGCAGGCGTGGCTGCCCAGACTTTGGCGGCTCTTGTCTGACAATACGTTTTTTATTGGCTTGCGCTACTTCCTGTCCTCGTGCGCGGTCAGCATCCAAACGGCTAACAAGATCGGCAAGATTTTTCGCTTGTGCAGAAATCTTTGCAACCTTTTTCTGCTGCGCAGCAATATCATTGCGCGTACTGGCATAAAGCCGGGTACGCTTTTTAACCATTGCATTCAGTTCGCGCTGCTGCGCCTCCAGCTTTTTTGAAGACTCAACCATAGCGGCGCGTTTAGCCTGCAAATCCTCTGATACACTTTGCAGATTCTCAAGCGTTACTTTCAGATCTGTTGCCTGCTTGTTCAGGGCCGGTAAAATCTCTTCCAGCAACATCGCGCTTTGCGCAGTTTTGAGTGGCGCTTCGGGACGCACAATAAGCGCTTCTGGCGGCAAGCGGCGAATTCGCTCCAGCGCCAAAATAAGCCGTGAAATCGACCCGCGATCATTTTGTAATTTTTCTGAAAGAGATTTTTCTTCCTTTTCCAGATCCGCAATTTTCAAATCCAGATTTTGCAGTTCTTTCTCATTTTTCTGAATCGCCTTGGCCGTTTTGACCAGAGAATTTTTAGTCGCGTTCAAATCTTTTTCTATCGTCTTAAGATCAGCTTCCAGCGCTTTTTTGTTGGCCTTTGTATTTTTCAGCTTGGTGTCTAGGTTTTCTTTCTTCGGCGGAACTGGGGCATCTTGAGCCTGCACCATCGCAGCAGGCATAAACAGAAACAATAAAACTAGAAACAGGCGCATAGAACTTAGGTCTCAAAATTTAATCCCGATGATAGGGATGTTTTTTCAAAATTTGTTGGCTCCTGTAAATCTGCTCTAAAAGCATCACGCGTGCAAGCATATGCGGCCATGTTTGGCGGCCAAAGCTGAGGAGAAAATCGGCACGCGCGCGAATCGTATCATTCAAACCATCCGCACCGCCCAAAATACACTGCACTTGCGCGTGGCTTTCATTTTGCAACATCTCAAATTTTGCCGCAATCTCACGCGATGGCATGGTCTTGCCGCGTTCATCCAATGCAATGACAAAACAATCCGGCTTAATACGCGCCAAAATCTGAACGCATTCATCGCTGTGAATTTTTTTCTGCTCTTTATAACGGGATTCAATCTCGTGAACGTGTACATTCCAATCCATCCGCTTCAGATAATCCTGAAACAGATCCGCATGCGCACCTTTTTTCATACGCCCACAGGCGAGAATTTCAATATTCATGAAATATATACTAAGCGTTATGCGTGTAACGGATCTCTGACAACTTCGAAGGGCTGGAAATTCCCCCACATTTTTTCGATATTGTAAAAATTGCGGACCTCAGGCCTGAACAGATGAATGATCACATCCCCTGCATCAATAGCAACCCAGTCCGATCGATCCTTGCCTTCCACACCAACGCTCTTAATACCGTTGAGCGCCAGTCGCTTAAGAATTTTATCTGTCAGCGCACTCACATGACGTGACGACGTTCCTGATGCAATGATCATATAATCAGCCAATCCGGTTTGTTCATCCAGTTTAATGCTGACAATATCTTCGGCCTTATCTGCATCTAACGACTGCTCGATAAGGCTTTTCAGTTCACTAGGGGTTAAGCGTCCTTTGGAACCGTGATGCGGATCATGGGTTAAAATGGCCGAGGCCTCCTTCCTTGCTTTATATTAGTTTCTACGAACATAAAAAAAGCTGAACGCAAAGGCCCAGCGGGTGCTGTGCACATACAGGCACAAGATCTGTGGTCCACAACGTACTCACAACGCCGCCCAATGAGATTATGCTGCATTGAACCCCCATCGGTTTGATCTGCTACTGCCGTCACATTTAGACCACATACTATCATTATAGGCCGTTTAGCCCTGCGCGGCAACAATCATCCTTGTCGCAGTGCACGTTTAATCGGCCGTTTTTGTTGCTTTATTATTATTTTTCAAAGCATTATGACGAATTTCAGTCGAAGATATATTGACCATTTTTTTCTGCATCATCCAGTAGGATATGCCCGAATCGAGCGGATAAGCACTGCCATGATCAATGACCATGTGTTTTTGATGTCCATACATTCGGTACGGACACCCGGAAACCAAGGAACGCGCCGGGCTGCGCGTCAGATGTAGCATCGGAATTTCATCGAGCAATTCACGCCAGTAATGCCATTTATGTAAGGAGAGCGCATTATCCATTCCGCTGATCCAGACAAACTGTGCACACGGATAACGGCGTTTAAGCTTGCGAATGGAGTGATAGGTAATCGACGTACCCAGATCCTTTTCAATGTCGGAAACAAGAATTTTCGGATGATCAACAAGCTTCTGACATAAAGCAATACGCTTAGCCAGAGGAAGAGCTTTAACGTCCTTAATCGGGTTTTGCGGACTGACCAGCCACCACACCGCATCAAGCTGCAACCCCTTAAGCGCCGCCAGGGAAATATGCACATGGCCTGCATGTGGCGGATTAAACGACCCGCCCAGCAAACCCACGCGCATATTCTTCCAGCGCGGTGAATTCAGTAAATGCGGCTTTGAAAAGACAGACATAATGGCCAGTGTGGCTCGTCAGGGCCGGGTTTGTCCAGTGCCGTGTACCAGATATTTGTAAGTGCATAGCTGCTCAAGCCCTACAGGCCCGCGCGCATGCATTTTACCTGTCGCAATGCCGATTTCCGCGCCAAAACCGTATTCGCCGCCATCAGCGAACTGTGTTGAGGTATTATGCATGACGCTGCCGCTATCGACATTCTTAAAGAAATATGCCGCTGTCTCTTCATCCTGTGTCAAAATACTGTCCGTATGATGCGATCCGTAAGTATTGATATGGTTTACAGCTTCTTCGATTCCGCCCACAACGGCGCAACTGATTTTCTTATCCAGATATTCCATTCCCCAATCATGCGCTGAAGCTACGCCAATTCGACTATCCAAGGCCTGAGCCATCTTGTCGCCAACAATTTCGCAGCCTTCATCCAGAAGTTTTGAAAGCACGGCTTTTGCAATTTCCGGATCAAGTTTCTGGTCAAGCAGCAACGTTTCCGCGGCATTGCACAGGCCCGTACGGCGCAGCTTCGAATTACGCGTGACTTCAACAGCAATTTGCGGATCGGCGTCTTTGTGAATATAGACATGGCAAATACCGTCCAGATGACTGAATACCGGCATGCGGGCATGGTTTTGAACGCGCTCAATAAGCCCTTTGCCTCCACGCGGTATCATGACGTCGATATATTGATCAGCCGCCAGCATGGCATCAACCGCCGCGCGATCAGGAACCGGAATCATGCCCACTGCGCCTTCCGGCAATCTATGTTCTTTTAGTGTTTCCTGAATGAGGCGGTGCAACGCCAGCGAGCTATGCAAACTTTCCGAACCACCACGCAAGATGACCGCATTACGAGATTTTAAACACAGCGCCGCCGCATCAATGGCTACATTCGGCCTGGATTCATAAATCATCCCCAATACACCAATCGGCACTACAACGCGCTGAATTTTAAGACCGTTTGGGCGCTCGGTCTCCCACAAAACACGGTTTACAGGGTCCGGCAAATTCGCAACCGTCTCAACACCTGCGGCCATGCCTTCAATCCGCTCCTCATTCAAAGCAAGCCGATCAAGCAGGGCAGGGGAAAGTCCTTTTTGTTCTCCAGCAGCCAAATCCTTGGCGTTACCTTCCAAAAGAATCGGAACATTGTCCCGCAACTTCACAGCTAAAGCGTTCAAAATTGCGTTGATGTTGGATTCGCTCGTTTGAACAAGAATGCGGCTGGCCTCTTTGGCCTGCATCCCCAATGTGTGCACAGTTTCCTGTGGGGATTGCTGGAAAAGGGCTTCGGACATAGGCAGGCCTCAAGAATTAATGGAGATTTTTACCAACATTTTTGATCGCTTGCGCCACCAGCTTTTCGTTGGCTTTTTTGTCAAGCTTATCGGAGATAATCTCCCTGGTCGCTGCAATTGCCAGAGAAGAGGCATACTCAAGAATCTCAGCCTGCGCATTTTGCTTCATACGCTCAAGACGTTCCTGTAACTGTTTTTCACGCCGTGCAATCACCTCATCCAGATCGTCTTCCGCTTTTTTCTGAATTTGCTTGGCTTGCTTTTGTGCGTTGGCGATAATATTTTCAGCATCTTTGACCGCATCTTTATGCTTGCGCTGATACTGCGCCAACATCTCCTGAGCCTCAACGCGCAAATTCTCCGCTGTTTTGATTTCCTCACGGATACTCGCAATACGCTGATCCAGCATGGAAAGCAGGGCATTTTTACCGAATCTAAAAATCAGCCCTGCAAAAATAATGAAAGAACATAGAAGCCAAATACTAGGATCTTCGAGAAATGTCATTACCTTTGTCCTTTACGCTGCTTTTTTGTCAATGTTCTTAACCAGAGACTTTGCCTGATCGATGTCCGTAGATATGCCGACGATTTTCTCTGCTGCCAGACTGGCAATTTCTGCTGCAACTGCGTACATGTCGGCCATCGCATCGGTTTTGGCTTTTTCGATTTGTTTTTCAGTCTCTGTGTTTTCTTTGTTTGCGCGCTCTCTAAGCTCATCGAGCTTTTTATTTGTTGTGGTCTTTATATCTTCCTCAGCTCTTTCAAACAGTTCGGAGGCTTTCTTGCGCGCACCATCGAGAATTTCATCATAGGCCTGATGAACGTCTTCCGCTTCTTCTTTTAAGCTTTGCGCACTATCAAGATCTTCTTGAATTTGCATACGACGAGCTTCCAAAGTGCCAGAGATTTCCGGCAAAATCTTCCGTGATAAAATCACATACAGACATAGGAAAGTTACTGCGAGCCAAAAAATCTGGCTGGGAAACCACGTAGGGTCCATTTGCGGCAAACCTGATGAAGCATGATGTGCCACATCCACATGCTCACCAGCATGTTCGCCTACATGTATAGCCGCTTCACCACGCTTATCGACAGCATGCACAGCCCCATCTTCCACGATATAATCAGGCGCAGAAGAATCCTTGCCAATAAATTCTTCACTATCGGCAGCAAAAGCCTCACTGGCCCATAAGAGGGCCATAGAGGCTTGTGCACCAAATTTTAAAAAAGTGGTATTCATACCATCTCCGTCTTACTTGAAGAGGATCAGCAAAGACACACCAAGAGCGAAAATAGCCAGCGCTTCTGTCAAAGCGAAGAACAGCAGATATTTACCGCCAAGGATTTCATCAGACTTAGGGTTGCGGGCGATCGCATCATTGTAAGAGGCGAAAATCAGGCCCAGACCAATACCAACACCCAGCAAAGGGATAAGGGCAATCGCAGCACCAATCAGTTTTGCAGCTTCTACTTCCATTGTTAATAACCTTCCTTTTTAGTTTAAATGGTTGTTAAAGTTGAATTCGTAAATTCTTTCCCGTTATTTGCAGCATTTGCAGCGCATCCTACAGTTTTAGTGATGAAGATCAACCGTATCTTTTAAATAAATACAGCTCAAAATCGCAAAAATGTAGGCTTGCAATACAGCCACGAGAAGCTCAAGAGAATATAGCGCGACGTTAAAGAACATCGGAATTAAACCGGCAATCAGCCCAATGCCGCCAAGTCCAAGCATCATCGTGCTGAAACCGGCAAATACTTTCAGCATCAGGTGTCCGGCCATCATGTTGGCAAACAAACGTAAGGACAAGGTTGCAGGACGGATTAAGAAAGACAGCACTTCAATCGGCACGATGAGAAGCTGCATGACAAACGGTACGCCTGGCGGGGTAAACAAAGTCAAAAATTTCAGGCCATGATTGAAAAATCCAAAGGCCGTAACGATCAAAAAGATCATCAGCGCCAAAACGCCCGTCACAATAATATGGCTGGTGTATGTAAAAGAGTAGGGAAGAAGCCCCAAAACATTGCCCATCAGCACGATAATAAAGACGGTGAAAATCAGCGGGAAATATTGCCGTCCGTGTGAGCCGACATTATCGCGCACCATGCCGGCGACAAATTCATACAGCATTTCTGAAAAAGCCTGCATACGGCTTGGAACGATCGCCTGCTTGCGCATCGCCAACATCAAAAACGAAGACGATACAAACGCGCCAATGGCCATCCAGAGGGCTGAATTTGTAAAAGACAAATCAAAACCTGAAACCTCAAAAGGGATAATGGGGGTAATCACAAACTGATGAATAGGATCGGCCACGGCGCTTACTCTTCTGTTCTCTCGTTGCTATTGGCGTTTGGCGCTTTATTATCGTCTTTTTCATCGCGATGCAACTGCGAATATCCCACGCCCATACCTAAATTTTTGGATACACGGAAAATGGACAGAAAACCCGCGCACGTGCCCAGTAAAAACAAGGAGATAAGGAAAAGCGGCGCCGTCCCTAGCCACTGGTCGATGAAATAGCCCAAAATGGCGGATAACATAACGGAAGCTACAAATTCATAGCCCGCCTGCATGGCCATTTTGCTGTTTTGCGCTTTTCTGATTCGCGAAAGCTCTTCTGCGTCCGGGTCTTTACCGTGTTTAGCCTCACGAATTTTCTTTTCTAAATCTTTCAGGTCAGAATTCATGCTCGCGGTTTTAAGCTGCCTCCTCAAGGAAGTCAAAACTTTGCTGCAAATCCACGGAGACAAGCTGCGAGACGCCGCGCTCAGCCATTGTCACGCCGTACAGCCGGTGCATTCGCGCCATCGTCAGACGGTGGTGGGTAATCACCAGAAAACGCGTTTCGCCGCGCTCGGCGATCTCTTCAAGCAAATCACACACGCGATCAACATTGGCATCATCCAGCGGCGCATCAATTTCGTCCAAAACGCAAATCGGCGAGGGGTTGGTCAAAAACATCGCAAAGATCAGCGCAATCGAGGCCATTGTTTGTTCGCCACCTGATAGTAGAGACAGGGATTGCAGTGCTTTACCCGGCGGCTGGGCAAAAATCTCAAGACCCGAATTGAGAGGATCATCCGATTCAACCAGCGCCAGATGTGCCTGACCACCACCAAACAGCCTTACAAACAACCCCTGGAAATGCGCGTTTACATGCTCGAAAGCTGCCAATAAACGCTCTCGCGCCTCGACGTTGATTTTCTGAATGCCGCTGCGCAGCTCTTCAATTGCCTGCACCAGATCATTACGCTCATGGATTAGCCCACCGGCCTCTTTCTCGAGTTCCGCCGCTTCTTCCTCGGCCCGCAAATTCACTGCGCCGATATTATCCCGCTCGCGGATCAGGTTTTCTTTCTTGCCTTTCAACGAATCCAGATCTCCCAGATTCTTATCCATATCAATCGCCGAATGCTCTGGCAGTTCTTCGGGTTTCATATCGAATTTTTCCTCAATGCTCAGGCTCATCGCGCCGCGCTGTTCCTGCATCGAAGACATCAGCGCCTGGGCATGTGCCCGTGCTTCCCGTGCTTCACCCAAAACGCCTTCCGCTTCTTTCAATGCCTTGGCCGTTTCGGCAACTTCATTCTCTACGCGTGCCAGTTTGTCTGCGGCATCACCTCGCTTATCCTCCAACTCTGAAATCATATTCAGCAATTTGGCTCTATCCTCTTCGAAGTCATCTGGACGAGAATCAAGGCTTTCGAGCTTGCCAGACAGAGCCTGGGTCCGTTCATTCAGCTCTTTAATTCGCTCCCGCGCACGAATAGCGCGGTTTTGTAGATGCAGCCGCTCGTCACCAATTGCCTGCATCCGGGCGTTGCGTGTACTTCGCTCTTGCACATAAATGTCGTAAGCGCGCACCGCTTCGCCATGAGCTTGCCGGGCCTCTTGCAGTGTCTCGCGTAAGGCTTCAAGCTTCTGTTCTTTATTCTCTTCATCGGCACTTTCATACGCCGTCAGTTCCTTGGCATCACTCTCCAGCGCGCTTTCCAACTCGTCGATCTCCTGCGCTGTCACCGCAATCACATCCTCCAGCCGCAGGATTTCACTCTGCATGCGGGCATGCTCTTCACGCAAAGATGACCACTCATTACGAACTTCATTCAGGCCGGCCTCACAAGCACGCATCGCGCTTTGCGTTTTTTGCAGCTTTTCACGCAAGCTCACGCGCTGGCCTTGTGCCGATTCCAGGGCTTTCTCCGCCACTGCCACATCTTTTTCAATTTGTGGTCGCTTCTTAATCAGGCTCTCAAGCTTGTTTTGCTGCTCAAGCTGTTGTGCATGACGATCAGGCGCAGATGATTTTACGCAATATCCATCCCAGCGCCAATAAGTCCCGTCCTTGGAGACCAGCGCCTGACCGGGCTTGAGCGATTCCCACAAAGCATCGCCGTCCTTGGCCGTTTCCACCACGCCAATCTGCGACAGCGCGATATTCAAAACTTTCGGTGCCTTCACATGCGGGCGCAATTCATCCGCACCTTTTGGTAAGGCGGGCAGGGCGGCTGTGCTTTTCACCGGCAGCCAGGTACTTGAAGCTTTTTCATCCAGTGACGCCATCAAGCTGTCGCCTAGCGCCCGCGATAATGCCTTTTCAAAACCCTGCGCCGCCGAAACATCTTGCAGCACAGGCGCAAAATCACCTTCATCTTCTAATTTAAGAACACTATACAACACACTGATTTCAGTATCAAATTCAGCTTTCTTATTCTTTGCCGTATTGAGCGCCTCTTGTGCCCGGTCAATATCGCCTGCCACAGTTTCCAGATCTGTCTCCAGCGTCTCAATTTTCTGGTCGTAATCTTCTTTTGCCTTTTCCTGATCCGTAATCTCTTTTTCAAAATTCCGGCCCTTGGCAGGCTGCGCATTGCGCACCCCTTTCAAATCGCTTTGCGCTTGATCACGCCGTGCCTCCAGCGTCTCTTTACGCCGTGTATTGCTTTCAATCCGCTGCGTCAACGCGTTTTTTCGTGCCTTGGCTTCGGCTGTGCCCTGCATCAAGGCGTTATAGCGCTCTTCCAGCTCCAGGACTTTAGCTTCCAGCATCGCCCGCGCGGCATCTTTTTCTTCCAGCTTGCTATCCTCGGACTTCTGCTCAGCCGCAATCGCGCTATGCTCCACCTCCAGCTTTTCAAGCAGGCCGCTGCTTTCCTCTAGTGAGGCCTCTTCGTGGCCCTTGTCGGTTTGCGCTTGCTCCAACTGCTCTTTGGTTTCCTCAATCAATTGATCAATTCGGCCGCTTTCATCTTCCAGCCGTTGCAGGGCAAGCTTTTGCGTTTGCAATCCAGCCGCAATCTCTGCTTCAGCCTGACGCAACGCCGGCAAATCTTCCGATTGCGTACCTTGCGTTTTGGTCAGCGCACTGACCACGCTTAAACGTGCCACCACCTGGCTTTCCGCCTCTTCAAAGCTCCGGCGCGTGGCGCTCATCCGCTCATCCAGCCTTTGCCACTCCATCCAGGCGATCAGAATTTCCATCTGACGGATTTGCGTTGAAACATTGCGGTAACGTGTAGCCTGCCGGGCCTGACGTTTCAATGCGCCCAGCCGCCCCTCCATACTCCCTAAAATATCTTCAATGCGGATAAGGTTTGTATCGGCAGCTTTAAGCCGCAGCTCAGCTTCATGTCGGCGGGCAAATAGTCCCGAAATTCCAGCGGATTCTTCCAAAACCAGCCGCCGTTCCAGCGGCTTTGCATTGATAATCTGTGTGATCCGTCCTTGCGAGACCATCGCCGGGGAATTTGCTCCGGTCACTGTATCGGCAAACAACATCTGCACATCACGGGCTCGTACGTTCTTGCCGTTAATTTTATAGTTAGACCCGCGGTCACGCTCAATCCGGCGTACAACTTCGATCTCATCGGCGCCGTTATAGGCCGCCGGCGCCACGCGCGAGGAATTATCCAGCAGGAGAGAAACATCGGCGATATTGCGCGCTGAACGTTTCGATGTGCCGTTAAAAATCACATCTTCCATCCCATCGCCGCGCATGCGCCGCGCAGAATTTTCTCCCATCACCCAGCGCAACGCTTCAACGAGATTAGACTTTCCACAACCATTCGGGCCAACCACGCCATTAAGGCCCGGACCAATATCAAGTTCGGTCCGGTCAACAAACGACTTAAAGCCGTTAATACGCAGTCGCTTGAATTGAATCATTCGCCCTCATTCGTGGGTTCGGGAGAAGCTCCTCCATGAATTTCGGTCACAGCATCTTTGATGGCTTTATCAAAAGCATCATAGGGCCGTGCGCCACTGAGCACCACCTGATTATCGATCACAAAGCTCGGGGTGGAACTGATATCCCACTGTTTTTGTACAGCCTGCATGCGTTTCAAAATGCTGTCCTGCAGCTCTTGATTTTGCACACAAGCGGCAAAAGTAGCTTTGTCTATGCCATATGCCTCCGCCTTGCTTTCGAGGAGGCTGAGATAATTATTTTCTCCAGCCCAATCTTTCTGCGTCTCAAACAGTTCCCCGATAAATTCAAAATACTTTTGATTATCAGCAATGCACCGCGCCGCCATCGTTGCGTGCAGAGCAGGCGCGTTCAACGGAAAGTCTGAGAACACAAGATAAGCCTCGCCCGTATCAAGATAGGCGGCTTTTAGCTCTTTAAAGGTTTCAGTGTGAAATTTCCCGCAATGCCCGCAGGTTAGCGAACTATGTTCGGTAATTTTGATCGGTGCAGACGGATCGCCCAAAACCCGTTCTTTCTTCGCCGCCGCCAAATCAAACGCTGGCGAAGACGTTTCAAGGTTTTCGGAGACCTCCACTTCTATATCGTCTGCGACAACCTCTTCGGCATCATCTATAGCCATGCCATCTTCGCTATAGGCCTGCTCAATTTCATCGATTTCAGATTCTTCAATGTTGGCCTTTGGCGCTTCGGGAATTTCAATAGGACCTAAGGACATCCCATAGGCAATGGCGAGGAATAAAAACAATATCCCCACACCAATGAAAATCTTCGTATCGGACGACTTCGCAGTCGCACCTTTATCTTTCTTTTTATCCGTTTTAGAAGTCTTGTCAGCCATTGGTCACGGTCCTTTATAAAGGTGTTGTTCACATAATGCATCTGATCGTCAGATGTCATAGCAGCCTTTGTTTTTGAAATGCAACTAAAATTCCCACTCTAAAGCCCATGATGTCAATGTTTCTGCGGGATCAAGGGGGGATTATCCACAAGTGATAGGGAAGAGGTTTCAATATCGGGAGATACTCAGAACAGCAGCATTTTCCTGTTCGCCGTGCACAGCACCAAGAGGACGAAGAAAAATACGTGTTTCTTGAATGCCCTTATCCATCAGCAGGGCTTCAATTACCAACGCGCGCGCAAGAGCAGTCCGTCGTGCTCCGCTTTCGACATTATTTGCGCTACTGGCGTAAGAGCGAATTTCAAGAGTTGCATCATCATATTTTTGTAAACGGATCAACACCTGTTGTAAGACGATGCGTTTCTGTACGTCGCTCAATTCAGTTTTATAAGCTTCAAATGGCAGAACAATTTCAAAAGCCTTATCATTACTCATTGAGCTTAAATCTTTGAGTGTTGTAGCTGGCTTAGAATGTGTCTGCACCACGTTGGCTTCTGGTTGAGGCACAACATCTGAGGTATCTCCGTCAATCGCGCGTAAAATATCCTGAGCGGTTTGTATAACAAGTTTACCTTCATCAATTTGCGAATTCGGCTGGCGAATAAAACCGGAATGTTGGGGTTTGTGCTGAGGTAAAGGGGCCACCACCCGCGCCAGTGGTTCTGACACTTTGGTAACAGGCTCTGATCGGGCAGGGACCTCATCAGGCACAGCCTGCTCAAACATTGGCGGTGGGCTATAGTTTTCCAGTGTCTCAAAATTAATCTCGACATTGCCTTCTTGTGCAAAAGCGAAAAGCGGTGAAGCCAAAGTCATGAAAAACAGGAAAAAAACCAGTCTAAACACCATTCTGCGGCCTCACGCAGCGCTTTTCAGCACCTTTTTGATGTCACTAAAGATGCCTTCATTAGACGCCAGAATATTACCGGTCTCCAGGGGATTGGCTTTATGATCATCCAATTCCGCAATAAAACCTCCGGCTTCCTTGACGATCAACATACCAGCTGCCACATCCCAGGGCTGGAGTTTGCGTTCCCAAAAGGCTTCATAACGTCCAGCGGCAACATAAGCCAGATCCAGCGCCGCAGCGCCAAAACGCCGCAAACCGGGGGAAACATTTAGCGCAGCGGCATATTCCCTTAAAAAACGCTCCTGATCAACAACAGCGCGGCGCGGCGCTCCAGTTGCGATAGTAGCACGCATCATGTCCTGACGCCCGGAAACCCGCAGGCGTTTATTACGGTGAATAAACGCCCCGCCATTTTTTTCGGCTGTGAACATCTCATCTTTTACCGGATCATAAATCAAACCGTGCGTCAACTCGCCTTTAGCTTCTAATGCAATCGAAATACACCAGTGCGGAATGCCGTGCAGGAAGTTCGTTGTTCCGTCCAGAGGATCGACAATCCATCGAAAATCAGGATTAGAGCCAGCGCGTTCACCGCTTTCTTCCATCAGGAAGCCATAAGTCGGCTGGCCTTTTTTCAGCTCTTCATAAATCAGTTCTTCGGCGCGTTTATCAGCAGCGCTGACAAAATCACCGGGGCCTTTCTGCGAAACCTGAAGCTGCTCAACTTCGCCAAAATCACGGATCAATGATCGCGCGGCTTTTTCCGCCGCCTTGATCATCACATTGAGAATAGGGGACGTAACAGCCATCAATCCTTCGCCCGCTCGACATAGGTGCCGTCTTCACTCTTCACCACAATCCGCGTACCCGATTCAATATGCGGCGGCACCATCACTTTTTCGCCATTGGCCAAAATAGCCGGTTTATAAGATGTCGTAGCGGTTTGACCTTTCACAACAGGCTCGGCCTCGACAATCTCAACCGTAACTGTGTCGGGCAATTTAACGCTCAGCGGCTCACCTTCAAAAGTTTCGATCTCAACAATCATCCCCTCAACCAGATACGCCGCACTCTGTCCGATCAGTTCTTTGTTAATAACAATCTGTTCAAAAGTCTCTTGGTGCATAAAGGTATAATCCTCACCATCGGCAAACAGGAATTGATAATTGTCCTGCTCCAGGCGTACGCGTTCAACAGTTTCTTGTGTCCGAAAACGCACGTTATCCTTGCTGCCGCTGCGAATATCGCGCAGTTCAACTTGCGCCACCGACGCGCCCTTGCCGGGCTGCTGAATGTCATTTTTTACTACGGCCCAAAGCTTGCCGTTGTAATCGATCACGTTCCCGGATCGTAGTGTAATAGCGTTAACCTTCATGCTTTTTCATCCATTATGATTGATTGACCCAGATGCTCGAGGCGGGCTTTCATATCCTCATCCTCAATATTCAACAACACATCGGATAAAGTCTTTTTTTCGGCGGGCGTCAAGGGGGCTTTTGGTTTTTTGAACGTTTTCGTCTGCGTATTAGACGCAACATTGACAAATTTAATCGCCGTAATCCAGCGCTCGCCAAAAATCTGATTGATCCGTTCTAAAATAAGGTCTTTTTGATAATGAAGCAATGTCGCATCCGCGCTATTGGCCGCAATTTCCAGCGTGGCATCAGGTTTTTTCTGTCCCTTCTTCTTGCGATAATGAATTTTAACCGGCTGCCCCTTATCGGCAAGCTTCTCTCCGACAATATCGCGCCAGTTATTTACAATCCTCCCCAGCGCAATATATTTACGCTCAAAGCTCTTTCCCGCGATTTTAGCCGTAGCCTCTGACAGGGGGCGCATGCTATTCAAACTCTCTACTTTATTGTGAAGCCGGAACGACCATGACAGTGACCATAGCAAACAGCAAACTTTCCGTAAATGATATTGAAAAAGTTCGGGGACAATTGCTGGATTGGTATGATGCTCATGCTCGCGATATTCCATGGCGAGCTAAAGCAGGGCAGGCACCCGATCCCTATCATGTCTGGTTATCCGAAATTATGTGCCAGCAAACCACCGTACAGGCGGTTAAGGCGTATTATCTGAAATTTCTTGAATTATGGCCAAGCGTACAAGATCTTGCCGCCGCCGATCAGGATGATGTAATGGCCGCATGGGCAGGTCTTGGCTATTACGCTCGCGCACGTAACCTGCATAAATGCGCCAAAGTTGTAGTGAATGAATTGGGTGGCGTATTTCCATCTAGGCAGGAGCAACTCAAAAAACTCCCAGGCATAGGGGACTACACCAGCGCCGCGATCGCTGCCATTGCCTTCAACCAGCCCACCACTGTCATGGACGGTAATGTTGAACGCATCATCGCTCGTTTTTTTGCTGTACGCGAACCATTACCAAAAGCAAAACCACAGTTAAAAGCGCTTGTACATCAATTCTATGACGATTTTACTGTACGTCCCGGCGATTTGGCGCAAAGCTTTATGGATTTGGGGGCGGGTATTTGCATCCCCAAAATCCCGCGCTGCGGCCTCTGCCCTCTACAAGGGGCTTGTCAGGCGCATCGGCAAGGCATCGCCGCCGAGCTACCTGCAAAAATCAAAGCCAAAACCCGCCCGCAAAAATACGGCAATATCTACTGGATCAGCAACGATCAAGGGCAGGTTCTGTTTCATCAGCGCCAAGAAAAAGGGCTGCTTGGAGGTATGCTGGGCTTGCCTACCTCTAATTGGAAGGCGGACAATACCACCCTCACACACCCAGAGTATATCAATACACCAACTCCCTTACATATTCAGGTTCAGCACACATTCACGCATTTCGATCTGAAACTCGATTTATTCAAAGCAACGCTAAAAGCGAAACTGCCCATCAAAGATATAAAATTGTGCTGGTTATGCCCGATGAGTGCAGGAAACAAACTGCCCAGCGTATTTAAAAAGGCGCACAAGATACTGGTGTCGCCCAATAAACAAAAACCTTGAAGTTGCGAGTTAACGCTAACCCCAGTATAATTAAACAATGAGGATGCGCATAAACAGAAAGTGAATGGGGTAATGTTTAAAAAGATAGGGGTGTGGATTGGTGTTATTATAGTAGGTGTTATGGCGTCTGTTTCCTACGCTCAAGAAAGTCCTGAACAAGGGCCGGTCATATATGAATCCCCCACAATTAAAAACCTTTCTCAGCTCTACTGGTCATTATCAAAATTCAAGCCGGACGAGAATGGCAAAATTGATGACATATACATTGATAATTTCTTATTTATTAATGAGTGTAGCCTGTATCAAGAATTCTCAGATAATGAATTTGAATGGGTAAACATAAGAGAATCTGCCAGAAATTTTCTTGAAGAGAATAAATCTGGATTCCCTCTGAGATTTGAATACACCCAGCCGCTGCGGCTAGCAGAATACGATCTTGAGAGTCAGACATTCGATGTATGGGAACCCTATAAAATTAATGGAATTCGGCGTTTTGAAATTTTAGCAGAAGACCTGTTTGAGGATATTTGTAATCAGCCGGCTAAATATGCAATTGAGGGTTATCCAAAGGGCCTGTTTGCAGAAATGAACCGGCCCTTTACTCTGGAAACTATTAAAACACCGCCTGAAATAGCAGAAACATATATCAAGGAAAAAATGCGAGGGGTCACCGTTACTCCAAGAAGAAAAGAAGAAAAATATAATTTAAGGGATGCGTACCTAGTGATGAAAATAAGGTTTTTTTCATATCAGGAAGAGGTGAGAAGTATAGATTATGTGAAATTAACAAAGGTCCTGGCTGTATTGGAAGGCTATGAAATTTATGGTGATCAGAATAAAGCCATGCTTTTATTTTCAGAAAATTTTAAGCGTAGGAAAAAACACTCGAACATGGAAGAAGAGTTGAAAAAACGCTACCAGGAACGCCTCAAAAAGCAGATGGAGAAAAAGAAAAAAGGCTTGTTGAGAAAAAAAAGCGAGTAGCAGGGCACCTTTCTAAGTCGCCTTTTCTGCTCGTATTTGCTCGCGCAAATGATCAATCGGCTTCACGCTCTTACCATCTGTATAATGCCAGAATGTCCAGCCGTTGCATGAAGGTGCATCCTGCACAGCCGCTCCCACCTTATGTATAGAGCCGCGCATGCTCTCAATGCGGTTCATTGCCACCACAGAGCCGTCAGCGTGAATTTTCACGCTATGGCGTTTCTTGGCATCGGTCAGGATTGTGCCGGGCTTGAGTAATCCGCGCTCAACCAACGTCCCAAACGGTACGCGCGGGGCTTCACGTCTGGTTTGAATGTTCAGAACATTATCCTCGAGCGGCTTAATTGCGTCAATCCGCGTCTGTGCGTGGTTTGCATAGTCCTGCTCTCGTTCTAAGCCAATAAAATTCCGCCCTAAAACCTTAGCCACCGCGCCTGTCGTGCCTGTGCCAAAGAACGGGTCTAAAATGGTATCCCCCTGTTTCGTTGATGCCATCAATACACGGTAAAGCAGACTCTCCGGCTTTTGTGTTGGGTGCGCTTTTTTGCCGTCTTCACCTTTCAGCCGTTCCCCGCCAGTGCACAGCGGCAAATACCAGTCACTACGCATTTGCAAATCTTCATTAAGATTTTTCATCATCTCGTAGTTAAACGTGTATTTCGAAGCTTTGGACTTGCCCGCCCAGATCAAGGTCTCGTGCGCATTGGTAAAGCGGCGCCCACGAAAATTCGGCATCGGGTTGGATTTGCGCCAGATAATATCGTTCAGCACCCAAAATCCAAGGTCCTGCAAAATCGTTCCAAGCCGAAAAATATTATGATAGCTGCCGATCACCCAGATTGAGCCGTCAGGCTTAATCAGATCTCGCGCCGCCCCCATCCATTGGCGGGTAAAGTCATCATAATGTTGCAAAGATTCATATTGATCCCAGTCATTATCAACCGCATCAACTTTTGAATTATTAGGCCGGTGCAAATCGCCGCCAAGCTGCAAATTATAGGGCGGATCAGCAAACACGCAATCAACGCTCTCTTGGGGTATGGACTTCATAATCTCGACACAATTTCCGACATGGATCTGGTTAATGCTGGAATCCAGAGTGCTTTTGCGCTTTTGCTTCGCCATGAAATACCTTCCTTGTGGATAAGTTGAGAAGGCACCATGAGTCAAAAGCGATTCGCCGTCAAGATAAAAAATGGATTCACATAATAGAATCAGGACTCTAACGGAGAGTCTTAAACGACTCTATGCCGCAGAATTTAAGAGCTTTCGAGTCGATCCGTGTGCGATAAAATTTTTCACCGGCCCGAAAGATTTACGGTGATGCTGCGTAATGCCATGAGCATCAATCCCTGCCAGATGCGCTTTGGACGGATAACCGACATTGCTGTCCCAGCCATAATGCGGATGCTCTTTATGCAGGGCGCGCATAATCCTGTCACGCGTTACCTTGGCGACAATCGAGGCTGCCGCAATCGATACGGATTTGCTATCACCTTTTACCACCGCGGTAGCCAGGCAGGGCAGGTTGGCCGGAAGCTTGTTCCCGTCCACCAGTGCACGAATATAGTTCTGTCCTGTCTTCAACAATGCATCTTCCATCGCTTGCAGGCTCGCCTGCAAAATATTGATTTCATCAATCTCCGCCGGTGATTTTTCTGCCACCGCCCAGACAAAACGCGCGGTAATCTGGTCATGTAACGCCGCAAGTTTCTTTTCCGATAACTTTTTGCTATCACGAATTTCACAGACAAAGGGCAGAGCCCGCAGCTCATCAGGAATATAAACACAAGCTGCAACCACCGGCCCGGCTAAAGGTCCGCGTCCAACTTCGTCCAGTCCGCACACCGGACCGTCAAATTTCCGCTCAAGACTAAAATCAGGCATAGATTCACCTTAAATAAACGGATCGTATGACCACTGCAGTAAAGCTTGGCGCTGTCGTGGACGGCAATCCAGGTTCCCAGGCTCGCAGTTGGCTCTGATTTGAGAGGCATGGCGCGCAAACGCTTTCCAGCGCTTGATTTGCCAGCTATCAATCTCGGGCATCCTGCGCCCTAAATAATATCGACAATACCACTGAAACCAGCCGCGTACGTCTGGCGGGGCAATCCAGCCCTTTTGTTGCCAGACTTGCAAAGGCTGACGGCTCTTGATTTTAAAACAATTCAGAGACGCATCCGCTCGTTCACTGATTTTTGCATTCTCAAACCAGTCATCGGGGAATTCATCCCGGCAATCATTACAATATTTTCCTTCAAATACGCCCAGTTCAAGCATTTCTTTGGGCGTAAAATGCGGCTTAAAAGCCGGATCAAAATTTTTACCCATTGGTGCATCCAGCCGGTAGCTGTAACCGCTTTGCATTTTGTCATTGACGGTAATTTTATCGCCAACCTTGTACATCAGGCTCAGCCCTTTAGACTTTTGCTGGCGATTTCATAAACATCTGGAGAAAGATCTTTCGTTCCCACAATCCGCTCCAGACAGCTACGCATTTTGGTCTGACGATCCTCCGTATAGCGCCTCCATTCCCGCATCGGCGTCAGCAGCCGCGCCGCGATTTGTGGATTAATCGTGTTCAACTCCAAAATCTCATCACACAAAAAGCCATATCCTGATCCATCCACAGCATGAAAACCGATCGGGTTATTCATCGCAAAGGCCGCATAGAGTGACCGAACTCTATTAGGATTTTTTATATTAAAATCAGAATGTTGTTTAAGTTTATTAAGATTTTGAATAATATCTTTGCGGACCGCCCCAGCCTGCAACGCAAAGTACTTATCCACAACCAGTGGATAAGCCTTAAACCGCGCATAAAAATCATCAAACGCCTCATCACGCTCAGCGTTTTGATTATCCGCCAGCCGAGCCAGCGCTGCCACCCGGTCGGTCATATTATCAGCCGTCTCATAATGCGCCTTGGCCAGCCTTGCGCATCCCGTTCCGTTCGTCGCGCTCAGCAGGCCGAGAACAACATTACGCAGCGCCCGGCGGCCCATTGCCTCAGGCGAAAGCGAAAACGCGTCCGCACTTCGGTTTGCTTTATACAGCTTTTCCAGCTGCGGCTTATAATTCCGTTTAATTGCGGCCAGTAAAGCCTGACGCGCCTTATGAATGCCGTCCGGATCAATCACCGCACGCTGCTGTCCGATCAAGCCGACCGAGGGCACGCTTAACGCCCGCGCCATCAACGCTTTATCAGCCACCGGGTCCAGAGCATCCTCAATCAACGCGCCAATCGTATCCATAAATTTCGGACAAATCTCCTTGCTGTCCCCATCAATCATCTGGTCCAGCATTCGCAAAATCAGCGCTTGCCCCGCCTCCCAGCGGTTAAACCCGTCACTGTCATGGAGCATCAGAAAAGTCAAATCAGCATTGGAAAGTTCGTTCTCAAGACGTACAGGCGCAGAAAACCCACGCAAAATCGATGGCACCGGGGCTTGTCCAACATCTTCAATAACAAAGCGCTGTTGTCCGTCACGCAAATCTAAAACCTGCGTTTCAATTAAATCCTGACCATTGTCACCCAATAAGCCAATCGCCACCGGAATATGCATCGGTTTTTTATTGTTTTGCCCCGGCGTATCGGGAATTTCCTGCGTTAATTCTATACTATATGTCTTGTTTTTCGGGTTATATTCACCTTTGAAGGCAATTTTCGGCGTTCCGGCTTGCGAATACCATAGCTTAAATTGCGATAAATCAATTCTGCTTGCCTCTTCCATACAGGCAACAAAATCATCGCAGGTCACCGCTTGCCCATCATGGCGCGAGAAATACAAATCCGTACCCTTACGATAATTCTCCGCCCCCAAAATCATCCGCAGCATGCGGATGACCTCGGCCCCTTTTTCATACACGGTCATCGTGTAGAAGTTATTGATTTCAATGTAATTATCCGGCCGGATTGGATGGGCGAGGGGACCGGCATCCTCAGAAAACTGCAAACGCCGCAGATGCGTTACATCGTCAATCCGCTGCACGGCTCGTGAATTCATGTCCGCCGAAAATTCCTGATCCCGAAAAACCGTCAGCCCTTCTTTGAGTGACAACTGGAACCAGTCCCGGCAAGTCACGCGGTTCCCGCTCCAATTGTGGAAATATTCATGCGCAATTACACTTTCCACGCGGCTGAAATCCTGATCCGTCGCTGTTTCCTGCGCCGCCAGCACAAGGGCCGTGTTAAAGATATTCAGCGACGTATTCTCCATCGCTCCCATATTAAAATCGTTCACAGCGACAATGTTGAACATATCCAGCTCATATTCCAGCCCGTACGTATCCTCATCCCATTTCATGGACTTCTTTAAGGACTCCATTGCATGCCCGCATTGGTCCTCATCACCCGGTCGCACATAGATATAAAGCTCAACAGCGCGGCCGGACTTCGTGGTGTACGTGTCCTGAATATGCGTCAAATCCCCCGCGACCAGCGCAAACAGGTAACAAGGCTTGGGGAAAGGGTCGTGCCACACCGCATAATGCCGCCCGCCGTCAGAATCACCATGATCAACCCGGTTGCCGTTTGACAACAAAACCGGGTAATGTGCCTTGCTGGCTTCAACACGTACAGTGAAAACCGTTAAAACATCAGGGCGGTCTGGATAATAGGTAATCGTTCGAAACCCTTCGGCCTCACATTGTGTACAATAAGTATCCCCGGACTTATACAGCCCCTCCAGCCGCGTATTGTCTTCCGGGTGAATTCGCGTCGTAATCTCCAGCGTGAAGTCTTTCAAACCCGGGCAGGGCAGGGTAAGCCCCGTATCATCCTTGTGATAATTCGCAAGCTTTTCACCATTCAGGCTGATATTCATCAGTTCCAGATGCTCGCCATTCAGAAACATATCCTCGCGGCAATGATCGGGCGTCGAGACCTGCATCACGGATTTAACAACGCAATACCCGTCATGAATGTCAAAATTCAGCTCAATGGCCTCAATTTTGTAGGGATAGGGCTTATAATCTTTAAGATAAATCGTTTTCGGTGTGTCTGTTCTCATGCCTAGAGCATGGCATGACCTTATGCGTCCTGCAAGACCATATCATTGCGGTGGATGAGTTCGCTGCGCCCGGCATAGCCCAGAATAGAAGGGATTTCATCGCTGCTTTTGCCGATAATTTTCTGTGCGTCATCGGAAGAATAGGCCGATAAGCCCATCCCCAGACGATCACCGTTGGAATGCTTGATTTCAATCACATCGCCGCGCTCAAAATGCCCTTCAAGCGCCATAACTCCAACCGGAAGCAGGCTTTTCCCATTTTTGAGCGCTTTTGAGGCCCCTTTATCGAGAACATAGGTGCCTTTTGGTCTTAAATGGGCGCTCATCCAGCGTTTTTTCGCTGTTTTAGTGCTTTTTTGTGCTAAAAACACCGTCGTGCGTGTCTTAAAGTCCTCAAAAACATCCCGTAAGACATGTTTTTCAAGCCCGTCAGCAATAATCAAATGAATACCCGTGCTAGTCGCCGCCTGCGCCGCTTCCACCTTGCTCTTCATCCCCCCGGTGCTCAGCCCCGGAACAGCATCTCCGGCCATTTTCACATGTTCGGTAGTAATCTTTTCAACCAAGGGAATATGCACGGCCTCCGGATTATGCCCCGGATGGTCGGTATAAAGCCCGTCAGTAGTCGACAACAATAACACCGAATCGGCATCGATCATCTGCGCCACACGCGCCGCCAGCCGGTCATTATCGCCAAAGCGGATCTCTCCTGTCGAAATCGTGTCATTTTCGTTGATCACCGGCACAATCCCCTGCGCCATGAGTGCGCCCAGCGTGGCGCGGGCGTTCAAATGCATTCGCCAGTTCTCGGTTTCCGACATAGTTAGCAAAACTTGAGCCAGTTCCAGCCCCTGATGCGCAAAGCTCTGGTGATAGGCATGGAAAAGATGATATTGCCCGACAGCCGAGGCCGCCTGCTTCTTTTCCAACGGAATTGCCGCCGGCGGCGTATTCATATCGATATGCAAGGCTTTACGCCCCAGCGCCACTGCGCCGGAGGTCACAATCACCACCTGTATCCCGCGCTCACGCAGGGACTTTACATCCTCGGCCAGCGCATCCAGCCAGTCTTGACGCACGCCGCTCCCGTCGCTCTGCGTCACCAAAGCCGTACCAATTTTGATGACCAGTATCTGACAGATCTTGAGAATATCAACTGTACGTGTCTTGGAGCTCACGGTGCAAACTCCTCATCCTGGGGCAGAGCGCTTGTTTTTACCTTTTTTATGGCCTTATCCAAAGCATACACAACCTCGGAAACGCCCTGACCGGAAACGCCTGACATTTTATACACAGGCTTATCCACAACCGCGCGCAAAGCCTTAGCCTGCTCCTCAGCCAGTTCATCTCCCAGCGCATCAACCTTATTCAAAACAATAATTTCTTCTTTTTTATCAATATAATGTCCGTATTCTTTCAACTCATTTCTTATGGTGGTGTACGCCTCAGCGACATCATCTTGTGTGCAATCAATCAGGTACAAAATCACATTGGTTCGTTCAATATGGCCAAGAAAACGATCCCCGAGACCATGGCCTTCGTGCGCACCCTCAATCAAACCGGGAATATCAGCAATCACAATCTCCTGTTCACCGGCTTTGACCACGCCAAGATTAGGATGTAGCGTCGTAAATGGATAATCCGCAATCTTCGGCTTGGCATTCGAACACGCCGCCAAAAATGTAGATTTTCCGGCATTCGGCAGGCCCACCAGCCCCGCATCGGCAATCAGCTTCAACCGTAGCCAAACTGCCGCCTCTTGCCCCGGCCAGCCAGGCGTCGATTTACGCGGTGCCTGATTGGTTGCGCTTTTGTAATGCGCATTGCCAAAACCGCCATCGCCGCCTTTAAGGAATAACTGGCGCTCTCCGGCTTTCGTGAAATCGGCTAGCACCGTCTCTTTGTCCTCGTCCAAGATCTGCGTTCCGACAGGAACTTTTACAATACAATCCTCTCCGTGCGCACCAGTGCGGTTCGCGCCTTTACCGTTTTCACCGGGCCGCGCCCGAAAATGCTGCTGATAACGAAAATCAATCAGTGTATTGAGTGTATCAACAACCTCAAACACCACATCGCCGCCTTTGCCGCCATTACCGCCATCCGGACCGCCAAATTCCACATATTTCTCACGCCGAAAGCTCACACAGCCTGGTCCGCCGTGTCCGCTTTGGAGATAGATCTTTGCTTCATCAAGAAATTTCATTGTCTGGATATTAGAATGTTGGAGATTGGAATGTTAGAAAAATCGCCAAAAAAGAAAAAGGATGACTGGAATATTTCCAATCATCCAATATTCCAGCTATTCCAATATTCTAAATTATTCTGCTGCTTGCTGGTTTGCGGCTGTATCGTTAGCTGGAACAACATTCACAACCGGCCGATCGCTTTTGCTGCGTGTGAACAACACCTCACCATCAACCAGAGAGAAAATCGTGTGGTCTTTACCCAGACCGACATTTTTACCCGGCTTGTACTTCGTACCGCGCTGACGCACAAGGATGTTACCTGCAAGCACATCTTCACCGGCATATTTCTTAACACCAAGACGGCGCCCTGCTGAATCCCGGCCGTTTCTGGAACTCCCGCCTGCTTTTTTATGTGCCATGCTTTAATCTCCTTAAAAATGTTTTTTCAAAAGGCCTTAGGCCGCTTTAATGTCCGTAATTTGCAGCAATGTCAGATTTTGACGATGCCCTTTTTTACGGCGGTAATTTTGACGACGTTTCTTTTTAAAAATCGTGATTTTCGGGGCGCGCTTTTGCTCCAAAACCTTGGCCACAACTTTCGCGCCTTTAACCAAAGGTGCGCCAATTTTACCATCTACGAACAGGACTTCATCAAAATCAACAGATTTACCGGCTTCAACGTCCAGCTTCTCTACCTCAATTTTGTCATCTTTTTGGACTTTATACTGCTTCCCACCGGTGCGAATAACTGCAAACATGTCTTATCTCACTTCAAATTCGTATTGAGGGGCTCAAGCCCGCTTTCTTGTACATTATGCTCGAAGCCACGAAATATACACATCCGGCAATAGGTGTCAAGAAAATGATGCTATTTAAACAAAATCAGGCTCAGCGCAATGCTGGCCATGCCAATAACCATACCGTAAACCGCGTCATGTCCACTTGAGTAACGCTTTGCAGTCGGCAAAAGCTCATCCAGAGACAAAAACACCATCGCCCCGGCAATCACCCCAAAAACGCTTCCAAACACGAAAGGGGTAAGGAAAGGAGCCAGTACCAAATACCCGGCCAATGCCCCAATAGGCTCGGCCACAGAGGAAAGTAAACATGCCAACAGAGTCAGTTTTTTATCACCGGTTGCGTAATATACGGGAATAGCGATCGAAACTCCCTCAGGAATATTGTGAATAGCAATCGCAAAAGCCAGAGAAGCCCCAACCACCGGGTCTTCCAGCGTCGCAAAGAACGTTGCCATGCCTTCCGGGAAATTGTGAACTGTAATAGCCAAAGCTGCCAACAATCCCACACGCTTCAGGTGGGACTTACTTTCATCATGCGGTGCAGTCAGCTTATTGTGCGGGTTAGGAACAAGCCGGTCAATTAACATTAAAAGTACCACCCCGCCAAAAAACGCCAGTGTTGCAGAAGTGTATGCTTCTTTTTCCGGCAAAATCTCCCCAAAAGACTGATAAGATTTCCAAAAAATCTCAACCAAAGAAATATAAACCATCGCCCCACCGGCAAATGCCAAGCCAAAAGCCAGCATCCGGGGATTGGACTCCCGTGCTTTTATGATAGAAAAACCGCCCAGCATCGTTGCCGCCGCTGCCGCAACGCATATACCAAGAGCTGTGAGAACAGGGGGAGATAAAAGATCGTAAGCCATGAGAGGTATATACGCTGTAGGGAAAGGGGGTGCAACTATGCTTTAATGAATTTCAAGACTTCTGTCTTTCAAGCCAGGCCTGGAACATCAAGATACTCCAAAGTAGGTAGCCCCAATCATTTTTTCTCGATACATGCTCTTGCCATTTTTTCCGTATTGGCTCCGTGTTAAAGAAACCTTCTTCTTCAAGCCTTTTTTCGCTCAGAAGAGTTTCCGCCCACTCACGTAAAGGGCCTCGTAGCCATTGACCGTGAGGAATGCCAAATCCCTGTTTAGGACGTTCAAAAAGAGTAGCCGGAACATGCCGCTCCAAAATTGCTCTCAATATCCGTTTTCCTCTGCCTTGATGCATTTTCATCGCGATCGGCAGTTTCCATGCATATTCAATCACGCGATAATCAAGAAGCGGGGCCCTTGTTTCCAAAGAAACAGCCATACTGGCACGATCAACCTTGACCAGAATATCATCAGGAAGATAATGCAATGTATCAACGCACATCATTCTATGTATAAAGTTATCAATATCAGGACATCGAGACGGCATATCCATAAAATCTAACGGTTCACGGCCAGGTTTGAGTAATATCTCAGGGGTCTTCCAAAAGGACATTAACAGCCTATAGAGATCATCATCATCGCGGGCATTAACAAGTTCTAAAAATTTACACGCCCGCCCACTCAGCGGCAGATTTAGCAAAAGTCTGGAAATGCATTTTTTAACAGGATAGGGAAGAGGGGATAGCCCCTTTGCCAAATTATTAGCCAGTTGATAACGGTTATATCCGGCAAAACTTTCATCTCCGCCATCCCCGGATAGAGCCACGCTCACACTTCGTCTGGCAAGGCGGGAGACATGGTATGTTGGAATTTGTGAAGGATCGGCGAACGGCTCGTCGTAAATATCAGGCAAATCAGGGATGACATTACGCGCTTCTTCAGCTGTGACATAAAATTCTGTATGATCCGTCCCCAGATGCTTCGCGATTTTTGCAGCATCTTCAGCTTCATTATACCCTGCTTCCTCAAAACCGATGCAAAAGCTCTGTACCGCAGAGACGGAGTTTTTCTGCATCAGAGCTGTCACAAGTGATGAATCTACACCGCCGGATAAAAACACGCCAAGCGGAACATCCGAAACCATCCGTTCGCGCACAGATTCGTCCAAAAGGTGCTCCAACTCATTTGCTGCATCCTCAAAAGGAATATCAAGCGGTGCACGGCACGCATCTTCGGCAACGCGTTTAATATCCCAATATTTAACTGGAGGGTCATCCTTTCCTTTATCCAGAGAAAACACAACAAAAGACGCTGCCGGAAGTTTATGAATATTCTTGTAAATAGAGCGGGGAGAGGGAACATAGCTACACCTTAAATATAAAGCCAACGCATCACGATCTATCTCCGCTGAAAAAGAAGGGTGTGCTCTAAGAGCTTTTAATTCTGAGGCAAAAACAAAAGCCTTTCCTGCCCATCCATAATAAAGCGGTTTTTTCCCCAGTCGATCCCGGCCTAAATACAGCGTGCGCTCTTTTTTGTCCCACAGGGCAAAAGCAAACATACCGTTAATTCGGCGCAGAGTTTCTTTAATTCCCCATTCCTCTATAGCCGCCAGAAAAACTTCTGTATCCGATGTACCGCGAAACTTATAACCTTTTTCAGAAAGGCTGACCTTCAAAGACAGAAAATTATATATCTCCCCATTGTAACTTAAAACATATCTGCCACTCGAAGAGACCATAGGCTGTGCTCCGTGCTCAGATAAATCAATAATGGCAAGACGCCTGTGCGCCAAGGCTACACCTTGTTTTTCATCACACCACACTCCCCATGCATCCGGCCCGCGATGAACAAGCCGAGCATTCATTTCACTAACAGTATTTTTTAGCGAATCTATATTGTGAGCACTATGAAAATCTATAAAGCCAACTACGCCGCACATTGCCTTACGCTCCTAGGAATGATGTACTAAGTCTTTCAAAAGACCCTCAAATTTATTGCAAATCTCCGGGCATTCAAAGGCACGAGGCAATAGTGAATCTCTAAATGTTTCCGAAGGGCATGGCTGTACACTTTCCATGGCCTCTATAAAATCCGCCATCGTATCAACAACAGTGACGGCTCCAGGAGAAGAAGCTTCAGCAATTTCCATAATTCCACCCGCCGAGCGCATAGCAATAACGGGAGTTCCACACGCAAGCGATTCCAAAACAACATTTGGCAGCCCTTCAAAGCGCGACGGCAATAAAAAACAATCTGCATAGGCATAAAAAGGCCAAGGGGTGTCTTGTAAACCTAAAAGATGTACGTGTTTGGACAAACCTAAGTCGTTGATAAGATTTTCCAAGGTATTTCTTTCTTCTCCTTCTCCGAGAATGCTGATCTTCCAATCATATTCAAGTCGAAGCTGTGGCAAGGATTGAATCAACCGGTCAAAGCCTTTTTGAGGATGAAGACGCCCGGATGCTACAAAGTGCACAGCGCTTTTTCGTAGTTCAGAAAGGGAATCTTTTTCGTCTTTTTGAAGCCAAATATTCGCGGTATTCACAGGATTGTAGAGCAAGGCATGGTTGTTACAAGCAAGCCCCAGATCTTTCTTGAACTCATCAATAATCATTTGGGCAGGGCTGATCACAAGGTCGGCATAGGGATAAAGCACACGATAGGCCATACGGATTATGAAGGGTTTGAACAAATATTTTTGGGAAAAATAAGAAGGCGTGACCGCTTCTCTGACAACAAACTTTGTTTTTTTAAAAAAAGGTTTGATTAATAGCGCCATAAAATTGACATGAGCCATCGTTGAAACCACTATATCGGGCCGTATTTCTTTTAACTTTTTGTAAAGATTTAGAAATGACAGGGAAACTTTTTTTCCATCCAGAGAATGAAACGGAATGTCTTTTGAAATAAGATTTCGTAACGGGCCTTCATTATTAATCGCCACAAAAACCGGCTCAAACTGCTCACGATTTAAAAAGTTCATCAATGTAATAAGAACGCGCTCTGCCCCTCCTGCATGAAGGGTAGGAAGGATAAAAAGCACTTTTATTGGCCGTTTTGTTGAAGATATACCCAACTAGAATACCCACCTTGAGTTTTGTGCATTTAAAAAAAGATTATGTGAACCAATATAGACCCTCAACAATATTTGCTGGCCCACAATCATCAGGCTATGTTTTTTGCCATCTTGTATCATAAAACAATCGGCTCCTATCGTTTAAATGCAGCAAGAAACCGCCCTATCAATTTCCAGATAAAAGACATCCCCAGCCCCCAAAACACGACAATACAAACCGGAGGAAGAACAAAAACTTTAGAGCGCGTAGAAATAAAGCTGGAAGAAAAAAGATAAGCAAATCGCTCTATATCCATTTTTATCCGCCCAAGAGGGGTCTCAATTGCCTTCCTATGAGATATGGAATAGGGGTCATCTTTGTAACGTTCTCTAAACGGCTTATCATTCTTAATTTTTTTCATCAACGGTTCATCAACAAAAATAAAACCGTAATCACAAGCAAAAGCAGACAAAAAAGCCGTGTCTCCAGGCAAATCAGGATAATCAGCCATAAATTTTTTAACCAAATCGAGATTAAACAGTCCTAGAATGTAACGATTATAATTTTTAGGCTCCTCGCCAATATATAACAAATGATAAAGACGTTTTATTGCCTGAAATATGGTGGGTTTTTCAAGGTTTTCTAATGGCTTGGCGTCTAAAAACTCGTCACGTTCGCTGTAATACTCCGCGCGGCAGGCCGCCAAAGCTGCATGTGGATTATTCTCAAGCGCCGCAACAAGCTTTTCTATAAAATTTGGTTTCCATGTATCATCGCAGCCGGAAAACAAAATATATCGCCCACGAGCACGCTTCCAGATCGATCGCGAATTGGCATAGACGCCAACATTACTATCCTGACGTTGCAGTACAATTCGCGGATCTTTTTTTTCATAACGCTGGCATATGTCAAAAGTTTCGTCATCAGAGGCATTATCTGAAACAATAATCTCAAGATTCGGATATGTTTGCGCGACAATAGAATCCAAAGCATTGCTTATAGAGGATGCGCCGTTAAATACAGGCATAGAAATTGTCACCAGAGGCAACCGATCTTTTTTCTCTGTCATATTGTTATCTTGCATGGTGTTAAATTTTCAGAGGTCACAAGGCCTATTTGAAGAATTTATAAAACATAAAATCTGTTGTTCTCAACTTACAATAAAGCTAAGAAGATGCAAACGCATTGAGGCAATTGAATAAAAATAAGGGGTTTTTACCATGAAGGTTGTGATTTTGGCAGGCGGCTATGGAACACGGATCAGCGAGGAATCTGACCTGAAACCAAAGCCCATGGTTCAAATCGGTGGACGTCCTGTCTTATGGCACATCATGAAGATATATTCACATTACGGCCTCAATGACTTCGTCATTTGTCTTGGCTATAAAGGCTATGTCATCAAAGAATATTTCGCCAATTACTTCATGCACATGTCAGATGTTACCTTCGATATTGCCAATAATGAAATGCACGTACACCGTGAAAAAGCCGAGCCATGGAAGGTAACGCTAATTGATACAGGTCAGGATACCATGACAGGGGGGCGTTTATTGCGCGTACGCGATTATATTGATGACGCGCGTTTTTGCTTCACATACGGTGATGGTGTCTCAAATGTTGATATTCCCGCCCTGATTAATCAACATGATAAAACCGGAAACGTCGCTACATTAACAGCAATCTCTCCGCCGGGACGTTTCGGCGTTTTGGAAATGGAAGGTGGTAAAAACAAAATCACCGAATTTGCTGAAAAGCCGCAGCAAACAGGAAGCTGGATCAACGGTGGTTTTTTTGTAATGGAGCCTGAAATCTTCGATTATATCAAAGACGGTGATGCAACGATTTTAGAACAAAAGCCGTTAAAAGACTTAACCGCAGACGGCAAATTGGGGGCCTATAAACATAAAGGGTTTTGGCAATCCATGGATACATTGCGGGATAAAAATTATCTTAATAAACTATGGAATGAGCAATCTGCTCCTTGGAAAATATGGTAAATCATAATAGTGCACTCTTTGGCGGCAGCTATCAGGGGCGGCGTGTCTTAATCACGGGACATACCGGCTTTAAGGGAAGCTGGCTGGCTGTGTGGCTTTCCATGATGGGAGCACGTGTAACATGCCTGGCCTTGGAACCGGAAAGCGACCCTAGCCACTGGACGCTTTTATCTCAAAAGAGCAACACCCTTAAGCCTGTACAAAGTCATACCGTTAACATCAACAATCTTGAGGAAACGCAAGCAGTGGTTACGCAAGCCAGTCCTGAGATTGTATTTCATCTGGCTGCACAATCTTTGGTACGACGATCCTACACATTTCCTCTGGAGACATGGAAAACAAACGTTATAGGAACGGCGCACTTGCTGGAGTCTTGTCGCAACTTACCGGATTTAAAAGCTGTTGTGCTGGCAACAACGGATAAATGCTACGAAAACACAGGACAGGACAAATCTTTCAAAGAAGGCGCACCGTTAGGAGGGCACGACCCCTACAGTGCCTCGAAAGCATCAATGGAGATTTTAATTGCAAGCTACCGCCGCTCTTTCTTTGCAGCAAGTTGTAGAACAAAGAACAACGCGCTGATAGCATCCGTTCGTGCAGGCAATGTCATTGGAGGAGGGGATTGGAGCGAAGATCGCCTGATTCCTGATGTTGTACGTTCCGTACACAACCAGACACCATTAAAAATTCGCGCGCCCAAAGCAGTGCGTCCATGGCAACATGTTTTAGATTGTCTGTCAGGGTATCTGATGCTGGGGCAAAAACTGTTAAACAACGAAGAGACTTTTGCCAGTGCCTGGAATTTCGGTCCCTCCTCAAGCAGCATTCTTAGCGTTGAGGACATTTTACAGCAGCTTCAAAAATCCTGGCCGGATGTTCAGTGGGAACTTGATGAAGCACACCACGTTCATGAAAGCGCTTACCTGACCCTCGACAGCGCAAAGGCGCACAGCACCTTGAACTGGCATCCAACCTGGAAGATTGATCGCGCAATTGAAAAAACGGCTTTATGGTATAAAAATTTTTACAAAGACCAATCGTTGGCTACAATAACCCAGATTGAGGAATATATTGGAGATTCCCGGCATTCAGGTATGGATTGGGTTGCGAAATAAACATAAGAACATGGATATTCAAACCACAGATATAGAAGGCGTATATTACTTTAAAAAAAATCTCGTCGGTGATCAGCGGGGGCATTTTACGCGGTTATTCTGCGAAAATGAGTTGGGTGATGTTCTTCAGGGCCGCCAAATTAAGCAAATCAATCATTCTTATACAAAAGACGTCGGCAGTGTTCGAGGAATACACTTTCAAAAGCCTCCTCATGCTGAGATGAAATTTATTTCTTGCCTCAAAGGAAGAGTTTTAGACATAGCCGTCGATATTCGCGCCGGATCAGCAACATTCCTAAACTACTGTGCGCTGGAGTTGAGTGCTGAAAACCAAAAAACAATCATTATTCCTGAAGGGTTTGCGCACGGTTTTCAGGTTTTGGAAGAAGGCAGCGAACTGCTTTATTTCCATACAGAATTTTATAACCCTGACTTTGAAGGCGGCTTACGTTATGATGATCCAGCTTTATCTATAGACTGGCCTTTGGTCGCCAGAAACATCTCCGAGCGTGACCAAAGACACCCCCTTATCAATAATAATTTCAATGGACTTGGTGTTTAAACTATGAAATGTAGGCATTGCTCACAAGAACTGGATTTATTATTTCTCGACTTGGGATATTCTGCACCATCCAACGCGTATCTTTCACAAGCAGACTTAAGCAAACCGGAAATCACATTCCCTCTACGCGTTTTCGCATGCAACAACTGCTGGCTTGTGCAAACGGAAGATTTTGCAGACGCAGACACGCTATTTTCGAATGACTATGCATATTTTTCTTCTGTTTCAAAGACATGGCTCGAACATGCAAAGCTTTACTGTAAATCAATAATTGAACGGCTCGATCTAAACAGTGACAGCTTTGTCATTGAACTCGCCGCAAATGACGGTTATCTCCTTAAAAACTTTGTTGCAAACGATATTCCGTGTTTAGGCATAGAGCCGACAGAAAGCACAGCCAAAGCTGCAGAAGCGATTGGCATTCCGGTGCTGCGCGAATTTTTTGGTTTTGATACAAGTCAGACCTTGAAACAAGACAAAAAAATGGCAGACCTTGTTATTGGAAATAATGTTTATGCGCATGTGCCTGACATTAATGACTTCACTAAAGGCATAAAAAACATTCTGAAGCCAGGCGGAACCGTTACACTTGAATTTCCTCATCTTCTCGAACTTATAAAACACAGGCAGTTTGACACAGTCTACCACGAGCATTTTTCATATCTTTCTCTTTATACGGTTAAGCGTATTTTTGAGGCTCACGCTTTACGCGTCTTTGATATAGAGCGCCTGCCAACACACGGCGGAAGCTTAAGGATTTATGGCTGTCATAATAATGACCTGCGCCAAACGCAGCAGAGTGTCGATACAATACTTCAGGAAGAAGAGGCGCATGGCCTGCAATCAAAAGCGATTTACGAAGCATTCCAGAATAAAGCCGATACAATCAAAAACGCACTCTGCAAATTTTTAATTGAACAAAAAGAAGCCGGTAAAATCGTCGCAGCATACGGCGCGGCGGCCAAGGGAAACACGCTGCTGAACTATGCTGGCATTCGCCAGGATCTTTTGAGCTACATATGTGACGCCGCACCTTCCAAGCAAGGCAAGTACACACCGAGCGGTCATATTCCAATTTATTCTCCTGAACATATTAAGGAAAAGAAACCGGATTATGTTCTTATTTTGCCCTGGAATATCGCAGAGGAAGTCATTAACCAGATGTCCTTTATTAGCGACTGGGGAGGGAAGTTTGTAACAGCAATCCCGGAACTGAAAGTAGTATGAATAAACAAAATATGAAAAACAATCGCATAGCCTATACAAAACCCTCAATTTCCGATCTGGAAGTTAAATATGCAACCGATGCAGCGCGCAACGGCTGGGGGACGCAATGTTATGATTATATTTATAAATTTGAAACTGCCCTCAGGAATTTAACCGGCGCAAAATATGCTATTGCGACATCCAGTTGCACCGGAGCCATCCATATGGGGTTATCGGCGCTTGGTGTTAAGAGTGGCGATGAGGTAATATTAGCCAACACAAATTGGATTGCTACAGCCGCGCCAATCGTTCATTTAGGTGCAAATCCGGTATTCATCGACATCCTGTCTGATACGTGGTGCATTGATCCCGCCCGGATTGAAGAGGCGATCACCCCCCGGACAAAAGCTATTATCGCGACGCATCTCTACGGAAATCTATGTGAAATGGATGTCCTGAATCAGATTAGCAAAAAACACAATCTGCATTTGATAGAAGACAGCGCAGAAGCCTTGGGGTCTTATTACAAAGACCAGCACGCAGGAACACTTGGCGCCTTTGGAACATTTTCTTTTCATGGCACAAAAACACTCACGACCGGGGAAGGGGGGGCTTTCATCACCAATGATCCTGAACTGTATGAGCGCGTTCTGACCCTGTCAAATCATGGTCGCAAAAGAGGCCAGGCCAGACAATTTTGGGCGGAGCAAATCGGTTTTAAATACAAAATGTCTAATATCGAAGCGGCATTAGGCTGTGCTCAAATAGAAAGGGCAGGCGAATTAATTGGTAAAAAACGGGACGTTTTTCACAAATATGAAAACATCTTGTCAGAATTAATTCAATGCAACGTTATAAGTATGAATCCAGAACACGAAGGTACGGTTAACGGCTATTGGATGCCGACCGTTGTCTTTGCAAAGGACGCCGCTGTAAGCAGAGAGGACATGCAAGAAGCTTTTGAGCAAGCCGATATTGATGCGCGCGTATTCTTTTGGCCCCTGAGCATGCTTCCCGTTTTTGACGATGTTGACAAACATACAACCCCAAATAGTTTTGATATATGCGCTCGGGCCATGAACCTGCCCGGCTATGCAGATATGAGCGATCATGATATTGAGAGGGTCTGTAACGTTATCAAAGATCTTGCACAAAAGCTTTAAAGGGAAAGACCTGCTTTATGAAAGTCATGATTGCCGGCATTGGAGGTGCTTCCTTAGGGACAGAGCTGTTGAAGGCCCTGAAAATGAAGGGGGGCTATATTATATATGGCTGTGATATTTCGCCAGTCGCTTATGGGATGTATCAAAAAGAATTTCAAAAAACATATCGTGTTGACAACGATGATTACATTACAGAGGTAATCAAGGCATGTTCAGATTGTGGTGCGCAATGGATTATCCCTGGCGGAGAAAAGCCTATGATTTTATTAGGTCAGGCCAAAGCTCGTCTAAAAGAAAACGGAATAGAACTCGTTTCGAATAATACCAATGTTATAAACATATTTTCGAACAAAGAAAAAACGTTTCAAATTTTAAAAGAAAAAAATATTTCAATCCCAAAAACAAAAGCGGTTACGGTGTTCTCTGATTTAAATGACATCGAATTTCCCTGCATCGTAAAGCCTTCAACTGATTCAGGGGGCAGTGCCATGGTTTTCTTTGCTCTGGATGCGCAAGAAGCCATGATTTACGCCGAATACATTCAACGAATAGGAATAGTTCCTATCGTGCAAGAATATATAGACGAGAGCGAGGGTGAGTTCACAATAGGCGTGCTGTCATGGACGGATGGATCAATAGCTGGATCAATAGCTCTAAAGCGCTCTCTTGAAGCAAAATTATCTATTATGATGCGTAGTCGTGGCGGGGTCATTTCATCCGGCTATTCACAAGGATATATAGATGATTTTTCAGAATTTAGACGCCAGGCCGAAGATATCGCCAAAGCAGTCGGCAGTACAGGCCCAATTAACGTACAGGGGCGCGTTAAAAACGGTGCTTTAATTCCCTTTGAAATTAATCCAAGATTTTCGGCATCGTCCTATTTGCGTGCAATGGCGGGATTTAATGAAGTCGATTTCTATCTTCAGCATTTAAAAACGGGCAGCAAAGATGCCTCTTATCAAATACAGCCAGGATGGTATCTTCGAACATTATCCGAAAATTATATTTCGCCCGAACAATATAACGAAAAAGCACGATGATACGCTGGATTACACCATTTTTAGGTACAGGCCCTGCCTCTAAAATTGAATTAGAGGATAATATGCGGCTCCTGGACGTGCGCGATTTGGTTGATAAATCCGGAAATAATAAAGAATCCATACAAGATAAAATCAAAACAGGCCTAGAGTTTCTGAATCAGGGGTACCGTGTCGTTGTTGGTTGTGATTATGGCATATCGCGAAGCAATGCAATTGCCATCGGTTTATTATCTGCATTCAAGAAAATATCCTTTGAAGACGCATTGAATCAAGTTGTTCAATCAACCGGTGAGCTTGAAATTAAGTTGGGACCATTAGGTGCTGTACGTTCCGCCCTATCAAAGGGAAATAGTGAACCTGCCCAGAGCCATAAAAAAGAAAAAATTCCAAACATACTGGTCACTGGTGGCACGGGTTTTATTGGACAAAATTTTTTGTCAAAGTGTTCGGGCGATTGCGCATTACACGCACCTGATAGATCTGAAATTGATTTGTTGGGTGGGGCAGCTCTTTTGGATATATATGCCCAAAAATATGATGTTTCATGTTGCGTTCACTTAGCCAACCCTCGGATTTATACATCCAATCGAGCCATGGGCGACGCAGTTACAATGCTGCGTAACGTTCTGGAAGTCTGTGTAGACAATGATTTACATCTTATTTTTCCATCAACATATGAAGTTTATTTGGGATGCACGCCACCTGAAGGCCAGAAAGATGCTATTTTGATTGTTGATGAAAATACACCGCTCTGTCCCAAAGGGCCTTACGGGGAAAGCAAATATCTGTGCGAACATTTGATTGTCCACTACCGTAAAAAACATGGGCTAAAAGCAACAATTTTGAGATCGTCTCTGCTATATGGACCCGAATCCAGTAGGCCGAAATTTCTGTCTAATTTTATTGCCAAGGCACTGCAGGGTGAAGAGATTTACACCCATAGATACGAAAACGCCGAACCTATGTTGAATATGCTGCATGTCAGCGATTTCGTGTCTGCCCTGCATTGTTCTGTAAAAAATTGTATTGATCAGGATTTCAATATAGGAGGCGACCGTCTTTTAAAAACGCATGATATTGCCCAATATGTATGCGAAAGGCTGGGTTCAGAAAGCAAGGTTAAGTATAGACTCTTGGGGGATAATATTGTAAACATCGCCCTGAACAGCAAGGCTATAAACGAACAGTTTAACTGGAAAGAAAAAATTGTCTTTGAAGAGGGCATTGACGAACTCCTGAAGAGCCACAATATCAAATTAGAAAAGAACAAGGGTATAAAATGAGCACTCTGCCCCAGGAAAAAGAAAGACAAGAAGAATTCCCTTGGCAGCGGGGTAAATTCCACACGGAATATAATGCATTTCTGGCCCACTATAAGGTTATGTCGTGCCTTGAGCACGCAAAAGGAAAGTCCTTGCTGGATTTGGCCTGTGGCGATGGCCTGATGACGGAAATGTTTTCACATCACTTTGACACCATTGTTGGCGTTGACGCCTCATCAAAGCACGTTGCAGAAGCAAGAAAAAGATTGCCCAATGCTGAATTTCACGAAGCCCTGATTGAGGATTTTGAAACAGAACAGAAATTTGATTCTGTTTTTTTATTGGATATTCTGGAACATGTGATCGATCCAGTCGCAGTCTTAAAAAAGGCAGCCAGCTTTTTGAATGATGATGGTGTGCTAATTATGCATGTACCAAATGCGCAGGCAATTAACCGTCGTTTGGCAGTTTTAATGGGAACGCTTACAAGCTGCGAGGAGCTATCGCCATTTGATATTAATATTGCTGGTCACCGCAGAGCGTATGACTTGGAAAGCCTCACTAAAGAAGTAGAGAATGCTGGGTTAACTGTTACAAAAACAGGCGGTATCTTCTACAAAATTTTATCAACACCACAAATGGATTGGTTCCTCAAAGAGGGGTTGTGGGATGAGGGGCATGGCTGGGGGCGTACGGGTCAGGAAAAAGCCAAAGACTGGAAGGCTGAGTTTTGTAGGGCATCTTACGAACTTGGTAAACTGCATCCAAACGACTGCAACATTATTTTTGCATGCGCCACGCGTAAATAAATAGAAATTAGGTACGATATGAACCAGATTTTAACGTTCAAGAAAGAGGTTGAAAATAACCTTGAAATTCTTTCGAAGGACACATCTCTCCAAGCTTTTGCCATGGAATTTTTGAAGGAAAGCGGCCTAAGAAATTATTCCTATAATTTTACTGCGTTGGGAAGACCTATCATTCAATATCCGCAAGATATGGTCGCCATGCAGGAATTGATCTGGTCCGTACGTCCCGATCTTATTATTGAGACGGGAATTGCGCATGGAGGTTCGCTAATAGCCAATGCCGCAGCCCTGGCACAACTGGATTATTGCGATGCAGTGCAAGCAGGGAAGACACTTGACCCTAAGGCCAGCAAACGTAAGGTTCTTGGCATCGACATAGATATACGCGCCCATAACAGGGCAGAGATTGAAAAACACCCCATGGTGCACCATATCGACATGATTGAGGGTTCATCAATCGCCCCGGATATGGTTGCCAAAGTGTACGACTACGCCAAAGACTTTTCTACAATATTAATATCACTGGATTCGAATCATACACACGACCATGTATTGGCAGAATTAAAGGCATATGCTCCTCTTACAAGCATTGGTAGCTACTGCATCGTCTATGATAGTAGTATCGAAGATATGCCGGAAGATATGTACAACGATCGCCCCTGGGGCAAAGGCAACAATCCCAAAACAGCCCTGCACAAATATTTGAAATATCTGGGAAACGAAGACATTAAAGCCGCTGACGGTAAAAGGCTTAAACTGGAAATTGACAAGCGTATCGAAAGTAAAATCTTGATAACTGTCGCAGCCGACGGTTACCTGAAGCGTATCTCCTGATTTTTTAGATCGGGCGCTGTATCTGAACACGTTACGAGCGATATGCTCGCACTTTCCAAACTGCCATCGCTATCGCTGCTATCATCTTATAATATATACAGAATTCGTCCTATATATGGGCACAGACGCTCTTTCAAACGCAATATTTAAAATATTATGGAATATTAAGGTTTTTTTATCACTTGTTCCGCATACTATACTATGTGCTATGACAAAAATAATGGGGTATATCTATGTTTACAAAATCGTCCTTATCCTCTGTGGGGAATACTTTTGCTGCGCCTTTATCAAATACGGGCGCTGCTATCTCAAAGCCGCTTAGTTTATATCAGAAATTTCACGATAATTTTTCAATTATTTTAGCGGATACACCGGAATTGAGAAAAGATGCTATGAGAATTCGCTATCTTGCCTACTGCGTTGAAAATCCTTTTGAAAATCCGGAAGATAATCTGGAAGGATTGGAACAGGACGTCTATGATGAAAAGGCGCATATGGCGCTTGTAAGACATAATAAAAGCGGTATCAATATCGGTACTACACGTCTGATTGTAAAGGATGAGAAACACGCTCTTCCTATAGAAGGTGTCGTGCACGACGAGGTTGTTAAATCCGTTAAGCACATGTCTTATAATGTTGGTGAAATTTCAAGATTTTGCATTGCGCAAACAAGAAAGAAAAAGATAGATGACGACTCTGCCATACTTAATCTGGGCTTTTTGGGGATTGTGGCCGGCAGCTTCATGCTATGCAGAACGCACAATATAACCCATTGGGTAGGCGCTATGGAGCCGTTTTTATTCAAAAAGCTCGAGATGATTGGACTGAAAATGGACTATGTGGGGGAAACTTTCCTTTACCATGGGGAAAGACGTCCTTTTTTCTCAGATATATCCAATATTCTTGAAAAAATGAGCTATACTCACAATGATGTTTGGCATTTAATGGCCCGATAATGATATAACAGGCCTGTGACCGAAACGTGAGGAGGCTTTATTATTATCAGACCTTTTTTAGCAAAGCCTCTTGCAGAGGCAGGTAGCCCTTTCGACTATGAGACCGCCTTTAGCCGCAATCTCGGTTTTCTCACGGAGAGTGAGCAGGAGGTTTTGCGTTCCAAGCGTGTCGCGATTCCCGGCATGGGGGGCGTTGGCGGTTTTCATCTTTTAACACTGGTCAGACTTGGCATAGGATCATTTAACATCTCGGATATGGATGTTTTTGAGGTAGCGAATTTCAACCGTCAGATAGGAGCCGATATGAGCACGATCGGCTTTGAAAAAAGCGAAGTCATGGCGGAAAAAGCGCGCCTTATCAACCCCGAACTCGATATAAAAACCTTTCCCGAAGGCATAAGCAAGGATAACCTGGACGCATTTTTGGAAGGGGTGGATCTGGCCATTGACGGTTTCGATGTCTTCGTTTTGGATATGCGCTCTCTTTTCTTTGAGGCCTGCTATGATAAAGGAATTCCAGTTATTACCGCAGGTCCCGTTGGCATGGGGACAGCTTATTTGAATTTTATGCCCGGTAAAATGAGTTTCGCCGATTATTTTGGCATCTCAAGGGAAATGTCCGAAGAGGAAAAAATTATACACTTCGTCGCAGGGCTTCTTCCGGTGCCTTTACACTGGGCATCGCTTGTCGAACCGTGGCGGCTCGATATCAATGCGAAAAAGGCCCCCTCAACGCCCATGGGCTGTTCGTTGGCGGCAGGTGTTGCCGGCGCGGAAGCACTTAAAATTCTTTTAGGAAGAGGAAAGCTCAAAGCAGCGCCTCATTACCACCATTTCGATGCGTATACAGGAAGATGGAAAAACGGTTTCATCCCCTTTGGCGCGAAAAACCCTTTACAAAGGCTGAAATTACATATGGAAAAAAAACATCTCGCAGATCTCAAACAGCAAGAAAAGCTTAGAGATACACAAAAACCTATCGAAACAGATGACGAAATCGTAGCGATTTTGGATATGGCGCGCTGGGCTCCGAGCGGGGACAACAGCCAGCCATGGCGTTTTGAGAGAACCGGGGACAGCGCCGTACGCATTCACCTCAGACTTGGTGGCGACAATAACGTTTACGAACTCGGCGACGGCATTCCCGTATACCAAAGCGCCGGCACGCTTTTGGAATCTGCGCGGTTGGCGGCAGCGGATTTTGGCCGCAAGCTGGTCTGGGCTCTTGAGGACGAGTGTGAAACCGGGTTTAAAATTGCCGTCGACTTGCCTAAAGACGCCTCCGTTCAACCGGAAAAGCTTGCAAAATTTATCAAAGAACGTAGCGTTAATCGCTATCCGTTTAAACTCAAAAGCCTTGACGATACGGCTATTCAGGCCTTGGAGCAAAGTGTCGGCGACGATTTTTCAATTCAGTGGCATTTAGATCTAAAAGATCGCTGGAATATCGTTAAAGTCAACGCTATCGGCACGGACATTCGCCTGAGCATCCCTGAGGCCTACCCTGTTCACAAAAAGATACTCGACTGGGATCATAAGCTGAGTGAAAACGCTATTCCAGATGCCGCCACCGGTCTCTCGCCGTTAACACGCATGCTTATGCGTAAAATTATGAAAAAATGGGAAAGAGTCCGTTTTATGAACACGTATATGGGGGGAACCCTCATGCCTCGCCTTGAGATGGACGTTTTACCGGGGCTATTGTGCGCCGCTCATTTTACACTTTTTGCGAAAAGCGAAAAAAAGCCGACAAAAGAGGATTTTATTGCATCGGGCATGGCCATACAGCGCTTCTGGCTAACGGCGACCGAATTAGGATTGGCGCTTCATCCCGGTTACGCTCCAATTGTGTTTAGCTTCTATGGGCGCAACAAGATAGATTTCACGAAAGACGGACGTGCCCGCAAGATGGCTGAACTCCTGGATAAAAAATGTACCGAGATATGGAACGGAAAGCCTGAGCATGTCAGATTTCAAGGACGCATAGGCTACGCTCAAGCTCGAAAGGCGTTTGGGCGCTCCATCAGAAAACCTCTTGATGATCTATGGTACCGCGGGGAGAAGACCAAATAAATGGCGGAGGGAGTGGGATTCGAACCCACGGTAGAGTTACCCCTACGGCAGTTTTCAAGACTGCTGCCTTCAACCACTCGGCCATCCCTCCTTAAATATGTGCAAGCCTTTAGATGACGACTTGTCAGTGCATGACTTTTTAGCGATATTTATAAGTCTGTGTCCAGAAAAAATATCAACGAAAGCCGAAATTTTGCTCATACAATTTGCCATTGGCGCCTTTCTAATCGGCTTAACGGTGCTCATCCACGCTCTGGCACTGGATAGGCTGATGTACACACTGGAGGAACACAGCAACCGGATTTTCATGTGGTTCCGTATGCTTTGGAAAGCAGCCATGCTCACAATCGCGGTTTTGGGCGTATTTTCGGCCCATATTGTACAAATTTGGATTTGGGCCGTTTTTTATCTGATGGTTGATGCGCTGCCTGACATGGAATCCGCACTGTACTTTTCGACCTCAACCTTCACAACCGTAGGCTTCGGCGATGTCGTATTGGGGGAGGACTGGCGATTAATCAGTTCATTTCAATCCGCAAATGGTTTTATATTGTTTGGTTGGAGCACAGCCTTTATTTTCGAAGTCATGTCAAAACTGTATCATGACGAAAGCATGCGAAAAAACAGAAAGAGCTAAACGATGCGTATCAAACGGTTTCTCCTGATAGCATTATTATTGCCTGTATCAGCGCAGGCTGCCCAGCCCTTTGATCAATGGCTTAAAGATCTGCGCCATGAAGCTGCAAGCAAAGGGATCTCAAACAAAACCATCGATGTGGCGCTCACCGGCATTGAGCCTATTCCTCGGGTTATCGAACTTGACCGCAAACAGCCCGAAGGCCGCATGACCTTCAACGAATATTATCATAAGGTGATTAATCAACAGCGCATCGACCAGGGGCGCACTATGTACCGCAAACACCGCGCAGAATTAGAACGCGCTGCTCGGAAATACGGCGTTCCTGCCAACTATATCGTTGCACTCTGGGGAATCGAAACCAATTACGGCTCCAATACTGGCGGATTTAAAGTCGTGCCAGCGCTCGCCACACTCGCCCACGATGGTCGCCGCGCGGAATTTTTCCGCAATGAACTGATGTATGCCCTCAAAATCCTTGATCAAGGCCATATTTCACCAGCCGATATGAAAGGCTCATGGGCCGGGGCCATGGGACAAAATCAGTTCATGCCTTCCAGCTTCCATGCTTTCGCCGTTGACGGAAACAACGATGGCCGCCGCGACATCTGGGCGAGCCTGCCCGATGTATTTGCCTCCACCGCCAATTATTTAAGCAAAAGCGGCTGGAAAGCGGATCAGCGTTGGGGCAGGGAGGTCAAAATCCCCCAAGACTTCCCTGAAAGCCTCACCGGTCTGAAAGTCAAAAAGAGCCTCGATGAATGGAAAACCATGGGGATAACATTACCATCCGGAGAAAATCTGCCGACAGCCCCCGGAATTAGAGCCTCTTTAGTCGCACCAGATGGCCTCAATGGTCGGGTTTTCTTGGTTTATGATAATTATCATGTTATTATGAGGTGGAATAAGTCCACGTATTTTGCTACATCCGTCGGATTGCTAGCGAATCAGGTCGCACAATAAACGCTCTTAAAACAGTTTTTTAAAAACCAAGAAGTGAAGATCACCATGAATAGCCGCTTTCTCACGCTCTTGATTACAATCCTATATGCCGGACTGCTTTCAGGTTGCGCTGAGATTGAACTTGCCTCCCACGTTGCTAAAAAAGCCCCTATTCCAGCAACGAGCAAAAGCAAAGGTACGTTTAAAGTAGGCTCATCCTATAAGGTCGCAGGACAATGGTACAAACCGCGCGAAACATATAGCTTTGAACAAACCGGCGTCGCCTCGTGGTACGGCCCTAATTTCCATGGCAAGAAAACAGCCAATGGCGAAACGTTTGACATGTACGAGATCACCGCTGCACATAAAACTCTACAAATGCCTTCACTCATCCGCGTAACCAACCTCGAAAATGGCCGCTCAATTATCGCCCGCGTGAATGACCGGGGTCCGTTTTCAAAGAACCGCATTCTTGATGTCTCCAAACGTGGCGCCGAGCTTCTCGGCTTTAAAAATCAGGGTACAGCGCGGGTAAAAATTCAGGTCTTGGCCAAAGAAAGCAGACACGCAGCCGCTATCGCCAAACAGGGCCGTTCAACTCGTGGAATGGAGGTGGCTATGAACGAACGCAACTACCAGCCGGCTTCCCATCGCTTGACTACTGTACCGTCATCTCGCCAGCCTACACGCCAACCAGACGTAGAAACTCACACTGTCGCCGCACTCCAACCTGTTGAAGCCATACCCCTTAATAACGCGCATGCATCCGCTGCTATAAGACACGCCACACAACAACAAGCCCAAAGCATATACGTACAAGCTGCCTCTTTCGGCGACCCTGTCAAAGCCAAAAGCGTTGCTGACACACTCAAGGACTTCGGTGATGCACATGTTCAACGTGCTGTTGTCAATGGTCGTAACTACTTTCGCGTACGCATCGGACCTCTCCAAAACGAACCCCAGGCCAATCAGGTTGTCGCCAGGCTCGCCTCTGCCGGACGTGACGATGCCATTGTCGTAACCGATTAAGTAAATATTTCCCAAGCAATTGGTTGATTCTCCGGCGCGAATCTACAACTCTAGAGGCATGTTTTTTAAATTCGCCCTATGAAAGTAGATGGATCGCCATGTTGAAATTATGCACCCTTGCCTTAAGCCTTGTAATGTTCTGTGGGCTGCCTGTGCTGGCTGCGCATGCAGCCTCCATCGAAACCAAGGCCAAACAGGCCATTGTTGTCGACTATGAGACTGGCACAGTTCTGCTTTCAAAAAATATGGATGAGCAAATGCCCACCTCATCGATGAGCAAGGTTATGACAATGTATGCCGTTTTCGACAGTATCAAAAACGGCCAAATTTCCCTCAACGACACCTTGCCAGTGAGTGAAAAAGCCTGGCGCATGGGTGGTTCCAAAATGTTCGTTGAAGTCGATAAACGCGTAAAAGTCGAAGATCTTATTCGTGGCGTCATCGTCCAGTCCGGCAACGACGCCACCGTCGTTTTGGCAGAAGGGCTTGCCGGTTCAGAAAACGCCTTTGCTAACATGATCAACGATAAAGCTACAGGGCTGGGCATGAAAAACTCACATTTCGTCAATGCCAGTGGCTGGCCTGATCCTGAACATTACTCAACCGCGCGTGATCTTGCTACGCTGGGCCGTGCCATTATTCACGATTTTCCGGATTATTATAAATATTACATGGAAAAGGAATTCACCTATAACAACATCAAACAAACCAACCGCAATCCGCTGCTCTACCGTAATATCGGCGCCGATGGCATCAAAACCGGCCACACCGAAGCTGCCGGCTATGGTCTCATTGGTTCCGGCACACAAAACGGTCGCCGTGTTGTGCTCGTGATCAACGGTCTGGAAGACGAGCGTGCCCGCGCTGAAGAATCAGCTAAATTGCTGGAATGGGGACTCAAACGTTTTGAGAATAAAAAACTCTATAAGGCCGGCGAGGTTATTGAAAACGCGCAGATCGTTATGGGACAGTCTGCGCAGGTTGGACTCAGCGTCGACGAAGACGTCTTCCTGACTCTGCCCAAAATGGCCGGAGCCAACATCAATATTCAGGTCAAATATAATGGCCCGCTCATCGCACCGGTGAAAAAAGGCCAGGAACTCGGCGCATTGGAAATCACAATTCCCGGTATGGAAACCATTACCCGCCCGCTTTATGTTGCCGAAGATGTGCCTGAACTTGGCTTATTCGCTAAAACACTTGCCAAAGCCAAACTGGTACTGGGCGGAAAATAGGACATCTGAATGCATAAAGGACTCTTCATTACATTCGAAGGCGGCGAGGGCAGTGGTAAAACCACCCAAATCAATCGCCTTGCCCATACACTTTCGCAAACCGGACAAAAAATTCTCACCACCCGTGAACCTGGAGGTACTCCCGAAGGCGAAAAAATCCGCAATCTTCTTGTCCAACGCGAAGGCGGTAACTGGACACCAACGGCTGAAATTCTGCTACTATTCGCCGCACGCGTTATGCATGTTGAAAAAATCATCAAACCCGCTCTCGAAGACAACAAAATCGTTATCTGCGACCGCTTTACCGATTCCACAATTGCCTATCAAGGCTACGGTCACAGCCACAATATAGATAGTATAGAAAAGATAGGTGCTCTCAGCCTAGGCGATTTTGGTCCCGATCTCACCATCATTCTTGATATAGATCCTGAAGAAGGCTTGCGTCGCTCCGATCGTCGCCTCGCTGCCGAACAGTTTAATGTCAAAGAGCGCGAAGACCGTTATGAACAACTGGATATAGAATTTCACAAACGCCTGCGCCGCGGCTTCCTAGAAATAGCAGGAAAGGAGCCTGAACGCTGCCATGTCATTCCAGCCATGCAGGATATAGATGTTGTTTCCAACCAGATCGCAGACATCGTCCGCGAGAAAATAGCAAGGTAGGGAAGCAGCACAATGGACCTCTTTGGTGAACCCGATCCCCCCGAAACAGAAACCAATGATATTGCAGAGCAGGAAGTAGAAAACGCTGCCACGCCCGAAGGCCTCACTCATCCGCGTGAAATGAGCCTTTGTCTGAACCATAAATCCATTGAAACCAGACTGCTGGAGCAAATCAACGCGGGCCGCATGCCCCACGGTCTGATTTTTTCCGGCCCCAAAGGCATCGGTAAAGCCACTTTTGCCTACCGTCTTGCACGCACACTCCTTAAACACGAAGCTTCTGACCCTAATCAGAATTCCATGTTTGCTGACGAACCGGCTGGCATACTCGAAACCATGGACATCAACCCCGCTGATCCTGTTTTCCGCCAGGTTGCCTCAGGCGGCCACGCCGATTTGCTCACTATAGAGCGCGAATATGATGCTGCCAAAAACACGTACAAAGGCAGCATTGCCGTCGATTCCATCCGCAAGGTCAATCCATTTCTGCGCCTCACCGCTTCCAAAGACGGTGGCTGGCGCGTCGTCATCATCGATGATGCCGACACAATGAACCGCAGCGCCCAAAACGCCCTTCTCAAAATACTTGAAGAACCGCCACCGCGCGCGGTGCTCATCCTCATCTGCCATCGCCTAGGCGCGATGATCCCAACCATCCGCTCACGAACGCGTACGCTTTCATTCTCACCACCATCTAAGGAAAGCTTTGAGTATTTGTTGCAAATGCAAGGCCACACCCTCGAACCAACCCGTCTTGATACGCTCTACCATCTATCCGAAGGCAGCGCCGGAGCGGGAATACACTATCTCGAACAAGGTGGCCTCGACACATTAAGTGAAATTCTCACCCTGTTTGACTACGCCCCTGAATGGTCATGGCCAGACGTACACAAACTCGCCGATGGATTGGCCAGAGGTGGCCACGACCAATCCTATCAAAGCTTTGCATTGCTGCTGCCCTGGATTTTCTCGCAAATGATTACCGCCAAGGCCCGCGGCCACGCGATAGACTCTACAGCGCTGCATATTGAGGCTATCGAGCGCCTGCACAGACAATCTTCTCTTGAAACCTTGCTCAAAATCTGTGAGAACTTGAAGCATCATTTCGACCGCGTAGAGCGCAGCAATCTGGATAAACGCCAGGCAGTGCTCGGGGCTTTTTCCATCATTGCGGCCTGATTGACGTTTAAAACGTACCTTGAGTATGGGAGTAACACATATGGCCAAACCGCCATTTTACATCACCACCGCCATTTCCTACGTCAACGGCGTGCCGCACCTTGGCCACGCCTATGAGTGCATTCTCACCGATGTCATGGCCCGTTTTCAACGTCTAGATGGCCGTGAAACCTTCTTTCTAACTGGCACCGATGAGCACGGCGAAAAAGTTGCCAAAACCGCGGAAGAAAACGCAATGAGCGCCAAAGACTTCGCGGATAAAAACGCAGCCAGCTTTATTAAAATGACCGAAACCTTGAACATTTCCAATGACGACTTCATCCGCACGTCCGAAGAACGTCACCACAAATCCGTTCAGGCCATTTGGAAAAAACTGCAGGATAAAGGCGATATATATCTCGGTAAATATGAAGGCTGGTATTCCATCCGCGAAGAAGCATACTTCGCCGAAGATGAGCTGCGAGAAAGCGAAAATGGCACCAAATTCACCCCCAATGGAACGCCTGTAGAATGGGTAGAAGAACCAAGTTATTTCTTTAAGTTATCATCCTATACTAAGAAATTACTTGAATATTACGAGACGCATCCAGGGTTCATTGCACCCGATTCGCGGCGCAACGAAATCATTTCTTTCGTGAAGCAGGAAGGCGGGCTGAAAGATTTGTCCATCTCCCGCCACAAAAGCCGCCTCAAATGGGGCATCCCGGTTCCCGGTGATGAAGATCACGTCATGTATGTCTGGCTTGACGCGCTCACCAACTATATCACCGGCATTGGCTATCCGGATATTCAAAGCGAGAGCTACCAAAAGTTCTGGCCTGCCCAGTTCCACGTCATTGGCAAAGATATCATCCGCTTCCACTGTATCTATTGGCCAGCCTTTTTGATGTCGGCAGACCTCGACCTTCCCGAAACCGTATTCGCCCATGGATTCATTAATGTGCAGGGCGAAAAAATGTCCAAATCAGTCGGCAACGTGCTCTCACCAGATGGATTAGTCGAGACGTACGGTCTTGATCAAATTCGCTATTTTCTAATGCGTGAAATTCCTCACGGTCAGGACGGAAATTTCAGTCATGAGCAAGCCATCACCCGCATCAACGCCGACCTTGCGAATGGACTGGGCAATCTGGCCCAACGTACGCTTTCGATGATCCATAAAAACTGCGATGGTGCATACCCTGAGCCCGGCGCTTTCAGTGATATTGATAAAGCTCTGTTAGATAAGGCGTACAATACAATGCTGTATAAAACGCGCGATAACTTTAACGCCTTTCAAATCCACCGCGCTCTGGAAACGATTTGGCGCGTTGTTTCCGATGCCAACGCCTATATCGATGAACAAGCGCCTTGGACACTTAAAAAAGAGGACCCGGCGCGCATGAACACCGTGCTGTACGTACTGGCCGAAGTCATTCGCTGCTTGGCAATTATCGTCCAGCCTGTCGTTCCAAATTCAGCCGAAAAGATGCTTAATCAGCTTAAAGCCTCGGCAGATGAACGCACATTCGAACATATCAGCCCCGACTTTACTCTCAAGCCGGGTTGCACCATCAACAAGCCCGAAGGGGTCTTTCCACGGATTGTTGAAGAAGAAGCGGCGTAATGTGGATAGACTCCCACTGTCATCTAAACCACGAACGCTTCAATGGCGCAGATCCGCTTGAAATTGCCGATGAAGCGCTGGGGCGGGGGATTGATGGACTCACCACCATCTGCTGCCGCATATCAGATGAATTTCCGCAAATTCTCAAGATCGCCCGCGCCCGTAATAATGTCTGGTGCTCCATAGGCACCCATCCGCATGATGCGGGCAAACCAGAAGAACAAGCCATCACCGAAGAAAAACTCATAGAACTGGCCACCTCTGACCCCAATATCATCGGTATCGGCGAAACTGGCCTTGATTTTTACTATGATTACAGCCCCCCAAATGCCCAGGAAGAATCTTTCCGCAAACATATCCGTGCCTGCATCGCCACCGACCTGCCACTGATCGTCCATGCCCGCGATGCTGATGAGGATATAGCGCGCATTTTGAAAGAGGAGGGGGGTAATGGACGGCTCCGCGGCGTCATGCATTGCTTCAGTTCCGGACCAGATTTAGTCAAAGCCGCCCTTGATCTCGGCTTTTACATCTCATTTTCCGGCATTGTAACCTTCAAAAACGCCCGCGAACTTCAGGAAATAGCTAAAACTGTACCCTTAGATCGCATTCTTATTGAAACCGATGCGCCGTTTCTTGCCCCTGTTCCCCATCGCGGTAAGACTAATCATCCGGCCTATGTGAGGCACACCGGCGAATTTCTCGCCACATTGCTCGATCAAAACACAGAAAACTTTGCCGCCCGCACGTCTCAGAATTTCCACCAGCTTTTCACCAGGGCCAAAACTCTATGAGTGAAAAATTAACCCTCACCATACTCGGCTGCGGCAACTCTTCGGGTGTTCCAGCCATCGGTAATTATTGGGGGGACTGTGATCCAAATGAACCGAAAAACGTCCGGTCGCGTTCTAGCCTCGCGGTACAAAGCGCCGAAACAACGCTGATCATCGATACAGGGCCGGATTTTCGCACACAAATTAACCGTGAGGATATTCGTCAAATCGACGCTGTTCTTTATACGCACAGCCACAGTGACCACACAGACGGCATTAATGATCTGCGTATTATCCGTTTCCGCAATAAACAACGTGTTCCAGTATATGGAAATAAAGAAGCTCTTTCGGATTTATCATGGCGTTTCGCTTATATGTTTGATGGCGGTAAAATCGATCTCTATCCACCGATGCTGGAGCCGCATGAATTCACTCAAAACCATTTCGGCCAGCTACAAACTGTCGGCGATATAAATTTCATACCATTCATTCAGGATCACGGCAGCATACAAAGTGTTGGCTATCGCTTTGGTGACATCGCGTACAGCCTTGATATGCACGATTTGGACGAGCAGGCCATTGAGACGCTGTGCGGCATCAAAACCTGGATCGTTGACGCCGCAGCCTATAATCAGGATCAAAACGCTGTACACGCCAATTTGAAAACAATTTATCGCCTCAACGAACAGATTGGTGCCTCGGAAGTCATCCTCAGCAGCCTGTCTCTGCACATGGACTACCAAACACTCTTAAAAGAACTTCCCGTTAGCTACAAACCAGCCTACGACGGATTGAAAATTAGCGTGTAACAACAACACGTTTCTTCTCATGAATTTCTTTCGCTATGGAACCATTTTCCACAACAATAACACGGTCAGCGGCCTTCAATGTATCCAAACGATGCGTTACAGCAATAATTGTAAGATCTTCTTTTCTAAGATGTTCAATCGTATTCATGATCGATTTTTCCGTTTCCAGATCAAGAGCAGACGTCGCCTCATCCAGCATCAATATTTCCGGCTGTTGATATAAGGCACGAGCAAGCGCAATGCGCTGTCGCTCGCCACCAGATACCATCGCACCTTTTTCACCGATTTGCGTATCAAGGCCATCTGGCAATTTTTCTATAAACCGGCCAAGCTCTGCATTTTTGATAACCTTGTAAACCAACTCCATATCGCGTTCATCAATCGGCACACCAAAGGCTACATTATCGACCACAGACCCTTCGATCAGATGAAAATTCTGCGCGGCATACCCAATCTTGCTGTGCCACTCTGGAGAATTAGCCGGATATTTTCCATCAATAAGAACCGTCCCTTCATTAGGAAGAAGCAAACCAAGCAAGAGATGGAGCAACGTAGATTTTCCTGATCCGGTCTCCCCGACAATGCCAATGAACTCACCTTTTTTAATTTCAAGATCTATATGATGCAAAACATGAACATCTTTTTTGGGATAACTAAAAGACACGTCGGTAACATTAATGGCTTGCTTAAAAGTGAGCTTTGGAGCAGGGAGGTATACACTTTTGTGATAAGGACTGTTCAGTTCTAACACTATTCGTTCAATACTAGCCTCAGACATTTTAACGTTGTTGAGTTGTATAATCATGCGATTAAGCCCCGGCAACAAGCGGAACCCTGCATACAAATACGCGCTCAAAACAGTTGTCAGTGCTGTAACATCATAGTCCAGCCATAAAAAAACCATGACGAGGCCGGCAAAAAACGTAACAAAAATAACTTCAATGCACGCACGCGGCAAAACTTGTGCGACGGCAGATTTTACAGTGACCTGAGCACGTAAAATGGATTGCTCCATATAAAGGGAAATAAAATAATTCGTTTTACCAAAAATCAGAATATCCTTATAAGACTGTAAAATTTGTAACGCTTTTTGGTAGCCAGCCTGCGCAGTTTCCTGAACTGTCTTACCCCACTTTCTAAAAGTGGGAACAAGATATAAAATAAAAAGCCCCCCCATAATCAGGAACATAATCAGTAAAACCGCCGTTATAGCCGGCTGTAAATAAAGCAGATAAGCGATAAGGATAAGGAATACTGATATTTCGGACAGCATAATCCCGGCGGATGTAAGCCCGATACGCATATAAATATCGGCATCATTGTATAAAACAGACAAAGATCTGCCCGAATTCAAGGTAATTTGATAGGCATAATCCATCTCAGTATATCGAGTAACAAGCCTCTTTTTAAAATTAAGAATAAGAGATTGTATCCAACTATTTTGCACATAGCTGTCAAGAAGCGTTACACCGCCTTTCACGACAAACACAATAAGGCATGCAACAGCCAAAAAGGGCAGGGTATTCGTTTCCTTATCAAACGCTGTGATCTGCGTCGCCATGGCAACAATAAGACTCGCCGCTAAAATCTCCATAAGGGCAAGAACCATCATAACTCCCAGGCATTTAAACGCTCCCGTTTTTTGCTCTGCCGAAAGCAAAGCAAAAAGATTTATTAATGGCCTAAAGGTGTTTAAAATCATGATAGCTGAATAATTCTGAGTTGCTTAAGCTGTTTTTATGAAACGCATAAAAAGGTGTGATCATCTACAAATAACACCATAAAAAAGTCAAGCGCTTTGTCCGGTATCTGCAACCTCGATAGCAGAGATTGGCACAATCAAATCCAGTACTTTTTCCAAAATAAGATGAACGGATCCGCTGGCATCAACAACATATACATCAAGCCCGGCAAACAATGCCGCCGTCGCAATATCATCCATAAGAGATCCAGCGCCACAACCTCGGAAACGTTCCTCAATATCGCGCGCATCCATACCATCAAAACGGCTTGTGCCATCTATCCTTTTGGCAATGCGCGCACTCACTATCTCAGGCGTAGTGTCAAAATACAAAAAAGCACCATCTAAATCTCGGTAAAAATATTGAATAAGCGGGCTGAGAGTAGCAGGCTTAACTTCCGTAATTTTCGCACAGATAAAGGCCGACCAAATGTTTTGTAAAAAAAGTTGCTCTATAAGATAGCGTTTTTCATTTACAGCATTTTTAAGTCTTAGCTTTTGTACAGGTAGGCGAAACAGATAATTAAGCGCCTCCCTATCACGAATATTCATGTCAAAACAAAGCTTTGCTAAAAGAAAATAAACAACAAAATCGGAAAACAAGGAATATACGGTTAACTGCGCTTTCTGAAAGAATGTAAAAGGGCGAGCTTCAAAAATATCGGTAACGCCGCCCAACACTGCTCTGGTGTAAATATCTTTGCAAACTGTAGTCTTTCCACTCCCCGGCAAACCAAAACATTCATAAAAGTCGGGCCTGGAAATCGGACGCTTTTGCAAATGCCCCCAGATAATCTCACGTGTCTGGTATAAAACTTCATTAAGCTGATCATCCGCATCAATATCATGAACCTCTCCTGCATCCCAAAAATCAAGTTTCTTGAACGCATCTATCTTTTGAGCAATCAACGCCACAATCTTTTTATTTTCTTCTTTCCTTCCAACCGCAATATCAACAGAAGGATTAAGACGCACAAGAATATCAGGCGCCTGCATACTGCATATTTGAAAAAATTGTTTCTCCTCCCAATGCGCAAGGTGGCGATAAAGCCAGCGATTACTGTCTTTAAAACGCGCAAGTAACGGCCCGTCATTTATCTCAGGAATTTGGTTTTGTGGCCAACGATCACAAATGACCAAAATCCCCTTATGCCTTAACCTGCAAATACGCCGCATAAGTTGTTTTTTCGCCAGCACACCAACAACAGCCTCCGCAAGCTTAACAGGCGAGGCTGTATACGAGGGTCGAGTTGAAGAAGCATCAACAGTTTTGACTTCAGTAGCAAAGTTTTTGTGCTGAGGCTTTAAAAGCTCCTTAGTCTTAAGCCCAGCACGAATAAAAAGCTTAAGTAACCGCTGTAAAAAAAAGGTCGCACCGTCTCCCGTGCCAAAATAAACGCGAACCACATCGATTTTATCCTGCCATTGTGCCTGAAGTGTTTTCGTAACAGTTGATTTGCCGGATCCGTCTGGGCCAATACAGGCAACAATCATCCCGCAGCCCGGAAGTACACGCCTGCGTATAAAAGGGGAGGGAAGCCGCATCTTTTCAGTAATGCGAATAATTATATACATCACTTCACGGAACCATACCGTAAATAGGGCCATAACCGGGCTCATTCTGTTCCAGCCATGCTCTGAAGAAAATGCTCTGACACATTGCTTTAATCGTAAAAACCGTTCCAAAGTCGGTTTTTGCGTGAACAACTCACAAACAAATTCAGCAATCTCCGCATTTAATAATTTCTCTGCAGACTTACGAACATCATCCACAGCAGCTCTTTCCCGGAGCCACGCAAGCTCAGCCTTAAATCCCTTGCTACCCCACATTTCATCATCCCTTAAGCGCCGCCAGTCACGCCAGCGTATTTTCAAGGATTCCCGAACAAGCAACAAAACCGCCTCAACATCAGGGCTGGACGTATAAATGTCAGGTGCCAATTCCGATACGGCCCGACCTTCAAGGATAAACGCATTCCAGGGAAGCATTTGATTTTTCAGATACTTTTCACCACCTGCCAAAAGGAAATGCGAATGCGCATGCAAGATACGCCCGCTTTCACAATCAGCACATATGGCGTCAATAATTCCGGGATAACATCTATGATCGGGTGCTTGAAAAATCACAAAACCACAAAGTCGCATAATTTCGATGACACGCCTGCGCTCATGCTCTTCAAAAATTATATCAATATCCGTTTTCCCTAGCAGCCCCTCAATCAGGTGCTCATTACTCTTCCAACTGCACCATAAAATCTTGTGCGTTTGGAATGCTTTAAAAAGCTGCGCATACGGAGCAGGGATACTATTATCTTGAGGAAAAGAAGGCGCTTTACGTTGGATAGTCATCATGATTTCTTATGCTTGACTCGCTCTTTGTTTATGTAGGAGCGCGTGAAAACACATATTCGGCGCAACCACACCCAAACACACCCATAGCCTTAACAGGATCGGTATTATATTCAGCGTCCAAATCAAAACCAAGATCAGAGAAAAATGCCTTCATTTCCGCCGGGCTTGCCGATTCATACGGATAACCGCCAAGCCAATCAATCATGTCATGCCAAAAATTCATACCGCGAAACCCTTTGTACGACTTAACATATTCTACGGGATTTTTACCGTTTATAAGTACTCCCAAAAGATATATTCCTGAAAAGACCGCTGTAATTGGAAATTGCAAAAAGGGCGGCATCCGAGAATAAAATGATTTTTCAACGCGCCAGAAGGCACACAAAGGAGATTTTTTGTAAATGGCAATAATAAACTTGCCGTCAGGAGCGACAAAAGCGGATGCTTTCCTGATTGCATCCCGCATATCGCCTGTATGATGCAAAACCCCCCAGCTATAAACAATATCGTAACGGTCGTGATCATTGACCGGCGCCGCTTCATGCACATTTTTAAGCTCAACATGCGCAGGATAATCAGGAGCGTAGGTAGAAAGAAGCTTCTTCGTCGTGGAAACACTTTGCGGATCAATATCAAAAGCATGCACAGTTCGTGCACCCAGACGTACGGCTGCCAAAGAATGCAAACCCGATCCGCAGCCCACATCCAAAAAACTTTTGTTATCCAAAGAGTTTTTCAGCAACATCTGTTTCAGCTTCACAACAGCTTCATCAATCTCCGAATTAGTGACAAGTGTTGAAAATTTTTCCCAGTTATCGCCAAATGCAAATCTATGTGGAGCCGCCATATTCATGGACACAATAGATACATGGTTCTTTGAAAAAAACAATACTCGTAATAATCATACGTAACATGTCAGTATTTCAGCGCAGAACCAATCTGTGTTATCAACAAAATGGCAATAAAAAACAACACCCATTAATTTCCATAATATATATTATCACTCTTTTGTTATCAGGAATACGCTTTAAGTGACCAAAGTCCCAAACAAACACCCTATCGAAGATTTAATCGCTGTGATGGCCGCGCTACGCAATCCTGATGGCGGCTGTCCGTGGGATTTACAGCAAAATTTTAAAACCATCGCCCCATACACAATCGAAGAAGCCTACGAAGTCGCCGATGCGATTGAGCGCAATGATATGAGCGATCTACGTGAAGAATTGGGCGATTTACTGCTTCAGCCAATTTATCACGCCCAGATGGCTGCCGAAGACAATATTTTTACGATTGAGGACGTCATCCGCGACATCACTGAAAAGATGATTTCCCGGCATCCACATGTCTTTGGCGATCAGAATGCCAGTAGCCCCGAAGACGTCAATAAAATCTGGGACGCCAAAAAAAATGAAGAAAAAGCTAAAAAGTCAAAGCACAACGATAGCGCCTTGGACGGCGTCACCAAAGCCCTGCCGGCATTGCTGCGCGCCGAAAAACTCCAGAAAAAAGCCGCTAAAGTTGGCTTTGAATGGCCTGGGCCTGAGCAAGTTTTGGACAAACTCGAAGAAGAACTCGTCGAAATGCGTGAAGCGCTTGCCTCAGGCACATTAGAACAAAAAACCGATGAGCTTGGTGACCTGCTTTTCGTTTTAGCCAATCTCGCGCGCATGCTGAACATCAACCCCGAAACGGCCCTTAGAGAGTGTAATGATAAATTTGAAAGGCGTTTCAGGGGATTAGAAAAAGAACTTAAACAAAAATCTATAGATTTGAAGGATGCATCTTTGGAGCAAATGGAGCAAGCCTGGGTCAATCAAAAGCAAAAAGAGCACAAATGACCTATATCTGATCCTCAAGGCTACTCTCTACTTCCTCATACCCAAACCGTATCTTGAATTTTTTATGATCTGCATCACAAATGCGCACCCGACACCGCGCCGACTCGGCGCCATCGTTGCGGCCCAACATTTCCGCATGCTCATACAGCCATGACAGCGCCTTCCCATCCGCATGAGGAATATGGTAACTCACTTCAATATGCTGCCTGGCCGTAACCTCGGCAACCTTATTGAGCAAATTATCAATCCCTTGCCCGAAGACAGCTGAAATTAAAACCCGATGCAGTTCAAAACGCAGCACATCGCGCCCAAAATCCTTCCGATCCTCATCTGAAAGCTGATCAACCTTGTTATAAACCTCAATGATCCGAGAATCATTTTCATATTCTATTCCCAGATCCCCTAAAATCTCAATAACGTCCCGACGCTGCGCTTGATAATCCGGTCGCGCTGCATCAATCACATGCAAAATAACATCCGCATGCAGCGTTTGTTCCAAAGTCGCGCGAAACGCCGCAATCAAGTGCGTCGGCAAATCAGCAATAAATCCCACCGTATCGGACAAAATAACTGTTTGCCCGTTAGGTAGAGGTGGCCCCAAGAATTCGGACAGTGAGTTAAGCTACGATCTATGACCGAAGGAGGGTCATCTGCGCCGTCAGGGGTACGAGGTAGGCCGCACCCGCGTGCGGCGTCTGATGCGCCTGATGGGAATCGAGGCGGTCTATCAAAGGCCGCGCACTTCGATGCCGCATCCCGGCCACCGGATTTATCCCTACCGGCTCAAGGGGCTCACGATCACCCGCCCGAACCATGTATGGTGCGCGGATATCACGTACATCCCTGTCAAACGCGGGTTTTTGTATCTGGTAGCGATCATGGACTGGGCCAGCCGGAAGGTGCTGGCCTGGCGGCTGTCGAACACGATGGAAACGCGCTTTTGCGTGGAGGCGCTGGAGGAAGCCATCGCCCGCTACGGGCCGCCGGAGATCTTCAATACCGATCAGGGCAGCCAGTTCACGGCGGACGCGTGGACGGGCGTCCTGAAAGAAAACGGGATCGCGATCTCGATGGACGGCAAGGGCCGCTGGATGGACAATGTGTTCATCGAGCGGCTGTGGCGGAGTCTGAAATATGAATGCGTGTATCTGAACGCGTTCGAGAGCGGCCTGCAAGCCAGGCGGGATATCGGGCGCTGGCTGGCGTTTTACAACGCGCAGAGGCCGCATTCGGTATTTGATGGACAACCCCCGGACGACGTTTATGATGAACGAAATTTTGTTTCTCCGGCCTCGGGCTTGCCGCCTCCGCCTAACGGCTCCGGCGGCCGCGCCCTTCACCCGGAGAAACAAAACCACAGGCAGGCGGCATGACAATAACCAACCGATCGTAGCTTAACTTCGCCGCAAAGCTGGCCGAAGAACCGAGACCACCTCTCCCGTAAGCGTATTAAACAGCGTCGATTTCCCTGCATTGGTATAACCCACCAGCGCCACCACAGGAAACGGCACCCGTTCACGCGCATGCCGCCCCAATTCTCGTGTACGTTTCACATCTTCCAGCTCTTTCTTAAGCTTCACAATCCTCTCGCTAATCAATCGCCGGTCAATCTCAATCTGTGTTTCACCTGGCCCGCCCATAAACCCGGCCCCGCCACGTTGCCGCTCCAGGTGTGTCCATGAACGCACCAGGCGCGAACGCTGGTACTCCAAAGCGGCTAACTCAACTTGCAAGCGCCCTTCTCGCGTTTGCGCCCGCTCCCCAAAAATCTCAAGGATCAAACCCGTCCGATCAATCACCTTAACATCCCATGCCCGCTCAAGGTTACGCTGTTGCACCGGTGAAAGTGTATGGTTAAAAATCAGCACATCCGGCTCCAAATTCTCAACCAGCGTTTTGACACGCTCCCGCTGTCCCTTGCCCAGAAAATGCCCGGCATGAATGCGAGAAACTTTTAAGGCCTGAAGATCAACAACATCCAGATGAATGGCCAGCGCCAACCCCGCAATTTCATCGCATTGCTCCTCCACAGAGCGCCTATGCGTATCGCCCGCGACAATAGGGCGTACGATAATGCACCGGCCCTGCCCCACGATCACTTCATGACCTTGAGAATAAAACTGTTTTGAAGATGTCCGTGAAGCCATAGAAAAGGCTTATTCGTCTGCCGTCTCTTCGTTAGCCACATCGCCGCCTTCATCATCGTGAAGGCTTAAAGGCCCGCTCGGCATAATTGTGGAAATCGCATGCTTATAAACAAGCTGAATATGCGTCTCTCGACGCAGCAACAAACTAAAATTATCAAACCATGTCACAACGCCCTGCAACTTCACCCCGTTAACCAAAAACACCGTCACTGCCATCTTTTCTTTGCGGATTTTATTCAGGAAAACATCTTGTACTTGTTGAAATTTTTCGCCCATTGTATTGCCGTTTCTTTCTTTATTATTATCGTATGAGATCAATTATCATCCCTACTTTTTTAGTGTTTCCAAATCATATTGCAACAAAAATTCACGCAATTCCTGACAATTCTTTTTATGCATATGTACTTCATAATCCTCTAATAAACCTGCAACTTCTCCACAATCAAGGATCAGAATAGTCTTACACCCAAGCGCATTTGCACACGCCAAATCATTATCTGTATCACCAACCAGCCACGTTTTATCTAGATTTAAAGGTAGCCCCATACGCTCAATCGCCAATTGCAACGGCGCAGACGAGGGCTTGTCGCTTTCCGCCTCCCCTGCCCCGACAACACTTGTAAAAAAAGCACCCCAGCCATAATTCTCAATCTCGCGTACAACCAGATCTTTTTTCTTGTTCGTTACAACACCGCAAGGTACCCCCAGGCGATGCAACACCTCCAGAACCTCCTGAGCACCGGAAATTGGCTTCAAACCTTCCTTATGATGTTTCATCACATAAGTTTCAAAATGCCCCTTCGCCGCCTCAACATTCCCTGCTCCATAAAGCTGGACATAAAGTTTTTCGCGCGGCTGACCAAAATATCTGCCAAAATCCTCCAAACTAAAAGGCGCAATTCCAAGTTGCTCCCGCGTATAATTATGCGCGCGATGCAAAAACGCAAAACTATCAACCAGCGTCCCGTCCCAGTCAAAAAACACTGCTTCCGGCCGTTCTAAACACTCAGCCATAACTCACCTCAATCACCTTTAAATCCACCGGCGCCCCGTAAAATGCGGAAGCTTTTTCCGCATAATTTTCAGTCAAATCTGTGATAAAAAACGCCTCCTTGCTGCCTCGCCCGATTTTCCCGTCAAGCTCTGGATGCCGCTCCAGATATTCAACCAGTTTTGCTGGTACAATTTCATCCTGTGCAATCACATCCACACCATAGCGCTCGCGAATTATATCCTTAAGAAAACTATAATGCGTACAGCTCAAAATAAGTGCCTCAATCCCTTTTTCTTTAAGCGGTAAAATATAATGATCAAGCACGCTCTCCATCCATTCCATCCCGTCATGCTCAATCAACGGCACCAAAAGCGGCGTATTGACCTGAAAAATCTCAATAGCCGGATTAATCTTGCGCAATTCCTCCTCATAAACATTCGAATGCACCGTGTAATTCGTCCCAATCAACCCAATGCGCTGAACCCCGCGCTCAATCGCATATTCAATTGTCGGTACGACAACCCCCAAAATCCGACGCTCTGGATACGCCTGGGGCAAATATATTTGTTGAAGTTTACGCAAAGCCGAAGCGCTGGCCGTATTACACGCCATGATAATCAGCTGACAATCCTGCTCCGCAAACAAATACTCGATACAGGCTTTAGTGTACGTATAAATAGCCTGTTCAGAACGCTTGCCATAAGGAACATGCAACGTATCGCCCAGATAAATCAGGTCTATATCCGGCAAAGCCTCGCGAATAGCCCGTGCAATCATTACCCCACCCAAACCGGAATCGAATATTCCCAATTTCATAGAACGCGCGGTCATAGAGCTTAAAATAGGTCCACCTGCACCGAGAACATCTTTTCAACATTCTGTGCCTGCGTCCGCGAAGCCAGAATAATCAAATCATCTCCCGCTCGAACAGTAAAACTCAACTCAGGCATAATAAATTCGCCTTCACGGATTACCCCGCCAACAATCACCTCATGTGGCAAATTAAGCTCTTCAACAGTAGAATTCACAATCGAAGAATTCTCAGAAACCTCAGCCTCAATAACTTCTGCAAATCCATCGCGAATATTGTAAAGCCCTTTAACCCGTCCCCGGCGTACATGTTGCATGATATTGGCCACAATGATTGAGCGCGGACTGACCATAGCATCAATCCCAAGCGGCCCAACCAACGGATAGTAAGCCTCATTATTCACTAGGGTAATTACGCGCTCACAGCCATATTGTTTGGCAAGCAATGACCCAAGGATATTACTTTCATCATCATTGGTAACCGCCACCAATGTTTCAGCACTCTGGATAGACGCTTCATTCAGAATATCCTTATCCAAAGAACTTCCGTTTAAAATAACCGTATTTTCAAGCCGTTCACTTAAATACTCTGCCCGGCTCTGGTTTTGCTCAATAACTTTTATCTGCACATTTTTTGAACGTGTATAAATCAAATCAACCAACGTCGTGCCGATATTCCCGCCGCCAGCAATAATAATTTTTCTAGCCTGATCTTCTTCATGTCCAAAAGCTGTCATCACGCGCTTCATATGCTGTGTATCAACAATGAAAAACACCTCATCACCAACTTCAAGCTGGTCCGTCGCGTCTGGAATAATAGGCTTATTCTTGCGTAGAATTGCTAAAACCTGAAACGAAAGGTCCGGAAACAAATTATGAAGCTGGTTCAGCGGCGTATTGATCACCGGACAATCTTCTTCACAAATCACCCCGATCATATGCGCCAATCCATCGGCAATAATATTCACAAACGTCGTGCCCGGTACGGCCAAACGCTGATAAATATCCTTGGCCACCAGCACTTCCGGAGAAATAATCACATCAATAGGCATATGCGCACGGCTGAACAAATTTGACCATTCGGGCTGCAAATAAACCTGCTCCCGTACGCGCGCAATCTTTTTGGGAATACCAAACAGGGAATGCCCAATCTGACAGGCCACCATATTGACCTCATCGCTTTGCGTCACCGCCACAATCATATCCGCATCATTTGCGCCTGCCATTTTCAAAACATCCGGGTTCGAGGCATGCCCCAAAACTGCATTTACATCCAGTTCATCATTAATCTGCGCAATCAAATCACGCCGCAAATCAACAACCGTAACGTCATTTTCTTCCTTGGAAAGATATTCGGCAATGTTATAGCCGACTTGTCCGGCGCCGCAAATAATGGCTCTCATTGCACTATGCTCGCTTTCTGTTTACGGCAGGATCCGCTAACGGACCATCCTGCCCCTGTGGTGCATCAGAATGTATTTGTAATGATTTAAGTTTACGATGCAAGGCCGATCGCTCCATCCCTATAAAGTGGGCAGTTTTAGAAATATTGCCATCAAAGCGCGCCACCTGCGCGAGCAGATATTCTTTCTCAAAAGCCTCGCGTGCTTCTCGTAAACTCAATTCAAGATAATCGTCTTCAAGCGCACCACCGCCGCCAGAAAAGTTTACGCCATCCACCGCTACATGCTTACCGGTCACCTCAGGCGGCAATTGATCTACCCCCAGCATTTCACTACCTTGCCCGCTATGCATAATGCACACCCACTCAATGACATTTTTAAGTTGACGCACATTTCCCGGCCAATCATAAGCCTTGAGAGCGTTCAGCGCCGCGCTGGAGAAGTGACGCTCCTCACGACCCAAAAGTCGTAATTGCGCCTGCAACAGCCCCTCGGCAAGCACTGCGATATCTTCTTTGCGTTCACGAAGCGCCGGGGCTTCAATTTGCACAACATTAAGCCGATAATACAGATCTTCCCGAAACGCACCCGCCTTAATCGCCGCTTCCAGATCACGATTTGTTGTTGCCAAAATTCGCACATCTGTCTCAATCGTTGTCTGACCACCGATACGTTGAAAGCTTTGCTCCTGCAACGTATGTACAATCTTACCTTGAGTCTCCAACGGCATGTCCGCCACCTCATCCAACACCAGCGTCCCGCCATGCGATTGTTCTAAAATGCCAATATGCTCTCCCTCTCCATTAACACCAGCCTCACTCCCAAACAACTCAGTCTCGAGGCGCTCAGGGCGCAACGTCGCACAATTTAGCGCCATAAATGCCTCATTCGCCCGCTGCGAACGACTGTGAATTAACCGCGCAATCATATCCTTCCCCGTACCCGCTTCGCCTTGAATTAAAATGCGGCTATTCGTCGGTGCCACCCGCTCAACAAGCTGTTGAATCTTTTGCACTGCTACAGATTTACCAATCAACTGATCCGCTTGCCCGAAATTGTATTTTTTCAAACTGGCGTTTTCCCGACGAAGATGCGCGGTTTCCAATGCGCGCGCAATCATCATCAATAAACGATCAGACTTAAACGGCTTTTCGATAAAATCATAAGCACCGTCCTTAATGGCGCTCACAGCCGTTTCAATCGTGCCATGCCCGCTAATCATCACAAAAGGTAATCCTGGATGATCTGCCTTCAATTTGCGCAAAATTCCCAGTCCGTCATCCTTACTTCCCTGCAACCAGATATCAAGCACGACCAAAGCTGGAATTTTTTTTGCTACCGCGGCATATGCCTGCTCACAGCTCGCCGCTTCACGCACCGTATAGTCCTCATCCTCCAAAATCCCCCGGACCAAGCTCCGAATATCGGCTTCATCATCAACAATAAGAATATCCGAACTCATTTACGCCCCATTTCCTTACGCGGCCTCTTCACTTTCAGCGCTCTGCACCGACCGTAACACCAGTACCGCCGTGGCGCCGTCAAGCCCTTGCCAACCTTCATAATCTTGCAACCATTGCGGCGCACCTAAAATAATACGCCCATTGTGATCTTCCATAATCTTTTTCACAATAGCCAACCCCAGCCCGGTTCCCTTTTGTTTGTGCGTAACATATGGCTCGGTCAGGCTGGCACGCTCTTGGTCTTCAGGAAAACCCGGCCCATTATCGCTCACCGCCACAAAAATATTATCCTCATGCCGCCCGGCCAGAAGGTGTATGCGTCCGACTTGCGCCTGCTCCTTCTGCCCGCGAATCGAATCCAGCGCGTTTTGCACCAGATTATTAATTGCTTGACGAATTTGCTGTGCATCCAGATTACCGATCAAACCCGGTGCTATATCAGCACATTCAATTTTAACATCACAATGCGCCTGCTTGTGCAAACTCACAACATCACGAATTTGCTCCTGAAGATCCTCGATATGCATCACCGGCTCCGGCATCCGCGCAAACGATGAAAACTCATTGACCATTCGTCCAATATCCCCAACGTGGCGAATAATCGTTTCCGTGCAGCGTGTGAAAGTCTCCGGATCATCTTTTATCTGCTTCAAATAACGCCTGTTAAGCCGCTCAGCTGAAAGCTGAATAGGCGTCAGCGGATTTTTGATTTCATGCGCAATTCGCCGCGCCACATCCGCCCACGCCGCCTTGCGCTGCGCCGACTGCAGTTCGGTAATATCATCAAAAGTCAAAATAATTCCGGTTTCCTGATCCCCTATTCGCTCAATTGCTACGCGCACTAAAAACGTTCGCCGCAACTCATCGCGGCGCAAGAATGGAATCTCCCCTTGCGTAATTTTCTCCGGCTGCCGGTGCGCCTCATCCAAAAGATTAGAAATCTCAGGCATAATCGCACCAATATCCCGTTCGCTCAACGCCTCAATCTCCACCCCCAACAACTCACAAGCCGAAGCATTCGCCACACTGATCAAACCCTTTTCATCCAGGGCTATCACCCCCGACGAAACCCCGGTCAACACTGTCTCGGTAAAATGCCTGCGTCGATCAAGCTGGCGGTTGGCCTGCAATAACTCGTTTTGTTGTTCCTGCAGCCGCCGCGTCATACGGTTAAAACTCTGCGCCAGATAGTCGAACTCCTTAATGCCTTTAATTGGAGGCACTTGCGCCGATAAATCCCCGGCGCGCACACTATCGGCTGTGGTGATCAATGTACTGATCGGCTGCACCAATTGCCGCGCCAGCACCAACCCAAACCAGATCGCACTCATCAATAACAACAATCCGACGACTACAAAAATCAACCCCAGAGTCACCTGCAAATCCGAAAGCCGTTCCTGCAATATGGCATAATCGTGCGTTGCCTGCTTCGTTGCCGCCAGATGTGAGAGCACTTGCGGGTCAATCATCCGACCAACAAACAAATACGCATCGACAAAATTATCCAGCTTCACCAGCGCGCGCACCCGGTCTTCGTTACCGCCGGTCATAATCACCACTTCGCCGTTATCCGCCCCTTCCATAGCGTAAAGCGGTATATCCTCAAATTCCAATGAGAATGTCAGCCCGCTGCGGGCCAACACCCGGCCACTATCATCAAAAATAATCGCCTCAGACAAATCCCGCAGCAAGGAATGCGTCTGCATCACTTGATCAAAAGCCTGCTCGTTAAGAAGCAATAACCGCGCCTCGCGGTTTAAATCATTAGCCATCGCCAAAGTGTCCGCACGGATCGTCTGGGTATGTTCACGCAAATAGGCCTCGGCGACCGCTTGCGACTCATTCACTGCCGTACTCACCCGCTCACTGAACCATGTATGCACTCCGAAATAAAAGAACACAGCTGAAAACACGGTCATAATAATCACCGGCGCTGCAGCCAGCACACTAAAAATATAAACCAACCGCACATGCAGATGCGACCCCGCCAACCCGCGCTTACGGCCACTCCACACACCAACGAGCCGCTGGGCCACCACCCCGACTAAAACCAGCAACAAGACCAAATCGAGATTAAGTAACCAAATTACAGTTTTTGGATCATTCCCAAAGGGTGGCGTTTTCGTCAACGCGCCATAAGTTGCAATCCCGCTAATAATCGAAGCGATCACGAGCCCAATCACCGCAGCATTTTGGGTATTTCGGGATTTAACCGCTGTGAGATCTTTAAAACGCTTGTACACGGATGCAAACATGGATAAATTCATATACGTCAATCCCAAGCTAATCAAGGATTTTGAAGCTTTTGCCCTCGAAAGTCTTACAATACAACCTCAATGATCTTCCCGCTTTTCATGTGCTCATAGCCTCAGCCGGAACAGGTTCACGGCTGGGCACCGCTGCCACACCAAAACAATATCTCAAAATCCATAATAAAGCTGTACTGCGCTATAGTATTGAAACATTTCTATCCATGCCAACCTGCGCTTCACTGCAAGTCATTATTGGCGCAGATGACGCAGAATTGTATCATGACGCAGTGCGCGGACTGGAACTACCCAAACCAATCATCGGATCAGATAAAAGAAATAAAAGTATATTCAATGGATTAAAAGAAATACATAAAGTAAAAAATGAAGATATGATCCTGATCCACGATGCTGCCCGCCCCTGCATTGCCACTGATGATATCGCCACACTTCTCATGAGTCTGCAAACCGAACGGGCCGCCAGCCTCGCAACGCCTGTCAGTGCTACACTAAGACGCGCTGGTGATGGGAACAAAGCTGCAGAAACCGTTCCACGTGACAACCTCTGGGCCGTGCAAACCCCGCAAGGCTTCCTCTTTGGTGATTTACTCAAAGCGCATGAAACCGCCAATCCGCACACAAATGCAACCGATGACACCGCCCTTGTCAGTGCCATCGGAATCCCGGTAACACTGGTCGAAGGCAGCGCCAGCAACATCAAAATCACCTACCCGCAGGATCTCATCATGGCCGAAAAAATTCTTGCCACTCAAACCGTGCCTCTCACTGGTCTTGGCTTTGACGTTCACGCCTTTGACAAAAATCAATGCGGCCCCGTGCGCATCGGCGGCATCGATATTGACCACGACCATGCGCTCAAAGGCCACTCCGATGCCGATGTCGCGCTCCACGCTCTGACAGACGCGATCCTCGGCACAATCGGTGAAGGCGATATTGGCCAGCATTTCTCGCCATCTGATGATGCATTTAAAAACATGGACAGCAGCCTTTTCCTTAAAAAAGCATTGGAGCTAATGCACGCTCAAAGCGCACACCTCAACAATATCGATCTCACCATCATCTGCGAAGCCCCCAAAATCGGGCCCCATGCGGGCCCCATGCGGGCCCGTTTGGCCAAACTAACCGGCCTTCCGGAAAATCGTATCAACATCAAAGCCACCACCAGTGAAGGGCTTGGCTTTACCGGCAGGCGCGAAGGCGTCGCCGCCCAAGCCATCGTCTCTGTTTCCGCAAAAGAGGCCGCATGACAAACAAACCTCCCAAGCTTAACCTAAAAGCCCCCTATATCTGGCTGGCCACATGGTTCGGCTGCGGTTTCATGAAACCCGCCCCAGGCACCTGGGGCTCTCTCGGTGCCCTGCCCTTTGGCATCATTCTATATGGCAGCGCAGGCTTTTGGGGCTTCATCATTGGTATCATTCTCGTTACTCTGATCGGCTATTGGGCCTCCGCCCGCTTTGAGGATGCCAGTGCCACCCACGATAACAAAATGATCGTCATCGACGAAGTTGTCGGGCAATGGCTTACCCTGCTCCCTGCCTTGTTTTATTGGAACTTGAACCCGTTGGCTATCGCAGTCGCTTTTTTACTCTTTCGTCTGTTTGACGTGACAAAACCCTGGCCAATCTCGTATATTGATAAGCATGTCGATGGCGCACTGGGCGTCATGGGCGACGATATCCTCGCCGGCCTCGTCGCCGCTTTATGCATCATAGGAGCATATTATGCAGGACTTGGTTGAACATCTTACAAACCTTCTCAAAACCAAGCATATGAAGCTCGTCACCGCCGAATCCTGCACAGGCGGACTACTGGCCACGACCATGACCCACCGCCCCGGCTCATCTAAAGTCTTCGAACGCGGCTTTATCACCTATTCCAATGAGGCCAAAAACGAACTGCTCGGCGTACCCAACGACATGCTGGAAAAATTTGGTGCCGTCAGCGCTGAAACCGCACAAACCATGGCGCAAGGTGCGCTAAAAAACAGCCACGCAGACCTCGCTGTTTCCATCACTGGCATCGCCGGCCCCGATGGTGGCTCAGAAGCCAAACCCGTCGGTCTCGTTTATTTCGGCTATGCCCTCAAAGGCGGCTCCGCGGGCAGCTTAGAGCACCGTTTCGAAGGAGATCGCGAAAAAATCCAGACGACCGCAACCATCACCGCACTCAAACATCTAATTAGTATTCTGGAAAATTCAGCATGACCCAAGCCCCATCACAAAAAACTGTTCTCATATCTGGCTGCGATTCCAATTATTTTCCACTTTTGCTGGAATGGCTGCACTCCGTGCGCCGTTTTGATCAATCCAAAGATTTTGACATTTGCATTCTCGATGCCGGGCTAACGTCTGAACAGATAGAACGGTTAAAACCGCACGTACAATCCATCGTAAACCCTGAATGGCCGGTTAAACTTCCCGCCTATAAGATCAAAGGCGAATATCTCAAAGCTTGTGTCTGCCGCCCGTTCCTGCCGAAAATTTTCCCCGGCTATGGCACATATATCTGGATGGATGCCGACACATGGATACAGGACTGGCGCGCTATTGAGCTATTTCTCTACGGCGCAGCCAAAGGCAAAATCACTCTCACCGCTCAAGTCGATCGTGCTTACCCCAAAGGCGGTGCAAGAGTCAAATGGCTAGGTCGCTGGCCATGGAAAGTTCGCGGTTTTTACTTCTCCAACGCTCTGCGCGCCTTTGATTTCAAAACCGCGCGTGATCTGCTGTCCTACCATGTCCTGCTCGCCGGCATGTTCGCTTTGCGCACCGATGCTCCGCACTGGGGCCGTTGGCAAGACTTCGTTAAAATCGCCATGACCAAGGGCAAAGTCTTCACCGCCGAACAACTCTGCCTTGGAAAAATGTGCTATCAGGAAGGCTTCGATTACGAAATCCTGCCCGGTTATGTCCACTGGCTCTGTGAATTCAAACCACTATGGGATGCAGATAAACAGCTTTTCGTTGAACCCTTTACCCCACATGAACCGCTCGGCGTGCTCCATATTTCCGGCTTTGATAAAATGCGCCTCGATCGCACCGTCACCACAGACTTTGAAACCACGGACGGGAAAACGATCGAATACACCTACCGTTACCCCTATTTTGACGGAGAAAAAGACGAAGACGTCATTGCGAAAGCAGCTAAACACTTCAGTGTCGTAAACTCAAACTAGGCTCAGGACTCATTAAATCCACCATATGACGATCGCAGCGATGGTGATAGCCGCCATAAAAGTATGTGCGCATCGGTCGTAACGTGTTGATATCCGTCTCCAATCCTTGAGTTTGGCAAACATATTTTCAACTTTGTGGCGCTGCTTATAGAGCATTTCATCATATTCGATTTTCACTTTCCGATTTTTCTTCGGTGGAATACAGGGTTGAATTCCTTTGTCACGCAGAGCATCCCTGAACCAGTCCGCGTCATACCCACGATCAGCCAGCAACACATTGGCTTTCGGTAAAGCATCAAGCAGGTATCGCGCGCCTTTGTAATCACTCATTTGGCCTTTGGACAGGAACAGGGCAACAGGGCGGCCAAGGCCATCACACACAGCATGAAGCTTAGAATTCAGGCCGCCTTTTGTACGTCCGATAGCGCGGGAAACATCCCCTTTTTAAGAAGCGAAGCCGCTGTGTGGTGGGCTTTGAGGTGTGTCGCATCAATTTGCAGTTGATCGGGCGGGCCTTTTTGTGTGGCCAGAGCCGTAAAAATTTTGTCAAAAACACCCAGGCGGCTCCAGCGTATAAAACGGTTATACAGCGTCTTGTGAGGTCCGTATTCGGACGGCGCATCACGCCATTGCAAACCCCGCTTGAGGACAAAAATAATGCCGCTGACAACCCGCAGATCATCAACGCGCGGCACGCCACGGGATGGCGAAGTAAAACTCCACGGGCCAAGGCCCGTGGTATCACTTTAGTTCAAGCTGCGCTTGTCCAGTATCTTCTTCTCCCTGGTTTTGAATATAGCGCTTAATAACACTCTCACCGATGCCCACTGTGCTGACAAAATAACCGTCGGACCATATGCCATCTGCGCCCCAATATGCTTTGCGCATATACTCAAACCTTTTCTTCATAAGACGGCCTGATCACTGACACGCATCTTGGGGGGAATTGATAACAACAGGTGCACATGATCAACATCGTGATTGATCTCCAACACTTCAACCTCAGGCAACATCTCATGAAAACTCGTTATCAATTCCCGCAGATAGGCAAATGATCCTTCATTGAAAATTTTACGCCGGTACTTGCTGGTCAAAACCAGATGGTATTCGCATTTGTACGCACAGTGGCCTTGCTTCCTTAATCGCATGAAGAAGATACTGGACGCACTCCATCCACGGGGCAAGCCCCTTGGTTTTTACGTGCCTATAAAAAAACAAAACAATGCAATATGCAACGTCTTGATACGGTGTCCGACCAGAACATATTTGCTATGTGAGTACGAAAGCTGACCCTGAACAGATAGAAACACAACGGAAACTGTCTCTATCTTTGCGCTTAATAGGGGTAAAGTGAGCGTAGCTGTCAAATGGGGCCAAATCACAGTTACTCTCAAAAATTTCCCACAATCCTACTCTTAAAACATGGTTCGCAGGTTATGTGATCGCCACACAAATACTTTTTGACTTTTCAAACGCCTTAATATAAGTTAGTTATTAGTTACTAACCAAACAATATTAAGGCTTACATTTTATAAATGGCTATCAAAAGAGATATACAGGGGCGTAAGCCAGCGGAAGACCGTAAACGTGAAATCGTTTCAACGGCGTTGAAACTTGCCGACAAAGTCGGCCCGGATAGGCTTTCGGCGGCGATGATCGCCCGGAATGTTGAGATTAGTCAACCGGCTGTTTTTAAGCATTTTTCGAGCATGAACGCTCTCTGGCTGGCTGTGGCCGCTCATATCGAAACGGCGATGAAAAAAAAATGGGAAGCGGCTTTTAGTGCGGAAAAAGACGAGCGCGAGCAATTACGTGATCTGGTGCTGGCGCAACTGCGGTTTATCCAGACCGTTCCGGCTGTGCCGGGTATTTTATTCTCCCGCGAATTGCACGCCGGCAATAAGGGGTTGCGCCAGGCCTTTTTAAAAATTATGAGCGCACTTCACAATCGCATTACGAATATTATCGCTTCGGGTCAGGAAAGCGGCGTTTTCAGCCGTGACGTTCCTGCGGTCGACAGTGCTTATCTTGTCCTGGGGTTTATACAAGGGCTGGCGGTACGATGGTCGGTAAGTGGAAAAAATTTTCCTCTGGTGGACGAAGGTGAACGGCTGTTTGCAATACAAATGCGCTTTTTGATGGAAGAGCCGTCATCCGGAGGCAAAGGAGATGAGCATGAACAAACGTAATCGCAAAGCCTTTCTTGCCCTGATTTCTATTCTGGCCGTCATAGCGGCAACAGTGTTTTTTGTAAAAAACAAACCGCTGAGCATTAATATCACTCCGGTAAAGGAAGATGTGACCGTGGAAGTTTACGGGCTGGGCACCGTGGAAGCCAAAATCCTCTCGACGGTCGGTTTCGAAGTGGGCGCGGCCCTTGTCGAACTGAACGCGGATCAGGGCGACAGAGTGGAAAAAGGCGCTGTGCTTGCCCGGCTCCATAGCGCGGAGCAAGAGGCAAAAACCGCTTTGGCCGCCGCAGCCGTGCAGTCCGCAGAGTCCAGATTGAAAAAAGCGCAGGCCGCCATTCCCAAGCTGCAATCCACCCTGGATTTTCACAAGGTCAGCAACAAAAGAAGCAAGGAGCTGCTTCCCCGCGGAAGCATCGGAGAAGAAGAAGCCGAACAGGATCAGTTGAATGAGGATGTCGCCGCGGCGGAACTGGAAATTGCCCGCAACGATGTCCTGCTGATGAAGGCCGAGCTTGCCGAAGCGCAGGCGCAATATGATTTTGAAACCACGCTACTCACGCACCATGTTTTGAAAGCGCCCTATGATGCGCTGGTTGTCGAAAGGCATAAAGAACAGGGAACCGTTATTGCGCCCGGCGAGACTGTTTTTACATTAATCGACCCCGCAACGGTCTGGGTCCTAGGCTATGTGGACGAAGCCCGCGCCGGGGCTATCCGGGCCGGGCAGCCTGCGCGGGTACGCCTTCGCTCTTTGCCGCATGAGGCGTTTGAAGGCAAGGTCGCGCGCATCGACATTGAAAGCGACCGGGTCAGCGAAGAGCGCCGCGTCTATATTTCATGCACACGCTGCCCCGAAAATTTTCATCTGGGCGAACAGGCTGAGATTTTTGTGCAGACAGCGATCTTAAAAAAGCCTCTTTTGGTTCCGGAAACGGCGGTCGAACGCTTTGATGGCACAAGCGGGTATGTCTGGACCGTGCAGGAAAAGCGCCTGCGCCGCATTCCGGTGACATTCGGGCATAAAACGCTGGATGGATATCTGGAAGTTACAGGCGGCATCGACGCCGGCACAGATATTGTTGCGGCCCTTGCACGCGGCTTGCGTGAAGGACGCAGAGCCATCGTCAGGAAAGAGCGGTAAGATGAATCTCGCCTATCACGACATAAGGCACAGCATGGGTCGTTTTATACTGACCTGCGCGGGGCTGAGCCTCCTGCTGGGGGTTGTTTTGTCCATGATCGGCATTTACAGAGGTTTGGTTGACGATGCGCTGACTCTGGCGCGGACGCCGGCGGCGAATATCTGGGTGGTTGAAGCCGGTACGCGGGGGCCGTTCGCGGAATCCTCCCGTATTCCCGGCGATACGCGTGAAGCCGTGGCGCGTTTGCACGGAGTCGCGGCGGCGGGTTCCGTAACATACCAGTCAATCGAAACGCGCCACGGGGCGGGTAAATTACGGCTTTATGTCGTTGGTTACGAACCCGGAAGACCGGGCGGGCCTGACAGGATTACAGAAGGCAGGGCTATCGCCCGCAGCCATTATGAGATAATCGCCGACCGCCGGACCGGGCTGAAAACGGGCGAGCGTGTTTTAATTGGCGATAATCATTTTACCGTCGCCGGGCTTACGGACGGCCAGGTCTCCTCCGGCGGCGATCCGGTCATATATATGAGCCTGCTGGATTCGCAGGAACTACAATTCGAGCTGGCGCCGCCCGCCGCCCGCCGCGAAGTTGCGCGCGGCAACGCGCCGGACACAGCCGACATGGATACGGTCAATGCCGTCATCGCCCGGTTAAAACCGCAGGCCAGTGCGGAAGAAATCGTCAATACGGTAGAGCGGTGGAAGCATTTTGCCGCCACCACCCAGCAGGAACAGGAAAACATCCTGACCCGCTCGGTCGTGGACAAGGCCCGCAAGCAGATCGGCCTGTTTACCGCCATCCTGCTGATCGTTTCGGCAGTGATTATCTCCCTCATCATTTACACCATGACCATGGACAAAATCCGCGAGATTGCCACGCTCAAGCTGATCGGCGCGCCGGACAAAACGATCATCGGCCTGATCGTGCAGCAGGCGCTGGCCATGGGCGTTATCGGTTTTGGGCTGGGGGCGCTGCTCATTGTCAGCATCAAGGATTACTTCCCCCGGCGCGTAGTTTTGCAGCCGGAGGACGGCCTGCTGCTGGCCGCTGCCGTTCTTATTGTTTGTATCCTCTCCAGCGGTCTTGGCGTGCGGCTGGCGCTCAAGGTCGATCCCGCGACGGCGTTGGGAGGGTAAATAGCGGCCATGAAGAACAACAATCATAAGAAAGCAGAGTCATCCCCCCTCGTTCATCTGCACGGGATCAGCAAACATTTCGGTGAAGGCAGCGTCCGCGTCGACGCCCTGAAAAATATAGACATCGAAGTTTCGGCTGGGCAGGTCGTCGCCCTGCTGGGGCCGAGCGGATCGGGAAAAACAACCTTGCTCAATGTAATTGGCTGTATTCTGGAACCGAATGAAGGATACATGGTTCTGGATGACGACGTTGTGTATGACGGACACTGGCTGCGTTCGGATTTACGGGCTTTGCGGCTCGAAAAAATCGGCTTTATCTTTCAGTTTCATAATTTGCTGCCGTTTTTAAGCGCGCAGGACAATGTCGGCCTTGTTCTCGAACTGGCAGGCTATGACAAAACAGCGGCAAGAGATCGCGCGGAAGAACTGCTTTCCTATCTGGAGGTCGATCACCGCAAGGATTCCTTTCCGGCCAAACTCTCCGGCGGCGAAGCGCAGCGTGTAGCCATCGCCCGCGCTCTGGCCAACAGGCCCCGTATTATCCTTGCGGACGAACCCACGGCGGCGCTTGATTCAGGGCGGGCGGGCATCGTTATGGATTTGCTGCGAAAGGTCGCAGCCGAGCAGGATGCAGCCATTCTCGCCGTGACGCATGATGAAAAAATATATGACCGTTTCGACCATATTTTTCATTTACGCGACGGGGAACTCGAACAGGAAACACAGCAGGAGGAAAAAACATGAGAATTATGAAACTGGGACTGACAGGGCTGGCCATTATGGCTTTCCTAACGGGCGGTCCAATGACGGCGCATGCCGCCAGCCCCCATGATACGCACCACGGCTATCATGGCGAAAGCAATATGACCATGAAGGAGGTTATGCAGGGGCTGAATGCCGAATTGAAAAATCTGACAGATGCAATAATTCTGGAAGATTATACGGCCATTGAACAAAGCGCGCGGGGAATTGCGCACCATCCGCCGCCAAGCGAAGCGGAACTAAAACGTATTTTTTCCATCCTTGGCGAAGATTCGGAAGCGTTTAAAGCCTGCGATCAGGCTGTGCACGATCTTGCGGCAAAACTGGCCGGGATAGCGGCAGGAAAAAATATGAAGGATATACTGGACACCTATCACGCCATGATCGTCAAAACCGTGGAATGCCACGCTAGTTTCAAAGACAATATTTCAGGGAAAAAATTGGATTAGAACCTAAAATTATCGTTTGCAGCATATAGATCCCAGCTATGCTTCTTTCAAATAATTCCCAACCGTTCGGATGGTTACGTTGAGTGCTTGCGCAATTTCAGCATGGGTCAATCCCTGTTCTTTTAAAGTTTTAGCCCGTTCGGGCTTGGCTTTAGTTGTGTTTTTCTTGCGGCCGGTGTAAATACCTTTTGCTTTAGCAACTGCAATTCCTGCGGCTTGGCGTTCTTTGATATGCTGATGCTCGATCTGGGCGATGCCGAAAAGGACTCCTGCCACCATCTGGCCAACTGTGCCGGAAAGATCAATCTGCTGTGTCACGGATACAACGCGCACACCGGATTCACAGAGTGATGAAAGCACGTTGATCCCTTCTTTCATAGATCGCGCCAATCGATCCAGCTTCCAGACCACAACCGTTTTGACCGCGCCGGCAAAAACGGCTTCAGTCAGTAAATTAAATTCCTTGCGGTTCATCGTGGTACCTGTTTCATGATCTTCGTACCACATCACCTCGCTCAAATCATGACCATGCGCTTTCAGCCAACGTGATATTTCTGCTTTTTGGCTATCTGATTTTTGTGAGTGGGTGGAAACTCGGATATAAACGGCAATGCTCATAGCAAATTAGGGTACACCCTATTTTGCTCTATGTCACGCAGGTTTAAAACTGCCGGAATCCAACGGTTAAAATCAGCGATTTACGGATAGACCCTATTTTTCCTGTTTTTAAGCTGCCATGAGCAAATTATCATTTTCTGGAAACAATCTCTGATCCATGTCCAGATCGAATGAGCCATAGGGTGTAATATGTCCATAAATCAGAGGGGTGAGTGCACGAAAATCTTCTTCACGCATTTTGTTCATCATTTTCGGTTCTGCCAATATTTGCTGAATCATGATGGTGTTGACGTAAACCAAACAAACTTGCAAAAGATGCAGGGACAAGATTGAAAGCTCCTGCGCCTCAAGCTGGTTCGATGAAATTTCATTGCCTCTGGCAAAGAAAATAAAATCCACGGTACTGTTGCAATTCTCGACTACATTGAGGGCTTCGTGAATTTCACGCCGTGTTTCTTCTGAATCCAGATACTCGCATAAGAAGATGGTTTTCACGGCGCGCCCTAATTCCGCCAAAGCTTGGTAAGTCGGATGCTGGCGGTTATTGCGGGTAAAACGGTTCAGAATAGATTCTGCGCTCGCCGTTCCTTTTTGTAAGGCTGTGGCGAATTTCACCATCTGGTCGTATTGCTGTGAAATCATCTCCCAGTTTATCGGATGTTTTTTGAGAATTGGCTGCAAATTATGAAGCTCAGAGCGCATATCATTATCAGGCAGATAGAGCTTTTGCTGGGCAATGGCTTTTAGACGAGGCATTAGTGAAAATCCCAAAAGCTCACAAAACGCAAAGGCCACTTCGCTTTGCCCGTGGCTATCCACGTATTGTTTATCAATCTCAATGTCCGTGCAGTGCCGCAGAACACCTTCGATCATGCTGCTTACTTCCGATGAAGAACAGCGTTTGAGCTGTGAATGCACACAGAGAGAATTTTTTTCAACATGCCAGTACACCATCACACCCCGCCCTTTATACCGTACATGCCATTCGCTCATCAGGTTTTGATCCCAGGCATGAAGCTTTTTGGAATCAGACGCGCATGATGTTGTGCTTTCACCCCAGATTTGTGATTGTCTGACTTGCAATGTAGCATTAACAATCTTGGCAATGGCAGCCTTCAAGCCATCTTTATGCACATAGCGTTCCTTAACGTATCGTAATTCATCAAGTGTCACATCCGCGCCTCCGGCCAATACGCGCTTCAACCCTGTATTTGTCCCAAGGGCATAAAGGCAGAGTAAAAGACGCTTTTGCAAAACATCGCGTGATAAAATCTCACGATCACCATAGCTTTTTAGAAGATTGGTAAATCCGATCTGACAATCAGCCTCTTTGAGTACGTCCAGTAAACTTGTCATTGGCCACTGCATCATAACTTGAGATTTCAGATGTTTAAGAAATGCTGACTCTGCCTGTGGTTCCAGAGGGGAGACTTTAATCAGGTTTTTGCCATGCAGCCTGATAAACACTTTGTTATTTTTGTACAGGCCGCTGTTTAATGTTCGCAAAGCCTTTTCCATGCGCGACCTGAGATTGGTGATAAAATCATTTGAGCGTATCGGCAGGCTCAAATCTTCATAATAAGCCGTTCTTTTTTCTTCAAAGTCCTGCGGCACGTCTTCATCCGGATTACGATAGCGCCGCGCCCCTTCCACCCACATCTCACGGCAACGCAGAGCATTGCGTAATGCGCGAAGAACACAGATTTCATAGCTGATTCGGTTGATCTTTCCGTCCTCAATCAAAAGAGGCTGCAAAGATTTTGGAACAATACCGGAGATAGGCAGCACATCAACACGCAATACCCGCTGCCCGAATTTTAGGTCTTTCAATATCGTAATCGCATCAATCGCCGGCCTGTGATGCTGATTATTACAACGAAATTTTAAAACCTCTAGAATAGGCGGCACCATCCGCCGGTAATGGCTTTTGTAAGAATTGCGTGCCACCAGCTCTACTTGCTCATTGTAAAAGGGACTGCTGGCCTCGAATTCTTTGACCAGATCATTGAATGTGTTTTCGCCGATAATCGGAAACAAAGCGTCACGAATGGTTGCATCAGGATTTTCGATGGCAGTTTGCGCTATTTTAAAGAGCAGTGCTTTCTTGGCCGACACCTCACGCACACCACCTGCGATTTCTTTGGTCACTCTGCGCTCAGCCTTAACCTGAATTTTATGGACGATCTGGATCAGTAAATCTGTGAGATTATCCAGGATCTCTTCGCGCCGTTCCATGCAAAACGCAGCCAGAAGAGCATAGCGGATATGATCCGGATGACGGCGAAGTTCGCGCACCGGTTCTCGCGTGGCGCGCTGACGGTATGTTTTACGCAGTTTTTGCCAATCGGCAGGGAACAAATCCAGTGGCAAGCACAAATTATCAATACTTTCCAGCTTGGATAACTCAATGAAAACACTGCTCAGGCACGGTTTGCCCGGATCATCTTTCAACAAAACCAATAGAGCTGATGTTTCGCCGGTCTGTGTTTTGAGTAAATCATCCAAACTTTGCTGATGTGTATCAGAGAGTAGATTGGCAATATGTTGATTGCGGCGCTCTTCAAGGTTTACAGACACTGCATTGAGAATGCGCTCTTCGCGCAAAACTGTCGGACGCTCTATATTTCGATCTTGAAACCACTGCTTCAAAAGCTGTGACAAGGCGTTTTCTGCATCAAAATCCTGAAAGCAAACTTCAACAAGGTCGGATTGTGCTGTTTCCCAATCTTCCGGTAATGAATTCCGTATTCCTAAAAACTCGCGGACACTCTGCCGTAAGCGTTTCCCTGTGCGATCCATGTAATCATAGTCAGGATCAACATCATCAGGAACTTTCAGATTTTCAGATAAAATCTTACGCCCAATATCAGGAATATCGCTGAATTTTTCAGGGAAACGACCCTCGATCTGGTAGTATTTGAGCAGAGTCGCACATTTTAGGCGGTTTAAACCACGATATTTCTTTATGAATTGATGCTCTTGGTCAGACAAATGCCAAAAATATGAATCTTGTGCCGCCTTGGACATGCTGGAAATCTCCCGTTTTTGTAAACTGAAAGATTATCCATAGCACTTTTGGCCCCATTTGACAGCTACGCTCACTTTACCCCTAATAGGCTCAAAAGGGGAAGCTCAGGAATTAAACAGTCCTGTTAAGAATACAGGCCAAAGCCCTTATCATCCTCGCATAGATCTCTTCGGCTTACGTTCCAGACCCTTTATCTATGCCGCAACACGAAGACAACAAATTCACTTCCAATATGGACTCTAAAATGGGGGTTGACCACAATGACGACGTGAACCGTACACAGCCAATGCACGCTGTTCAAACGCATCCACCATCCGGCGAATAACTTCTTGAAAAAATGCTTGAGATAAACCCTGTAGTGCTTTGTTTTTAAATTCAAATTCAACACTAAAATCAATAAGACATGACCCATCTGGCTCGCTAATGAACCGCCAATGGTTCTTCAGATGCCTCAACGGTCCGCGCAAATATTCAATATCAATTGTCCCTGGCGCATGTTCTGAAGGGCTTTCCAACGTCACCTTTGAAGAAAACCGTTCACGAAACATTTTATAGCCCACCACTAAATCAGCGTAAAAGACGCTATCACCTTCATGTTTATTGATCCGGCTCGCCACGCACCACGGCAAAAACTCTGAATATTTGTCCACCTCCGCCACCAGCGCATACATCTGCTCTGGCGTATAAGGAAGAACTTTTTTTTCAAGATGGGTGAGCATCGAGTATCCAGACTGCTCCTATTCTGCCGCCTGAGCGGCTAATTGCGCCTCACGCGCAGCCTTCAACTTCGCAAAATCATCTCCGGCATGATGCGAGGACCGGGTCAGCGGCGATGCCGAAATCATCAAAAACCCTTTACGCTTGGCGAGCTTGGTCAGCTCTGCAAATTCTTCCGGACTCCACCATTTCATCACCGGCGCATGTTTCGGCGTCGGCTGGAGATATTGCCCGATCGTAATAAAATCAATGTCGGCCGCGCGCATATCATCCATCATCTGAGCTATTTCCTCCATCGTCTCGCCCAGCCCCACCATCAGGCCGGATTTGGTAAAGATCGACGGATCGACATCTTTAACCCGCTGCAACATCCGTAAAGACCGGAAATAGCGCGCCCCCGGACGAATAGTGGGATGCAGCCGCGCCACAGTTTCAATATTGTGATTAAACACATCCGGCCGCGATCCGATAACCGTATCCCAGTCGCTCTGGTTGCCGCCAAAATCACCGGGAAAGATCTCCACGGTCGTTTCCGGGCTTTTCATGCGAATACCCTGCACGGTTTTGACGAAATGCTCCGCTCCGCCATCAGGCAAATCATCCCGATCCACCGCCGTCACCACAACATGTTTGAGGCCCATTTGCTTCACCGCCACCCCGATACGCAACGGCTCAAGAGGATCAAGCGCGCCGGGCTTACCGGTCGCCACATTGCAAAACGCGCAGGCCCGCGTGCAGACCTCGCCCATAATCATGAACGCGGCGTGTTTATGCTGCCAGCACTCTCCGACATTCGGACAGCCCGCCTCCTCACATACCGTGTTCAGCTTAGCCCTTCGCACAATATCTTTGGTTTCGCCGTAAATCTTCCCCTGTGGCGCGGGTACACGGATCCAGTCCGGCTTACGCCCTGCCGGCCGATCCGGGTTTTTCTGCTTTTCCGGATGCCGCCGGGCTTTATCGAGAAGTTTTTCGTTATAGGTCATTTATTTGTCTAAACATTGATACATCACATCAACTTGCTGTTGAGTACATCCATATGCGTTATAAGCAAGACATTTTAAACTTTCACCACCAAAGGCTTCTGCATTTTTATACCCCCATGCTTTACACTTATCTTTTGCTGTAGTTAAAGCAGAAGCATAATCAACCACAGGCTGCTCAAAACCACCATAAGAATAAGACAGTGTTACTGTTCCATCAGCTTTACTGCCTCCGGTAGCATACATGGTTTTATTTACGGCACACCCACTCAAAAAAATTACAACCAACAGTAAAAAGTTTTTCATCTGATATCTCCAACTTTAACATGCTAAAAATGAATAGCCTTCCCATACGCATCCAGCACACTCTCATGCATCATTTCGCTGAGCGTCGGATGCGGGAACACGGTATGCATGAACTCGGCCTCAGTCAGCTCGGCGGTTTTGCCGATGACATAGCCCTGGATCATTTCGGTCACTTCCGCGCCAATCATATGCGCTCCAAGCAGCTCGCCAGTTTTCTCATCAAACACGGTTTTCACAAGGCCCTCAGGCTCACCCAAGGCAATTGCCTTCCCGTTGCCCATAAACGGGAAGCGGCCAACCTTGACCTTATAGCCCTGCTCCTTCGCCGCTGCTTCGGTGAGGCCCACCGATGCCACCTGCGGATGACAATAGGTACAGCCCGGAATATTCGACTTCACCATCGGGTGTACGTCTTTTACCCCGGCGATCTTTTCGACGCAGATGATCCCCTCATGCGAGGCTTTATGCGCCAGCCACGGCGCACCCGTAACATCGCCAATCGCGTAAACTCCCGGCTCATCTGTCTTCAGATACCCGTCAGTGACGATATGTCCACGATCCAGCTTCACCTTGGTTTTTTCCAGCCCCAATCCTTCCGTATTGGCCACAATGCCCACCGCCGAAATCACTCGGTCAAAGGTTAGTTTTTCAACCTTGCCGCCCTGCTCTTCTATATGTGCGGTCACTTCCGTCTTGCCTTTATCAAGCTTGGAGACTTTCGCGTTCTTAATGATCTTCATCCCCTGCTTGGTCAACGCCTTTTCCAGCATCCCGGAAATCTCCGCATCTTCTACAGGCACGATCCGGTCCATCATCTCGACAACGGTGACCTCCGCCCCCAGCGTCTTAAAGAACGAAGCAAATTCAATCCCAATCGCACCAGAGCCAATCACCAGCAACTTTTTCGGCATCGTATCAGGCACCAACGCTTCCTTATACGTCCACACAAACTTGCCATCTGGTTCAAAACCCGGAATGACCCGCGCCCGCGCCCCTGTTGCGACGATAATGTGTTTGCCCTCAAGCGTGTCAGTTTTCTTACCATCTTTTTCGAGCGCCACTTTTCCACCGCCCTCAAGTTTGCTGTACGCGTCAAACACCGTGACTTTGTTTTTTTTCAGCAAATGCCCAATCCCGCCGGAGAGCTGCTTGGCCACCCCGCGCGAACGTTCAACTATTTTTTGAAGATCAAATTCCAAGCCTTTGATTTTAAGGCCATATTCATCAGCATGTTGTGCTAGATGAAACACCTCGCTGGAGCGCAGCAGCGCCTTGGTCGGAATGCACCCCCAATTCAGACAAATTCCGCCCAAATGGTTGGCCTCAACCAGTGCCACTTTCATCTTGAGCTGCGCCGCCCGGATCGCCGCGACATAACCGCCAGGACCGCCACCAATCACAATCACATCGAATTTCTTGTCACTCATATCCATCCTCTACGGTTCGTCATTAATAATTATATGGTCCTGAGAAATCTTGCCCCCTACAAAACCAAGAATGTCCTGCTCTCGATCCCTGAAGTAATTACGCAAAATAAAATAGGATGTGTAAAGCCCGCCATCCGTCTTTTTTCGTGTCACCTTGTAATAAGGCGGCGAACCATATGTTTTACTGCCCCGAACCGGCTCAACGATAAACTTATCAATATCGTCCCAAGATATGTTAAAAGAAGGCTTGTTCATTTCACGTAAATTGTCCCTCACCCGTCCCTCAAGAAAAATAATAGGCCCGGAAATACCCTCTTTATCAAAACGCAATTCCTTAACGGCGCTGCGGACAAAAAGCTTCTTTTCCCGCAAACCCTTCTTAATAAGCTGCGCTCCATAAACAGGAATAAAACACAAAAGAAAAGGGAGAATCTGCCTCACACTTTGCTTGTCTTCATCATATTCACCGATCATATAGAAATAATAAAAACTGCCGATACAACAGGCCAGACCGATCGCCAAAAACAACAGTCCGCTCCAAAGAAGCTTAATATATTTTCCTTCAATATTTTGAGCGCTGAGAACAAGTTCCTGAGAACTCATACCTGCCCCTCCCCTCCAAACACATCATCAAAAAACTGCTCAACATGAGAAATATCATCAGAGCGCAAAGGCTCTTCCGGAAACTGGTCAAACGCCTCATCCGGTCCAAACAGCATCAGCGGTTTCTCATACATCAAACCCAAGGACACTTCATTACGCGTCCCATGCGAACCGGGCAGTATAACAAGCGCCTTAGATGACATCACATTCACCAGATTGCGGCTGTAAGGCATCGCATCGCTTTGCGCCTTGGCGCTCAGTGGCGTAATAATCGGCAAATCGATATAGCTATTAGGAAATTCATCTTTCGAAAGCTCCTCGCCTTTATAATCCACCGCCGGACGAATGCCCAAAGCAACCCCCTTGCGCCCTTTAACGCTTTGAAAAGCCTTGCAAACTTCAATCATAATGCCGCCGCCAGCCCCGGTCATAAGATGAAATCCGCGCCGCGCAATCAACTCACCCAATGGACGCGCATACTCCTCCCACCGCTCGTCGTGCGAGCCCATAACACCAACAATCGGCTTACGTTCAATCATAGCCTCTCCCCTTAAACCAGCATACTCACCGGATTTTCAATATATTGTTTAAAGTATTGCAGCCACTGCGCCCCGACAGCCCCATCCACAGAGCGATGATCGGTCGAAAGCGTCACACTCATCACCGTCTGGATTTTAATCTCTCCATTCACCACACGCGGCATTTGCTCGCCCGCGCCCACCGCCAGAATGCAGCTCTGCGGCGGGTTAAGGATCGCGGCAAATTCTTTCACACCGAACATCCCGAGATTGGAAATTGTAAAGCTTCCGCCCTGAAATTCCTCAGGGGTAAGCTTGCCTTCACGCGCCCGGCCGGCCAGCTCCTTAACCTCATCGGAAATCGCGCGCAAACCCTTTGTTTCCGCCGCCCGCACAATCGGCGTGATCAAACCGTTCGGCGTCGCCACCGCCACCGAGATATCCGAAGATAGATATTGGTGAATAGCCTCATCGGTCCAGCTTACATTCGCCGCCGGATAGGCTTTGAGCACCATCGCCGCCGCCTTCACAATAAAATCATTCACCGACAGCTTATATTCGCCATTGGCTTTCTCATTCAGTTCTTTACGCGCTGCCAGCAAATTATCGAGCGCACATTCCACGCTCAGATAGAAATGCGGAACGCTTTGCTTGGATTCGGTTAGACGCTTGGCCGTAACCTTCTTGATATTGTTATTCGGAATCTCGGTGTACGCCATGCCATAGACATTTATCTTCGCATCTTCTGGCAAAGCTTGAGCCACCGCACCACTGACTGCCGTCACCATAGGTGCAGCCCCCAGTTTAGCATTCTCAACATCCGTCTTCACAATACGCCCACGCGGACCGGAGCCTTTAATGGCGGAAAGATCAATACCCTTATCCGCCGCAATCCGCTTAGCCAACGGCGATGCAAACACACGATTCCCGTCACTAGCCTTAACGTCATTGCGAGGAGCTCTCGCACAACACGGCAATCCACCTTCTTCATCTGCTTGCCCTTTAGACTGGATTGCGTCGCTCCCTTCGTTCGCTCGCAATGACGCAGGGGGCTTGGAAGCAGAACTCACATCACCAATGTCATCCGCACTTTCACCATCTTCCAAAAGCACAGCAATCACATCATTCACCGGCACATTCTCGGTGCCAGCCGGAACGATAATTTTGCCCAGCACGCCTTCATCCACGGCCTCGACCTCCATCGTCGCCTTATCGGTTTCAATCTCGGCAATCACATCGCCAGCTTCAACGCTATCTCCTTCCGCCTTGAGCCACCGGGCCAAAGTTCCATCGGTCATGGTGGGCGATAACGCCGGCATCGTTACATTAATAGACATAGTTCAATTTCCATATATTTTTATTGACATGGTTTATAATTTTCTTTATCAGGTCCATAATTAAACCCCAAAAGGATATAAAAAATGCATTTACCGCCACCACAAGATATCAATAGAGCCGTTTTAACAACAGGCCATTTTTTGCACACGGAGAAGGATGATCCAAACAGAGGCCATTTTGGCAAAGTCGTGTTTGAGTTCCTACAAGCTGGAATTCTCAAGCGTAAAGATTTGGTTAGCGCAGGAATGACCAAAAACCAGGTAGAATGTGCTGAAGCGGGCGCCGCTACAGGCGTGGCTGATGAGATACAACTGCGCGTTATTCTACTTGGTTCGAAAAGAGCCATGCACCTTATTGATTTGCTGGAAGAAAAGTCAATCAGCCAAGTTAATGATATCGACTGGGCTATGGAAGTATAATCAAACCGCATAACAAACCTTCCTTGCCGCATGGATAATCTCATCCGCCTGCGGCAGGGCCAAAGCCTCCAAATTCGCCGCATAGGGGAGCGGCACATCCGCCGCCGCCACGCGCGCCAGCGGCGCATCGAGATAATCGAACGCATGCTCGCCGATCAGCGCCGCAATTTCCGCGCCTATTCCCGCAAACGGCCAGCCTTCCTCGCAGGTTACAATACGGTTAGTCTTCTTCACGCTTTCCAAAATCGTATAGCGATCCAGCGGGCGGATCGTGCGCAAATTGATCACCTCGGCATCAATCCCCTGCTCAGCCAGCTTTTCTGCCGCCTTGAGCGCCTTGCCCACCATAATCGAAAACGCCACGATCGTGACATCCGAACCGCTGCGCTCAATCTTCGCCCGCCCCAGCGGAATAACAAACTCATCACTCACCGGCACACTGTGCGTTTCCCCGTACAGCAATTCATTCTCAAGGATCAGCACTGGGTTCGGATCACGAATCGCCGCCTTCATCAGGCCCTTGGCATCCGCCCCCGACCAAGGCGCAACAACTTTCAATCCCGGCACATGCGCATACCAACTCGCATAACATTGCGAATGCTGCGCCCCGACCCGGCTCGCCGCCCCGTTTGGCCCACGAAACACAATCGGACAGCCCAATTGCCCACCGGCCATATACAGTGTCTTCCCGGCAGAGTTGATGATATGGTCGATCGCCTGCATCCCAAAGTTCCAGGTCATGAATTCCACAATTGGCTTCAGACCGTTCATCGCAGATCCCACAGCCATCCCGGCAAATCCATGCTCGGTAATCGGCGTATCAATCACGCGCTTGGCACCAAATTCATCCAAAAGCCCTTGGCTTACCTTATACGCACCCTGATATTCGGCGACCTCCTCACCCATCAGATAGACATTTACATCGGCGCGCATTTCCTCGGCCATACCGTCGCGCAACGCCTCACGCACCGTCATATCCTGAATTTCAGTAAAAGAGGCTTCATCAAACGGCGACGGCTCCAGCACAGCCCCTTGCGCATACAAAATATCGCGGTTTTCAATTACTTTGCCTTCTGTTTGCTGAGCGTCATTGCGAGGAGCTCTCGCACGACACGGCAATCCACCTTCTTCATCTGCTTGCCCTTTAGACTGGATTGCTTCGCCTTCGGCTCGCAATGACGATGCATCAACATCATCAGCGCTCTCACCCTCTTCCAGAAGTACAGCAATCACATCATTCACCGACACATTTTCGGTGCCTTCAGCCACAAGAATTTTGCCCAGCACACCTTCATCCACGGCTTCAACCTCCATCGTCGCCTTGTCGGTCTCAATCTCGGCAATCACGTCGCCAGCTTCAACCTTATCGCCCTCGGACTTCAGCCACTTGGCAAGATTTCCTTCCGTCATCGTCGGCGACAGCGCCGGCATCAAAATATTTATTGACATAATTAAAAGCCTTTGTTACGAAATCGTTTTGAGGGGTTTATAGTTATGCGTACAGTGAATGGTGATGACCTCTTTTTTGAAATTAAAAGAGAATTCAGACAGCAAACCCAATCGGGAAGATACTGGAAAAAGTGCTTTTTAAACGCCTTCAATAGTTGTACGCCCCAAAGACTAGCATCCTTTCTGGAAGTATCTACCAAAGATCGACGCGTAAAACGTGCAATCAAAAGTGGTGGCACGGCAGGACTAAGACCAGACCAACAGAGAGAATTTATCGGCATACAAAGATAAAACATCACTCGTCCACCTCCACCAAAACATCCGTCCACAACTCTTCCGGCGCAGGCTCTGGACTGTCCTGCGCGAATTGCGCCGCTTCATTGACGATATCCTTGATCTCCTTGTCGATTGCCTTGATCTCGGCTTCATCCACGCCCGCAGCCTGCATCAGCCCCTTAAGCGCCGTAATCGGATCGCGATCCTCCTTCATTGAGGCCACCTCTTCCTTGGTCCGGTATTTCGCCGGATCAGACATCGAATGCCCGCGATAACGATATGTCATCACCTCAAGAATATACGGCCCGTTGCCGCTGCGCACATAATCAAGCGCCTGCTTCGCCGCCTTCTGCACAGCAAACACATCCATCCCGTCTACCTGCTCACCGGGAATGCCGTAACCTTCGCCGCGTTTATACAACTGCCCGGCGGAAGAACGCTTCACAGATGTACCCATGCCATACTGATTATTCTCAATCACAAACAACACCGGCAAATCCCACAGAGCGGCCATGTTATAAACCTCAGCCACCTGCCCCTGATTCGACGCGCCATCCCCCATATAGGCCACCGCCACGCCGTCATCTTCTTTATATTTATGCGAAAAGCCAAGCCCCGCGCCAATCGCCGTGCCTGCCCCGACAATCCCGTGCCCGCCAAAAAAATTCTCTGCCTTCGAAAACATATGCATGGAACCGCCTTTCCCGCGCGAATACCCGTCAATGCGTCCCGTCAGCTCGGCCATAATGCCCTTCGGATCCATCCCGCACGCCAGCATATGTGCATGATCGCGATACGACGTCACCACCGTATCTTGCGGCTGCTGCACAGAATTAATTCCCGTCACAACGGCTTCCTGACCGATATAAAGGTGACAAAACCCGCCAATCAAGCCCATCCCGTAAAGCTGCCCAGCCTTTTCTTCAAACCGGCGAATCAAAAGCATCTCGCGATAGAGCTTTTGTAACATCTCCACAGACGGAATTGACTCATTGTTCGATACAGTTTTGAGCTTAGGTTTCTTTTTGGTCTTTGAACTGGCCACGATTTTGGCGCCTCCATCATTGAAAGAACAGAACTGTTGAAATCAAGACAGATGAATTACACGATTTCACAAGAGGCGACCAGCAAAAATAGCATATTTGTGCGGCGCAACATACTGAAAAGAAAGGATAAAAAATAAAAAACAGGAATTTTTGTAATTTAATTACCTAAGAACACCAATTCGTCGGACTGTCTGTAACCCAGCACCAGCCTAACCTGCTCTTCCAGTAAATCTTTATCAACATTGCCTGGACGCATCATAATCACTTTTTTCTGCAAAGAATCTTTCGCCGCCACCGTAAAAGTCTTTTTTTGCGACATTGTCTCTATTTGCTTCTCCAACGCGTAAAGCTTCAACACCGAACGATTACCCAAAAGCGTATGATAAGAAAAATACAAACACAAACACACCCCGATAAGAGGTAAAATGTTTTCACGTAAGAAATAACTATGGTCGCTAAGCTTATTCATGTCCTTGAGTGAATCACATTCCGAGTCTGTGAACAAGGCAAAAAATACAATAGATTCAACAATTTAATGTGAACAAAAAAAGAACATATGCGCTAAACGATTCAAATGACTCACATTTTAGCACATAAACTTTTTATGTTTTTTAAGCCGCGTTTTTCTTTGCCTTCGCGCCGAAAGACACCGGCGCACGCAAGAATCCTGCCCCTTCATAAGCTGCCTGCGGCCCCAGCTCTTCTTCAATCCGTAGCAGCTGGTTATATTTCGCCACCCGGTCTGAACGCGACAAAGAACCCGTTTTGATCTGCCCGGCATTGGTTGCCACCGCCAGATCAGCAATCGTAGAATCCTCTGTTTCGCCGCTGCGGTGCGACAGAACAATCCCGAAACCGGCTTTCTTCGCCATCTCAATGGTTTCCAAAGTCTCGCTCAACGTCCCAATCTGATTGACCTTCACCAGCACAGCATTACCCGCTTTCTCGTCAATCCCGCGTGCCAAACGGCTTGCATTGGTCACATACAGATCATCGCCGACAAGCTGCACTTTATCACCAAGAGCGGCTGTAAGCGCACTCCACCCCTGCCAATCATCTTCATCCAAACCATCTTCAATCGAAACAATCGGGTATTTCGCGCACAGATCTTCGTAATAGCGCACCATTTCATCCGACGACAAAACCTTCCCCTCGCCAGCCAGATGATATTGACCATCCTTATAAAACTCGCTCGAAGCCGCATCCAGCGCAATCGTAATCTCTTCGCCCGGCTTATAGCCAGCCGCTTTAATCGACTTCATAATATAATCCAGCGCTTCCTCAGATGACTTCACAGCAGGCGCAAACCCGCCCTCATCACCAACATTGGTATTTAATCCGGCAGATGATAATTCTTTCTTCAGCGCATAAAACACCTCCGCGCCTGCACGCAAAGCTTCAGAAAAGCTCTCCGCCGCAATCGGCATAATCATAAATTCCTGAATATCAACCGGGTTATCCGCATGCGCCCCGCCATTGATGATATTCATCATCGGCGTCGGCAGCGTATGCGCGTACGCCCCGCCAACATAACGATAAAGCGGCATATCCAGCTCGTCCGCCATCGCTTTGGCCACCGCCAGCGACACGCCCAAAATCGCATTGGCCCCCAAGCGGCCCTTATTTCCAGTCCCGTCCAGTTCGACCATCGCCTGATCGATATACATCTGCTCTTCGCCGTCCATACCAATCAGCGCCTCATAAATCTCGGTATTTACAAATTCGACAGCCTTGCGCACACCCTTACCGAGATAACGGCCCTTATCTCCATCACGCAACTCCACCGCCTCATACGCCCCCGTAGAAGCCCCCGACGGCACTGCCGCCCGGCCCTTCGCGCCGCTTTCAAGCTGCACATCAACCTCCACAGTCGGGTTCCCCCGGCTATCCAGAATTTCACGAGCATGAATATCAATAATGGCAGTCATAGAAAGGCACTCCTTATTAGGGTCAGACATTACGCGTTTTTCTTTCGGGACAATACAAACGCGACGACGAACCTGTCAATCGGAACAATGTCAAAAAAACTTGACTAAATACAATACGGAAATTATGTGCAAAGATAAAAAAACAGGGGAAATAACAATACATTCGGCAGTATCACCAGATGAAATAAAGGATCAAGCAGATGAAAATGTCCTAATCGGTCTGTTCCCGCATGTATGGCCAGAGGACTGGAAATCTAAACTGGATAACAAGATGGAAGACACACATAAAACCTATATAGAATTGATCAGAGAACAAATTGAAAAAGCCCAACCGGCATAAGAAAACAGCCTGAGAAAGATATCACGCTTCAGTATCAACGTTCTGCCCGGTTTCGCCCCCGGCCACGCCGCCATCATCGACCACCTGAACCAAAGACCGCGCAAGTTGACTGGTTGGCGTCTTTGCCCGCAGCGCCAGAATCTGTGTCTGCGCCGCCTCCACCGTAGAAGACCCGCCAACGGCATAAGAAAACAGCGCATTAGCTTCCGAAGCTGTCGATTGCAAAAGCTGATTGGTCAACTGGCGAGAACGCGCCGACAGGCCAATCCCGTTATTCGCATTCAAGGAGCGCCCGGCATCAAGCAAACTCAGAGCACTGCCGCCCGTCCCGAAAAGCGTAGACGACTGCGCAGGTAAACCATGCGTATTAGCAAGTCTCGCTGAAACAATATACTGCGATGCTCCGGGAATGGTCGTCACGTGTGCTCAAGCCTCCTGCTTTATTCAAAATCAACAAGGGCTTACTACCCCTACCCTTATATTCTACGCGTTTTTGGTGATTTTGTCGAGTTTCATGAGTATTTCCAGTAAACCGCGCATATCCTCTAATTTCACCATATTTGGCCCATCCGAGGGTGCATTGTCCGGGTCCTGATGCGTTTCTATAAACACTCCGGCTACGCCCACAGCCACCGCTGCGCGCGCAATCACCGGCACCATCTCCCGGTCTCCGCCAGAGGAAGCACCCTGCCCACCAGGCTGCTGAACACTATGGGTCGCATCAATAATCACCGGATACCCGGTCCGCGCCATAATCGGCAAGCCCCGCATATCCGAAACCAGCGTGTTATAGCCAAAGCTTGTCCCTCGGTCGGTCAGCAAAATCTGATCATTGCCGCTCTCGGAAATTTTCGCTGCCACATTCTTCATGTCCCACGGCGCCAGAAATTGGCCTTTTTTGACGTTAATCACCGCTCCGGTCTTCGCTGCCGTCACCAGCAAATCCGTCTGCCGACATAAAAACGCCGGAATTTGCAGCACATCAACGACCTCAGCCACATCAGCGCATTGCTCCGCCGTGTGAATGTCAGTCAGCACCGGCACGCCAAATTCTCTCTTAAGATCAGCAAACACCGGCAAAGCACCATCCAGCCCCATTCCACGCACACCATGCAAAGACGTTCGATTGGCTTTATCGAACGAGCTTTTATAAATGAAGGGGATATCGAGATTCTTGGTAATCTCAACCAATGCCCCGCACATATCGAACGCATGATCACGCGATTCCATCTGGCACGGCCCGGCAATCAGCACAAACGACCTGTCATTGGCAATTTGAAGTTTATCTACAGATACGGTTTTCATGGCTTTAGTTCTAAAACACTTCCTCACTCATGGGAAGCCCCATAAACATTTTCAATAAAACCCTTGATTTTTACATATAAATAACACTATTGTGCATTTTTTAATCAAAGAAGCGGCAAGGATTAGCAATGGCCAGAATGAAAGACATCAGAGCAGCGCAAAGAGCAGCAGCCACCGGAAACCCAACTCAAACAAAGGTTTCACCAAAAAAACTAAGCAAAGAACAAAATCAGCGACGCATTCATGGCAACCAAGGCGAAACACCCGAAATGCACCAAATCCGTAAGATCCTAAGAAAAGAACGTCAAAATTTTAACGATTACCAAGCAATCTGTAAAAAGGCGACAAGCGACCAACACTCATCAATCACAGCACAAGACATTAATAATTATACCGATGGCGCAGACATGAAATCTCATCACATTCCACCATTGAAGCACGCGCTACAAGAACTTGGCCTGTTCAAAGCGCAAACAAAACCGCAACAAGAAGGCAAAAAAACCTCAAAACAAGAAAACGGCCTCAACGGCGAGGGGATTTCAGACAATTTCTGGACAACAGTAAAAGTGGATAACACCTACCCCAATAACGGTGACATAAACCTAGATAGAATTGCAGCGGTAAGCGAGGCCTTACATACGGCTACAGGCATTCACGTAAACAAGCTGAAAACCCTGTTAGTTCAAGGTATAGAAATGACCAAAGCCTTGGAAGCAAACGCAAGCAAACACAACAACGAATCAAAAATACCAGCCATCACGGTACGCCTAAGACCAGACCAACAAGCAGCCCTGGTGGACGCATATAACACACTCGACATTTAAACCAACAGGCCCTACCCCGGCGCGGCTTCAATCGTCTTTATGTTTGAAACCGCCGGTTTCGGAATCGTGCAGCGTTTGATGCGCGGATTGAGGTTCGTCATCCCGCGCATCAAGCATTTCAAGGGCGGCCAGCCCACGTTCACGAGACCCACGCGCCGCCCGCGCCAAAAAGGACGCCTGCGCATCAAATTCCGCGATCCCCATCGTGGCCCATTCTTCAATCAACTTATTGAGGCTGATATCCCTTGATTTTGCGAGTTCTTTCAAACGGTTGGCTTTATCATCCGCCATACGAATCGTCAAAGTGGCCATAGCGCACCTCCTTTCTTTACTATCTTATGATAGCATATAAGCTATCACTGTCAATGGTTTTTTACGGATTGTTCCCGCTGCATCCGAAAATATTCCACAGGCGTAAGAATAGCGATCTCCGGCAAAACCAGATTCCCGTGGCGAAAGTCCTTTTTATTCCAGGTAATCAGCGTCTCCGCGCCCCCGGAAATCGCCAGCTCCAGCACATGATTATCCGCCTCATCGTGCAAATTTGGCCGCCAGCGGTAATACACATCCACCCAGCGGCAAATGCTGCAAAAATCATCAAAAAAATCTTCGCACTCCTGCGCATTGAAACTGCTGTCTTCGAAAAGATGAGCGCGCCCCATCAGGCTTTGATATTCGCTATAAAGCGCCTCGCTCATCAACGGCGTGATGTCGTCCAAAAAGGCCTGTTTTAATACCGCCCGGTTTACTCCGTCGCGGCGCTGTAAAGCGCCCACAAAGATATTGGTATCAAGAACCGCCTTCATCCTAAACCAAACGGCTTTGCTTGAGCGCCGCTTCGATAAAGCTGACAAACAGTGGATGCGGATCAAACGGCTTGGATTTCAGTTCAGGATGAAACTGCACCCCGACAAACCACGGATGGTCGGTCCGCTCGACAATCTCAGGCAATTCCCCATCCGGTGATAAACCGGAAAACACCAGACCCTGATCCTCTAGCTGCTCCCGATAATTGATATTCACCTCATAACGGTGACGATGACGCTCGCTAATCTCTTCACTGCCGTAAATCTCGGCTACGCGTGAACCTTCAACCAGCTTGGCCGGATAGGCCCCCAGACGCATCGTCCCGCCCAAATCGGTATCCTCGCTGCGCTGCTCCTTACCGCCCTCTTCGGTTTCCCATTCGGTCATCAGGCCGATCACATGCGTCCCGCCGTCAGACAACTCGCTCGACGTCGCATCCTCAATCCCGCATAAATTGCGCGCTGCCTCGATAATCGCCATCTGCATACCCAGACAAATCCCAAAATACGGAATATTATGCTTCCGCGCATATTCCACAGCCTTGATTTTCCCCTCCGTGCCACGCTTGCCGAAACCGCCCGGCACCAAAATACCGTGCACACCTTGCAGATGCTCCGCAAGATTTACACCGCCTTCAAAATCCTCACCCTCAATAAATTTCAGTTTAACCTTAACCTTATTGGCAACGCCGCCATGAATGAGCGCTTCATTGAGTGATTTATAACTATCCGCCAAATTGGTGTATTTCCCGACAACCGCGATTTTCACCGTACTTTCCGGCTCTTTAATCCGTCGGACAATCTGCTCCCAAATCGAAAGATCGAGATTAGCGATGTCTTTGATGCCGAAACATTCCATCACCTGATGGTCCAGCCCCTCGGCATGGTAAGACAGCGGCACTTCATAGATCGAAGAAACGTCCAGCGCCGGAATCACATTTTTCTCAGCAAGATTACAAAACAGTGCAATCTTGCGGCGCTCTTCTTGATGAATCTCACGATCCGCCCGGCACAGCAAAATATCCGGGCGAATGCCATAGCTCATAAGCTCTTTTACAGAATGTTGAGTCGGCTTTGTTTTCAACTCTCCTGCCGCTGGAATATAAGGAAGCAATGTCACATGCACATAAAGCGCGCGATCATGCCCGACCTCATTACCAAACTGGCGAATAGCCTCCAAAAACGGCAAAGATTCAATATCGCCCACCGTTCCGCCAATCTCACACAGCACAAAATCCGCCGTACCTTCTTTCTCTAAAATGAAGTCTTTGATTTCATTGGTAATATGCGGAATAACCTGAATCGTCGCACCCAGATAATCACCGCGCCGTTCTTTCCCCAGCACTTCGGTATAAACCTGCCCCGTGGTAATATTGTCATTCTTGCGCGCCGGAACGCCGGTAAAACGCTCATAATGCCCCAGATCCAGATCCGTCTCTGCCCCGTCGTCGGTCACAAACACCTCGCCATGCTGAAACGGACTCATCGTCCCCGGATCAACATTGAGATAAGGATCAAGCTTACATAAACGTACCTTATATCCCCGCGCCTGCAAAAGCGCACCAAGCGCAGCGGAGCCGAGGCCTTTTCCGAGAGAGGAAACAACGCCACCAGTAATAAAAATATATCGTGTCATGGCTAATCAGCTATTGGTACGCTCGGCGCTTCTTCAGGTTTTTGTTCTACTTCATCAAGCGGCGCCTCAATCGAAGCCGGCGTTTCACTCAAAGCATCCATCAGACTGACCTGCTGCGAAGTGCTGCGCCCAGCCAAAACGCCAAGAATAAGGCTGGTGCAAAAAAACGCCGCCGCGCAAATCGCCGTCGCGCGCGTCAGCAAGCTGGCTGTTCCTTGCGGAGTTGCAAGACCACCAAGACCGCCGCTGCCGCCGCCAATCCCCAGACCGCCCCCTTCAGAGCGCTGCAAAAGGACAAGCCCGATAATGGCCAAAGCCAAAAACAAATGTATAACGAGAAGTACGCTTTCCATGGGATTGCTTTCTAATTGATTTATGCCGCCCTTGCAATAGCCAGAAACGATTCAGCGCTTAAAGAGGCGCCGCCGATCAGCCCGCCATCGACATTTTCTGTGGATAGAAGCTCTTTCGCATTCTCCGGCTTCATCGAGCCACCATACAAAATCCGCACCTTATCGGCATTCGGCACAAGCTCTTGAAGCTGCTCACGAATAAGACCATGCATTTCTACAACATCGTCCACGCTCGCCGTTTTTCCCGTGCCGATCGCCCACACCGGCTCATAGGCAATCACAATCTCATGGAACCGGTCAACTTCAGGCACAGAAGCGCGAAGCTGCGCCGCAACGATATCCTGCGCCTGACCAGACTCACGCTGCGCCTCTGTCTCCCCCACACAAATAATCGGAATCATATCATTCTTCAATACCTGCGCAGCCTTTTGCGCCACCATCCCATTACTTTCTTGCTGATACTGCCGTCGCTCCGAATGCCCGACAATCACATAGGAACACGAAGAGTCACTTAACATGCTGGCCGAAACATCGCCCGTGTACGCACCGTTATCGTAGGTCGAACAATCCTGAGCGCCGAAGCGTAACTCCGGAAACCCGTAAATCGCATGACGAACAGCCGGAATATGCAAGAATGGAGGACAAACTAAAATATCACATTTTTTGAGAACATCTTCATCCGTCTCCAGCCGGTTTATAATATTTGCAATCAAGGCCCGTGCATTTTCCATGCTGCCATTCATCTTCCAGTTACCGGCAATCAGCTTTTTCATGAGTTTTCCATCATCCTTTTTGAATAGGGAGTTGCCCCTCCGTAAGCTCCGCCTTATAGTGCAATCCGATAAACACAAAAATCAACCTTAAGAATAATTAAAGGGTAAAAAACATGGTTATGACCGCACTACGCGATGGCGCATCCGGTGGAATTTTAAAATACTTTCTGCTCGGCCTGTTGGTTATGGCCACGGGCGGGCTTGTATTTATGGATATTGGCGGGTTTTTCCGCGGCGGTATCACCAGTTCAGATGCAGCCAAAATCGGCTCCAATGTGATACCTATCCAGCAATTTGACCGCACAGTGCGCACAACCCTCAGCCGTTTAGGCATGTCCCCGGCTCAGGCTTATCAACTGGGCTATATTAAAGAACTATTGAATGGAGAAATTCGCGCCAGCCTCATCCAGCAAAAAGCCGCCGATACAGGTATTCAGGTCAGCACACAGCAAGTCGCCGCCAATATCAAAAAACTCATCGCCCCTATGACACAACCCGGTCAAAGCCCGCAAGACGTCCTTGCTCAAATTTTGCGCGCCCAAGGCATGAGCGAAGACCAGCTCACCGCTTCTATTCGTCGTGAAATGAGCGTCAATATGCTGGGCAATGCTGTACAATCCGGCTTTCTCAAAACTTCAGAGACAATGACCCGCGATCTTGCAGCTTATGAAAACGAACAACGCAATGTTGATTATATCCTGTTCAAAGATGCCGATCTCAAAGAAATTGAACAACCCGCAGACGAACAGCTTCTAAAACTCTATGAAAGCACAAAGGAAGCCTACGCTATCCCCGAAATGCGCAAAAGCAAGCTCATCACCATTAAAATGGACACTTTGAAAGACAGCCTTGAAATTTCCGATGAAGAAATCAAAGATGTCTATGAGCGTAACATCTCTTCTTATACTCAGCCTGAAACACGCGAAATCGAACAGGTAATCCTTTCTGATGCCGATCAAGCCGAAGATATAGCCAAAAAAATTGAAGCTGGAGCCTCCCTTAAAGACGCAACAAAAGAGGTCACCGGTAACACAACTGACTACATCCCGGCTACGTCAGTAGAAAAAACCGCCCTGCTTGAAGAACTCCAAGAACCGGTTTTTACCGCAAAAGAAGGGGACCTGCTCGGCCCCATTGAAAGCGGCTTGGGTTATCACGTTGCGATGCTCATAACCATCACCCCTGCTCATACAACTTCACTTGAAACTGCAAAAAAAGACATCCGCACAGAGCTTACAGAAACCCGCCTGCTCGATGCACAATATGATCTGGCAGCCAGCCTCGATGATTATCTGGCTGCTAGCGAACCCATCGAAACGATCAAGGAAAATTTGAGCGTTGAAATTAAGGACCTGCCCGCCACCAATCGGTTTGGCATTGGTGAAAACGACAAGAGCGCCTTCAACGAAGAATTCGGCCCCGATGCGCAAAATATGGTCTCGATTTTATTTGAACTCGGCGAAGGGGAAGCCTCTCCCGTGACAGAATTAACAGATGGTCGTATGAGCGCCCTGTTGGTTGAAAACATCACCGAAAAATCATACAAGCCCTTCGAAGACCAAAAAAAAGCGCTCAAAAAACGCTGGATCGACGACTCCCGCCGCGTTCAAAATAAAATGCATACACTTAAATTACTCACCACAGCCCAGGGTGACGGCACATCCATCAAGGATCTTGCCAAAGCTAAAGGCCGCACATTGAGCAGCGCCAAAGACCTTAAACGCGCCAGCGAAATCGAACAGCCGCTAACCAAAGCCGCCCTTGGCCAGATCTTCGAAGCAAAGCAAAATGAACTCTTTGCTCTCGATCTTGATGAAGGCGCGGCAATCATGGTCGTAACAAACACCACCATTCCGGAAAAGCTCAAAGACGAAGAGCTAAAGGCTGCACAAAACACACACCTGCAAGAAATGCAAAACGAAGCCTATACGCTTTACATTAATAGCTTGCGTAAAAAATACGGTGTACGTGTCAATGAAAAACTCCTCCAGATGGTTTACGCCCCGCAGGACAATTAATAAATGAACCAAAGCCAACCCGCACTAAGCGAGTTTGAGCACCACTTCACAGCTGGACGCTCTCAACTTCTCACCCATGAACTCCCCGGCGACTTGGAAACGCCTGTAGGCACATATCTAAAACTCTGTATGGATGCCCCCTATTCCTTTTTGCTGGAATCGGTCGAAGGCGGCAACGTACTGGGACGTTACTCCATCATCGGCATGGCCCCTGACTTGCTATGGTCATGCAAAAAAGGAAGCATTGAAATCAAGAACGCCAACGGCGCGCCCATTAAAGACGATGCCCCCGATGCACTGGCCTCACTACGCGCACAGGTTCAGGCTTGCCATATTGATGAAATCCCCGATGGTTTACCCCCCATGGCCGCATCCGGCCTGTTCGGCTATATCGGCTATGACATGATCCGTCTGATCGAGGATATTCCAGACAACAACCCTGACGATCTGCAAATCCCCGACAGCGTCCTTATGCGCCCGTCCATACTGGTGATTTTTGATAATGTGAAGCAAATCATCATCCTGGTCACACCCGTTTATGAACATGCAAACAACACAGACAAAGACGCCCGGACAATTTATAAGCAAGCCGCAAAGCGTCTGAATCAAACAATCGAGCAAATCTTTACATACGTCGATCGCAACCGCCTCAAATCCAGATCAAACATTGAAACGCCTCTGGATGTGCAATCCAACATGACTCGTGAAGAGTATCACGATGCCGTGCGCAAAGCGGTGAACTACACATTTGAAGGCGATATTTTTCAGGTCGTCCCCAGCCAACGCTTTTCCACCGATTTCGACCTGCCGTCTTTCGAGCTTTATCGCTCCCTGCGCCGGGTAAACCCCTCGCCTTTTATGTTCCATGTAGCCCTTGGCGATTTCCAGCTTGTCGGCGCCAGCCCCGAAATTCTCGTACGTGTACGCGATAACGAAATCACTATCCGCCCCATCGCCGGCACCCGCAAACGGGGCAAAGATACCACGGAAGATAAGGCATTGGCTGAAGAGCTCCTCGCCGATACCAAAGAACGATCCGAACATTTGATGCTGCTTGATCTGGGCCGCAATGATGTGGGGCGCGTCGCCGAATTTGGCAGCGTCAAAGTCACCGACTCATTCTTCGTTGAACTCTACTCCCACGTCATGCATATCGTCTCCAACGTCACCGGAAAGCTGCGCAAAGATCTCGATATTGTCGACGCTATGTTTGCAGGCTTCCCCGCCGGAACCGTCAGCGGCGCACCCAAAGTTCGCGCCATGGAAATCATCGACGAACTGGAAGTCAGCCGCCGGGGTTTTTACGCAGGCGGCGTTGGTTATCTATCCGGCAACGGCATGCTTGATACCTGCATCGCCCTGCGCACAGCGCTTGTTAAGGATGGAAAGCTATACGTACAAGCCGGGGGAGGCGTCGTCGCCGACAGCGACCCGGAATTCGAATATCAGGAAACCGTCAATAAATCCCGTGCCATTATCCACGCCGCCGAACTAGCCTTAGAAAATGCGAAGTAAGAAGCCGCCGTCATTGCGAGCGTAGCGAAGCAATCCAGAAAGGAAGATTCGTAGATACCCCCGGGTAAACCCGGGGTACTACTCGGCTATGGCCCTTCTGGCCGGTCCGGCTACTCCTTACGGCATCCCTTGCTTCAGTCGCAGCCGGAAAATTGCATTCACCCCCGACTAAAGTCGGGGAACTCTGCTTAACCAGTAGATTGCTTCGTCGGCAACGCCTCCTCGCAATGACATATCTATGGGGTTTGCCCCAGCATTTTTTTGAGAATAGCCTCACGTGCCTGCGCACTGTTAGGATCATCATCAGGAACAGCCTGATTCTTAACGACCTCCTCCTCATGCTCAATCTCAACAGCACCCCTTTTAACCACCATCTTTTGAGCCGGTTTTTCAATAACGTTCTTTTTCTTAAACACATCCTCACCCGCAGCAGGCTCCGTATTACTCAGCGCCCATAATGCAACTTTATCTTGCGCATCTGCAGAAATAGCCACCTGCTCTTGTCCCTTCGGACGCTCCACCAATCGTCCGGCATGCACAATCTCAAATCCGCGCGCCTGCACATCAGGAAGCCACGCCCGAAGCCCTTCAATCGTCACATCCTTAGGGTGACCAATCGCAATCGCATAACCCTTCTTTGCTGCAATCTCTTCAGTCTTACGCAAAGCCCCGCGTACAAATTCCGGCGTTTCTTCATGATCAAGAAAAACATCGCGCACAGCCGTGGGAAGGCCATTTTGCCGCGAAACATCCGCCGCCACCGACGCGCCAATCGTCTTTGAATCAATAAAATAAAGCCCGCGCTCACGAACGCTTTCCATCACCCAGTCCATCAACTCAGGATTTTGCGTCACCTTACTCCCCATATGGTTATTAAGCCCGACATACCCGTCAAAACTTTCAAACGCGGCCTTCATATTCTCCTTCACAACCAACTCATCCATATCGGTTTTAATCGCAATCGGCCCCAAACTCACAGGATTGCTTATCGCCTGCATTGGCATATGGATCATCAATTCATGCCCTTTTACTTGCGCTTGCGCAGTAATTCCTGATAATTCCGACGCATACGGCAAAAACGCTAAAGTCAGCGGCGCATCCAGATCAATCGCCTCAAAACTGTTTTTTCGATTCACCCCCATATCATCAATGATAATCGCGATTTTCGGTTTACCCGTAACCACCAGCGGCTCATAATTCGGCGCATTTTTTTCGATCTTCGGCTGCGGTGCATCCGTATAGATCTCCTCAACAAATTCCTCAGCCATAACATCTAGCGCAGGTGGACCATAAGTCTCCGCCGGCACACCATATGCCGCCACAATGCCTTCAAATTCATCCGCCCCCAGCTCCGTCTCTACGCCAGACTGCGGGCCGAAATCAGAATAATGCAAAGAGGTCTTAAAACTCGCAGGCTCGGCAACCTGAGCACCATCCTTTTTTACAGGCCAAACATTCATCATCAGATGAACAATCAGCATCAAAATAACGGCAATAAGCGTAAACAGAACAGTTCCGCGCGGGTTTGCATAGCGTTTCATAGCGCAATAATATCCATATTTTCAAAGCTTAACAACCATCGTCAAACAATATTAGCCCTTGCATTCACAGGCCTGTTTACGCCATAAATGCCTCCATGCTTACTCTCATCGATAATTACGACAGCTTTACCTACAATCTCGTGCAATATCTCGGGGATTTAGGTGTGGAAACACAAGTCCACCGCAACGATCAAATCAGTGTTGACGAAGTTCTGGCCAAGAAACCAGCCGGGCTTATGATTTCCCCCGGTCCGAGCGATCCTGACCATGCTGGTATTTGCCTTGATCTTGTTAAAGCCGCCGCAGAAAAAGAAATACCCCTGATCGGCGTGTGCCTCGGCCACCAAACCATAGGTCAGGCCTTTGGCGGAAAAATCGTCAAAACCAGCCCCCTTCACGGTAAAATTTCACAAATCACTCATGAGGAAAAAAGCCTCTTTGCTGGCCTGCCCTCGCCGATTGAAGTCACGCGCTATCACTCACTGATTATCGAACGCGAAAGCCTGCCGGAATGTCTCGAAATCACCGCCAAAACCGAAGACGGCATCATTATGGGCGTCATGCATAAAACCCTGCCGATCAACGGCGTCCAGTTTCATCCCGAAAGCATAGCCACCGAGCATGGGCACGCCATGCTGAAAAACTTCATCGCATTGCTATAAAGGATACATCATCATGGATTTTTACGATGGCAAAACACCGCTAAGCGAAAACCAAATGATCGAGGCCATGAACCAGATCATGAGCGGAGAAGTCTCGGATAAAGCCCTCTCTACTTTCCTTGTCAATATGGCCGATCGCGGCGAAACCGTCGAAGAGCTCACCGGCGCCGCCCGCGTCATGCGCGAAAAAGCGGTCCACATCAAAGCCCCATACGGCAGCGTTGATTGCTGCGGCACCGGCGGCGATAAATCCGGCACATACAACATTTCCACCGCCGTTGCCCTCGTCGCCGCCAGCTGCGGCGTATGCATAGCCAAGCACGGTAACCGCGCCGCCAGTTCCAAATCTGGCGCTGCCGACGTCCTCGAAGTCCTTGGTGTTAACCTCGATATTTCCCAGGAACGCCTCGAAGAGGCCCTCGAAACCATTCATTTCGGCTTTCTCATGGCCCCCAACCACCACAAAGCTATGAAACATGTCATGCCCGTACGCAAAGTGCTGGGACGGCGCACCATTTTCAATCTGCTCGGCCCCCTTTCCAACCCCGCAGATACACGCCACCAACTCCTCGGAGTCTTTGATAAACGCTGGGTCAGCCCCATTGCTGAAACCTTGCAAAAACTTGGCACCAGGCGCGCCTGGGTTGTCCACGGACAGGACGGTCTTGATGAAATCACCACAACCGGCCCCACCCACATCGCCATGCTGGATGCAGAAGGCCATATCGAGGAAACCACGCTCACGCCGGAAGATTTTGGCCTCGGAACAGCCCAACCGGAAAAACTGCTGGGGGGCAGCGCCAAAGAAAATGCTCAAGCCTTGCGTGCTGTTCTGGAAGGACAAAAATGTGCCTATCGCGATATAGTACTGGCCAACACCGCCGCTGTACTGGTAATCGCTGAAAAAACCACAGACCTAAAAAGCGGCGTTCGAATGGCTGTCGATGCCATCGACAGCGGTCTGGCCATGCAGACTCTCAAAGACTATATCGCATTTTCGAGGGGAACCTGAAACATGAGCGTCCTCCACGAAATTTGTAAAAAAAAGCGCGCTCATGTTGAAAAACAAAAAAACGCACATCCCTTAAATGAAATTAAAAACCGCATCGCAGATCAATCTCCACCGCGCGGTTTTATCGATCGCATCAAGACGGTAAATGCAGCCGGAATCGCGCTGATCACCGAGGTTAAAAAAGCCTCGCCCAGCAAAGGACTAATCCGCGCCGATTTTGACCCGGCGAGTATCGCCAAAATCTATGAGGACAATGGAGCCGCCTGCGTCTCTGTGCTTACCGATGAACCGTATTTTCAAGGCACTGATGCACATTTCATCTCTGCACGCACCGCAATTGAATTGCCAATGATCCGCAAGGATTTCATGATTGATCCATATCAGATTTATGAATCGCGGGCTTTGGGCGCTGATTGCATCTTGCTGATCATGGCCGCGCTAGATGATTCTCTGGCCGCAGAGCTTTACGGGCTAGCCACAGATCTCGGCATGGACGTACTCGTCGAAATCCATGATGCCGAAGAACTCGAGCGTGCGCTCACGCTTAACCCCGCCATGATCGGCATCAATAACCGTAACCTCAAAACCCTAAGCGTCGATGTTCAAACTTCTTTTAATCTGGTAAGTGATATCCCTGAAAACTGCGTCAAAATCGCTGAAAGCGGCCTGTCCGATCACAATACACTTACAAAACTCAAAACCGCTGGTTTCAGCGGTTTCCTCGTCGGTGAAAGCCTGATGCGTCAGGACGACATCAGAAGCGCCGTCAAAAAACTTCGCACAGCTATTTGACACAGATCAAGAACTAAAGTAGAACAAAAAGCGTATATCTGCGTAATATCTTGTCATGAACCTGCCCGCGCGCAGAAATTACATTGGAAGAGGAAAAAGACCATGCTTACAAAAAAACAACGCGATTTGTTGCTTTTTATTCACCAACGACTCAGTGTTGATGACGTCCCCCCCTCCTTTGAAGAAATGAAAGAGGCGTTAGGGTTGAAATCTAAATCCGGCATCCACCGCCTGATCAGCGGACTGGAAGAACGCGGCTATATCGAGCGCATGCCGCACCGTGCCCGCGCACTGGAAATCAAAAAACTCCCCGATGGCATAAAAAATACAGGACGGGAAACACACGATGCGACAAATGCAATTACGCAAATGTCAACCGCCAACCAAGAATTCGATCAAGTCCCGCTCTATGGCAAAATCGCCGCCGGAACGCCCATCGCCGCCATTCGCAATGAAGGCGAATTTTTACAAATCCCCTCCGGATTTGCCGGCAACGGCGAGCTTTACGCCCTGACCATTGAAGGCGACTCGATGATCAACGCCGGCATCAACGATTCCGATATTGTGATTATTCAACGCTGCGATACAGCCGAAAACGGCGCCATCATCGTCGCCCTCATCGATGATGAAGAAGCCACGCTTAAACGCCTGCGTCGCGCCGGGGGCAAGATCGTGCTAGAGCCCGAAAACGATGCCTATGAACCAAGAATACTTGAGCCGGAACGGGTCAAAGTTCAGGGGCGGCTCGTCAGCCTGATGCGCTCATATCATTGAAAACCCGCCCATAACGCTACTGCAAAACAGACTGGTTAATCCTGTTTTAACAGCTAATACAATGATCTATAGCCATTCCTGCTGAAACCGTGCCACCCATGGCCTTTGACCACGCCGATCCTCGACCGCGACAATCTCCGGTGCATCGCCCTCGCGCAACGTAATCGCATGTGCTCCGCCACGCCATGTCGTAAACCGGTCAATAACCCGCGCCCCCTCACATTTCGGCAACGGATCAGGCGCAATAATCACATCCGCCCACAAACATTCCTCCTCAAACCCTTGCGCATCATACAAAAAAGCAACACGGCTGCCTGCCCGCTCCAACCGGCAGCCAGCCTCTGCACAATACAGATTCCCGTTTTGCCCCTCTTTCGGCCATTTTTGCGCTTTTTGCTTCTGCAATCCAAATCCTTGCGCCCACTGCTCCCGCACAAACCGCTCTTTTTGCAGATCCGAATACAACAATGACCCGTTATCCTGACGGATCGCCATTAATTTAGAATTTGAAGAAATTAGTATATCTGGTTGTTCTACATATAAAATCTCGATAATACACAAAACAAACGCTATCGCCGCAATGATCCGCAAACGCCCCTTCAGCAAAACCAGCATAACAAAGCCTGCGCTAAACAATGCCAACGCAAAACCACCCCATACCCTGCCATGCAAAACCGCATGATCCAAACCCGAAACAAAATGCGCAACATCCAGAATCAAACCTATTCCCCATCCCATAACACTGAGCGCAATCCCTTCCATCCCAAACGGCATCAACAAAAAGTGTAAAACCGCAAACGGCATCACCACAAAAGCCAAAATCGGCATCGCCAGAATATTAGCCGGCAAGCCATAGACAGCCAATTGTTGAAAATGATACAGCGCGAACCCCGCCGTCGCCAACGTCGCAACCACACTCGTAACCGAAACACCAAGCACATACAGCCCCGCACGGCGTATCCATCCAGCCTTGCGATATAAAGCCGACCAGAACGGACGAATGGCGCTATAAAACGCCACCAATCCGGCCACCGCACCAAACGACATCTGAAAACTCGCCGACAGCAAACTTTCCGGCGCAATCAACAAAATGACAATCGCGGCAAAAGCCACAAGACGCATCGAGATCGGGCTACGATCGAGTAAAATAGCCGCAAATACCACTCCCGTCATCAACACAGCCCGCTGGGTCGGCACCCCTGCTCCGGCCAAAAACATATAGCAAACCGCTGCAAACATCGCACACAGCGCCGCATATTTCTTAATGGGATAACGCAGCGCCAAACGGGGGCTAAGCGCCAACCCAAAACGCACAACAAAAAACACAAACCCAAAAAACAGCCCGATATGCAGCCCCGAAATCGCTAACATATGCGCCAACCCCGCCCAGCGCATTGCCTCCTGATCACTTTCAGTAATCGCCGTGTGCTGCCCCACCAAAAGCGCCGCCGCAACGCCGCCATTTTCACCGTTCTTTTGTATGGCGTTCAAAGCAATCCGCGCGCGCAGAGCTTGAAGCCTCGCAACCAATCCACCGCTTCCCCTCTCCTCAACGCGGCGCGGAGTACCATAGGCAAACCCGACCGCGCCAATGCCTTTGAAAAACATATAACGTTGAAAATCAAACCCTCCCGGAAGCACCGGCGATGAAGGCGGATTAAGCCCTGCCAGCACTTCAATATGCGCACCAACGCTTAACCCCTCACCATTCCTGAAGCTAATCCGCACTCGCCTCGGCGTTTCGTCCTCAGCTAATTTCTCAATACGTACAGCACCCAAAACAGCACGCGTGCTTTTTTCATTCGGAAAATATTCAAGAGATTCGACCGTTCCAGACACCTGCACCGGTGCCATTTTTTTCTGCAAAATCGGGGTATAAACACTCTGCGTACGGTAAGCCGCAGCGCTAAATCCACACGCACCACACAACAAAGCCAAACAGACGAAACGTAAAATTTCAAAAGGACGCACAAAGCGGTAGAATCCTAACAGCGCAAATACCGTTGCTACCCCCAACAAAGCCGGCGGCTCATACTCCAACATAAAATAAACAATGATCCCACAGCCTATACACACAGGCCCCCACAAAAACGCTTCGCTGCGCTGCACCGCAATCGCCGTGAGCAATCCATGTCCCGCCGCCCTGATATCCGGGCATATCGAGCAGCCTTTCACTATCCGCGGAAACGGGTTCAATGAACGAATCTCTTGCATGAGCCCCCAATGCGCTTTAAGACCATAATTCGGTTTTAAAGAAAAACACTCAGCATACAAGCATATTCATCATGAGCATCGTCACTCGTTTTCCGCCTTCTCCCACCGGTTTCATGCATATCGGCACTGCCCGCACCGCGCTATTTAACTGGCTCTACGCCCGTAAAAATGGCGGCAAAATGCTGTTTCGCATTGAAGACACAGACCGCGCCCGCCACAATGAAGAAGCGGTCGTTGCCTTGATTAACGCCATGAAATGGCTGGAGTTGGACTGGGATGGAGAAATCGTTTCTCAATACGAACAAAAAAACCGTCATATAGAGATCGCTGAAGAGCTGCTGGACAAAGGCCTGGCCTATCGCTGTTACTGCAGCCAGGATGAACTCGAAGAAATGCGAAAAAAGGCCCGCGAAGACGGCAAACCAACTTTTTATGACCGAAGATGGCGCGATAAAGGCCATGAAGATGCCCCCAAAGGCATAGAGCCGACCATTCGCATCAAAGCCCCCCGTGAAGGTAAATCAACCATTCAGGACCACGTACAGGGCGAAGTGACTGTCAATAATACACAACTGGACGATTTCATTATCCTGCGCGCAGATGGCACTCCGACCTATATGCTTTCTGTGGTTGTAGACGATCATGATATGGGCGTTACACATGTCATTCGCGGCGACGACCACCTCAACAACACCTTCCGCCAGAACGTCATTTACGATGTCCTGGGTTGGGAAAAGCCGCAATACGCTCACCTGCCGCTAATCCTCGGACCCGATGGCACCAAAATGTCCAAACGCCACGGCGCTGCAAGTGTAGAGGAATACCGTGAAATGGGCTACCTGCCTGAAGCCATGCGCAATTACCTGCTACGGCTGGGCTGGAGCCATGGCGATGATGAAATTATCTCAGATACGCAGGCCCTCGAATGGTTCAATCTTGACCATATCGGCAAAGCTGCTGCCCGCTTTGACTTTGATAAGCTCGAAAGCCTCAATGCCCATTACATCAATGAATCCGACCCACAACGTCTTATAGAGCTTTGCATGCCTTTTTATAAACAACGTCACAACATCGATCCTGATGCGCAAGCGCAGATGCGGATCATGCAAAGCGCAGATGAATTAAAGTCTCGTGCCAAGACACTACTCCAATTCACTGATGAATCAGCATTTTATGCCAAAACTGCTCCGTTTGATTATGACGAAAAAGCCGGCGCGTTATTGGGTCAGGACAATCTCGACGTGCTTCAAGCGCTCAAAACCACCCTCGAATCATTAAGCGATTTCACATCCGAGAATATTCAATCCGCCATCAAAACCATCGCCGCTGATCTGCGCGAGAGCAAAATGGGCAAAGTCGCCATGCCGCTGCGCGCCGCACTGACAGGCACCACCGTTTCGCCATCAATTTTCCATGCTACTGAAATTCTTGGAAAAACCGAAACATGCGCGCGCATTCAAAACGCGATTGATCGGGCTTGATCAATCGCAAAACTTCTCTACAATAATGCCCAGTTGCACAACCGCAAATTCTGCCTATTCTATTTTCAATACAATCAAACAATATGGGGATCCCAATGGGTAAAGAACCTGAAAGCCAAAATACATTCACACTAACCAATGATGAGACGGGCGAAAGCTATAAGCTACCGGTACTTGATGGTTCAACGGGACCGAGTGTGATCGATGTGCGCAAACTTTATGCCGAAACAGGTCACTTCACCTATGACCCCGGATTCACCTCAACCGGAAGCTGCGAATCTCGCCTGACATTTATCGATGGTGAAAAAGGCATTCTCATGCATCGCGGCTACAGCATCGAGGATCTGGCCGAACACAGCAGCTACCTTGAAGTCTGCCACGCTCTGCTTTACGGCGACCTCCCTAATAAAAAAGAAATGGAAGAATTTGAACGCACCATCACCCATCACACGATGGTGCATGAACAGATCAACTATTTCTATCGCGGATTTCGCCGTGATGCCCACCCGATGGCCATTATGTGCGGCACTGTCGGAGCACTCTCGGCTTTCTACCACGACTCTCTGGATATTTGGGACCCCGAACAACGTAAAATCTCCGCTCACCGCCTCATTGCAAAAATTCCAACATTGGCGGCAATGACCTACAAATACAATGTTGGCCAGCCCTTCATGTATCCGCGCAACGACCTCAGCTATGCCGAAAACTTTCTCTATATGTGCTTTGGTCTTCCAGCAGAACCCTATAAAATCAATCCGCTTTTAGCCGACGCGATGAACAAAATTTTAATTTTGCACGCTGACCACGAACAAAACGCTTCCACCTCAACCGTGCGCCTGGCCGGATCATCCCAAGCCAATCCCTTTACCTGTATCTCTTCCGGTATTGCCTCGCTGTGGGGACCCGCGCATGGCGGTGCAAATCAGGCTGTGCTTGAAATGCTCGACCAAATCGGCGACAAGAAAAATATCCCTGAATTTATCGAACGAGCCAAGGACAAAGACGATCCATTCCGCCTCATGGGCTTTGGCCACCGCGTTTACAAAAACTTCGACCCGCGCGCAGGCGTTCTCAAAAAATCATGCGATGATATCCTTGCCGACCTAGGAGTTCAGGACCCGCGTCTTGAACTGGCTATGGAACTTGAGCGCATCGCTCTGGAAGATGATTACTTCGTCAGCCGCAAACTCTTCCCTAATGTCGATTTCTATTCTGGAATTATCCTCAAGGCTATGGGATTTCCAACCTCAATGTTTACCGTGCTGTTCGCCGTCGCCAGAACCGTTGGCTGGATTGCACAATGGAAAGAAATGATCGAGGAGCCAACATTGCGCATCGGTCGCCCGCGCCAGCTTTACACCGGCCCGGTAGCCCGTCCTTACGTACCGATGGATAAACGGAAATAAAAAAACCGGGATCACGCAGCCATGCGCAAAACATAGGCGGCAGCTCTTTCGCTCGGCGTTTCACCAGCCCCAAGTTGCAATTTTTCATGCAACCGGGCAAACGCCTGCTTTTGCTTTACTTGCTCTTCCGGATAGCGCAACAGCCGCATCATCGCGCGCGTAAGCTTGCCGGCGCTGCATTTCGTCTGCAAATATTCCGGCACGACCTCTTCATTCAGCAAAATATTAGCCAAATGAGCATATTTAGTCTTCACAACAAGTTTCAAAATCAATGCCGTCAGCGGATGCGCCTTATAACCGATAATATGCGGCACGCCTAAATAAGACAGCTCAAGCGCAACCGTTCCCGATGCCGCCAACGCCACATCACACGATGCCAACGCATCCCATTTAAAATTCTGATCTTTAACAACGTTGCAAGGAACATCAATACCGCTCAATAAATTTGTAACGTTATATTCAAGCGACGGCAATGTAGGCGCAATCAATTGTAAATTTTCATATTGCTCATGTAATGCGCCAATAGTCTCCAAAAATGGTTTTGACAACGAACTCAATTCGCGTTCCCGGCTACCAAAAAGCACCCCCAAGCACAACGCGCCATCTTGGATATGAAGATCTTCTCGAAAACCTTTCGGATCCAGAGCCGCCGTATCAACCTCGATCAAAGGATGCCCTACATAAGCCGCATCAAGCCCATGCTCTGTAAAATATGCAGGCTCAAATGGAAACAAGCACATCAAACCGTCAAAATACCCGGCAATCTTCTTTGCCCGCCCAGGCCGCCATGCCCAAACACTTGGCGCGACATAATGAACAATTTTACCTTTAAAAATGCCCCGTTTTTTCAAACGCTGCGCCACCTCAAAATTAAAATCCGGCAAATCAATCGTAACAACAACATCAGGCGCACATTTTTCAATTTCCTCAACAGTGCCTTGAATAAGCCTGAGCAGCCTCGGAAGCTGCCAAACCACCTCCCAAAGCCCCATCACACAAAGATCATCCATAGGAAGAAGACTCTTAAACCCTTGCCCCTCCATCAATGGGCCACCAATCCCTGAAAACTTGACCAAATCTCCTTCGCGCTTTTTCAAACCCCGCATAAGCGAGGCTCCAAGAGAATCTCCGGAAGCCTCTCCCGCGATAAAAAATACAGACTTATTCATCTATCAAACTCCTTAAAGACTAATCCCTATAACAAACACGCCTGCACTATCAGCTTTTTCGCGCACATCATCAATTTGACTAATAAAACTCTTCCCCGCATGCACGGCCAAACCACTAAAACCAGATTGAATAATATTATCTACAGTGTGTGGACCAATCGTCGGTAAATCAAGATCCTGATCTTGCGTATCTTTACAAAGCTTCACAAGAACTGCACCATGTCCTTTCCGTTTCAGATCACCACAGCGCCGGATTAAACCGTCCGTCCCTTCCGCTCCCTCAATGCCCAGAACATGACCATTTTGCACTACTGCCGCCTGCCCAACATCCTGCCTGCTCAATGCTTTAAGAACCTCAATTCCACGTGCAATATCACGCCGCTGCGCCGCATGGGGCTTTATACGCCCAATAACACCTTCCGGTGCCAAAAGCTCCGGTATAAATTCTTGCGCCCCATGCAATGTAAACCCTTCGCCTTCCAAAAACCGCCGTAAGGCCCGCAACAAGCTATCATCCCCAAGACTCTTCCAGCCCTCTTTGGCAAAAAACTCAACAGTTTTAAAATCAGGCTTCAACTCACTCAAGGATGGCCTGCGAATAGAACCCAGCATCACCAAATCACGAATGCCGGATTTGCGCAGCGTACGTATAACCTTACGGGTAGCGCCCAAATGCACCCAGATATGGTCCAGCCCGTCAGGAGTCTCCGGATCAGTTTGACCTTCAAATGCAACAATGAACGGTTCAATACCCCTATCTTGACACGCAGCAATCAACATTCGTGGCAACGCACCGCCACCTGCAATAATTCCAATACGGGACAAACCCTCTAGGCATTTTTCTTCGGCGGCTGACATAATGGAAACTTGTCCTTGCCCTTGGCAAATTCAATAATTTTCGTAACAGTTTCATTGCCGGAGTAATTTTCACTCACGCTTTCGATGCGTTGATCCATGGTCCCTTCATCACCAAAAAGCTGATTATAGGCTCGCTGCAAATGACGAATATCTTCTTTTTGAAACCCTCGGCGCTCAAGGCCAATCAGGTTCAGTCCGTGCAAATGCGCCCGCTCACCCTTGACCCGACCATATGGAATTACATCATTTTCTACGCCCGACATGCCGCCAATAATAGCATGATCACCAATACGCACAAACTGATGCACAGCCGCCAAGCCGCCGATAATTACAAAATCACCAACCTGTACGTGCCCACCCAATGTTGCATTGTTCGCCATAATCACATGATTACCCACCTGGCAATCATGCGCCACATGTGTGCTCATCATGAATAGGTTATTATTACCAACACGCGTCACCATCCCCCCATCCGCAGTGCCGGGATTCATTGTCGTATGTTCGCGGATTGTATTGTTTTGACCAATAATGAGCCGGGACTTCTCACCGGCATATTTCAAATCCTGTGGTGCGGCCCCCAAAGACACAAACGGATAAATCGTACAACCTGCGCCAATTTCTGTGCATCCATCAATCACGACATGCGATTTCAACTCCACATCTGCGCCCAAAGAAACATCCGGACCAATCACGCAATATGGACCGATCTTGACACCATCGGCCAACACAGCCTTTTCATCAATAATGGCACTAGGGTGAATTTGGGGCGCACTCATACTCTAACCTTTTTTCAAAATACTAGGCTCAGAAAGACGTTTGCACAAATCACGGATTGTTGCACTGCGTTACAAATTAAAGAAGAAAAACTAGGCCGATTCTTTATCGGTGATCATCGCGCTAAATGTTGCCTCCGCACAGATTTTGCCTTCAACGCTCGCTGTGCCCTTAAATTTCCAGACATGAGCGCGCGATTGCAACTTTTCAACATGTATATGTAAGGAATCACCAGGCGTTACCGGCCGGCGGAAACGCGCATTATCAATCGTCATAAAATAAACAACTTTGCCTTCCGCCTGCGCGCCCAAAGCTTCCACAACAACGATCGCCGCTGTCTGCGCCATCGCCTCAACAATCAAAACCCCCGGCATAACAGGATACCCCGGGAAATGCCCCATAAAATGCGGCTCATTCATCGTCACATTTTTAAGGCTTGTTGCACTCTCACCAGGCATCAATTCAAGAACCCTATCCACCAGTAAAATAGGATAACGGTGCGGAATCATCTCCATAATACGATTTATATCAATTGTGCTCATGATCTGATTAATCCTATAAGTCTACCAAAATTATCCTTTATTCTTTTTAATCAAACGTTTCAGTAAAGCAACCTGTTTCATATTATCGCGAATAGGCATCGCCGGAGACCCCATATATTCTTCTCCAGCTGGCACGTTGCGCATAACACCAGATTGCGCAGCGATACGCGCACCACTGCCAATGTGCAAATGCCCGGTCACACCAGCCTGGCCACCGATCACGACAAAGTCTTCAATTACCGTTGAACCAGAAATCCCTACCTGCGCAACAATCACGCATCCCCGTCCAATTCTAACGTTATGACCGATCTGCACCAGATTATCTATCCATGTACCTTGCCCAATTATAGTATCAGGCCCTGCCCCACGATCAATCGTCGTATTCGCGCCAATTTCGACATGATCCTCAATAATCACCCGGCCCAATTGAGGAACTTTGACATGTCCTTTAGGATCAATAGCAAACCCAAAACCATCTTGCCCCACACGTACGCCCGGATACAGCCGCGTATAATCACCAATATGACAATGCGAAAGCGTCGCATTCGAACCAATGCGACAATATGCGCCAATACGTACATTGTCACCAATAACGCTATTCGCCTCGATCCAGCTTGCCTCTCCGATTTCAACACCCGCGCCAACCACTACGCCCGGCCCGATTGTACATTCACCACCAATACGCGCAGAAGGATCAATATACGCCTGCTCTGATATCTCACCATTCGGCTTGGCATCAGGGTAAAATGCCTGCGCCGCCAACGCATAAGCCTTATAAGGGTGCACATTAAGCAACAAACAGACATTTCGAGGGGCTAGCTCCGTTACAGATGGATGCACAAAACATGCCCCGGCCCTGGTTGTCAAAAACTGGTCTTTATATTTTACATTATCAAGAAAACTCAAATCATCCGGCCCGGCTATATCCAGCGGCGCTACATCGCTCAAAACGCGTTCAGGCGCCGCTCCAGCCCCGAGTTCAGAACCCGTCAGTTCCACAAGCTCCCGCAAGCTAAAATCCTTGGATTTTACAAAAAACCGAGAGTCCGCCACTATTCGACCTCCTCAATTTTCAAAGGCACTTCCTTCAAATTTTTATTAATTATCTCAAGCGTCTCTTTGGTAATATCAAGCGACTTCTCACCCGCAATGACATTTTTATTAGAAATAACCAACTCAAATCCCCGCTCATTGGCAATCTCTTGCACAACAACGTAAAGCTCTTCGCGCAACACATTCATAGCCACATTGGAAGCCTCTTCCAAGGCTCTCTTCTTTTGTTGAGCGTCTTTACGCAGTTCAAGGAGATTAGCCTCATAAACCTGACGAAGTTTCAAATAATCTTCTTGTGAAATCTTACCGCGCTGATCAAGAATTTTTTTTTCTTCCGCCCGCAAAGCCTGCTCAGTCTTGGAAATATCAGCTAAAAACGCCTCCCGCACACTCTGCCGCTGCGCCTGAATATTCTGAGCCGCTTGTGATTTACTCAAAATATAAGCAACATCAACAACACCGATAGACCCTGCGGCCTGCGAGCACACAGGCCATATAAAAACACTAAAAAAACTTAAGAACAGACAAAATAAACGCATGATACCCACTTCATAGCTATAACAAAATTATAACGCCTTGCATGAGTATCAGATTTAAAAGCGTGTGCCAAAGTTAAATCTGAAATGCTCTTCTTGGTCAAAGTCTTCCTTGGAAACCGGCACAGCAAAGTCAGCGCGCACAGGCCCGAATGGAGAGCGCCACGACAACCCCAATCCCAAGCTTGCCCGTAAACTGGCCTCATCTTGAATTTCCGGACCGTTATCATCCAACTCTGTCAATGTCCCGACATCGCCAAATGCATGCCCTGAAATACCAAGCTCACTCGGCAAACCAATCGGGAAAGAGCTTTCCAGCGTTCCACGATAAAAGACCTGACCGCCAAGAGCATCACCAGTCGTCCGGTCACGCGGCCCGACGCCTGCGCTTTCAAAACCGCGAAGCGTACTGCCACCCAGATAATAGCGTTCATTGATCTGAACATCCGTATCGCTATACCCTTCAATAATCCCGGTTTCAGCCATAGCATTCAAAACCACCTGATCAAACACCGGATAGTAATAAGACACGCCCGTTTTCCCTGAAACATACTTGGCATCACCGCCCAAACCGGCCACTTCCGCATTCAACCAGTACAACAATCCCTCCGTCGGAAAGACCGTGCTATCGCGGCTATCATAGGTCAAACGCTGCGACAGCGCAGACGTATCCCGCGTCCCTTCCTGACCACGAATAAAGCGAGAGGCATCACTTTGCACATCGGTAATCTCGTTACGCTCCATACGATAGTTCAAACCCTGACGCCAACGCTCAGAAAGTGGGTAGCCCATATGCACCCCGCCACCAGTACGGCGCTGATCATACGAACTTTCATCTTGGTAATCCCGTGTCATATGAAAGGCACTAAAGCCCGCAGACAGATCCCGATCAAGAAAATACGGCTCCGTAAAACTGACATCAAATTCAGTGCGTTTTCCTGCGACAACAGTTGCCAGTGACAAATCCTGTCCCTTGCCAAGCAAGTTGCGCTCGCGAATACGGAAATCCGCCAAAGGCCCGTCATTCGTCGAAAACCCGGCCCCGATAGAAAGTTCCCCAGTTGATTTTTCACTTACCTCAACCTCAACGACAGTTTTATCGAGCGCAGAACCAGGCTTTGTAGTAACCTCAGCCGTTTCAAAGAAATCCAGATTACGGATATTCTGCTCAGATTTTGCCAATTTTGATTTGTTGAACGGATCTCCCTCAACCAGTTCAAATTCACGACGTACAACCTTATCGAGCGTACGCATATTACCGTTCACCTCAATGCGCTCAATAAAAACTCGCGGCGTTTCATCAATATTGAACACCAGATCAACGGTATTCTCTTCGCGGTTACGTTGCACATCCGGACGTACATTCACAAATGCATATTGGCGATCTCCCAAAGCATCGGTCAAATTATCAACGCTTTCCTGAACATAATCGGCATTATACCATTCACCGGTTTTGATATTGATTTCAGGACGCAAAACGGCAGGCTCAAAATTACGCAATTGAGAATTAATAGAAACTTTACCCACGCGATAACGCTTCCCTTCTTCAACCGTAAAGGTCATAAAAAAACGGTCCCGCTCATCCGAAAGCTCGGACACGGCAGAAAGAATACGAAAGTCTGCATAACCATGCGCAAGATAAAAACGACGAAGCAACTCTTGATCATATGCCATCCGGTCTGGATCATATCGATCATCTGAGGAAATAAAGCGATACCAGGCAGATTCTTTCGTGCTGATTTCACTACGCAAACGATCATCATCAAAACGCTTGTTACCAACAAAACGAATAGATTCCACCTTGGTGACATCACCTTCCTGGATTTCAAATACCAAATTAACACGGTTTTGATCCAGCTTAATTACTTTTGGCTCTATCCGAACAGAAAAACGCCCTGAGCGGCGGTAAATTTGATAAAGACGCGAAACATCAGATTGTACACGCGTACGGGTAAAAACCTGCCGTGGACGCATCTGAATCTCAGCCAGAAGCGCAGAATCCTCAATTTTGTCATTACCTTCAAAAGCAATTTGATTGATAACCGGATTTTCAAGCACATCCACAACCAAAGCACTGCCCTTCTGGGCCAATGTCACATCAGCAAAAAGCCCTGTTGCAAACAGGCTCTTAAGGCCTGCATCAAGCATCTCACGCGTCATGGGGTCCCCGACCTTAATATCCATATAAGACTGGATAGTTTCCGGCTCAATTCGCTCTGCCCCCTGAATATGAATTTCACGTATCAAGGTCTGCGCATATGCACTCAAAGGCATAATCACAGTCAAAACCAAAATTCCAATGAACAATCTGTCTATCAGTCGCATGGGAGATCACCATCAATAAATAATAAATAAAAAACAAAAACGAGAAAGAAATGCCTCCCCGAAAGTACGTTCATTTTTATCGGGTTAAGCGCAAAAAGACAACAGCCTTATTATGCTGATTCTTTTACACAAAAACCAGCCCTTAAGACAAAACTATCCCTAGAAGGTTAAGTCATGTACCTAGAGCAAAAGCTGCATAATATCGTTAAGGTTGGCAAATACCATCACTCCAATCAGAAAAGCAAACCCGATGCGAAACGCATATTCTTGGATTCTTTCTGGAATTGGACGTCCCAAGGCTGCTTCAAATGCATAAAACATTAAATGCCCACCATCAAGCATCGGAATAGGAAACAAATTAATCAGCCCCAGATTAATCGACAGTAAAGCTGTAAACATAATAAGTGCAATAACACCTTGTTTGGCCATATCGCCAGCTAGGGCGCCGATACGGATTACCCCGCCAAGCTCTGCGGCACTGCGACTACCAGTAACCATTTGTCCCAAAGCCTCAAGTGTACCGCGGGTAATCACCCAGCATTGCTTAATAGCTTCAAACGCTGATTTATGAATCGGATACTGAATAAAAGTGTTTGCATCTACATTCGACAAAAACAAAAAGCCGTATTCCTCAGCCTTAGCTGTATTAATAAATTCATTAAACTCCGGCAAAGGCTTAACGAGCAACGCCTGCTTGGACTGTCCGTTTTCAATTTCAATTTTAAAGCTTTTCCCCATGCGCTTAATCAAGGCCTCGCGCACCGCAGCTTCATCATCATAACTACGTCCGTCAATAACTTTAACATTTTTAATCTGAACAGCATGACGCGGGCTAATTAACCCCAAAAGCCCCCGGCTATGCTTAAAACCAAATCGGTCTTCCTGCGTCTGTTTCTCCGGCGAAGCCATAATATCAATCAACTCGCCATCGCGCTCAACGACAAAATGCTTTTCCAAATCCAACGCAATCATCATCTCCCGGCGAATATCTTCAAACGTATCAATAGACTTTCCATCAACGGAAATAATCCTGTCATGCGGTAAAAAACCGTTTTTCTCTGCGCTCGACCCACCAATCACCGCCGCCGCCACGGGCGGAGTCACCGGCTGACCATTAAATGTAAACAACGCAGCCATGATAAGAATCGCAAAAATATAATTAATCGCCGGCCCTGCAATCACAACCGCCGCACGCTTCCATACAGATTGCGCAAAAAATGCCTGCGTCTTTTCTTCCTCGGTAAAAGGACGGATTTCACCCTGTTCATCCTCTGCGCCTTCCGCATGCCCAGCACTGGCAGGATCAACATCACCAAACAGCTTCACATATCCGCCAAGCGGAATCATGGAAACCTTCCAGCGTGTACCGTTTTTATCGTCAAAGCCCAAAAGCTCTTTTCCAAAGCCAATTGAAAAAGTCTCCACCCGAATGCCGCACATCCGCGCGACAATGTAATGACCCCATTCATGAACAAAGACAAGGATACTCAAGACAAGGATAAAAGCCCCGCCATAAAACCAAACATTACCACCAAGCATTTGGAAAATTTCGAAAAAGTTCATATTAAACAGCTTTCACTTTCATCATCGAAGGCAAGAGTTCGTCCTTGATATAGGTCGAAATACGCACACGAACAACCTCATCCGCCTTTTCAACGGAATCAATCGTATTCAAACTTATATCAGGCTCTTGGCCTAATGCGAACTCTATAGTGCGCAAAATATCAGGAAAAGTAATTTTACCGGCCAAAAACGCCGCCACCGCCACTTCATTCGCCGCATTCAACGTAAGACAAGCCATCGGCCCCTTTTCCAAACATTCATAAGCCAGCCGCAACGCCGGAAAACGCTCCAAATCGGGCGTCTCAAAATTGAGCTGTGACATTTTAGCCAAATCAAGCCGCTGCCCGGGCGTGTTCATCCTTCCGGGCCAGGCCAAAGCATAAGCAATCGGCGTACGCATATCGCTCGCACCCATTTGCGTCAGAATAGACCCATCAGCATATTCAACCATCGAATGCACCACCGATTGTGGATGAACCAACACATCAATTTGCTCTGCGGGCATATCAAACAGCACATACGCCTCAATCACCTCTAAAGCTTTATTCATCATGCTGGCACTATCCACCGAGATTTTTGCGCCCATATCCCAGTTTGGATGCACCACTGCTTGCTCAGGAGTCGCCTTTTCAATCTCTTCAAGACTCCACGTACGAAACGGCCCGCCCGAAGCGGTTAGAATAATCCGCTGAATATTTGCACGCTGCGCCGGATCAAAGACCTGAAACACTGCATTATGCTCGCTGTCGATCGGCAAAATTCGTGTATTATATTTTTCCGCCGCCGCTTTCACCAAAGCTCCTGCTGCCACAAGCGGCTCCTTATTCGCAATCGCCACAACCTTTGAATTTTTAATTGCATGCATCAAGGGCCTAAGCCCTGCCATGCCTGAAATCGCCGCAATACTAAGATCAGTATCGGCCTGCACCGCTTGTTCCAAGGCCTCCGGTCCGCTCAACACAGCAACGCCCTGCCCCTCCAAAGCATCGCGTAAAACAGCCTCGTGCAACGGATCGGCAATAATCGCCCGGCGCGCCTGAAGCCGCACAGCCGCCGCCGCCAACCCTTGAGCATCTTCGTTCGCCGTAACCGTGCAGACCTCAAAGCGCTGCGGCGCAGAAGCAATCACATCGGCGCAACTCTGTCCAATCGAACCGGTTACCCCAAGGATTGAAACACGTTTTTTCAATGTCTCGGCCTATAGATTAAAGGAGAAAAAGGAAGTTAACACAAAAAACACCGGCGCCGCCAATAACAGGGAATCAATCCGGTCAAGCAACCCACCATGCCCGGGAATTAAAGCTCCCGTATCTTTTACACCCGCCTTACGCTTCATAAAAGAGATCAGCAAATCGCCCCCTTGCGCAACAATGGCAATCATAACGCCGACAAAAAACATAAAAATCAATGCTACCCACGAGAACACCGCCTCAAAGCTAAAGGCAATCACTCCCAGATAATACAGTACCGCTGCCAGTCCGGCAGAATCACACGCTCCGCCCAGCCCTGCCCAGGTCTTATTCGGACTAATCAGCGGCGCCAGCTTCGCTCCACCAAAATACTTGCCCGCAAAATAAGCCCCAATATCTGCTGACCAGACCATAACGACAAACAAGATCGCTGCGTTCAAAGATTGCTCCTCGCGAATAACAATACAGCACAAAAAACCAACTGCGAGATAAACCAGCCCCCATAAAACATGCAGCGCAGTATCATCGATTTTGCGCACCATAGAAACCCACTCATAAGCGGAGATAACAAACAACAGTGCGATCATGATATAAAATGGAATTCCTCCCCATATAACGGCAAAAAGAACAACCGGGATAAGGACAGCAGCCGAAATAGCGCGTTCTTGCAGGGCTTTAAGGTTAAAACGGCCCATTTCCATCACACCTCAATCTGCGTTACCGCACCAAAGCGCCGATCTCGCCTTGCATAAACAGCCAAAGCATCTTCCAAAGTACCTTTGTCAAAATCCGGCCACAGCGTATCGGTAAACACCAATTCGCTATAAGCGCTTTGCCACAGTAAAAAATTGCTGATGCGCTGCTCGCCGCTGGTACGGATCAACAAATCAGGATCGGGAATACCTTCTGTCATCAAAAAACCGGGGAACTGGGCCTCAACAGTTTCAAAGGACAGCTTTTGCCCCAAATGCGCATTGTGCAACCGCTGCGCCGCATGCAAAATATCATTACGCCCGCCATAATTGAGCGCCATCACCACCGTAATAGCGCTATTATCTTCAGTGAGTTTTTCGGCATGTTCAATCATCCGTACAATATCATCGTCAAGCGCGTGACGATCGCCTATAACCCTCAGCTGCGCACCATTCTTATGCAATTCCGCCATTTCTGAACGCAAATAATAGCGCAGCAGATTCATCAAATCCTTAATCTCACCATCAGGCCGACTCCAGTTCTCGGAAGAAAACCCGAACAACGTCAAATATTTTATGCCCAGATCCATTGCCGCCTTCACAACCCGGCGTGCACTTTCTGCACCCTGCTTGTGCCCGGCGCTGCGCGGCAAGCCCCGTGCCCGTGCCCAACGGCCATTACCATCCATGATAATAGCAACGTGCTTTGGTATTTTTATTTCAGTATCTTGAGGCATATTCTTAAACTAAAACTTAAACCGTCATAATGTCTTTTTCTTTATCCGCAAGCATCGTATCAATCTTCTTGATTGCTTCGTCGGTGAGTTTCTGCACTTCATCCTGCAACCGCTTTTCCTCATCTTCTGGAAGATCGTCCTTCTTCACCGCATCCATACCGTCCTTACGCACATTACGTACAGAAATCCGTGTATTTTCAGCATATTTACCAGCAATCTTAGTCAGTTCACTGCGGCGTTCTTCATTAAGATCAGGAATTGGAATGCGTATATTGTTACCCTCAGGCATGGGATTTAAGCCCAATCCGCCATCGCGAATAGCCTTTTCCACCGCCTTCACATTACCGCCATCCCAAACCTGCACACTCAACATACGCGGCTCAGGCACACTCACAGTGCCAAGCTGATTAAGCGGCATTTTAGAGCCGTAAACCTCTACCACCACAGGATCAAGCAAATTTACCGACGCACGGCCAGTACGCAATCCACCAAACTCTTTGGCCAAATTATCGATTGCACCATCCATCCGGCGCTTAATTTCGTTTTTATTATAAGACATGACAATAATCCCTTTGTTATTCTTAATTAGTAACGATTGTGAACGTGCCTTCAGAAGCCACAGCTTTGGCAAAATTGCCCTTCTCCTTCACAGAAAACACGATAATCGGAATATTATTCTCCCGCGCCAGAGAAATCGCCGTTGCATCCATAACCTTCAAATCCTTGGTCAACACCTCCATAAAATTAATATGCGCATAATGCTCCGCCGTCGGATCCTTCTCAGGGTCTGCAGAATAAACCCCGTCAACTTTAGTACCTTTAAAAATCGCATCGCAGTTCATTTCCGTCGCACGCAACGCCCCGGCAGTATCGGTTGTAAAATAAGGATTACCTGTCCCGGCAGCAAAAATAACCACCCGCCCCTTTTCCATGTGACGCACCGCGCGGCGACGAATATAAGGCTCGCAGATTGAATCCATGCGAATAGCAGATTGCACACGCGTCTGCACTCCAAGATTTTCTAGGGCATTTTGCAGCGCCAAGGCATTAATAACGATCCCCAGCATTCCCATATAATCAGCCGTCGTCCGGTCCATTCCTTCGGCTGCACCGGCAACTCCTCGAAAAATATTACCCGCGCCGACCACAACACAAACTTCAATGCTTTTATCAACAACCTCTTTAATATCCTCGGCAACCCGCTTAACAGTCTCCGAATCCAGCCCATACTCCCCCTCGCCCATCAGAACTTCCCCCGACATCTTAAGCATGATCCGCTTATAGTCTTTCATGTTATCTTTGGCGGTTTGAGCATTCATGAGCTTAGGTCCTAATTTTTGCAAAACTGTTCCAATGTAATAACAGCCGCATGCTTTTGCAACGCGGCTGTCATAAAATATTAAATTTTCTCGCTTATTAGCCGTTCGCAGCTTTTGCAACTTCTGCAGCGAAATCTTCTTCTTCTTTCTCGATACCTTCACCGAGTTGAAAACGGGAAAATGCTGTCAGAGTAATTTTAGAGCCAGCCTCTTTTGCCGCATTCGCAATCACGTCGGCAATTTTGGTTTCACCATCAATCACTGATTTCTGGTCCAGCAAACAAATCTCTTCGAAATATTTGCGCATGCGCCCTTCAACCATCTTCTCTGCAATTTCCTGAGGTTTGCCTTCAGCCATAGCCTGTTCAACCAAAAACGCGCGCTCTTTTTCCATCTCAGCCGTATCCACGGAATTACGGTCCAGATATTTCGGAAACGCGGCGGCAACATGCATCGCAACCTGCTTGCCAAGCGGCTCAAGCACATCAGCAGACGCATCTGATTCCAGAGCCACCAACACACCAATCTTACCCAACCCCTCAGCCAAAGCACCATGCACATAAGACACGATCGCGCCATTGCTAACTTCCAGCTTCTCCGAACGGCGCAGCGCCATGTTTTCACCAATCTTGGCAATCAGATCCGTCAGAGCGTCTTTCACAGACTTACCGCCGAAATCCGATGCCGCCAAAGCCTCGACATTTTCAACATCAAGCGCTTTTTCAGCCACTTTTTTAACAAAAGCCTGAAACTCTTCATTCCGGCTTACGAAATCGGTTTCAGCATTAAGCTCAATCACCGCACCTTTTGTACCATCGGTTACAACAGCGACCAAACCTTCCGCCGCTGTGCGAGAAGATTTCTTATCGGCCTTCGCCATCCCTTTTTTACGAAGCTCTTCCATAGCCGCTTCCATGTCGCCACCGGCTTCGGTCAGAGCCTTTTTGGCATCCATCATGCCGGCACCGGTTTTCTCACGGAGTTCCTTTACTTTTGCAGCAGTAATCTCAGACATCTTAACGTCCTTCCTTTGTATATTCAGATTTAAAGTATTATCTCAAAAAAGATTAAGCAGAAGCTTGCTTCTTGGCTTTTTCTTCCGCCTCTGCTTCATTAGCAGGCTCATCAGCCTTGACCACTTCAGCTTTAGAGTCTTTTTTCAGCGCAGGCTTCTTTTTCTTTTCCGCATCCAGCTTAGCTTGCTCGCCCGGTGTCAAAGCCTCAGGCTCTTTATCCTTAACCTTTTTCGGCAATTTAACCTGAACGTCCTCAGCAGCGCCCGGATCCTTGCCACCAGAAGCCAATTCGGCCTGAAGACCATCCAAAACTGCATCCGCAATCAAATCACAATAAAGATCAATCGCGCGCAAAGCATCGTCATTGCCTGGAATAATGTAATCCACCCCGGCAGGATCCGCATTGGTATCCACAACGCCAAACACAGGAATGCCAAGCTTATTGGCTTCTTTAACCGCGATGTCTTCCATCGTCACATCCAAAATGAACAAGGCATCAGGCTGCCCGCCCATATCCTTAATTCCGCCCAAAGACAACTCCAGCTTGTCACGCTCGCGCGTCAACATCAAAATCTCTTTCTTGGTACGTCCTGCACGCTGCTCATTGCTACCAAGAATATCCTGCACTTCACGCAGACGGTTGATAGAACCGGTAATCGTCTGCCAGTTGGTCATCATTCCGCCGAGCCAACGGTGGTTCACATAGAACTGCCCACAACGCTTTGCGCTCTCGGCAATTTTGTCGCGCGCCTGACGCTTTGTACCCACAAACAAAACGCGTCCCCCGTTCGCAACAATGTCACGAACAGCTTTCAACGCTTCATTCAGCAAAGGGGTCGTCTGTTGAAGATCGATAATATGAACGCCATTACGAACACCAAAGATATATTGGCGCATTTTTGGGTTCCAGCGGCGTGTGTGGTGACCAAAGTGAACGCCAGCTTCGAGCAGTTGACGCATGGTAAATTCAGGCATAGCCATAGCGATAGTCCTTTCTAGTTCCAGTTATTTCCTCTGCAGGCCTTGGTAAAAGCTGTCATTCCGAACGAGCAAAGCGAGGAGGGATTCCCCTCGGCACCCTGAGATTTCTCGGACAAGCCTCAAAATGACAACTTCACACTGGTTAAGGAACCTGCATGTGAATTTCACCCAAACCGATGAGTGATGGCGGGTTTATACGTCGATTTAACAGGGATTGCAAGAGATTTTTACCCCTCCAATATCTCCTGCACGCCTTCCTGCGTACGGATAATATTCCGAGCCTGAGGGCTTAAGGACCAACGTCCAGGCAGGCGCATTTTAACGACGCGCGGACCGTCAACAGACACATACAGATTGATCAGCGCCTGCCCCTGCCCCTCATTATCAAGGAATTCCTTGATCTTATGGATCGGCGTAGGCTTGTCCATATAGATGGATATCTCTCGGATTTTCCCCTCTAATGCTCCATCCAGCAGCGCAATCCGGGTGCAGGTGAACCGAATTTGATCCTCGCGTTGCTCCGCTTCAACCTCCAGCAAAAGCGCTGTTCCCGGCTCCAGATAGTCCCGCGCGCCGGCCAGCATCTCGGAAAACAGGGTCACCTCGAAAATTCCAGTCGGGTCAGACAATTGCAAAAACGCATATTTATTGCCTTTTTGCGACATCTTCTCCTGCTTCTTGAGCAGCACACCTGCCATTTGGAACCGCGAAGCGGGCAACTCCTGCAACACCGCTTCGACCATCGCATAGCTGGCGATCTTTAAATTCTCAAACTGCTGCTGACGGCTATCCAGTGGGTGCGCAGATAAATAAAACCCGACCGCCTTAAACTCGCGGCCCAATTGTTCCAACTGATCCCACGGCTCAATCTTCGGCAACTCTGGCATCCCCAGCCCGCCAACCTCCTCTGGCCCGCCAAACAAACTCACCTGACCCGATTCCCGCTCATCCGCCAAGGAATGCGCATGACGCAAAATCACTTCAGCACCCTCAAACACCTGCGCTCGATTAGGATTCAAACTGTCGAATCCGCCAGCCGCAGCCAGCCCTTCTAACTGGCGCTTATTCATCGATTTATAATCCAGCCGTGACGCATAATCTTCAATCGACGCATACGGCCCATGTTCAGCGCGCTCCGCCACCAACGTACGCATCGCCGCCTCACCAACGCCTTTCAAAGCGCCAAGCGCATAGCGCACACCTTCGCCCTCAACCTTAAAATCCGCATTCGATTCATTGATATCCGGCTGGCGCAGCTCAACCCCCATCCGGTCCAGATCCTGCTTAAAAATACTGAGCTTATCGGTATTCCCCAGATCAAGCGTCATCGAAGCCGCCATAAATTGCAGCGGATAATGGCATTTCAGCCACGCCGTCCAATACCCAATCAACGCATAAGCGGCCGCATGTGACTTGTTAAACCCGTAACCAGCAAAAGCAGCAATTTGATCGAAAATTTGATTAGCCTGCACCGCCGGAACATTATTATGCTCTTTCGCGCCTTTCACGAACATTTCGCGCTGCGCATCCATCTCCGCCTTAATCTTCTTTCCCATTGCCCGGCGCAAAAGGTCGGCACCGCCCAGAGAATACCCGGCCAAAGCCTGAGCCGCCCGCTGCACCTGCTCCTGATAAACCATAATTCCGTACGTCTCTTCGAGAAAAGGTTGAAGCTTTTCATGCATATAGTCCGGCTCGGTCTTACCTTCCTTGTTACTGATATAGGTCGGAATATTATCCATAGGCCCGGGACGATAAAGCGAAACCAGCGCAATAATGTCACCAAACCGGTCGGGATGCATCTTGCGCAAAACCTCGCGCATTCCGGCACTTTCCAACTGAAACACACCGACAGTTGCACCTCGGGTCATCATCTCATAGGTCGATTTGTCATCAAGCGGAATTTCAAGCGTATCAATCCTTTCCCCCGTCTGCTCTTCCACCATTTTGAGTGTCTTGTGCACCACCGTCATGGTTTTCAGCCCCAAGAAGTCGAACTTGACCAAACCAGCCTGCTCGACATATTTCATGTTGAACTGCGTCACCGGCATATCAGAACGCGGATCACGATAAAGAGGCACCAACTCATGCAACGGCCGATCGCCAATCACCACCCCGGCCGCATGCGTTGAAGCGTGCCGATATAACCCTTCAAGCTGCAAAGCAATCTCGATCAGACGAACTGAAGTTTCATCCTTTTTGATTTCAAGACGCAAATCCGGGTCATCATCAAGAGCCTCTTGCAACGTCACCGGGTTTGCCGGGTTATTAGGAATAAGCTTGGCAAGCCTGTCCACCTGTCCATAGGGCATCTGCAACACGCGCCCCACATCGCGCACCACCGCGCGCGCCTGCAATTTCCCGAAGGTAATGATCTGCGCCACCCGGTCCCGGCCATATTTCTGCTGAACATAGTGAATCACCTCCTCGCGGCGATCCTGACAAAAGTCGATATCAAAATCGGGCATAGAAACGCGTTCGGGGTTCAAAAACCGCTCAAACAGCAAGTCCAACTCCAGCGGGTCAAGGTCGGTAATTTTCAGCGCCCAGGCCACCACCGAGCCCGCACCCGAACCCCGTCCCGGCCCGACGGGAATATCCTGCTCCTTCGCCCACTTGATAAAGTCCGAAACAATCAGGAAATAGCCCGGAAAACCCATTTTATTAATAATATCCAGTTCAAACTCCAGACGTTCAAAATACGGCTTCGCATCCACGCCCTTGGCGAAATTTTTAAGACGCCATTCAAGTCCAGCTTCGGATTGCGCTTTAAGCTCCTCAAACTCGCTGCGCCCGCCTTCCGTATCAAACGCCGGCAAAATCGGCGCAATTGGTTCCAGCAAGAACGAACAACGCTGCGCAATCACGGCGGTATTAGCGACAGCCTCCGGCAAATCCGCAAACAGCCTGCACATTTCATCGGCAGACTTAAAATAATGCTCCGGCGTAACCTTGCGCCGATCTTCTTCGGTCACATAGCGTCCTTCAGAAATGCACAAAAGCGCGTCATGCGCGTCATGCGCCTCCCGGTCCATAAAATAACAATCATTAGTCGCCACCAACGGCACATCATACTTGTACGACAGCTCAATCAGCGCCTCTTCCGTTGCGTCTTCTGCGGCCCACCCATGCCTTTGTATTTCACTATAAAGACGCCCATCAAAGCATTCTTTTAAATAAATAAATTCCTCTTCCGCTTTTTCTGCCTGCTTATGAAACAGCGCGTCATTCACCGGCCCTTTTGACCCGCCTGAAAGACACAGCAACCCGTCTGAAAATGCCCCAAGCTCCTCCTTCGAAATCACCGCCTTGCTCGCTGCATCCCCGCCCATATAGGCATCTGAAAGCAACCGGCACAGATTTTTATAACCCTGCTCATTTTGTACCAGCAAAACCAGTTGGTGCTCCGCATCACCATAAAGAACCTGCGCCCCCAAAATCGGCTGCACACCGTTTTTAGTCGCCTCAGTCGCGAATTCCATCGCTCCGAACATATTGGAAGAATCTGTCACCGCCACCGCCGGCATATTCTCAGCCACGCAGCGATTCACAAGGCCTTTAACCTTGATAGCCCCCTCGGCGAGCGAATACGCCGAATGCACATGCAGATGAATGAAGTGATTCATGGAACGAGTTTAGCAGGACACAGAAACAAAATACTAGTCGAAGGGAACAATTCTTCCAGCCTTTAGTTCTAACGCGCGGTCCATTTGATCGGCAAGTTGCAAATTATGCGTCGCCACCAACGCGCCAATTTCGCGTTCCCGCACCTGCTGAAGCAAAATATCGAAGACCTCGCCTGAAGTTTCAGGGTCCAAATTCCCCGTCGGTTCGTCCGCCAGCAGCAATTTCGGATCATTCGCCAACGCCCGCGCAATCGCCACGCGCTGCTGCTCCCCGCCCGAAAGCGTCGAAGGACGATGTTCTAAACGCTTTCCAAGCCCCAAAGAACGAAGCAACCCTTGCGCCTTATCCTTGGCGTTGCTGACCCGCGCGCCCGCAATAATCTGCGGCATCGCCACATTCTCCAGCGCCGTAAATTCCGGCAAAAGATGATGAAACTGGTAAATAAACCCGATCTGCGACAGGCGCATGGCCGTACGTTTTTGCTCCCCGAGCTTGACGCAATCGCGGCCATTGATCACCACCCGCCCCGCCGTAGGCTTGTCCAACAACCCGGCGATTTGCAGCAGCGTCGATTTCCCGGTCCCAGACTGCCCGACTAAAGCCACCAACTCGCCAGCCTCAATCTTCATATCCAGCCCACGAAAAATCGTTAGCTTGCGCCCACCCTGCTCAAAGGTCTTTTCCAACCCTTCCAGCTTCAACAACACATCCTGATCCAGTGGATTATTCATGCTCATTTCCTAGCGCGTAATTAAAACAATCCCGATGACAGCGAAAACAACACCAGTCATATTCACAAGCGTTAATTTCTCAGCAAAGAAAAACACACCAAACAAGACCGCCAAAATGGCTGTAGATGTACGCGTTAAGGGCATAGCAACACTCATCGGCGCGCCAGCTTTATACATCAAAAACACCCCAAAATTAGCAGCTGTCATAGCCACTCCCGTACACAAAGCTAAAATAATGCCTTTAGTTGGTGTCTGCGCAATATGCTCACGCCCTCCCATAATCAGAAAGGTAAGAATAGAAATGGTAAAAAACACGCCGCCCGCCAAAAGGAATGTATAAACCGGATCAATATAGGACTTGGCCAGCTTTGAGAAACTGTGAATTCCCAAACCGCCCGCAATAACCACAAGTGCGTAAACTAACCAATGCATCTATTCATACCTCAAAGCCTCCACCGGATCCATGCGCGCCGCGCGCCATGCAGGATACAACGTCGCCAACACAGACAAGAAGAAAGCCATGCCGACAACCGCCGCAACCTCATGCCATTCAATTTCCGCCGGAAGTTGCGAGAGAAAATAAATCTCCTCTGCAAACAGCTCCGTTCCCGTCAGTCCTTCCAAAAACTGACGAATACTCTCGATATTCAGCGCAAACGCGATGCCTAAGGCCGCGCCCACCAACGTCCCAACAATGCCTATGCTCGCGCCTGTAAGCATAAATATCCGCATCATAGAGGCGCGCGAGGCCCCCATCGTGCGCAAAATCGCAATATCCTGCCCCTTATCTTTGACCAGCATAATCATCGAAGAAATAATATTGAACGCCGCCACCAGGATAATCAGCGTCAAAATCAGGAACATCACATTGCGCTCCACCTGCAGCGCATTGAAAAAACTGGCATTCATATCACGCCAATCATAAATCCCGGCCTGCCCCTCAATCACCATCGAGACCGCCTTGCGCACCACCGACAATTCATCCGGGTCTTTCAAAAACACCTCCAAGGCCGTAACCGCTCCGTCAAATTGAAAAAATTTCTGCGCAGCTTCCAAAGGCATAAAGATAAAACCGCTATTATACTCATACATCCCGACATCATAGATCAGCGCCACCGTATAGCTGCGCTGGCGCGGCATAGAGCCAAACGGCGTTGATTTAACCTGTGGCGAAGTCAACGTGATCTTATCGCCGGGCCGCAGACGCATTTTTTGCGCCAAAGCCTCGCCCAGCGCAATCCCGTTACCGGTGAAATCCTCAAGTTTTCCTTGCGTAATGGAATCGCGCAAAATTTCCCGGTTCGCAAAATCCTTCCACGCCATTCCGCGCACCAATACGCCGCTGGAACTGCCCCCCTTGGACACAAGCGCCTGACTTTCAATGATCGGCACCACCATCTTAATACCGGAAATCGGCTCAACCCGGCTCTGAATATAATCGTAATCATAAAGCGGGCCGGACTGGGAATAGATGTTCATATGCCCGTTCAGCCCCAAAATCCGGTCAAACAGCTCCGCACGGAAACCATTCATCACGCTCATCACGATAATCAGCGTCGCCACGCCCAGCATAATTCCGGCAAAGGAAAACCCGGCGATCACGCTGACAAAGCCTTCGGCTTTTTTAGAGCGCAAATACCGCCACGCCACCATCCGTTCAAATGTTGAAAGCATTTTACTTATCCAGTTTCTTGGAAATCGTTTCCAAAAGCTCAATCATACGTTTTTGATTCTCTAAGGATTTTTTAGCAACCTCATCCCCTTTTTCGGAAGCATGTTCATAATAATTCATGACTTTTTTTTGATCTTTATTTCTATGATAAATAGCGAGCACAACAACAGCCAAAAGAAAAACGGCATATAGAATAAAAGTTAAATCCATTATTTTTTCCTTGATTTAGATTAATACGCCTTCGCAATCAAAACCGTACGCCCATTATCAACAAACGGCATGCAGCGCGTCGTCAGGCCATATTCTTTCATTACCGCGTCCAGCCCAACATCTTCAAGCACGGCCACCGGCACCTTCACAAGCCCGGTTTTACCCGCCTTAAAGAACGCCTCAATATCAGCAAGCGTTTGCCCTTCATGCGTGTTTTCATCCCTAAAACTGCGCGAGCGCGCCAACATATCATCATGGATTGCATCCAAAAGCCCCCGTGCATCTTCAACAAAACTCTCCACACTTTGCGTGGTTTTAGACTCACGGCCCAGATCACGCCGTACATGCGTCACTTGCGCCTCTTCCATCTCACGACCACCAACCTCAACGCGCAGCGGAATGCCTTTCTTAATCGCATCCCACATCTTATCTGGTGTGCGCATATCACGCGCGTCAACCTTGGCCTTAATACCTTTTTCCTTCAACTGCGCGGCAATCTCAGAGCAATACGCCATGATCGCCTCATCATTGTCACCTTTTAACACCGGCAAAATCACCACCTGCTGCGGCGCAATGCGCGGCGGCATAATCATCCCGTCATCATCACCATGCATCATGATGAGCGCACCGATCATCCGTGTCGTAAACGCCCAGCTTGTCGTATGACACAGCTCTTCACCACCCTCTTTAGTCTGATATTTAATATCAAAGGTCTTGGCAAAATTTGTGCCCAGATCATGCGTTGTCGAAGCCTGCAAGGCCTTTCCATCTTGCATCATCACTTCAAAGGAATAAGTTTCATTAGCGCCTGGAAAACGTTCTTCCTCAGTTTTGATACCCTTAAACCCGTCAATAGCCAGCACGTCGGTAAAGAACTTTTCGTACAAATCCAGCACATGCAAACAATCGGCCTTGGCACCTTCATGATCAGCAAACGCATTATGCCCCTCATGCCAGAAGAACTCAGACGTACGCAGGAAAATTCTCGTACGCATTTCCCAGCGCATCACGCTACACCACTGGTTCAGCTTCAACGGCAAATCACGATATGACTGCACCCAGCGCGCCATTGCATCGCCGATAATCGTCTCAGACGTCGGACGCACCACATAAGGCTCTTCCAACTCTGCCGTTGGCGCAGGCCGCAGCCCATTACCATCCGGGTCAGCCTCCAGCCGGTGATGCGTCACCACCGCGCACTCCTTGGCAAACCCCTCCACATGCTCGGCCTCTTTCGATAAAAAACTCACCGGAATCAGCATCGGAAAAGAGCAATTCTGCACCCCGTATTCCTTCAGCCACGGATCAAAAATCCCGACCATATTTTCCCAAATCGCCCAGCCATAGGGCTTCACAGTCATACATCCACGCACAGGCGAACTCTCCGCCAAATCCGCAGCTTTAATCACCTGTTGATACCATTCAGGAAAATTCTCTTCGCGCGTCGGGGTAATGGCGGTTTTGGCTTTTTGACTCATTAAGACCTCTATGACTTTACGGATACTGACCTTCGAGAACCTCGCCCTCGACGCTCTCTTTCAGTTCAATAACTTCGGGCTGAGACTTTAAGGCATCATCGCCTGCCTGTCCATTCCTGGATTTTTCAACAATCCCCACAGATTTTCCGCACAAACTATACGCCTGGCCCGAAACATCCTGCCCGTTATACTCCACGCGCCCATCACGATAGATAGAAATCATCGCAACATTAGGCTGAAGCTCCAGATCACTCGGAATTTTCACAGATTGAAACCGCTCAGCCAGCATGACATCAATCGGAATTTTCACCACATCCAACATTGGCGCTTTCAGCGGATTAAGATCAGCCGGAACAACGCCTTCTACGCCCTGCACATACTCAACCCCCGCCGGAGTTTTATAATTTGGCAAGGCCTTGCATATCACTGCAAGCGAAGCATCCTGAGCCAAAGCAGCCACCGGCACAAAAAACACCAACAAACCTGTAAACCATCTCATCGTAGCTTATCCTCTAAAGCCATCTCATTCGCTATTTCACGAAAACTTACAATTTCTGCTTCAATCAAAACAAAAACAATTCCCCAAACCACCATAGCCACGAGCGTTGTCCAAATAAATTTGCGCTTTAAATTCGCCTTAACCGGCGTCCCGTCTACCTCACGCGCATGCCCGAATGGCAACACCGCAAACAAGCTGACCCACCAGATCAACAAAAACACGATAATGCCCGTAACGAGTCCCATCGCTTTAAACCCTCAATACATGCACAGTGGTTTTCGGTTTAATCCCTAAAGTATGGTCACAAAACCGTCGAATTCCGATGCGCAGCTCTTCGGCAATAAAATGATCGTCCAGCCGCTCTTCAAAAGTCAGCTCTTCAAGCAAATCCAGGATTTCATCATAAAGCTTGTCTTCAATCTGCTCTTCGCCGGGATTATCAAGATCCAGAAGCCCAAGCATCTCAAACTTCGGATCACCCAGAAATTTGCCGCGCGCATCCACAGCCAACGAAATATGCACTGCCCCGGTATATTGCAGCTTCCGCCGCGCCGCGATGGACTGGTGCGTCGCCTTGACGATCCGTTTTTGATCCACAGCCAGAATGTCTGTTTCAATATGATCAACAATCTCAGGATTGCCCGGCGCCAAACGGATCACCGAACCATTTGAAGGCACCAGCGCCTTGGGAACTTGACAATCTCGTGCAAACGCCGCCTGTGCATCAAGCTGCACCCGCTCCCCATGCACCGGCACGACGACCTGCGGACGCACCCATCGCAACATATCGGCAATTTCATCGCGGCACGGATGCCCCGACACATGAATAATGTTTTTCGTGTCGCGCGGCGTAATAATATTAACGCCTGCGGCGCTTAAATTATTTTTCACCTGATTAATCGAAACTTCATTACCCGGAATAGCGCGCGCCGAAAAAATCACACTATCCCCTTTATTCAGCTTAAACCCCTTAAAGACTCCGCGTGCAACTTTTGCCAAAGCCGCGCGATATTCACCTTGTGAACCGGTTACAATCACCACAACCTTATCATCCGGCAGATAGCCTAAATCTTCTTCCGAAACAAAATCCGGCAAATTTTTGTCCAAAAGTCCACAATCCGCCGCACACCCGATCATTCGGTGTAACGAGCGGCCAATAACCCCGACTTGCCGCCCACAAGCCTTAGCTGCCTTTAAAATACTAATCACCCGGCCGATATTGGAGGAAAAAGTCGTGACAGCAATCTTGCCATCGCACTTGCGAAACTCGGCCTCAAGTCCTTTAGCCACAACACTTTCCGAACCGCTGCGCCCATCCACTTCTGCATTGGTTGAATCACCGATATAGGCCAAGACACCCTCTTCGCCGGCCCGCTTAAAAATCGCCGCATCCGTCGCCGCACCCGTCACCGGTGCCGGATCAAGATTCCAATCTCCACTATGCACCAGCTTACCATGATCCGTATCAATAATCAGCGAACATGTATCGGGCACAGAATGCGACACCGGTACAAAATGAACCCCGAATGCACCAATTTGCACCTGCACCCCTGGCGTAATAATTTCAATCTTCACCCGACGCACATTCTGTTCTTCCAGCTTCTTGCGCAGAACAGCCGCCGTAAACGGGCTGGCATAAATTGGACATTGCAACCGATCCCAAACATACGCCACCGCGCCAACATGATCCTCATGTGCATGCGTAATAATCAGCCCCTTAAGCGCTTCCCGCCGCTCTTCCAAAAACGTGGGATCAGGCAACAGCAAATCAATCCCGGGAAATCGATCATCAGCAAAACCAATACCACAATCCACCGCCAACATCTGCCCGTCTGACACATACACATTCAGATTAACGCCGAACTGCTCGCTGCCTCCCAACGGAATAAAAAACAATCCATCCTGACTCATAAGATCCCGCGCCACGCTCATCCGTGCATCTCCTGATAAATCGCCAGCAGACCCTTAAGCGTCAGATCCTGGTCAATCAAATCAATTACTCCTGCATCCTCAAACAACGCCGCAAGCCCGCCCGTTGCCAAAACAAACGGCTTTTCACCACCCAGCTCTGCACTAATCTGCCCGGTAATCCGCTCAATCAAACCAACATACCCCCAATACACTCCGGAGCGCATAGCCTCAGATGTTGATTTTCCAATCGCCTGCGCAGGCTTACGGACACCGATTTTAGGCAACTTCGAGGCCGCGCTATGCAGCGCATTCACCGAAAGATCAATCCCCGGCGCAATCGCTCCGCCTGCATACGCGCCAGACGCATTAATCACGTCAAACGTCGTGGCCGTACCAAAATCAATCACAATCACTCCACCCGTTCCAATGCGCTCACCATAATGCATATTCACCGCCAAAGCATTCACAAGCCGGTCAGCGCCAACATCCTCTGGCCGTTCCATATCAATCGTAATCGGTACATGATCCTTGGTTATAAAGACCGGCACGAGGTGCAAATGCTTTTCACAAAAGCACCCCAAATGAAAATGTGTTTCCGGCACAACTGAACTGATAACAACATCATGAATGTTGATAAAACTAAGGCCATCCATCACCAAAATCTGATGCAAGAACACCGCATACTCATCAGCGCACCGCCGCGCATAAGTATGCAACCGCCAGGCACCACGGATGATACCGCCGTCAAAAACAGCAAACACAATATTGGTATTTCCAACATCAATCGCCAGCAGCATAGTCTCGATCCTTTAAAAACACATCGCCCGCTGAGATGGTTTGTAACTGGTTTTGCCTATCACGTACAATTAAATTTCCCAATTCATCAAGACTCTCAAAGGCTCCGACATTGAGCGCCATACCTTTTTCGTAAGTACGCGCCAGCCATTCCAGGCGAATATCTGCAAAACCATCACGCTGCCAACGCATATAAAGCTGAGCAATATTGGCGAGCAACGCATCACGAAACTTATCACCATCTACATTGAGCACTGCACCAATCTCAGGAGCACTGGCCACATTCACACCAATACCGATAACCAGCCAGTTTAACGCTCCCCCGGACAAATCGCTATCAATCAAAATCCCGGCGCATTTTCGGCCATCAACCAACACGTCATTTGGCCATTTTAATTGAGCCTTTTTACCAATTGTCTGCGCCAACGCCACACCAATCATAATGGAAATCTGCCCGATTTTTACGATCTCGCATCGGGGACGCAAAATAAAAGACATCGCAAGATTACCTTCTTCCGAAAGCCATATACGCCCATGCCGTCCACGCCCCAATACCTGCTGAATCGCCTGCACAACTGCGCCTTCAGGTACACCATCGACAGCCAAACGCTTGCATTCATCCTGCGTTGAATTGAGCTTTGTAAAAACCTGAATATCCCAATGCAAGGCCCCTACCCCGCAAATAACACGGACGCCGCATTGAAAGAACTGGCAATAAAAACGCTCGGTTTAATTACAAACCCAAGCACAAACAAAATACAGACAAATAAAACCACCCGGCGCGCAAACGGAATCGGCCCGTCAAATACATCAGCGGGTTCATCGAAAAACATCACCTTAATCACACGCAAATAATAATAGGCAGCAACAACAGATGTAAGCACCCCAAGCGTCGCCAGAATGTAATATCCTTCAGCCACTGCGGCGTTAAATACCGCCAGCTTGCCAAAGAACCCGGCCGCAGGCGGAATGCCACTCATCGAAAACATCAAAATCGCCATGCCGTAGGCCAACCCTGGCGCATGCCGCGACAACCCTGCCAAATCGCTGATTTTATACACCGCCATGCCGCGCCGACGCATACACATCACAATCGCAAACACTCCGGCACTCATGATCATATAAATAAACAAATACAACACCACAGCGCCCGCCCCGGCCGCACTGCCCGCGACAACGCCAATCAACGCATACCCCATATTCCCAATCGAACTATAAGCGAGCAACCGTTTGATATTATCTTGTGCAATTCCGGCAAAAGCGCCCAAAAACATCGACATCAATGCCAGGAAGTAGATAATCTGCACCCACTGCTCAGAAAGCGCCATAAACGGCTCAAATAACAAGCGCATCAACAAGCCCATCGCCGCAATTTTCGGCACAATCGCAAACAGCGCCGTCACCGCCGTCGGTGCACCTTCATAAACATCGGGGGTCCACATATGAAACGGCACAGCAGAAACCTTAAATGCAAGCCCCGCCAAAACAAACACCAGTCCAAACGTTACGCCAATCGGAACACCGTCCAAATCGCTCAATGTTGCGCCCACCACACCAAAATTTACGGAACCCGTAAAACCATAAATCAAAGAAACACCAAACAAAAGCATCCCAGAAGACAAGGCACCAAGAAGGAAATATTTAATCCCCGCCTCCGACGAACGCATCGAATTACGATGAAATGCCGCAAGCACATACAAGCTTAAAGACTGCAGCTCCAGCCCCATATACAGCGCTAGGAAATTATTGCTTGAGACCATGATCATCATCCCGATCCCGGCAAACAAAACCAAAATGGGAAACTCGAACCGCTCCATCCCTTCTTGCAACAAATAACGCACAGACAAAGCCAATGAAGCAATCAGACCGATAATAATCATCAGTTTCATAAACCCGGCAAACTTGTCCATCACAAACATACCGCCAAGTACGCTACGCGTTTCCCAACCCACCGAAAGCAGTATCAAAGCACTAAGCGCCAACCCGCAGACAGCTGACCAGCAAATCACACGCGTAGAAACGTTGCCCTGGCTCGCACCAACGATCAACAACCCCATTCCAATCAAGGACAGAAAAATTTCTGGCAATACAGGGATCAGGTTAAAATCAATCATTCTCCCACCTCCTGCAACATGCCTGTTTCAGGCGTTTCAACAACCGCTGCAGCGTTCAACTTTGCATTATATTCTGTAATCAGCTTATCCACCGACGGACCGATTTTTTCTGTCACAACGCCCGGAAACACACCCAGCCAAAGCACCAGAAGAACAATCGGCACCAGCAAACCAAGCTCGCGCCAGTTAAGATCAGGCATCGAGAGCGCATCATCATTCACACGCGGTCCAAACACAACCCGACGATACAAGATCAGCATATAAGCTGCGCCAATAATAACACCCGTAGCCGCCAAAGCCGCAACCAAAGTGCTCACCTGGAACGCACCAAGCAATACGAGAAATTCACCAACAAACCCGCTTGTTCCCGGCAAACCAACGCTGCCCAGCATTAAAATCATAAACACAGTCGCATATTTCGGCATATTTTTGACAATGCCGCCATAGCGTTCAATTTCACGCGTATGCATCCGGTCATAAACAACGCCCACACATAAAAAGAGTGCTCCGGAAATCAAACCATGCGAAAGCATCTGAAAAATCCCGCCTTCAATCCCTTGTGTCGTCACACTAAAAATCCCGATCGTCACAAATCCCATATGCGCCACCGAGGAATAAGCAATCAACTTCTTCATATCTTCCTGCACCAACGCAATTAGCGAGGTGTAAATAATCGCAATAACACTCAAAGCAAAAACAAAGTCGGCAAAATACGCACTCGCCTCAGGCAGCATCGGCAAAGAAAATCGTAAAAATCCATAACCGCCCATTTTCAAAAGCACCCCGGCCAAAATAACCGAGCCGGCCGTCGGCGCTTCGACGTGCGCATCGGGAAGCCACGTATGCACTGGCCACATCGGCATTTTCACCGCAAAACTCGCAAAAAATGCCAGCCACAGCCAATACTGCAAATGCGTCGCTACTGGGTTATCCATCAATGTCGGAATATCGGTGCTGCCCGTCTGTGCATAGAGTGCCAGCAAGCCTATCAACATCAACACCGAACCCAGAAGCGTATAAAGGAAGAACTTATAGGCCGAATACACACGGCGAGGACCTCCCCATACCCCGATAATCAAGAACATCGGAATCAACACACCTTCGAAAAAGACGTAAAACAACACCGCATCCAGCGCAATAAATGTTCCGATCATAAAGCTTTCCAGCAACAGAAACGCAACCATAAATTCCTTAACACGTACCTTAACTGCGTCCCACGCCGACAAGATACACACCGGTGTCAAAAACGCCGAAAGCAAGACAAAAAACACTGAAATACCATCAACTCCGACATGATAGTTAATCCCCAAAGGCTTCAACCAGCCCCCCTGTTCAACAAACTGAAATTCAGCGCTTGATCCATCAAAGCGCGTATACATAAACAGCGCAAAAGCCAGCGTAAACAAAGATGTATAAAGTGCCATATGCCGGGCATTTTGCTTCACAGTCCCTTCATCCCCGCGAATCATCAAAATGATCAACACGCCGGCAACCGGCAAAAACGTCATTAATGAAAGAAGCGGAAAATCTACCATAGTCTAAAACCCTTGCCCGCTTTTAAATACAAACCACGAAACAATTGCGATGAGCGCAACCATCATCACAAATGCATACTGAAAGACATATCCGCTCTGGAAACGGCTAATCACACCAGCCAGCTTTTGAACGCTCTTCGCACTGCCGTCCGGGCCCAACCGGTCAATCGTATTTTGATCCCCAACGCGCCAGAAGAGCCGTCCAAGCATAAAAGAGGTTTTTATAAAAATAGCGTTGTACAGCTCATCAAAGAACCACTTATTGAAGAAAAGCGCATAAGGCACAGCAAAAATAGTTTTGATTTTTTCAGGAATTCCCGGGAGCAGCATATACGCCAGATAGGCTAAACCGATCCCTAAAAGCCCCATAACCAACGGCAGGAACTTGACCCATTCAGGCACATGGTGGGCAGATTCCAGCGTATCATTTTGGTGCTGCACACGGATAGCCTGTCCCCAGAATTTTTCTCTTCCCATGCCGCTATCCACGCCTTCTTCTTCAAGAACAGGTGCTTCAATGTCATGCTCAATTTCAACATCAAGGGTGTGATGCGCATCGAGTTCAATCTCAGCAACATGCTCAGCCTTACCGCTACCGACAAACGGTTCATAGAAGACCATCCCGGAAAACAATGCGCCTGTTGCCAAAACAACGAGCGGCCCCAGCATCACCGCCGGGCTTTCATGAATATGACTCATCACTTTTTCACTCGCCCGCGGCTTGCCGTGGAACGTCATGATTAACAAGCGCCACGTATAAAACGCCGTCATAAAGGCTGCTGCGATCCCCAGCCAGAAGGCGATATTCCCAAACCATGTGTGATCCGCCCATGCGGCCTCCAGCACGATGTCCTTGGAATAAAATCCGGCAAAAGGCGGTATCCCGGCCAGCGCAAGCGACCCAACCCACATCAAACCATAGGTCATAGGGATTTTCTTCCAAATCCCGCCCATCTTGCGCATATCCTGCTCATCACTCATCGCGTGAATGACCGAACCGGCCCCCAGGAACAACAAAGCCTTAAAGAACGCATGCGTCATCAAATGAAACATAGCCGCGCCATAGGCCGACACGCCTAGCGCAAAGAACATATAGCCGAGCTGGCTCATCGTTGAATACGCAATGACCCGCTTGATATCAAACTGCGTCAGACCGATCGTCGCCGCGACAAACGCCGTCGCCCCGCCAACCAATGTCACCACCATCAGCGCTTCTGGAGCATATTCATACAAGGGTGACATCCGCGCCACCAGGAACACACCAGCAGTCACCATCGTCGCCGCGTGAATAAGCGCCGAAACCGGCGTCGGCCCCTCCATCGCATCAGGAAGCCACGTATGCAACCCCAATTGCGCCGACTTTCCGATCGCCCCGACAAACAACAACAAACCAATCAGCGTCAACGCGTGATATTCCTGACCAATAAAGCTGAAATACGTCCCGGCCATTTCCGGAACTGCCTCAAAAATATCATCAAACTGCAACGTACCAAACACGACGAAAATCGCCATCATCGCCAGCGCCAGCCCAAAATCACCAACCCGGTTCACAACAAAAGCCTTCACCGCTGCGGCATTCGCACTGTTCTTATGATTCCAAAACCCGATTAACAGGTAGGAAGCCAACCCGACCCCCTCCCAGCCAAAGAACAGTTGCAGCAAATTATCCGCCGTCACCAACATCAACATCGCAAAGGTAAACAGCGACAGATACGCCATGAACCGACCCTTGCAGGGATCATGGCTCATATACCCGACCGAATACACATGAACGCACGCCGATACGATATTAATCACGCACATCATCACCACAGACAGCGAATCAATCCGCAGCGCCCATGAAACATTTAAATCACCTGAAATAATCCAACTTGAAAGCTCAGTCGTATAGCTATTTTCACCGATAGCCACATCAAAAAACAGGCTAATCGAGGCAAAAGCCGCCACGATCAAAGCACTACATGTTATAAACTGAGCGCCTTTATCCCCGAGCTGCTTTCCAAACAGAAAAGAAATCACAAACGCAAGCAAAGGCAAAAAGACAGCTAAAAGTTCCATTACACGCGCCCTACCCCTTCATACTCGAAATATCTTCGACCGCGATAGAACCTTTATTGCGGAAGAACGCCACCAAAATTGCCAGCCCGATCGCCGCTTCAGCCGCCGCCACCGTTAAGATAAACATCGTAAAGACCTGCCCCGTCAAATCATTCAGATAGGCGGAAAACGCCACAAAATTAATATTCACCGCAAGCAGCATCAATTCGATCGACATCAAAATCACAATCACGTTTTTTCGGTTCAAAAACATGCCAAACACACCGATCGTAAAAAGCAACGCCGCCAAAGTCAGATAATGTCCCAAAGCAATTTCAAACATGCCGCTCCCCATTAGCCCCCCGTTCCCGGCGTAACCTTGTGAATTTCCAGCACATCCTTACGCTTGCGCCGATGCTGGGCCGCCACCACCTGCTTGCGCAAACCAGGACGAGCGCGCAGCGTCAGAACAATCGCACCGATCATGGCCACAAATAAAATTAAACCGGCAAGCTGAAACGCCAAAATATAATCCGTATATAAAATCTGCCCCAAACTTTCAGTATTCGTCGCGCCTTCAAAACGCAAAGAAGGCGCGGCTAAATTTTGCTCAACCCCTGGAACAAAACCCCAGGCACCATAAATCAACACCAACTCACTCAATAGAACTGCGCCAATCAATAATCCCATCGGCACATATTGCATCGCCCCTTTACGCAAATTAGCAAAGGAAATATCAAGCATCATCACAACAAACAAGAACAACACCGCCACCGCGCCCACATAGACAATCACCATGATCATCCCGACAAATTCAGCCCCTAATAATATGAACAATCCGGCAGAATTAAAAAACGCAAGAATGAGAAACAGTACGGAATGCACAGGGTTGCGCGCCGTAATCACCATCAAGGCGCTCAGCGTCAAAATCACAGCAAAAATATAGAAGGCAATGCCGGAAATGATCATAAGAACAATCTTTTGTTTCTGCCCTTTCGTTCTAGTCTGTTACGCCGCGGCGCGCAAGGCCCCTAACCCAAAAAATCCTCTACATTTTAGACATTTTTTCAAGATTGATTTTTATCCTTAATCGGGCATTATAAAAATGATAAAGCACTGCTTTTAAATCCTTTTACACGCCCGCCCTAAAACAGAAATCACCCATGAGAAGAAAAGCTCTCTCCGCCTTTTTGAGCGCAGGATTACTAAGCGCAATCACCCCCGCAGCAGCCACAGATACAGCCCCCGCGTACTGGCTCAATTTCGCCATTGGTTACTATGATGTGTTTGATGAGCAAGACGGCTTCGACCTGCGCGCAGAATTCCGCCCAAACAGCACCGTATTTATCGATAATTTGAAACCCTGGGCAGGATTAGAACTCACCTCACAAGGCTCAATCTGGGCCGGCATCGGCCTGCTCTATGATCGGAATTTTAAAGAAAACTGGTACTTCACCCCCAGCCTGGGCGTCGGGTTTTACACCGACGGCGGCAGCGACAAAGACCTCGACTATCCCGTCCAGTTCCGCAGCCAACTTGAAATTGATTACGAACTGGAAAGCCAGCATCGCATCGGCCTGTCCTTAAGCCACATGTCAAACGCAGGCCTCGGAGATCACAACCCCGGCACCGAAGTCATCAGCCTGAACTGGTCCTATCCGTTTTAAAAACCACCTTAAACTTCTGGAATTCTCAGCGCATCAAATGCAAAACCACTTATTTTTTGTTTAGTTATAGTAGTGCCTCTATAAAGTTCGCTGTCCGAAACATATGGAATAATCGAAGCCAATACATCATTAATAGCCTGACCTTCCGGCTCACCAACGACATGGCAGTTTAAAATAGCTTTAGGAGAAATGTGTTCGATAGATTTTTTCCAATTTTCGCGATCAAACGCCAATTCACTTTGGCGCGATAAAGAAAAAAAACTATGTTCAGGATTACCGAGACCACTAAAATAAAGATTACAAAAAACGACAAAGTCATAGTTATCCTCTGAACCAAGTTCAAAAAAGTTTGAACCATAATCGAGATTGCAAACATCCACTTTTGGGTTGGCTGCAATACAAACATCTAGATTTTGATTAATCCATTTCACCGACTGAACAAGAGCGACAGTATCACTGTCTTGAAGGCAATCATCTTCACAACAAAGCCCACCAACAAGTAAAGCACTTGAATAAACACCCCCTGCCTGTGACTGATCACCAAACATAGTCGCAAGCCGCCGATCATCAAACACAACTCTCTTTAAAGCCATGAAAAGAAATATAAAGTAATATAAAATTATGTCAACAGACTATCTATAAGGCGCATCTGCGGCAATATTTGCCGCAATTTGCGCTTCCCAGCGATCGCCATTGGCAAGCAGTTTGTCTTTGTTATAAAACAACTCTTCACGCGTTTCAGTTGAATATTCAAAATTCGGCCCCTCAACAATCGCATCAACCGGGCAGGCTTCCTGACACAAACCGCAAAAAATACATTTGGTCATGTCGATATCGTATTTCGTCGTCCGTCGCGATCCGTCCGCGCGCGGCTCGGTTTCAATAGTTATGGCCAAAGCCGGACAAATCGCTTCGCACAGCTTACACGCAATGCAGCGCTCTTCACCATTCGGATAGCGGCGCAACGCATGCTCACCGCGAAATCGCGGGGAAATTGGTCCCTTTTCATACGGATAGTTAATCGTTACCCGCGGAACAAAAAACATATATTTCAGGGTCAGCAAAAACCCCTTCACAATTTCCGTCAGCAAAAATGAGCGTGCAAATCCGTCCATATCAATTCCTTTACCCCGGCAGCGCATCAAACGTAATGAGAACCCCGGCGGTGAACACCACCCACACAAGCGTAAGCGGCAAAAACACTTTCCACCCCAGCCGCATCAACTGGTCATAACGGAAACGCGGCAACGTCGCCCGTGCCCAGATAAAGAAAAACATCACCAACGCGGTTTTCATCGCAAACCAGATGATTCCCGGCACGAACGCCAAAAAACTCATTCCAAATGGTGACAGCCAACCACCAAGAAATAACGTTGTTGTCATCGCGCTCATCAAAATCATCGCCGAATATTCACCCAAGAAAAACAGCGCATAAGTCATGGCCGAATATTCAACCATAAACCCGCCGGTAATCTCCGACTCGCCCTCCGGCAAATCAAACGGCGCACGGTTTGTTTCCGCCAATATAGAAACCAGAAACACAATCAACATCGGAAACAGCAAAACCTGCATCCACAACGGACGAGGTGCTTCAACAATTTCCTGCAAATTGAGACTGCCCGTACACAAAAGCACACACACGATAATCAGCCCCATTGAAACTTCATAAGACACCATCTGCGAAGCGCTGCGAAGACCGCCCAGAAAAGCATAGCGCGAATTCGACGCCCATCCGGCCATAATCACGCCGTACACCGTCATCGACGACACGGCAAAAAGATACAAAATCCCAACATTGATATTGGCCAGCACCCATCCCTTATCAAAGGGAATCACCGCCCATGCAATCAACGACAAGGCAAACAGCATCATCGGCGCGAGCAAAAACACCGGACGGTTCGCCCCGCTTGGAATAATCGTTTCCTTGGAAAACAGCTTAATTCCATCGGCAATCGGCTGCAACAACCCAAACGGCCCGACCGTCATCGGCCCCTGTCTGCGCTGCATCGCGCCCATAATTTTACGCTCGGCATAAGTATAATACGCCACAGCCATAAGCACACCGGCCACGATCAAAACCGTGTAAAGCAGCGTTAAAGCCGTCCACAAAACATAAAGATTTTCAAAAAGTACGAACATCAGGAATTATAAAAATTTAAGCGTTAACATCCTCGCCCAATGTGCAACCTTTAAAAGAAAAAGTAAACGCTAAAATCCCGGCTATACCCACGTCAAATCTCGAGAATGCCACAATTTTAACTTTTCATTAACATATTATAATTACAATGCACTAAGCCCCTGTAAAATATACATAAGGGAAAATAGAGGCACCAAAATGGCGGATAAGACCGAAAAACGATCCATTCTTGATGATATTTTGGCACACGTAACCGTGCAAAGCGCCAATGGCGCTATCAGCATCAACAGCTCCAGCTTGGGTAAAGGCAAATCACAAACAGTCAAAAACTTACAACAAGAGCTGTCCAACGAAGGTCTGTACGTGTCCAAAGGCCATCGCTATTATAATGACGGTTATCCAGGAGGAATCACCGATTTTGGCCTGTTAATGAAGGCCGATCCAATACAGGCCATAAACCACATTAATGACGCTCTTAACGACAATAATTTAAATGAAAAGGATATTCTGAAACTACAAATAGCGCTGAATGCCAGCACAGACGATCCGACAAAAAAAATCAAAGTTCTCGGCGAAATGAACGCACAAACCGCCAACCGCCTTGCCGATCACCTCGCGCAACAGATGATAAAACCAGATCCAAACAGCGCTCTCAGCAAAGCCCTGCAAAAACACGCCGCTCCAACAAAATTAAGTGAAATAGGAATAGAGGCAAAAAAACAAACCTCTGATCGCTTTAACAACAGCGCCGCACATCACAATCACGATCATGGGCATGGGCATGGGCATGGGCAGAATAAAGAGATTCAAACCCGAAAACCGGTCGGAAGCAATACACTGGATACAAGCACCAGTCCTTTGACATTGCGAACGCCAATAAACAATATGAGGGTAACAAGCACTCTCAAAGAAAGGTTTGGCAAATCACATCAAGGCTTGGATATAAATACCGAAAAAAGAGGTAATGCGAATATCGGTGAGCCAATTCACGCCCCCGCAAACGGCGTCGTCGCCTATGCAGGAGCCTCCAGCGGCTATGGTAAACTGATATCCTTGTACCACGGCCACAACGTATACACGCAATATGGCCATGTCCGGGACACAAACCACCTTTCGATCGGTCAATCTGTTAACACCGGCGAAAATTTCGCGCAAATCGGCAAATCCGGCACAAACATTGCCCATTTACATTTTGAAGTGATCATCGAAAGAAACGGTGTAGGCTACATTGTCGATCCGCAAAAGGCCCTAGTACCAGGTGTTAATCTTTATGACCCTGACGTACAAAACAAACTTATTGAAAGCGCGAGCGAAAAAATCTCAAAGAACACTTCAGAGGCCTTCGGAACCAGAGTCGCAAGTTTCAATGAACAACGCTACGAAACGACACTCATCGCATCAAATACAATCAACGATAAACCGGCAATCACTTAAGCCGCTTTATCTTTCCCTTCAATAAACTGCGCAATGTCGGGCTTGAAATAATTCGGTCCCTTGAGAATCTTGCCATCCTCTTCGCGCACAATCGGCTTGCCATCTGCACCAAGCTTGCTCATATTCGAGCGCTGCACCTCTTCAAATGCCGCCGTTTTCACACCATGCAAACCAAAAGACAAATACGCCCCGTCCAGCACATATTGAATATCGGTGAGCGCGTCAAGTACCTCGACAATATTTCCTTCCGCCAGCGCCTCCTGCAATTCCTCAAGCTCTTCGGCCAGCAAATTCACCCGCAGCGCATTGGTCTTTTCATCCGAAATATCCGGCGCAGCCTTCACCGGAAGCCCGTACGTTTCATGGAAAATCTGTACATATTCAAGTGTCGTTTTGCTCATATCCTATCCTCTTTCGTCATTGCGAGCGCAGCGAAGCAATCCATAAACTAGATTGCTGCATCGTCCTCGCAATGACATACTCGCAAACATTGTCATCACTCCGCCGCCTCCAACATTTCATCATCAGCATGAGTAAACGATTCTACACAGTCTCGCATCGTCGCCGAAGCCCGGCAAATCACATTCGCCATATAATAATTACGTACAGGATTCACAAAAGAAGCTTTATCGGCCGGGCCCTTCGTGCCAAATTCACCCCACGGCGCCGGTGCAATAGAATCGACAACTGACATATGCTTAAATTCATCCAAAACACGATCCCGCAACTCAGCCTGCGTATTATACGGCAATGTCTGGCCTAAAGCTTCCGAAAGCGCCCGCAAAATCTTCCAGTCTTCTTTGGCATCACCCGGCGGGAACGAAGCGCGGCGCGCATATTGCACCCGCCCTTCGGTATTTAGATAAATCCCGTCTTTTTCGGTATAAGCAGCCCCCGGCAAAACCACATCTGCACGAAGCGCCCCATGATCCCCGTGATGCCCTTGATAAATCACAAAAGTCTTCCAGCCGATAGACGCACGCGCATCGAACTCATCCGCGCCCAGCATATACAGAGCTTTGATAGAGCCATCCTTCGTCCCCTTAACAATTCCAGCAAAATCCTTACCGCCAACCTGCGGAACGAATCCCACATCAAGCGCCCCAACCCGGCTCGCTGCGCGGTGCAAAATGTTAAAGCCGTTCCAACCCTCTTTCGCAACGCCAAGTTTTTCGGCAGCCATGTAAAGCGCATGGTGAATCGCCTCGCCGTCAGGCCGTGCAAACACGGCGCTGCCAACGACAATCATCGGCTTCTTGGCGTCTTTGAAGACCTTTGCAAAACCGCTTTTAGCCTTCACAAACTTTTCGAGTGCCTCAGGCCCATCCCCAAAATGCTCATAATCATAGGTCAACGCCGCCCGCTCTCCGATCAACCCGATCTTCACCCGGCGTTCAAACTGTGCCTTACGAATACGCGCATTAATAACCGTCGCTTCATGACGCGGATTGCTCCCGATCAGCAAAATCGCATCAGATTCATCAATGCCGGCAATGGTAGAATTAAACAAATATCCCGCCCGGTTCGATGGATCAAACTGCGCCCCGTCAGTACGGCAATCCATATTCGGACTGCCCAGTTTTTCGAGTAAATCTTTCAACGCGACAATCGATTCGACTTCGGCCAAATCACCGACCAGCCCGGCAATCTGCTCACCCTTCAAACTTGAAAGTTTTTTGGCAATCAACGCAAACGCCGCTTCCCAACTCGCCTCAACCAACTTTCCACTGTCTTCATCACGAATATATGGCCTATCCAGACGCCCGTTATTAAGGCCGTCATACGCAAAGCGCGTCCGGTCAGAAATCCACTCCTCATTCACATCTTCATGCAAGCGCGGTAGAATTCGCATCACTTCTCGCCCACGCACATCAACGCGGATATTCGATCCCACCGCATCATGCACATCAATCGTCTCAACCTTTTTCAACTCCCATGGCCGCGCCTTAAATGCATACGGCTTGGAAGTCAGCGCCCCTACCGGGCACACATCAATCAAATTGCCCGAAAGCTCTGTCTGCACCAATTCACCAATAAATGTACCAATCTCGGCATCTTCCCCGCGATTAAGCTGCCCCAACACAGGCGTACCGGCGATTTCTTCGGCAAAACGCACACAGCGCGTACAATTAATGCAGCGCGTCATCGTAGTGCTAATCAGCGGCCCTAGCTCCTTGTCCTTCACCGCACGTTTATTTTCCGCAAAACGACTCCGGTCAAATCCATAGCCTACAGCTTGATCCTGTAAATCACATTCGCCCCCCTGATCACAAATCGGACAATCGAGCGGATGATTGATGAGAAGCATCTCCATCACGCCCTTGCGCGCCTTCTTAACCATCTCGGAATCGGTATGCACAACCATGCCTTCACCCGCAGCCATCGCACATGATGCCACCGGTTTTGGCGGCCCGCCTTCAACCTCCACCAGACACATCCGGCAATTTGCCGGCACACTCAGCTTGTCATGATAACAAAAGCGCGGCACCTCAATGCCGAGCGCTTCCGCCGCCTGCAAAATACTTGTTCCGCGTTCGACTTCGATTTCCATGTCATTGATTGTGAGCTTAACTGTGGCCATAAATTTGAGTTTCTGTTGTGAAGTGTATTGAATTCTCTAACCTATTCCTGTTTAATCTGCGCGAAAGCCAAGATCAACAGTTAGTTTAAAAGTATATGACCACTCGCATTGAAGTTCTAGCCTCACCGGAAGACGGGCGCGCAAAAACACTGGAAAAAATCTTAAAGCACCAAGGCAAAACCGCGCAAGTGCGCGTGGTCGATGTTTACACCAGCGAACACCCGGCCGCCGCCAATGACAGCTTTCAATCCAGCCTTGCCAACCCTGTGACTCAGAAAATCGGCTCCCTCCCCGATGATTTCGACTGGGCCCTGGAAATCGGATATCTGCCCGGCGTTACCGACAATGTCGGCCACACCGCCGCAGAATTGCTAAAACTGGCCGGAGCCGAAAACGACAATGAGTGCTTCTCTTCCCGCCTATATCTCATCAAAGGCGACCTTAAGCAAAGCGATATCGAAGAACTTTCGCAAAGCCTTTCCAACAATCTGATTCAACGTGCTTCCATCAAAAGCGCTGAAAAATTCAAAGCCGATGGCGGAATGGACGCCGTCATCCCTCGCGTCACGCTTGATTCAACAAGCAGCGCAGCAGCCGACGCAATTGACCTCAATGATTTGGATGACGAACAACTCATGGAGATCAGCCAAAAGGGAATCCAAAATCGAGGCCCCCTCGGTCTCCCTCTGGTTTATATGAAAGCCATACAAAAGCACTATAACGGCAAAACCATCACAGACATCGAACTCGAAACCATTGCGCAAACATGGTCCGAGCACTGCAAACACACGATTTTTGCCTCCCCTATCGACGATATTGCCGACGGTCTTTACAAAGGCTTTATCAAGCGCGCCACCAAAGAAATCCGCGCCGCTAAAGGCGATAATGACATTTGCGTTTCGGTCTTTTCCGATAACGCCGGCGGCATTATTTTCGATGATGAATACCTCATCACCGACAAGGTTGAAACGCACAACTCCCCTTCCGCCCTCGACCCGTTCGGCGGCGCAATCACCGGAATCGTCGGCGTCAACCGCGACTGCATCGGCTTCGGCCAAGGGGCCAAACCTATCATCAATCGTTACGGATTTTGCCTCGCCGACCCGCGCACTTCGTCGGAATATTACCGTGATCAAAAATGCACAATCCCCGTGCTATCCCCTGAAACTATCATGAAAGGCGTGATTGACGGTGTAGAAGCAGGCGGCAACCAGTCCGGCATCCCCACCCCGCAAGGCTTTGTGACCTTTGATGATCGCTTCGTCGGAAAGCCTTTGGTTTTCGTGGGAACAATCGGCCTCATCCCGCGCGAAATCAACGGGAAACCTGGCCACGAAAAATGCGCAAACCCCGGCGATAAAATCGTTGTCGCAGGCGGCAGAGTTGGCCGCGACGGCATCCACGGCGCAACATTTTCTTCCGTGGCACTCGATGAAGGCTCCCCTGCCACCGCCGTCCAAATCGGCGACCCCATCACGCAGAAAAAAATGTCCGACGCTATTATCAAAGAAATCCGTGATATGGGGCTCTACAGCGCGATTACCGATAACGGCGCAGGCGGCATGTCTTCTTCCATCGGTGAAATGGCTGAAGGCTCCGGCGGCTTCCATGTTGAACTGGATAAAGTACCGCTAAAATACCCTGGTATGGCCCCATGGGAAATCTGGATCAGCGAATCACAAGAACGCATGACCATGGCCGTACCGCCCGAAAATGTTGATAAAATCATTGAACTCTTTGCTAAGCGGGGCGTTGAAGCAACCGTTGTTGGCATCTACACCGATGATGGCCGCGCAAAAATCACCTATCAAGGCGAAACCATCATGGATATGGATATGGACTTCCTCCATGACGGCAATCCTGAAACCCCGCTTGCAACCAATTTCACCCGCGGCGGTAATGATGAACCGGATATTAATGAACCCAGCGCCCATGAAAGCGCATTGCTGAATATGCTGGGCCGTTTGAATATCTGTTCAAAAGAATTCATCTCAACCCAATATGACCATAACGTGCAGGGCTCCGCCGTTATGGGACCGTTACAAGGCCCAGGACGCGTTTACGCTGAAACCTCAATCACTCGGCCTGTTTTAACCAGCAACAAAGGCATTGTCCTCTCCCAAGGCCTCTTCCCGCGCTACAGCGACGTCGACACTGCCGCCATGGCCGCCGCAGGCCTCGATCTCGCCGTACGTAACGCGGTTGCCGCCGGTGTGGATCTGAACCAACTCGCCCTGCTCGACAATTTCTGCTGGTGCAGCTCAGATGAACCCGAACGCTTGGGGCAGCTCAAACGCGCCGTTGAAACAATTTATGAGATGGCCGTAAAATACGAAACCCCGTTCATTTCCGGCAAAGACTCAATGTTCAACGACTTCAAAGGCTTTGATAAAAACGGTAAACCAGTCAAAATCTCGGCCCCGCCAACCTTGCTGGTTTCTTCCATCGGTGTGATTCCCGATATTGAGCGTTCCATCGATCTCGCTCCCAAAGCCGTTGGCGATCTGGTCTACCTGCTCGGCGAAACCAAGGATGAGTGCGGAGCATCCGAATATTACGACCATCTCGGCCATCTCGGCAACAACGTCCCAGAAACCAACAGCCACCAGAACTTACGCCTCTATAAACTCTATGGCCGCGCCGCCCGCGACCGCCTGATCGCCTCCGCCTACGCGCTGAACTATGGCGGCCTTGGCGTAGCTTTGGCCAAAAAAGCCATCGCCGGGCAAATGGGCATGGATATTGACCTGTCGACTATCGACAGCGAACTGCGCAGCGACAAACTTCTGTACTCCGAAAGCACCGGCCGCATCCTCGTCACCGTCGCCCCGCAAGACAAGGACAAGTTCGAGAAAAATTTTAAAGGTTATGAGCATTGCACGTTTGTAGGTCATATTGCCTACGGCAATAAACTCAATATAAAGAATATATTACAAGTTGATATTGATAAACTGGATGAGGCGTATAAAGCGCCCCTAAGGAATTGCTAATGAGCGCTAAAGTTCTCGTACTCGCCGGATACGGCCTTAACTGTGAAGAAGAAACCCTGCACGGTTTTGAACATGCAGGCCTCTCAGGCCAAATCCGCCACATTAACGATCTGATCGAAAACCCAAAGGAGCTGGAAACGGCAGAAATTCTTGCTATCCCCGGCGGGTTTTCCTACGGCGATGACACCGGCGCCGGCAACGCCTATGCGCAAAAACTCAAACTCGCATTGTGGGAACCTTTGCAAAAATTCATCGCGCGCGACACACTGGCCATCGGCATATGCAACGGCTGTCAGATTCTCACCAATCTCGGCCTCAACCCGCCCACGGGCACCCCCTATGGCGAGCGCAAGATTGCCGTAACATACAATGAAACTGCGCGCTATCAATGCCGCTGGATCGACCTGAAAATCACCTCAAGCTCCCCATGGCTCAGCGGTATAGAGCACATGCACCTCCCCGTCGCCCACGGCGAAGGCCGCTTTATGATGGATGAAGGCACCCTCAAAACCCTCCAGAATAACAGCCAGATCGCCGCGCAATATATCAAACCGGGCGGCACGCCCGCCAATGGCGAATTCCCCTACAACCCCAACGGCTCGCTCAGCGATATCGCCGCCATCACCGATGAAACCGGGCGCATTTTAACCATCATGCCCCACCCCGAACGCGGCATGTTCACCAGCCAGCGCGATGATTATATGCAAATCAAGGATGCCGCCCGCCGCAAAGGCCAAGCAGTAAACGAAACCGCCGACGGCATGGCTTTGTTCACCAACGCCGCGCGCTACTTCGAAATAGCGCAGAAAAAAAGCGCTTAACGTTTAATCAAATCAATCCTGCCGAGGAGTAAGTTCAGTAGCACTAGAGAGAAGTTTCTTATACTTTCGCGCGCGCCCATAATGACGCTTTGCCCAAAATCCAAAAAACCCTGAAAGCCCAAGAAAACCAACGCCGCCTATACCCTTAACGACACCGCTCACTAAAGCGCTTCTGGCCTGATGATCGTTGGAAACCACAGCCTTTCGAAAATCATCAACAGCCGAATATGCAGTCCCCCCCAGCCACAATAACGCTTAAAACCGCCCCGGCCGTAAACCTCCGACCCCTCACTACATTGTTGTTAGCAAGAGCCCGCCAAGTCCGTTTCCGCTCCGATAACGCCTCAACGCGGCTTTCTATCATATTTCACCCTCTTTTCACATAACTTAAGAAAGAACATATAAATATATTTTCCAGAAGTCAAAAACTTCCTCAATTTTAAAAACCTTTAGCCAAATTCAAAAGAATCATCATCCCGAACAATCTCCGAATTACAATCAACGCTCAATCTGCCAAATTCTTCCCCAGCCTTTTCCAAAACCTCGTCAACACGTTTTAACATACCCATGAGATCGCGGTTCCATTTCCTCCTGGATTCACGACCATTATATAAACCAAAACCACACTTTCTCTCAAATATATATAAAAAAGAAATTTGCGCCGAAGCCTCGTAAAGCTCTATCTCCGCAAGAGAAATCTTTGAACGTGCCCCAAGAGCTGTAATCAGCGTTTTAAGACCATCCTTATCCTCCGTATAATCACACGCAAGAACGTCACCGGCTATCTCCGCTCTTCCTGCCCTGATTTTTTCAAAAAGCATAGGATTATGTACCGCCTCACGTTCAAGAATATCTAACCCCTCCCGAAAACGCGAAATTTCTTCGGAGTGGTTTTGATCAAATGCCTTTTGAGTATCCATAAACTCTGCAGATAGTCCGGATTTTAAAAGCGCATCTTTAACAATTTCTCCCATCGCTTTTCGGAACAAAATATGGTTATAATGTCTCGCATATAAAATCCCCGCATAATCATCCAAAACTGTCTCCGCCTGACGCGCCCAAATTTCTTGAGAAATATCCGGCAACAAGTCTTGAAGCTCCTGCGGAGTATCAATAGAAATATCATCAACACTCTTTCCCAAAAGCCCTTCACTAAATGCTTCTAAAGCCGAATGCTTTTGACAGCCCATCCCTGGATAAGCCGCAAGGTCATCGACCAACGTCTTCATATTGGCGCGAATAGCACAGGCCTGCTCATAACGCTCTCTTAGCTTTGAAATATCAATATCCATAACGTTTCCGTTTCCCAAGGATCATAATCTTGGCAACCATAGACAACAGGCATAATTATGTCAACAAATAGCCGTGTATTTTATAGCACATTATACATTTTTATTGACAAAACACATTACATAACGTAAAAACCACTCCAAACAACTTTATCGAGCATAATATTGGGAACAAAAAAATGGAAATAAGATCGCCATTAGATAAACAAAGTGGAATAACGGCTCTGTTTGGCGCTCTGGCCGCTGGAGCCGTTCTGATCACAGCCTTAGCGCTTTCAGACATACCCGCAGAAGAACAAGGACTGACCGCTGACTATAATAATAACAGCAATAACAGTTTTGTATTTGAAATCGCAGAAAAAGATATGACACCGCCCGTACCAGACTATGCACAACAATAAGCCAAAAGCCTAAGCCGCCGCCTTACGGTACTCCATAATTCTGTGCTCCATCTCGGAACGAAAATGCTTGATCAACCCCTGCACCGGCCAGGCCGCCGCATCGCCCAGCGCACAAATCGTGTGCCCTTCAATTTCCTTGGTCACCTCAAACAGCATATCAATCTCTTCAACGCTGGCATTGCCTGCCACCATCCGCTTCATCACGCGCCAGACCCAGCCCGTCCCTTCACGACACGGCGTACATTGACCGCAACTCTCATGCATATAAAACTGCGACAATCGGCAAATTGCCTTGATCACATCCGTAGACTTATCCATCACAATAACGCCCGCCGTGCCAAGGCCAGTACCGAGTTCACGCAAGGAATCAAAATCCATATGCAAGTTTTCACACATCTCTTTCGGCAACATCGGCGTCGAAGACCCGCCCGGTATCACAGCCAGCAGATTATCCCATCCGCCGCGCACACCGCCACAATGCTTCTCAATCAGCTCTTTGAGCGGAATGCCCATAACCTCTTCGACATTGCATGGCTGGTTCACATGCCCCGAAATACAAAACAGCTTCGTCCCGGCATTCTTCTCATTCCGGCCCAGCCCGGAGAACCACGAACCTCCACGGCGTAAGATCGTCGGCGCCACCGCAATCGTTTCCACATTATTCACCGTTGTCGGACAGGAATACAGCCCCGCCATCGCCGGAAACGGCGGCTTATTACGCGGCTGGCCTTTCTTGCCTTCAATCGATTCAATCAACGCGGTTTCCTCGCCGCAAATATAAGCCCCGGCCCCGCGATGCAAAACAACATCAAAATCCCAACCGGACCCGGCGGCATTCTTCCCCAACAATCCAGCAGCATAGGCTTCTTTAATCGCCTTAATCACTTCAGAACCCTCATTCTGAAATTCCCCGCGAATATAGATGTACGCTGCATGCGCCCCCATCGCGAAACCGGCAACTAAACACCCTTCAAGCAATTTATGAGGTTCATGGCGTAAAATATCGCGATCTTTACAAGTTCCGGGCTCAGACTCATCGGCATTCACCACCAGATAATGCGGCCGCCCATCCGATTCTTTAGGCATAAAAGACCATTTCATCCCTGTAGGAAAACCTGCTCCACCACGCCCGCGCAAGCCGGAGGCCTTCATCTCATCAATAATCCAGTCCCGCCCCTTGGCCAAAATTGCCTTAGTATTGTCCCAATCTCCACGTGCCTGCGCCTGCTTAAGAGAAAAACTCTCCCAGCCATAAATATTCGTAAATATTCGGTCTTCGTCGTTAAGCATTTAAGCCACTCCCGCCTTTTTTGCCCGCTCTTTAAGAGTCGTCGGTCCGGATAGCGCCATCGAGGCTTTACGTGCCTTTTGTGAACCAATTTTCGGCTTCATATCCTCGGCCAGCATATCAAGAATTTCCTTCATGCTCCCCTCGGTCAGATCCTCGTAATAATCATCATTGATCTGCACCATCGGCGCATTCACACACGCGCCAAGGCATTCAACCTCCATCAAGGTAAATTTGCCGTCCTTCGTGGTCTCGCCCATACCGATACTCAAATGCTTCGTACAGGTCTTGATAATATTATCACTCCCGCACAGCCAGCACGGCGTCGTCCCGCAAATCTGCACCAGATACTTCCCCACTGGCGCAGTGTTATACATGGAATAAAACGTCGCCACCTCGTAAACCTTGATCGGCGCCATATCGAGGATTTCTGCAATCTTATCCATCGCCGCGCGCGGAATCCACCCACCATAGGGCGGCTTCGCCTTCGCGCCCTCTTCACCCACCTGACGCTGCGCCAGATCCAGCAAAGGCATCACCGCCGATTGCTGCCTGCCCTTGGGATACAGCGAGATCGCCTCATCAACACGCTTCTGATACGCTTTATTAAATTCAAAGCTATCCGGCTGATAATCAGCATGCAATTCAAACGGTTTTTTCATCTAACGATCAATCTCCCCAAACACAATATCGAGGCTGCCGATAATCGCCACCGTATCGGCCAGCTGATGCCCCTTGCTCATAAAATCAAGCGCCTGCAAATGCGCAAAGCCCGGGGCGCGAATGCGGCATCTATAAGGCCTGTTCGTCCCGTCACTCACCAGATACACGCCGAACTCGCCTTTGGGGGCTTCCACGGCTGTATAGGTCTCCCCTGCCGGCACATGAAAGCCCTCACTAAACAGCTTAAAGTGATGGATCATCGCCTCCATCGAAGATTTCATCTCGCCGCGCGGCGGCGGCGCAACCTTGTAATCATTGACGCGGCTCGGCCCGTCCGGCATCTTTTCAATCGCCTGTTTCATAATTTTCAGAGATTCATAAATCTCGGCCATCCGCACCAGATAGCGCGCATAACAATCCCCGGTCTTCCCAACTGGAATATCGAAATCAAAATCTTCATATGAATCATAAGGCTGGTTCTTGCGCAAATCCCACACCACACCGGAAGCGCGCAGCATCGGCCCGACAAAGCCCCAATTCAGCGCCTGGTCCTTCGAAACAATACCAATATCCACCGTGCGCTGCTTGAAAACGCGGTTATCCGTAAGCAACGTTTCCAGATCGGTCAGGAATTTCGGCAATTCTTCAACCCACTCCAGCATATCGTCCAGAAGCCCCGCCGGAAGATCCTGCGATACACCGCCGGTGCGGAAATAATTCGCATGCAACCGCGCCCCGCAGGCCCGCTCACAAAACTCCATGCCCTTCTCGCGTTCTTCGAACCCCCATAGCGCCGGGGTCACAGCTCCCACATCCAGAGCAAAAGTTGTAATATTGAATATGTGATTAATCACACGGCTCAGCTCGGCAAACAGCACTCGAATATATTGCCCCCGCTTGGGCACGCTGATCCCCAGCAGCTTTTCCGTCGCCAGAACAAACGCATGCTCCTGATTCAAGGGACACACATAATCCAGACGATCAAAATACGGCATCGCCTGCGTATAGGTCTTATGCTCGATCAGCTTTTCCGTGCCCCGATGAAGCAGACCAATATGCGGATCCGCCCGCTCGACAATCTCGCCTTCCATTTCCAGAACAAGCCGCAAAACCCCATGCGCAGCCGGATGCTGCGGCCCGAAATTCATTGTATAGGGCTTGATCTGCGTCTCTTCGACAATATCTATATCTCGTTTTTCTGCGCTCATCCCGCACCACGCCCCTCTTTTGACGCCTTCCAGCCATGCGCAGGAATAGCCGCCTTCTTATCACCGGAAAGCTGCACATCGGTCATTGCTTCCCACGGCGATAATGCATCAAACTGGCGGAAATCCTGAGACAGTTTCACAGGCTCATAAACAACGCGTTTAAGCTCATCGTCATAGCGAACTTCAACATAACCGGTCAGCGGAAAATCCTTGCGCTGCGGATGTCCCTCAAAACCATAATCGCTCAATATACGGCGCAGATCAGGATTGCCTGCAAACATCACACCATACATGTCCCACACTTCACGCTCATACCATCCCGCAGAGCTGAAAATATCCACCACAGACGGCACAGGCGTCTCTTCATCTGTTGTAATTTTTACGCGTAGCCGCTGATTATGTCGCAAGGACAGTAAGTTATAGACAACATCAAAACGGCCAACGCCCAACGCCCTATCCGGATAATCCGCCCCGCAAATATCAACCAAAACGCGAAATGTACACTCTTTGTCATCCCGCAGAAAATTCAAAATGCGCACAATATTTTCACGATTGCCATTCAGCGAAAGCTCGCCTTTAAAAAAATCATAACTCGCAATGGAATCGTCCAGATTTTCCATGATGTAATCAGCCAGATCCTTAAGTGCATCCGTTGCCATCCTCGCGCCCCTATCTCACAATGCGCGTATCTTCGCGCTGAATTTTTTTCTGAAGTTGTAACAACCCGTAGACAAGAGCCTCTGCCGTCGGCGGACAGCCCGGTACATAGATGTCAACTGGCACAACGCGGTCACATCCACGCACAACGGAATAGGAATAATGATAATACCCGCCGCCATTGGCGCATGATCCCATCGACACAACCCAGCGCGGCTCCGGCATCTGATCATAAACGCGTCGCAAGGCCGGGGCCATTTTATTGGTCAACGTCCCGGCCACAATCATAACATCGGACTGGCGGGGTGATGGCCGTGGAATAATGCCGAAACGGTCTAAATCATACCGGCTCATATAGGAATGGATCATCTCCACCGCGCAGCACGCCAAACCAAACGTCATCGGCCACATTGACCCCGTACGCGCCCAATCAAACAGCGCATCTGTAGAGGTGAGCAAAAACCCCTTTTCATCCAGAGTCTTGGAAATCGCCGCAGGCACGACGTCTTGCTCCTCCGCCGGCGGCATTTTGACGTCCGTACGAAAATCGTACGCCGGCGCAGCGATTATATGCTTGTCCTGCCCCATTTCTTAACTCACCCCAGCAAGCTGAAGGGCCCGATCCAAACGATCATTGGCCCCTGTACTTTCCATCAATACAGCCAATTGCTCCTCACCAATTCCAGAATCACTTACGTGTTTCATGAAGAGGGCCAATGCCTGCTCAAATTGTTTCCTCATCTCAATAACTCTAGAATCTGTACCCTCATCCAAAGCGGCATACTGCTCCTGAGTGGTTGTCTCAGGATACACCCCCGAAACATCCCGATAAGGGTTTTCATCAGCATCGCGAAAAACAGCGCTTAACTGCGCGGCCATTTCCACCAGAGCATTAATTTTCTGAGAAACTTCCTGCCACTGAATCTCAGTCATTCCCATTCCAACGCTCCTTTCTTCCATTCGTAAATAAATCCAACAGTCAAAACACCCAAAAACACCACCATAGACCAAAATCCGAACACACCTATTTCGCCCAGAGATATGGCCCAGGGAAACAAAAACGCGATCTCTAAATCAAAGATAATGAAGAGCAAGCAAACCAGATAAAACCGCACGTCAAATTTTGTACGCGCATCGGAAAACGCATCAAACCCGCACTCATAAGCCGAAAGCTTTTCCGCATCCGGATTTTGCCGCCCGGCCAGCAACGATCCCAAAATCATCACAAGCGACACTCCAGCCGCAATCACAATAAACAGCAGAATCGGTAAATACGTTAACAGAAAATCTTGAGGTGCCATGAGCAGGTCTAATTCGTGTGTTAATCTGCCTCCGTTTTAACACCGCAATGCCCAAAAGGAAACAGGGAATTCAAGGGAATTCACGCAAATTTTTTAAAATCCGCGTACTCACTTCATCAAATTAAAAAGGGAATTTTTTAAAATCTCAAATGGCGCGAGTGACGAGACTTGAACTCGCGGCCTCCGCCGTGACAGGGCGGCGCTCTAACCAACTGAGCTACACCCGCGCATTCGAGGTTCGTTTTCTTATCAAGTTAAAGCCTGTTCTGTCAACGGTCTTTACGGCTGAATTGTAAAAATTATGCTACCAACATCGATGCTGTCGGAAACAGATCCATATCCAGCGCTTCAGCCACCGCTCTATGCGTAATCTTTCCGTTGCAAACGTTCAGACCTTCCAGGAAATTTAGGTCATAAGAAAGTGCCTGTTTCCATCCCTTATTTGCCAATTGCAGCGCATAAGGCAACACCGAATGATTGAGCGCCAACGCTGAAGTGAGCGGTACCGCACCAGGCATATTTGCCACGCAATAATGCACAACATTATCAACAACATAAGTTGGATCATCATGCGTAGTCGCCCTGGATGTTTCCGCACACCCCCCCTGATCAATTGCAATATCAACAAACACCGAGCCTGGAATCATCTCGCTCAGCATTTCTCTACGAATCAATTTTGGCGCCGAAGCACCCGGAATGAGAACAGAACCGATCACCAGATCAGCGTTCTTCGCCATTTCTTCAAGCGCCCCGGTGCTGGAATACACAATATTGGCCCGGCCGATAAAATACTCATCCAAAAACCGCATCCGCTCATTATTGCGCTCTAAAATTGTAACATTCGCGCCAAGCCCGGTTGCCATTTGCGCCGCATGAAATCCGGCCACGCCGCCGCCAATAATAAGGACTTTCGCAGGCTTCACACCGGGAACGCCGCCAATTAAACGCCCTTCACCCCCTTTATGCTTCTGCAAATGATAGGCCCCCACCTGCACAGATAGCCGCCCGGCAATCTCACTCATCGGCTGCAAAAGCGGCAAGCCGCGCCCGTCACCGCCCGTTACGGTTTCATAAGCGATCGCCGTGCAACCTGACTCAATCAAACCGATCGCCTGAGGCCTATCTGCAGCCAGATGCAAATAGGTAAACAGCACATGGTGCGGCTTCAACAATTTAAATTCTTGAGGCTGCGGCTCCTTAACCTTAATAATCATCTCGGCATGGTCAAAGACCGCTTCAGCCGTTTCAGCGATCCGCGCCCCGGCGGCTTCATAATCTTCGTCGCTAAAGTTAATCCCCGCGCCCGCGCCGCTTTCAACCCAGACTTCATGACCATTGCGCACAAACTCCACCACAGAATTGGGCACCAGCCCAACGCGATGCTCTAGCTTTTTAATCTCTCGCGGTACGCCGATGATCATTTCAACCCTCCCATCAATACATATTTCATTTCAAGATACTCATCTATCCCGTATTTAGAACCCTCACGACCCAGACCCGACTGTTTTATTCCGCCAAACGGCGCGACTTCTGTCGAAAGAATCGGCTTATTCACCGCTACCATACCGTATTCCAAGGCCTCAGATACGCGGATAACCCGCGCCATATCTTTAGAATAAAAATACGCCGCCAACCCGTAAATTGTGTCATTCGCCAAGTCAATCACTTCGGCTTCATCAGAAAAACGAAACAGCGGCGCCACCGGACCGAACGTCTCTTCTCGCGCGATTTTCATTTCTTTGGTCATACCACCCAGCAATGTCGGCTCAAAAAAGAATTCACCGGCCTCGTGCGGCTGACCGCCGGTGACAAGCTCCGCCCCATGCTCCAGCGCATCGGCGATATGATCCTGTACCTTTTCCATGCCTTTTTCATCAATCATCGGACCGATATCGGTGCCCTCCTCTAGCCCGTCACCAACTTTCAAAGCCTTAATCTTCACCGCCAGCTTCCTGGCAAATTCATCATAAACCGTGTCCTGCACGTAAATCCGGTTCGCACATACGCAGGTCTGACCCGCATTGCGGAATTTACAAGCCATCGCTCCGTCCACGGCCTGCTCAATATCGGCATCGTCAAACACGATAAACGGCGCATTCCCGCCCAGCTCCAGCGACAGCTTCTTAATCGTGTCCGCGCATTGACGCATCAATAACCGTCCTACCGCCGTCGAACCGGTAAAGGACAACTTGCGCACCGCCGGGTTTTCGCAAAGCTCTCGACCGATCGGCGCCGGATCATCACTAGTAATCACATTAAACACACCAGCCGGAAACCCAGCCTCATCGGCCAGCACCGCCAACGCCAACGCCGAAAACGGCGTATTGCCCGCCGGTTTACACACAATCGTACACCCAGCTGCCAAGGCGGGCGCGACTTTGCGCGTAATCATCGCCGATGGAAAATTCCACGGCGTAATCGCCGCACTTACACCTACAGGCTGGCGTAAAACGCTAATCCGTGCCCCGGCAACCGGTGAGGGGATAAGGTCGCCGTAAACCCGCTTGCCTTCCTCGGCAAACCACTCAACAAAGCTGGCCCCATACAGAATCTCCCCCTTGGCCTCGGCCAAAGGCTTGCCCTGTTCAGTCGTCAGAATCACCGCCAGATCATCAACATGCTCGACAATAAGCTCATACCAGCGCCGCAAAATCGCTGCCCGTTCCTTCGCGGTTTTCTTCGCCCAAGCCGGAAAAGCCTTTTCTGCCGCCGCAATCGCCGCGCGCGTCTCGCCTGCCCCCAAATCCGGCGCACAGCCAATCACCTCACCATCAGCCGGATTGGTGACATCATAGCGCGCCGGACCATCAACCCATACCCCATCGATATAGGCCTTATCTTTAAGAAGCTTTTTGTTTTTCAGTTTCATGTTTTCCCTTTATTGTCATTGCGAGCGTAGCGAAGCAATCCAGAGCCTGCAAGCACCATTGCTGGATTGCCGCGTCGGGGCCATGCGGCCTCCTCGCAATGACAACAGAGCGAATTCAAGCCGTCGCACTCTCATCACTCGTCCCAAACCGCCGTTCAACATACTCTTTGACCAGCGCCTGAAACTCTGCCGCAATATTATCACCGCGCAGCGTATGCACCTTTTTACCGTCTATAAACACCGGTGCCACTGGGCTTTCCCCCGTGCCGGGCAATGAAATACCAATATCCGCATGCTTGGATTCACCGGGACCATTGACGATGCAGCCCATCACCGCCACCTTCAAATTCTCAACCCCCGGATAGCGTTTACGCCATACCGGCATCGATTCATCCAGATGCCGCTGTATGTCTTGGGCCAGCTCCTGAAAGAATGTCGAGGTCGTCCGCCCACATCCCGGACACGCCGCCACCTCCGGCGTAAAGCTCCGCAAGCCTAAGCTTTGCAAAATCTCCTTACACACCCGCACCTCAAGCGTGCGATCCCCACCCGGCTCAGGCGTCAAAGAGGCACGGATCGTATTGCCAATCCCCTCATTCAACAAAATCCCCTCACCCAGCGCTGTCGCCACAATGCCTTTACTCGCCATCCCCGCCTCGGTCAGCCCCAAATGCAGCGCGTAAGTCGAACGCTCCGCCAACGCCCGATACACCGCAATAAGGTCCTGCACCCGACTCACCTTCGCCGACAGGAGTATCTGATCCTTACGCAAACCAACGCTTTCAGCGCGCTGTGCACTCAAAAGCGCCGATTGCACCAGCGTTTCACGCATCACAGCCTCGGCGTCCCACGGCGCGGCTCTCGCCGCATTCTCATCCATCAACTTGGTCGCCAACTCTTGATCCAACGAGCCCCAATTCACCCCAATCCGCACGGCTTTGTTATGCTGCACAGCCTTTTCAATCATACTCTCAAACTGCGCATCACGTTTCTTGCCAAAACCGACATTGCCCGGATTGATCCGGTACTTATCCAGCGCCTCGCACAGCTCAGGCACGTCGTTCAACAAGGTATGACCGTTATAATGAAAACACCCGGCCAGCGGCACATCCAGCCCCGCCGCCTCCAACCGCTCCCGCAAGACCACAACTCCGCGCGCAGCCTCTTCGGTATTCACCGTCACGCGAACAATTTCACTCCCAGCCAAAAACAGATCCTTCACCTGTTCAAACGTCGCCTCAACATCCGCTGTATCGGTATTCGTCATCGATTGCACAACAACAGGCGCATCATCGCCAACGGTGACACCACGAACCTTTACGGCATGCGTTTTATGACGCGGTTTTTCCATGATCTGGACCATGCGCTTTATTTAGAGTGAATTACACAAAAGGTCAAAGTTTTCATGAAAGCTATTGATTTTTTCAAATGAAGTTACTAAACATACCATTCCTTATTTGATAAGGGCGATTAGCTCAGTGGTAGAGCGCCTCGTTTACACCGAGGATGTCGGCAGTTCGACCCTGTCATCGCCCACCATTCCTTCCTCTCCAAAGTGCAAAAAAGCCCCGCAAACCTGCAGGGCTTTTAGAATTCTTTAGAAGCATTACCAAGATCCCGTTCGTCTAACTACGCTTTTGCGCACCAACGGGACAAGAACCTTTCAGTTCTTACTTCTTGTTCACAGCTTCTTTCAGCTCTTTACCAGCTTTAAACTTAGGCTGCTTGGAAGCCGGAATCTTGATAGGCTCACCCGTGCGTGGGTTACGGCCAGTTGTTGCAGCGCGCTTGGCAACTGAGAATGTGCCGAAACCAACGAGACGGACATCATCGCCTTTTTTCAAAGAGCCTTTGATAGCGTCGATAACAGCATCAACAGCAGATGCAGCTTTTGTTTTAGAGATGTCGGCTTTGTCAGCCACTTTTGATACGAGGTCTTGCTTGTTCATAATAATCCCCTTCAGGTTAAAGTTAAGCAATTAAATGACTTTTCTGAAAAGAATTCTAAAAGAAAAAAACATCCTAAAGAAAAAATCCCAAAAAAATCGACTTTTGAAAAACTTTAAAAGCCAAAGCCAGTAAGGTTTTTCGAACTGTGTAACGAATCTTTTAGGCTTTTTTCGCGCAGGAATCAATGGCGAATTACGTCTTCACCCTTATTTTCTGCACTTTCTGGAGCAATTTGCTCAATTTTTTTACTGGAATCACTATCAAGTGGCTTTGGAGCCTCTAATAATGCATGCGCAAGCACTTCATCAATCGTACCTACACTCACAATTTCCAGTTCTTTTTTAACATTCGCAGGAATCTCTTCTAAATCTTTAACATTATCTTCGGGAATCAGAACCTTTTTAATGCCCCCGCGCAGCGCGCCAAGCAGTTTTTCTTTCAAACCACCAATCTCGGTAACCTTGCCGCGCAAATTCACCTCGCCGGTCATCGCAATATCTTTGCTGATCGGAATGCCGGTCAGACATGAAACAATCGCCGTCACCATCGCCGCACCAGCCGAAGGCCCGTCTTTCGGCACGGCCCCTTCCGGCACATGAACGTGAATCTGCTTTTTCTGCAAAGCCTCATAATCAATGCCATAAGCCGCCGCGCGAGACTTAATAAGCATCTCCGCCACAGTAATAGATTCTTTCATCACATCTTTCAGGTTCCCGGTCATGGAAACTTTACCGTCTTTGCCTTCGTAATTGACCGCTTCAATCTGCAAAATCGAACCGCCAACTTCAGAATAAGACAGCCCTGAAACTACGCCAACATTGTCTTTATCATCAATCTCGCGGGTTTTAAATTTCTTAACACCCGCATATTTCTTAAGATTACGCGGCGTAATGGAAATCCGCTCCTTACCTTTCATCAGGATTTCCTTAATGGCCTTCCGGCAAAGCCGCGACAATTCTCGCTCAAGACTGCGAACGCCAGCCTCGCGGGTGTAATAACGAATCAAATCACGCAATCCATTATCGCTAATCGAAAACTCATCCTTCTTCAAACCTGCCGCTTTCATCTGCTTTTTCAGCAAATGCCGCTTGGCAATTTCAAGCTTTTCATCCTCGGTGTAACCGGAAATATGAATGATCTCCATCCGGTCCAGCAAAGGTCGAGGCATGGTTTGCAACGAGTTCGACGTACACACAAACATCACATCGGACAGATCATAATCAATCTCTAAATAATGGTCCTGAAATGTTGAGTTTTGCTCAGGGTCTAAGACCTCCAACAACGCCGAAGACGGGTCCCCGCGCCAATCAGAGCCAAGCTTGTCAATCTCATCAAGCAAGAACAACGGATTCACCGTCTTGGCCTTTTTCATACCTTGAATCACCTTACCCGGCAAAGCACCGACATAAGTTCGACGGTGACCGCGAATCTCGCTTTCATCACGCACACCGCCCAAAGACATCCTCACAAAATTCCGGTTCGTCGCCCGCGCAATTGATTGTCCCAAAGAGGTCTTACCAACCCCCGGCGGACCGATCAGACATAAAATCGGACCTTTAACCTTCTTGGTACGCTGCTGCACAGCTAGATATTCGAGAATGCGCTCTTTAACCTTCTCCAACCCATAATGGTCGGCATTCAAAATCTTCTTTGCTAGTTTGATGTCGGATTTCACACGGCTACGTTTTTTCCACGGCACCGCCAAGATCCAGTCGAGATAATTGCGCACCACGGTTGCCTCCGCCGACATCGGACTCATTTGCCGCAATTTTTTCAATTCTTTAGCTGCACGTTCTTTCGCTTCTTTTGGCAAATTAGCTTCTTCGATCTGCTTTTCCAGCTCGCCCAACTCATCCAGCCCGTCTTCGCTGTCGCCAAGCTCCTTCTGAATCGCTTTCATCTGCTCATTCAGGTAATACTCACGCTGAGTTTTTTCCATCTGGCGCTTCACGCGGCTGCGCACACGTTTTTCAACCTGCAACACACCAATTTCGCCTTCCATAAAGCCATAAATACGCTCTAACCGCTCATGCAACGTTGAAACCTCAAGCAATTCCTGCTTTTGCTCGATTTTGAGCGCCAGATGTGACGCAATCGTATCGGCCATCTTGGTCGGCTCTTCAATCTGATTAACCGAAACAATCACCTCAGGCGGAATTTTCTTATTTAGCTTCACATATTGCTCGAATTGCGTTGTCACCGCGCGTGCAAGCGCCTCAAGCTCATCATTCATTTCCGTAGTATCTACAACGTCTTCGACGCCAGCTTCCAAAAAGTCCTTATTTTCAGAAAAACCCGCGACTTTAACCCGCTTACCACCCTCAACCAGAACTTTTACAGTCCCGTCAGGCAACTTCAACAATTGCAGAATCGTCCCGACAACGCCCGTAGTATAAAGATCATTGGCAGAAGGATCGTCCTCAGATGGTGATTTCTGTGTCAAAAGCAAGATTTGCTTATTTTCATGCATCACATGCTCAAGTGCATGTACAGACTTATCGCGCCCTACAAACAGCGGCACAATCATATGAGGAAACACTACAATATCGCGCAAAGGCAATACAGCATAACGTTGAGACGAGGACTTTGAGCTTCCGAGCATGGCTTTCCTTAAAAATTCAGATTATTAAGCAGAAAAATGGAACCTTTTTATCAAAAATCAAGATACTCCACTACAATACGCCCAAAACCTTTATTTTTTCTTATCATCATCGGCCAAAACGTGATTTTCTACAACTTCGTCAATCAAACCAAATTTCTTAGCTTCTTTTGCGCTCATAAAATTATCGCGTTCCATTGCTTTTTCAACGTCAGCAAGCTTTTGTCCGGTATGATGCACATAAATCTCGTTCAAACGTTCACGCAGCCGCAGGATCTCACGCGCCTGAATCTCAATATCGGTAGCCTGCCCCCGCGCACCCCCTGATGGCTGGTGGATCATAATGCGTGAATTCGGCAAGGAATAACGATGCCCAGCCGCACCGGCCGCCAACAACAACGAGCCCATCGACGCCGCCTGCCCAATACACACCGTATGAACCTCAGGCTTTATATATTGCATCGTGTCATAAACAGACAAACCAGCCGTTACCACACCGCCAGGTGAATTAATATAAAAGGAAATCGGTTTTTTGGGATTCTCGGATTCCAGAAACAAAAGCTGCGCGCAAATCAGGCTGGTAACATAATCATGCACCTCCCCGGTCAGGAAAATAATCCGCTCTTTCAAGAGGCGCGAATAAATATCAAACGCCCGCTCACCGCGGTTTGTCTGCTCGATCACGGTCGGCACCAGCGTATTGTTGTAAACTTCTAAAGGATCGCGTTCATTGAAATCTGTGCTCATAAGTTTTTATCCGAAAAGGGTTGTTGAAGTGTAAATACAAACAAACCGTACCCGAGGAGATACGGTTTGTTCAAGTCTGAATATAAATTTGCGCAGAGTTTACTTCTTCGCAGCAGCTTTTTTCTTCGCCGCCGCTTTTTGAGTAGCCGGCTTTTTCTTACCATCGCTTTTTTTCGCTGAAGACTTCTTGGCCGCCGCTTTTTTCTTCGGCTTGGCTTCGCCCTCCTCATCATCCAGAGCTTTCAAAAGCTCATCCTGAGACACGGACTTTTCTTTTACCTCAGCCAGCTCAAGAATATAGTCGACAACTTTTTCCTCAAACAAAGGCGCACGCAGGGATTCAAGTGCATGCCGGTTCTTGCCGTAATAATCAAAAACCTCACGTTCCTGACCGGGAAATTTCTGCGCTTCCGTAATCACAGCCTTATGCAACTCAGCATCAGCCACGGTAATATTCTGGCCATTACCGACTTCCGCCAGAATAAGCCCCAAACGCACGCGGCGCTCGGCGATTTGCGCATACTCATCCTTTTCCGCCTTTGAAAGCTCTTTATCCTCACCATTACGCTGACGATCCAGTTCAACTTGCTGGATAATATTAGTATTCTCCATTTCAAGCATGCCCGGAGGAACATCAAATTTATTCGCATCATCCAGAGCGTCCAAAAGCTCTTTCTTCAAAACCATCCGGGAATGCCCGTCAAGTTCCTTCTGAAGCTGCTCTTTAACCGCTTCTTTCAAGGCTTTTACATCATCTATGCCAAGGGATTTAGCGAACTCATCATTGATTTCCGTCTTAGCAGGCTCACGAATTTCGTGGATATCCACATCGAAAATCGCATCACGCCCGGCCAATTCTTCTGCCCCGTAATTTTCAGGGAAAGAAACTTTGACCTCAACTTTTTCACCGGCTTTTTTGCCGAGAAGCTGCTCTTCAAACCCCGGAATAAACTGACCGGAACCAAGCTTAAGATGATGCCCGTGCGCATGCATACCTTCATGCTCAACATTGTCATCCGCCGTGCGTCCATGAAAATCAATCACCAGCGTTTCACCGTCTTTGGCACCGCGCTTAGCTTCCACAACCTTCGTAGACTGATTATTCGCTGCAATACGCTCCAGCGCTTGATCAACTTCATTATCATCGGGCGTTGTAACCATTTTTGTAAGCTTAATCCCCTTAAGGTCAGCCACTTTAAATTCAGGCATCGCCTCAACCTGTACGATGTACACAAGATCATTCCCTTCGCCAAAATCTTTGCTCTTCACTTCAATTTTCGGCTGCAAAGCAGGTTTAATTTTCTTGTCTTGAAGCGCTTTTTGAGATGTCTCATTCACAGCCGCTTCCAACACCTCTCCCAAAATCGCTTTACCATAGCGCTGTTTCAACATGGCATGCGGAATTTTTCCTGGACGAAAACCCGGCATACGGGCCGTTTTGCCCACTTCTTGAAGTTTTACATCAACACGTTTTTCGATATCATTGGCTGGAATAGTAATTTCCAGCTCGTGGTTTAAACCTTCGGACTTTAATTCTTTAACTTTCATAGCGCTCATTTTCTATTTGTTACTTCCTGTATGGTGCGGCTGGAGGGACTTGAACCCCCACGCCCGAAAGCACCAGAACCTAAATCTGGCGTGTCTACCAATTTCACCACAGCCGCATACCGGGTAAATCTAAAAACTGAGCGGTTTTAGCGCAACTTTGCACAAAAACCAAGCTCTTCTTGCAAAACTTCAGGAATTAAATCGATTAGATCGCTGGCCACCAGCCCCGGCCCAAACCGCAAAGCCGCCTCGCCATGCATCCAAACGCTGGCACAAGAGGCCTCAAACGCAGGCATCCCCTGCGCCAATAGTCCGGCAATCATCCCTGCCAGTACGTCCCCAGAGCCCGCCGTCGCCAAAACGGCACTTGCATGAGCATTAATAACCGCCCGCCCGTCCGGATGCACAATCACCGTATCGGCACCTTTAAGAACTATAACCGCGCCGATTTGCATCGCCGCTATCCGCGCTTTGTCCAGCTTCGTACCCACAATATCAGGAAAAGCCTTCACAAATTCTCCCTCATGCGGAGTAATAACGTAATTTTCACTTAAGCCAGCAGGTAAATCATTTAAGGCATCCGCATCCAGCACCGTTGGCACATCGCTCTTATAATCCGGCTTCACGCCCAAACCACCAGGCCCGTAAAGCCGCACCGCAACGCGCTCTGGCTGATCTTCCTGATCATAAACCAATATATGCGGCGCCAAGGCCGCCCGGTAAACATCTTCCGTGCCTTTCGGCGCTACGACAGCCACCAGCCCCGCGCCAATCCGCGCACAAGCCTCACTCGCCAGCCGCGTAGCCCCTGTTAATTTCGGAGCGCCATAGACCTGCACCAGACCATTATCATATTTATGCCCGCCAAGACCTTTTCGCGGAAACGTTTTCAGCCATAAATCCGGATGATTTTCCAGCGCATCAGATTCAAAATCTGCTGTAATACCGATATCAACTTCATGAACCTGCCCGCAATACCCTGCCCCCGGATAGAGGACATGCCCCAGCTTCTTCCGATGAAATGTCAGCGTACAATCCGCCCGTAAAGTATGCGCATCGACTGCACCGGTATCACCATTAACGCCAGAAGGAATATCCACCGCCACCACCAGGCAACGCACCTGACCAAAAACATCGCTAACAGCTGCCTTTAAATCGCCCTTAAAACCCGTGCCAAACACCGCATCGACAACCAAACTCGCCGTACTTGCATCAACTGCCTCAAACGAAACTGTCTCCCCGCGCCAATTATTATAGGCCTTCAGCGCATCCCCTTTGAGCTTTTCCGGCTCGACCAAACACGCACACAGCACGCTCCGTCTAGCTTTGCGTAGAATTTCAGCAATAACAAATCCATCCCCGCCATTATTCCCCGGTCCGCAGAGAACAAGGATATTCGGCACCTCATATTCAGCAAGAATAAACTTCGCCACTGCCCGTCCGGCTACCCTCATCAAATCAAACCCCGGCGTCCCTGCCTCAATCGTATCCCGGTCCGCTTTTGCCATCTGCGCAACCGTCAAAATCTCATGGCTCATTTATTTTACGCCCCATCTGTTCAAAGCACTTGACCTTTTATAGCCCAAAACCTTATACAACTTAAATTAATTATGGCGACTGTAGCTCAGCTGGTAGAGCCCTCGGTTGTGATCCGAGTTGTCGCGGGTTCGAGTCCCGTCAGTCGCCCCACTCTTGCAAATCATTCTAGTCTTGTAAAATCCACCTTCCAAAGTAGAATGCTTTGCAAGAAAGGACCCCCCTGCTCATGACCACCGCTCTCAAATTCAAAAATATTGCCGAATTCCTGAAATACATTAAAGAAAACGACATCCAGTATGTTGACATGAATTTCACCGATCTGCGCGGAAAATGGCAACACACAACCGAATATGCACCGGAACTCGATGAATACAAACTCAATCGTGGCATTTTCTTTGACGGCTCCTCCATTGCAGGGTGGCAACCAATTAACGACTCCGACATGGTCATCAAACCGGACCTCGGTAAAGTCGCCATTGACCCTTTCGCCGCACAAAGAACACTCAAGGTCTTTTGCGACATCCATGAACCAAACTCAGGCAAGCCTTATGCGCTTGACCCGCGCTCCATCGCCAAAGCCGCGGAAAAGCATCTCAAAAGCAGCGGCCTGGCTGATACGGCCTATTTCGGACCAGAAGCCGAATTTTTCATCTTCGATGACGTCAAAATCCATATGGAAACCAACCGCGTCAGTTTTGAAATCAACAGCGAAGAAGCCCCTTACAACGCAGGGCGCCATTACGACACCGGCAATATGGGCCACCGCCCGCAAACTAAAGGCGGTTATTTCCCTGAAAGCCCGGTTGATCATCTCTCTGACATTCGCGGCGAAATGCTGACCGTTATCCAGAGCATGGGTGTCGAAGTGGAAAAACACCACCATGAAGTCGCCCCCAGCCAGTGCGAACTCGGCATCAGGTTCTCGACCCTGCTGGACAGCGCCGACAACATCCAGCTTTACAAACATGCGGTACACAACGTCGCCAACGCCTACGGCAAAACCGCCACTTTCATGCCCAAACCCGTCTTCGGAGATAACGGCTCTGGTATGCACGTCCATCAATCTTTATGGAAATCAGGTAAACCTCTCTTTGCCGGTGACAGCTACGCCAACCTGTCTGAAAACGCGCTCTATTATATCGGCGGCATTATCAAACATGCCCGCAGCCTAAACGCCTTTACCAACCCGACAACAAATAGCTATAAACGACTCGTTCCAGGTTATGAAGCGCCTGTATTGCTGGCCTATTCCGCTCGAAATCGAAGTGCTTCTTGCCGCGTTCCATACAGCGCTTCACCAAAAGGCAAGCGCATCGAAGTTCGTTTCCCTGACCCAACCGCCAACCCATATCTGGCTTTCGCTGCAATGTTAATGGCCGGACTTGACGGAATAGAAAACAAAATTCACCCTGGCGAAGCCATGGACGAAAATCTCTATGATTTGTCACAAGAAGAACAAGATAAACTGCCGAATGTCTGCCATTCTTTACGCAGCGCACTAGAGGCTCTACGTGAAGATCATGAATTTCTGCTAAAAGGCGATGTCTTTACGCAAAGTGCAATCAACGCCTATATCGGCTTAAAAGAAGAAGAAAACAAAGCGTATGAAATGATGATCCACCCTATCGAATACAAACTATACTATTCCTCATAATACCAACATTTTTCTATTCCGCAGTTCTGGGTTTTATCTCATTTACAACCAGCTTATATGTTTCAACATTACGCGCCCATTTAAAATAATCATCGTCACGTGAAGGCGTAAACAGGGAAACAAAATAATAAAAATCGCCTGCCGACATAATTGTCAACCACAGCTCATGTTCAATAACCCTTTCATTTTCATCCGTAACCTTAAAAACCTGTGTATCAACAAAATCATAGCTATCACCAAGAAAAAATTCATTTCGATTTTCAATAACATCGCCCATAACAAGCCCCTTTTCCGCAACATCCTCCTTATAATAATTGAGTTCGTCATCAAGAGTCTCTGAAGCATAAATAGACACAAGATCAATACCAATCTGCCCATCCAAACGAATCTTCCCAGTGTGAGAACCATCATGTATGTAATGTGTGTTAAGCAATAAAACTTCCATACGATCAATCGTACGAATAGGTAACGCTTTCAACTCCCAACTGACCGGATACATAAATTCAGCCAAATCCAGAAACTGGTAACGCTGCATTTCTTCGATATATTCCTTAACCGGAGTAATAGGATCAAAGGAATCAAGTACCATTTTCTGCATGACTTTCTCATCATGCCAACGCTCGATAGGAACAACATACTGAGCATACATAACGTGCTTACCGTTTGTATAAACACTGGCACGAACAGCATAACTAACCTTGTTTTTGATAAAAACATAAAGAGCCTCCGCGCGTGTATCGTCATGGACAGTAAGCCCCTGCACGTTATAGCTGCTGGAAAGAAAAAACTGCATAAGCCACTGCTCAACAGTCATATAATAATCCATACTCATCGCTTCAACTGTCAAATAACTACGCTCGGAATATATGTCTGGCGGCCCGTAAAACCGTACAATTTCTCCCATAATTTTATTGGTAACCGAAAAATCTTCCGGCCTGCCCTTTGTCATATTTTCCCATCCCTTGGGAATTCGAATTTCAAAATTCAACGCAGGATCACCAAACGTTTTTAGAACCAAAGGTTCCGTATTTTCTGTAAACTCACCGGAGGAAAGTAGATCAAATTCGGGCATAGGTTTACGATATTGTTCCATAACTTTTTGAGCAAAAGCGCTATGAGGAAAAAACCAAGAAATACCGGAAACCAACACAAGAAGCACACAAATCCTATGTAAACTTATCATTTCTAAAACACCTCTTATGCTTTCTTTCAGGGCAATAAATGGAACGCAAACATTATTGTAACACATCTCTTGGCCAAGTTTCCAAAAACACGGTCTTAATTCATACCAGGCTTAAAAATCCGTGTATTCCCCTCTACACATAGGCTAAAGCCCTTGATTTGCAGGCCATAGAACTTTACACAAAAACAAAGTACGATTTTTTTTAACGCTCACGTACAAAGTAACAGAGTTTAATAATATGTCTGATTTATTCGCTCCACCTTCTGCTGCATCAAAAAACAACTACGATGCCTCTTCAATTGAAGTTTTGGAAGGACTTGAGCCTGTTCGCAAACGCCCCGGCATGTATATTGGCGGCACAGATGAGCGCGCCTTGCACCACTTGGCCGGCGAAATTCTGGACAACTCAATGGATGAAGCCGTAGCGGGCCACGCCGACTGGATCGAAATCGCCCTTGAGGCTGATTACTCTCTTATCATCCGTGACAATGGCCGCGGCATCCCGGTTGACGAACACCCGAAATACCCCGGAAAATCAGCTCTTGAGGTCATCATGACCACACTACACTCAGGCGGAAAATTCTCAGGAAAATCATACGAAACCTCAGGCGGTCTGCACGGTGTAGGAATTTCCGTCGTCAACGCCCTATCCGATAACATGTGGGTCGAAGTCGCCCGCGAAAAGAAACTCTACCGCCAAAGCTTTTCCCGCGGCCTCCCAACTTCAAAACTCGAAGATTTAGGCGCCATTAACAACCGCCGTGGCACAACCGTATCTTTTCACCCCGATCCTGACATTTTCGGCTCACAAGCCCGCTTCAAACCCGGCTGGCTGTTTCAGATGGCCCGCTCCAAAGCATATCTATATTCCGGCGTTGAAATTCGCTGGAAATGCGCCCACGAAATTATCCCTGAAGACAGCAAAATCACGCCTGAAGCCGTATTTAAATTCCCCAACGGACTGCTTGACTACCTTGACGCCACGCTACATAACCGCAAAACAGTAATCCCCAACCCCTTCGCAGGCAAAGCCGATCTCCCCGGTAATGAAGGTCGTGTTGAATTCGCCATCACATGGCCTGAAAACGGTGAAGGCTTTAGCCATTCCTACTGCAACACCGTACCAACACCACAAGGCGGCACCCATGAAACCGGGCTGCGCACCGCACTCTCACGAAGCCTGCGCGCCTATGGCGAAATGATCGGCGTAAAGAAGGCAAATATCATCACTGCTGACGATGTGCTGGGCGGCGCAGCTATATTGCTTTCTGTCTTTATCAAAGACCCCCAGTTTCAAGGCCAAACCAAAGAAAAACTCGCCAGTTCAGCTGTCAGCAAATGGGTTGATAGCGCCATAAAAGACCATTTCGACCTTTGGCTTTCCGGTGACCCGGCTTCAGCCACCAAGCTACTAAACGCCATCATCCTGCGTGCCGAAGAACGCCTGCGTCGTAAAATGGACCGCGTACAGGCCCGCAAAAGCGCCACACAAAAGCTGCGTCTGCCTGGCAAACTCGCCGATTGTTCACGCGCCAATGCCGAAGACACCGAGCTTTTCATCGTTGAGGGTGATAGCGCAGGCGGCTCAGCCAAACAAGGCCGCAACCGCGAAACACAGGCCATCTTACCCTTGCGCGGCAAAATTCTCAACGTCGTCAGCGCCACCGCCGATAAAATCCGCGCCAATCAGGAAATTCAAGATCTCATCCAGGCTCTGGGCTGCGGCGCTGGCCGAGACTTTCACCTCTCCAAACTCCGCTATGAACGCGTCATCATCATGACCGATGCAGACGTTGACGGCGCCCATATCGCCGCGCTGCTCATCACTTTTTTTTATACTCAAATGCGCGAACTTGTCGAAGAAGGGCACCTCTATCTCGCCCAACCCCCGCTCTACCGCCTCGTCGCAGGCAATAACAGCGCCTATGCAAAAGACGATGAACACAAAGATGCACTGATGGAAACCAAGGAATTCAAAGGAAAAAAAGTTGAAGTCAGCCGTTTTAAAGGTCTTGGAGAAATGCCCGCAAAACAGCTCAAAGAAACGACCATGAACCCAGCCAGCCGCACCTTGCTACGCGTAACCCTGCCCGAAGCCGCCGCCGCACTCGCTATAGGACTGTCCGGTGAAGAACTGGAAAGTCTGGAAGGCGAAAACCCGCTTGAAGCCGGCGCTTCACAGGCTGACATCGATGATCTCGTCGAACGCCTGATGGGCAAAAACGCCGAGCCCCGCTTTCAATTCATTCAAGACAACGCCGAATTCGCCAGCGATATTGACGTTTAGGTAAAAACATTCGCACCGCACCAGGGATAAAAAACTTGAATTGGATAAAACGCCAACTCTATCGCACAATTGACTACGGCCACGAAGCTAAAAGACGTGCTGAACGAAGGAAAAGTCTCCAGAATTTTTTATTAATTCCGTCTGTTATTTTGTCCACTTCTCTAATCTGGCTCTTAAGCCTCTATTGTTTTTCACAATGGCACGCATACATCTTTCCAGAAGAAACCCTCGCCAATGCGGAAGGAATAGGGCCAATTCTGGTAACCGTCTCACCTCTTTTTTTCGCTCTTTTGTTTGGGATGATTCTAGGAAACAAGCTTGTCGCATTATTTCCAACAACCAAACGAGTCCTTGAGCAAGAAGCTCAAAAATTTTCCCAAACCTCTTACAAGGAATCACAAAAACACCTGCTGAGACTATCGGTAATTATCATCCCTTTATCGTTCGGATTAGCCATTTGGGGCGTTTTTCTTCCTTGGTAGGCTTTTTAGCTCTTACCGCAGGAATATGTGCGCTGAGTTTAAACCCCTAACATTGACGTTTAACCAACATACAGCGATGATGAGGCGTCATGAAACGCCCGATTTTAATTCTCGCACTCCTAATCATGACCGGAGCCATCGGCGTCACCGGTTATGTATGGCTGAACATCCCTCAACACCTTGAGACCAGACTCCGACAAACCATGAATGAAGCAGGTTTTGAAAATTATACCCTCCCACCGGCCGAAAAGAAACTTGGACAAACCGTCTATCAAAACATCGCTCTTGACCCTGATGGTTTCAGCACACTCGAAAACCTGACAATAACCTACAATCCCCTGAAACTTGCTCTGCTTGGAAAAATTAACTCTCTGCGCCTGTCCGGCCTCGATTTAACCGGAGAACTAGACCCGCAAGGCAAAATCACCATAGCCGGATGGAACGACGTACAATCCCCCCTTCCACAAATACTTAAACTTAAAAACACGCTCATAGAAATTGAAAATGCACGCCTGTCAGTGCTCAGTCAAAAATGGGGCGGCACATCTCTAAGTCTGGACATGCAAGCGCGCCCACAAAGACAGCACGTCAATCTACAAGGCAGAATCACAGCTACGCAGCGTACGCTCAGCGCCACAGCCAGTCTGGAAGGCCAAATCAGCAACAAAGGCTTCTGGGATCTACGCATGGAACTTGAGCAAGGCAAAGTCACTCTGCCCAATTTGCGTGCATCACGCCTCGCAGGATTAATCAATCTCAGCAGTCAAAACATGCTCCCAATCCGCATTCTCGGTGAACTGGAAGCAGGAGGCCTTAATGTCGCGGAATTGCCATGGCAAAAAGGCGCCCTGACACTTGAAGGAACAGTTCATGAACCGCAAATGATCCTCGCTGCAAAATCCGCTGGCATTGAAGGGCTTGAACTCGCTCTCGACATTCCCAATATGCGTGCGCCTTCGCTTTTTTCAGGAACTTTACATACAGATAAACTGGCAAATCTTTTCGACTATCTGAAAGAACAAAAGAAACTCCCGGTCCCCAGAGATACCCTGACTTTTCTAGAACAACTCAACAATATCGATATTATTTTCGCCAACCAAAAAAACTTAATATTTAACATTAAAAATGAAGAGCAAAATATTGATATAAAAGGAAATATAACCATAAAAAAAGAGGGAGGATACACAGGTGAAATTCAAGCTGCCCTGCTTCCACTATCGAGCCTAACATCCACCCCTGACGCCCTCGGCACCGTCAATATGCAAGGTGACTTCACAACCACAGCCAATAAAATATCCGGCACGCTCCAGTTTCAACTGGCTAAACACAGCATGTTGCCCTATGGCCCAATCCCCCTAACGCTCAGCGGCGCAAAAATCAAACTGAAAGACTGGAAAACTCTTTCCGGCCCTCTGGAAAAATCGCTCCCCTGCGCTATTCGTAACTTCAAACCAGAACACAACTGCTCCCTGTCACTGCAAATTCGTAAAAGCCAAATCACCCCTAGCGCCTTAACCATCAAAACGTTGGGCACAAAAATCGATGCCCCATCCGACCAAGACAAAAATAAAAAAACTTTACTCAAAATCAACGAAATTGACCTCAAAGACCTGCTTCAAGCATTTAAAAAATCAAACTGGAACGCGGCAGGCTACCTTGAAGGCAGCGCAATCCTTTATAAAGAAAACGGCAAGCTCATAATCGATAATCTCTACCTGAAAAATAAAGGTGTCGGAATCTTAAAACTCAAAGAAGGCGCCTTGTTCGACCTCATGGAAATGGAAGAATTTGAAAAGGAAACAATGAAACTGGCACTGGAAAACTTCCACTACGACCTTCTGGAAATCAAAGCGTCAGGGGCGCTGCCCGATGATGTCCATATCAGCGTATTTGGCAAAGGTAAAAACCCACACCTAATGCAAGGACACAGCTTTTCACTTGACTTCAAAATCAAACCAAACTTCGCTCCGCTCATCGACACACTGTTTCCAGCCACAAAAACCGAATGAACACCCCCGCCCCAAGAGGCGAGGTATCATGTCATTGCGAACCGCCAAAGGCGGTGAAGCAATCCAGAATTTATTCTTGTGGCACTGGATCGCTTCGCTGCGCTCGCGATAACGATTACGCCGCAAACGGCGAGGAATTAAACCCGAAAGAGATTAAAGATTCTAGGGATAATCACAACTATCATAAGTCACTTTAGCAAAAGAACGCGCCCCTTCCGCAACGTTCAGACGATATTCACGGTTTTCTACCACCACAGAATGACGCAGCGGCATCACACCGCTTTTGCTTTTCATCAATGCCCCGTCAACAATAAAATCGATCACAACCTCCTTTGAAGGGTCGTACCACGCCTCAGGCTGCCCGCTCGCATTCACCGCCGATCGCCCCTTTCCCTTCACGATCAATGCCCCTTCAGCCAAACTAATCTGACTCTCCGGCCCATCATAAGCCGGGCTCATGACCACGAAACGTTTCGTTTCCGGCTCGCTGCAATTACGCGGCGGACGAGCGCTCCGAATTAAAAACTCCAACCGCTCCGCAGAACGCCCCTCATCAAGCTGCTGTTTCAGAAGCGCCACCAAATCCCGCAAAGGCCCCTCCGGCAACATATCTTCGTAAGCTTCCTGCAATTGCTTATAACGTGCCTGCGCCGTCTGCGCCTCCGCTCGTGACTGCGTAATACTGTCTTGCAACGTTTCACGCTCACTCAACAAAGCTTCGTTTCGTGTCCTCAAAAACCACTCCTGCTGCCCGGCATTTTGCCCCCCCAGCCAAAACCCCAACCCGAAAGCCAGCAGCAATACGCCAATTACAACCATGAATCCGGCCATCCTCTCCGAATTGCGGCGTCGATAACGATCCTGAGGGTTATAAGATGATAGTCGCATGATACCTATATTCTTCGAAGCTTATTCCAAGCCTACTTTAAAGTCCGTAGTAATATTGCACGATAAAAATATACGCACCCCACAAAAGCAGGACAAGAGGAATACCGGCACGCGCAAAATCCCGGAACCGGTAATGTCCCGGCCCCATAACCAGCAAATTCGTTTGATAACCAATCGGAGAAGCAAAAGAACAATTCGCCGCAAAAATCACCGTCACAGCAAAAAGATGAGAAATATCAAAGTTCAGCCCCGGCGGAACATCAATACTTCCTGCCAGATTCATGGCAATCGGTGTAAATAAGATCGCACACGCATTATTGCTCAACACATTAGTCGCAATTGCCACCAGAATAAAAAGCACAGCTAAAACAGAAAGCGGCGTATCAACAAAAGGCAAAGTCAACAACCCTTCAGCAATTGAACGCGCCGCACCTGAAGACTCCAAAATCACACCAAGCGCAAGCATAGAACCAACTAACAGAAAAATCTTCCTATCAATCGCCCGCGTCGCCTGACGAATATTCAAACATCCGGTGGCAATCATACCTGCTGCTCCGGCAATTGCTGCCACAGGAATACTAATCAAGCCAGCCGCCGCAAGCCCAATAGCAGAAATAAAAATCCCCGCAGCTATCGGCGTTTTCCCCAACACAGGAAGATCACGCTTTGATCCTGAAAGCACAATAAAATCCGTACTCTCACGCATAGCATTGACTGTGCTGTGCGGACCGGCAACCAACAAAACATCGCCAGATTCCAAACGAATACGCCCCAACCGCCGCCGCACAACCTTTGCCCGACGCTGAATCCCCAGAACAACAACCCCAAACTGACGCTGAAAATTCGCATGCTCCAAAGACATATCAATCAACCGTGAAGCCGGCGTAATCATAACCTCCGCCAAAACCCGTGTTTCCAGCGCTTCCACTTCATTACCCGTACTGCCCCCTTCATCGCCTTCAACAATATCCTGCGCAGCAGTTTTCTGCATAACTTGCGCCTGCTCCTCAGACAACAAAAACGCGGGATGCTGGGCCAGCAAAGCCGTCAAACTATCGCGTGTACTGGAAATAATCAAAATATCACCGCTTTCGATCGCATACCCCTCAAACGGTGGAAGAATCAAATGGCCGCCGCGCTGAATAAGCTTGATATTCAAATCCGGCAAACCTGGAAAACGCCCCTCAACACACTGCGTACCAATCAACTTAGAATCTTCTGCAACATCAATTTCCGCTACAAATTCCTTTTTTGATCCGGCCAGATCTCTAACCATGTTCGCACGATCCGGCAAAAAACGTGGTAACAGAAAAAATACATAAACAAACCCGACCACAGCCAACATCGCCCCCGGCACGACAAACTCAAAGAAACCAAGCGGACTGTAACCCAAATCCTCCATCGCACTGGAAACCAAAAGGTTAGTGGACGAGCCGATCAGCGTCGTCATCCCGCCTAAAATCGCAATATAGCTAAGCGGAATTAAAATACGGCTTTCCGATAAGCCCACGTAATGCGCCAATACCTGCACAATTGGAATTGCGATAATGACTAGCGGTGTATTATTCATAAACGCGCTCATCACACAGACAAAAACCATCAACGCAAAAATCGTAAGCCACCCGCCTTTAGCGCCTGATCTCGCAAACATAGACGTCAAAATCCGTAAGGAATCTGTTTGTATCATCCCCTGCCCCATGACGAGCAGCGCAAGCACGGCAATCAAGGACGGATTGGCAAACCCCGAAAGCAACGCCGTCGAATCAATCTGGTTTTTTCCAGCCGCATCAGGCAAGGGAAATACCTGTCCAAAAACCAACAAGGCAGTCAGCACGGCTAGACTTGTAATCTCAATCGAAACCTTTTCGCGCATAAACGAAACCACAGCCGCAACTGTAATAAACAGCCCGAACCACATATGGATTGTGGGATCAACAAGGATATTCACGTGCTGAAAACTCCTGGATTTGGATACGTCTATGGTTTAAGAATTATGGCCATCATATTCGCAAAAAGGGACTGGTTTCAACCACCACTTTCATGAACCGATCGTAAAGAAGACTCCTCAAACTCACCAAGGTTTTTCAAGCCAACACGAAATAAAATTTCAGTGCTACTATCCCCGGAAGCATCCCGCGTTAAATTCCGCTCTCCGGTAAAAGACCAGAATAAACATTGCCCCAGATAATCCAAGCCTACAAAAGCCTTACGCAGACCTGGCTCCTTCCCTAAATCCTGAGTTGCTCCAAAACGGCTGCGCCACTCCTTATCAAAATAAAACTGCGCCGAAGCGTCAATCTGCTCCCGGCTTTCTTCAATATCGGTGCCTTCGAGCTCACCTGCATACAAATACCGCACATTTAATCGAAAACGATTCCAATCCGCGTTTGCATCAATTTCATGGCGTTTGGAATTCAAATCATTGCTCCCCATTTGAAACCGGTAATCCAGATCGTAAATATCCTTATAACTTGCAGAAATTTGCCCGACATAATCGGACTCCTGACGTTCTAACCCAGACCCGGCCGGAAACGGATTATCATCCTCATCAAACCGGTAACTCTGCCCCAAAAACACATCTCCAAAACTCCCCTCATAACCAAAAAGCCCGCTGCGCAAACCATAAGTAACCCGGCTGCGATCTTCCACCCGGTCAAGACCGGGAAACCGATTAGACTCAAAAACATTACTAGCATCAATCTGCACATCATTACTATCTTCGTTAGGAATACTGTCCTCCCCCGTTAGATTAGGCGCGAAAGTAAACGCCACCAGCGGCTCAACCCGGACCTGAAATCGCTCAAACGGACGCGCCATCGGATAACTGCTTTGCATATGAAATTGCGGAAAAACCCGCGTATCGGTCGACGAACGACTGCGTCCAGACGCAGTCGTCGCAACCACTCGATCGGTAGTATGATACACATCCCCACGCACATTCGCATCGACTCGCGTTAGCAATCCATAATCAGACACTAGGCGGCGTTTCCAACCACTACCAACGCTCAAACGCTGCACATCCTGCTCGCCTCTTTCACGACGCAATCCCAAAGCGGAAGCGTCCGCATACCACTGTCCCTTGACCCAAGGCACAGCCCCCGGCTCCCCCTGAAAGCTCGCCAGCATTTCTGGTAAAATACCTGGCTGATCCAGCGGCGTTTCACGAATGCGAATATCCTGAAAAGACAGCAGCCGCACCGCCGCATAATCGCGGCCAGAGAAACGCTCTGCATATAATTCATTCTTTAACACATCTTCATCGGTAAAGTCATATTGACGCATATACTGATCATCAGAGGCCCAATTAACATTCATCCCCGCACGCCATTTCTCATCAATGTCCCATCGCCCTTCAGCAAAAACATGTCCGCGCATTTCATCCTCCTCTGCCACATCCTGACCCGCCGTCCGGTCCGTCCGATCTGAAGAGGTCACTCCGCCGCTAAGCTCCAGCGATGCATCCTTCAACCGCTTGCGATACTCTGCCAGCCCCAAAGGCGCTTGCTTCGTCATCGCCATCAAGCCAAAAGTCGCATCATGATCAGGCGCAATCGCCCAATAATAACTGTTTTCAACAAAAGCCCCGAGTTCACTTTTGTATCCAAAAGACGGAGACAAAAACCCGCTCTTTTGCTTAATCGTACCATCCGGATGTGAAAAATACGGTGTATAGGCAATTGGTACGCCCAGCGCCTCAAAGCGTGCATGACGGTAAGAAACGCGATGAACCTCCTGATCATGCTCCACTTCCGAAGCCACAATGCGCCAAACAGGTGGACGATCAGGCTTTTCTTCACAAGGCTCACATGGCGTATAACTTGCGCCTTCCATCGTGATTTTTGTACCGCCCTCCAAACGCCCACGCTCCGCTGTAAAACGGGAACCATCATTCAACACGCTGCGCAAACGCTCCACATCGCCATCGCGCAAGGCGTTGCTATAAGCCGCATAATCCGTCAAATGAATATCGCCATTTTCTTCATTCAGCACGACATTTCCATCAGCCTGTACCCGATCAATACCAAGATCGTAAAGCACGTCATCAGCACGCAAAATCCGTCCAGCCTGCACAATCATCACATCTCCCGACGCACTCACCGTATTGCTCAGCTCATCACGCAACATTTGGTCCGCCTGAATATCCACCGGCGCCTCACCGTCTCTCTGAGCGGAATCACCTCTCTCAAGATCGTAACTTTGTGTTAAAAGCGGACTATATTGCGAAGAAAAACCCTCTCCAGACGCAGAAGCAATCTGGAACCTCAATGGTGCTGAGGATTTTGGAACAACGCGTGGCGTCGGCACATAAACCTCAACAGGCACAGCAGCCTCAGCTTCAGGCACGCCTGAAACCTCAACCTCACTCGCCACCGGCTGATATCCGGTCAGAAGTTGGGCCCGCGCCGGACCATTCGCCAGCGCACATATCAAAAAAACAGAAACAATGAGAATTTTACGCATATATTTGACTTAAAGGTCTATGAAAAAGGCCTGTAACCCTATTCTTCTTCGCTCCCTAAGTGTGCCCGTGCCCACAGGCTCAGGTCAAGACGTATCACTCCGCCTTACCAAAAAAAGACGGCATTTCATCACCAAACCCCTTAACATCACCCTGATCATCGTCACGGCGTGGCTTACACCCTTTAGAAACAGGTTTTCCAAGGCGTTTATCCCTTTTTTCCTCAGACTTACGCGCCACATTAGACTCGAACTGAGCACGAGACTTCTGCGGCTTGTCTTTAGGTCCATCGCGTTCAGCCCCGTCGGCATTCGAAACATCCTTCTTTGCAGGCCCAGAGCCACCCACAACGCCTTCAGGAATGATCTCTTTAATCAGCTTTTCAATCGCATCGAGATATTTCTGCTCAGCCCGTGTTGCTAGCATCCATGCCCGCCCATCTTTACCCGCGCGCCCCGTACGCCCAATCCGGTGCACATAATCATCCGCGTTCATCGGCACGTCAAAATTAAATACATGCGACAAATCATCCACATCGAGTCCGCGCGCTGCGACATCGCTACAAACCAGAAGCGTAATCTCGTTATTCTTAAACGCTTCCAACGTCTCAGTGCGTATCTTCTGCGGCATATCGCCATGAAGCCCGCGCACATTATAATGTTTACCCTTCAACCACTGCACCAGCCCGTCAATATCACGCTTGCGATTACAGAAAATAAACGCCGTTTGCACATTTTCCTGCTCAATAATTTTTCCCAGGACCTCTCTCTTACGCCGCGGATCAGTATGTACGACAAACTGCTCAACATTTTTTGCCGTTGTCGCCGCGCGTGCCACCGAAACCTCTTTCGGACTGCTAAGAAATTTCTCTGTCAATTTACGGATTTCCGGCGGCATTGTCGCAGAGAACAGCAACGTCTGACGCGTAAACGGCACCAGACTTACAATTTTCTCAATATCGGGAATAAAGCCCATATCAAGCATCCGGTCGGCTTCATCAATCACCAAAACCTTGATGTCAGTCAGCAAAATCTGACCGCGTTCAAACAGATCCAGCAACCGCCCCGGTGTCGCGATCAGTACATCAACGCCCCGCTCCAGCAGTTTTATCTGATCGCCCATTGATGTCCCACCTGTTAGTAAGGCCTTGCTAAGCTTGGTATACTTCCCGTACGTATCAAAATTTTCTGCCACCTGCGCCGCCAGTTCCCGCGTCGGCGTCAGGATCAGCGAACGCGGCATCCGTGCCTTCGCCCGTCCGCCATGCAGGATTTCAATCATCGGCAGCGTAAAACTCGCCGTCTTGCCCGTACCTGTCTGCGCTAAACCAACCACATCGCGCATCATCAGGATATTCGGAATAGCCTTCTCCTGAATAGGAGTCGGCTTTTCATAGCCACAATCGGCAATCGCCTTTAAGATATTTTCGCTTAAGCCAAGCTCTTCAAATGACATATATTTTTTGCTTTTTTGTTATGAATACCCTAGCTATTATACTTTACGCAGTAAATCAAGCGAAAGAGCCATTCCGATGTCATTAAAAGTCGCCCTGCAAATGGATCATCCCGCAAGCCTGAACTATAAGAAAGACTCAAGCTTTCTCATAGGGCTTGAAGCACAAAAGCGCGGCCACAAACTCTTTTACTACTCCCCACTTGAACTTAGCCTTAAAAATGGCAAGCTCAGTGCACCCTGTGCACCGCTGCAATTTCGACGCAAAAAAGATGCGTATTTCACTCTTGGCGCCTTTGAAGAAACAGATTTAACAACGTTCGATATCATATTGATGCGGCAGGATTTTAATAACCCATCTCTTTACAACACAATCACACACATCCTTGACCATATTTCAGATCAAACATTGATCCTGAATGACCCGACAGGCGTACGGGAATCTCCGGAGAAGCTGTTAATCACGCATTTTCCTGAACTAGCTCCACCAACACTGATAACTCGCAATCTGGATAAAATTCGTGAATTTCAAAAAAAACATCCCAATCTCATCCTCAAACCGCTCAATGGCTTTGGCGGTATGGATGTTTACCACATCAAACCCAACGATCCCAACCTGCAGGCTGTATTTGAGATGTTCTGCCGCCTCCACCCCGAACCCTTCGTCGTACAGAAATATCTGCCTGAAATCCGCAAAGGTGATAAACGCCTCATTGTTGTAGAAGGTGAGCCCATCGCCGCCCTCCTCCGTGTTCCTCAAGAAAACAATGCCCGCGCCAACCTCGCAGCCGGCGGAAGCGCTGCCATCGGAAAAATCACGCCCCGCGACCGCGAAATCTGCAACATGCTAAAACCCGAACTCGTCCGCCGCGGCCTCGTCTTTGTAGGCCTCGACGTCATTGGTAATTACGTAACCGAGATCAACCCCAAATCACCAACAGGCCTTCAACAAATCTACAAGCTCCAGGGAATCAAATGCGAAGAAGCCATCTGGAATGCTTACGAAGCCCGCTACATTCAAAGACAAAAAACATCTCGAACATGAATGAGAAAAGCAAAAACGTTAAAAAATGGCTCAAAAACCAGTCAAAATCCCGCCTCATCCCGGCCGGATTAATTGTCTTCGCTCTGCTTTACATCACCCTGGGACCACGTTTCGGCAGAGAATACCAGATTCAGATCTATAACGAACTCCAACTCGCCGCCGCCATCTGTAAAAACTCCCGCAAGTGGGCTCTTACTAACCCTGGGCGCCTCAAACTGGGGCAAGGCGATCTTCGTCATATCCCCGTAAACGGCAGGCATATTGAACTCAAATACGTTGATTACCCAAAAGTAATGTTTCTTGATTCGGGAATCAAAAAAACTACCGGACGACGTACAGCACAAGATATTTATTGTGTCTATGCTGACCCGCGCGTAGCCGGAGATCGCAAATATTACAAATATGATGAACAAATCTGGGTCGATAAGGTCCGTTTTCGACGATAGGAATTTTAAAAATGAACAACAAAAAACAAGACGAAGAAACCCTCACCTTTCTCCCGCGCTTCGATGCCAATGGCCTGATCCCTTGTATCACCACCAGCGCCAAAACCGGCAAAGTCCTGATGCTCGCCTGGATGAATGAACAGGCCATCCGCAAATCTATCGAAACGGGGCAGGCCCATTACTGGTCCCGCAGCCGCCAAAAGCTCTGGCACAAAGGCGAAAGCAGCGGCAACACACAAAAAATTATCCATATGCGAACAGATTGCGATCAGGACTGCCTGTGGATCAGTGTTGAAATGAACCCCGATGCCAGCTGCCACACTGGCCGCGAAAGCTGTTTTTATCGTGAAATCGACCTGCAGGCAGATGCAAATTCAGGTCAAATGAAATTCATTGACGTAAATCGCATTTTTAACCCCGAAGACGTTTATTCGTGAGAATGCTCATGCACAGAAGCCAAATCTTGAGAATCCACACCACGATGAACCCCGAAATAAATACTGACATTAAAAACCAGTAGCAAGCTTGCCACGACCAGAATTTTATTCGCCGTTCTCTTCCGCGGCCCGCACGGTTCATGACAACACCCAGTATCATGACAATCAATGTGTTTGCTGTAAAAATAAAGCGCCCAGCCCAAAGCCACCACAGTTGCAGAGGCAATAATCATCGGCACTTCCCATTCATGCATGACATCATGAAAAGAAACCAGCCACCCCGGCACCGCTACCATCAACCCCAGCCCCGTCAGAACACTGACCAGACTGAACAATGTTGGCAACACACAGCAAAAAATATGACTACTCTCCGAGAGTAAAATGGCCAAATAAAGACGTTTTTGATGTTTTTCCTGCATATATGCACCTCTAAAAGAGACGCGCAGACTATAGCATAACAAATTTTTCCGCAAGCATTTCAAGCGCCAAAGCCGCATCTTTGATATGCATCTCAACCCTCTCCTGCCCGCCCCAAGTATCAATTTTCAGCATACCAAGAATATCAAACGCCGCTTTTCCCTGCTTGAGCAAAGCTTCACCAAGCGGCGTGCCAACGCTCCGAAACGCCATGGCTTTCATACGGCTACCGCCTTCCCAGTCCGAAATCATGACCCGAATATGCGTCTCACCAACCACATCCGCACTATGCACTCGTACATTCTGAAACAGAAAAACAGGTTCCGGCGCCTCCTGTCCAAATGGTCCAACAAAATCATGCACCAACCGCACCAGATCGGTTTTCGCCCCACGCACCGTAAGCACACCGTCAACGACCGTTTCAACCGCGCTCTGCCCGCTTTCAACCTGCCCGGCAATATGCTTGTCTAAAAACACCTCAAAATCTTCGATCCGGTCTCTACCAATCGTAAAACCGCCGGCCATCGCATGCCCACCGCCCTTTTCAATGATCCCCTCATTTCGCGCATCAATAAAGGCACGGGCCAAATGCACACCGGAAACAGAACGCCCGGAACCGCGTCCTTCAATCTCACCGCGTTCATTTTTTACAAATGCCACCACACAAGCAGGCTTGCCGTATTTTTCCTTCAAACGCCCAGCCACCAGACCGCTAAGCCCTGTATGCCAGCCTTCCCCTGAAACAAAAATTACCGGATTTTGATCAAGCCCCCGCGCTTCAACTTGCGCAATCGCCTCACGCTCCATCTCCACCTGCAACGCTTTGCGCTTGTCATTGCAATCATTAAGCAACCACGCCATATCGCTGGCATCACCCGGATCATCACAAGACAACAACTTCGCGCCCGTATCCGATTTATGCACTCTGCTGCCCGCATTAATCCGCGGCCCCAGCACAAATCCGGCATGATACGGCTCAATGCCACCCTTAATGCCCGAAACCTCAATCAACGCATTCAAACCCACATTCTCACTGGCCTGCATCTGCGCGAACCCCTGACGCACCAACAACCGGTTCACCCCGGTCAACGGCACCATGTCACACACCGTGCCCAACGCCACAATATCCAGCCATGACTTCAATGGCGCTTCATCACCTGCAAAAAAACCAGCCTCACGCAAAACCTTGTTGATCGCCACGCAGGCCATAAATGTCACGCCGACCGCCGCCAACACCGCCAGCCCCGCTGCATCGTCTTTGCGCTTCGGATTGATCACATAACGCGCCTGCGGCAAGTCCGTTTCCGCCTCATGATGATCCAAAATCAGAATCTCCAGCCCCATCTCGGCCCCTGCCTGTACCACATCAAACGCCGTCGTTCCACAGTCCAGCAAGAACACAATCTCCGCGCCTGCGTCTTTTAGTGACCGTAACGCCTCGACATTCGGCCCATAACCTTCGGTCAGCCGGTCGGGTATATAAATCGGTGCCTCCACCCCGCAATGTTTAAGGAAACGATAAAGCAGCGCCGAAGACGTCGCCCCATCCACGTCAAAATCCCCAAAAATCGCAATCTTGCGGCCATCTTGAATAGCCTCGGCAACAAATTCCGCTAGCCCACCCATATCCGCCATCGCAAACGGATCAGGAAAATGCTCCCGCAAAGTGGGATTCAAAAAACCGGGAATATCATCAGGCTCCACACCGCGCTGCAAAAGCATCCGCGCAACCACCTCCGGCAAATCATACGCCCGCGCAACGCGCTCCACAGCGCCCAAATCAACATCCGGCCGCACCCAATGCGCTTTATTCAAAGACAAAGATTCCATAAAAAAGATTTAACCACGAATAAACATGGATGGACATAAATTAAAGGCAAAAAAATATTGATTTTTCATATAAATATAGCTATAAAACCCAAAAATCATTACGGAAACAATATTATGACCACGACACCCCGCGCCCTGACTATCTTTTTCTCCACACAAACATCGTCTGATGAAATCGCTAAAGTATGTACAGCTCTAACCAGCAGAAACTACGAAAACGGTGTACGACTTTCTACACCAATGCAGAACTCAAAGCGCCCTAAACAAAACCAAGCCACAGCTATAACCTTTAAAATAGAAGCAAAAAAACACTGGCTAAGTCTTGCAGAAGAAAAAGACATATCCAACAACATTCCCAAAGTGGCTATTGCCCACCAGTTTCATTCAAAACCGGAATGTGATGCCGCTTAAATAGATTTTAGCCACGTCTTACGGCGTAAATTATGCGTCGCCTCAACCCGGCGCACTGTCCCCGACTTCGAACGCATAATGATCGAGCTTGTCTTCGCGCCGCCAGGATAGCGCCGCACGCCGCGCAGCATAGTTCCGTCCGTCACGCCTGTGGCCGCAAACATCACATTATCGCCCTTGGCCAGATCATCAGTTGTGTATATCTTATCCAGATCGGTAATCTCCCATTTAGCCGCCCGCTCACGCTCAACATCCGTATGGAAGACCAAACGCCCCAGCATTGAACCGCCAATGCACTGCAACGCCGCCGCCGCCAAAACGCCCTCAGGCGCACCGCCATTGCCAACATACATATCAATACCGGTATCCGGATCAGTCGTCGCAATCACCGCGCTCACGTCACCATCACCAATCAACGTAATCCGCGCCCCGGCAGTGCGCACATCCCTGATCAAATCCACATGACGCGGACGATCAAGAATACACACATTCAAATCATTCACTTCGCCATCTTTTTCCTTGGCCAGCCTGACCAACACATCACCAATCGGCGCGTCCAGATCCAAAATATTCGGATCAATCCCCGGCCCGACCGCAATCTTGTCCATATACGTATCGGGCGCATTCAAAAAACCACCCTTATCCGTCATCGCCACAACAGCCAGTGCATTCGGCCCGCCAGCCGCAGTAATATCTGTGCCTTCCAGAGGATCAAGCGCAATATCAATCTCAGGACCATGCCCATCACCAACCTCTTCACCGATATAAAGCATCGGCGCTTCATCGCGCTCACCCTCGCCGATAACGATCGTTCCACGAATATGCAAGCCATTGAACGCATCGCGCATCGCATCCACCGCCACCTGATCAGCCATAACCTTATCGCCGCGCCCCACGAGCTTCGAAGCCGCCAGCGCCGCCGCTTCAGTCACCCGCACCACCTCAAGCGCAAGATTTCTACCCATAAGATTATCGAGTTCGGCCATGTTTTCTGCTTTCCGTACTTGCGTCATAATTATACCCTTCTATTAGCGCGCCCTAACTTAACGTCTCAATCCGCATCAAGCAAGGCTCATCAACAACCGTCTCCAATTTCCCAAACGCCGTACATGCCGCCTGCATATCGCCATGACGCACTTCATGCGTGGTCAGAACCAGCGGCACCGGCTGATGCGGGTCGCGGCAACGCTGAATAATCGCCTCAACCGAAACGCCATAATCACGCAAAATCGCCGAAACATCCGCCAGAACACCAGGCTTATCAAGCACCTGCAACCGCAGATAATACATGCCGCGTATGTCGTCAATCGGCATCCAGTTTGCCACCTCAAGAGCCTGAGCAGGCACACCAAAAGCGGGAATAACGTGCCCGCGCGCCAGATCAACAATATCAGCCATTACCGCCGAAGCCGTCGGCCCTTCCCCCGCACCCTTACCGGTCAGCAACGATGTCTGGGCCGCATCACAATCGACATAGACCGCATTATACACATCTTCAACCATGCCAAGAGGGTTAGAGCGCGGTACAAGGCAAGGCTCCAAAACCTGCATCACCTGCCCATTTAAACGCTTTGCAATCCCCAGAAGCTTGATTCGGTAGCCAAGCTCGTCAGCCGCCGCAATATCATCCGCCGTAATCTTGCGAATACCCTCAATCTTCAAATTCTCAAAATCAAGCCGCACACCGAAGGCAATCGCCGAAAGCAGCGCCAACTTATGCCCCGCATCAATCCCGTCAATATCAAAGCTCGGATCGGCTTCCGCATACCCGGCCTCCTGCGCCTCTTTCAAGATCACATCAAAATCGCGCCCCGTCTCACGCATCGCCGTAAGCATATAATTGCATGTTCCGTTCAAAATGCCGTAAACCGCATGAATAGCATTTCCCGCAAACCCTTCACGCATGGCCTTGATAATTGGAACGCCCCCCGCCACGGCCGCTTCATATGTAAGGGCAACGTTATTTTCTTCCGCCAACTGTGCCAAAGCAGCACCATGATGCGCGAGCAATGCCTTATTGGCTGTCACCACATGCTTCCCTGTGGCCAAAGAGCGCTCTACAAGCTCTTTCGCCGTGCCGTCGCTACCGCCGATCAGTTCAACGATCACATCGATATCTGCGCGCCCAGCCAACGCCAATGCATTATCGACCCACGCATATCCTGACAAATCAACACCACGATCTTTATTCGCGTCGCGCGCGCTCACAGCCATAATCTTCACAGGCCGCCCGGCCCGGCGCGCAAGCAAATCACCGTGCACTTGAATAATCTTAACCACACCGACCCCGACTGTCCCCAGCCCGGCTATTCCCAAACGCAACGGCGCTTGCTCTGCTCCAGCCATCATCTCAACCTTTCAAATTGTTTATTAAATCTATACGTGAAGCAATTAACGAGAAATTTCAACCCGCCGCGCTGCTTCTTCTGGTGTTTTTCCATCCAGATTTTGAGCAGGCTTTGCATCACCCCACGCCATCACCCGGATAAAGTCCGCAGGAACACCTTTATCAATCAATGCGCGTGCCACAGCAAACGCCCGATCCATAGAAATTTTAAGATTAACAACCTTACGCTGCGCTGCCGAATTATAATTTGCCATCACGCTCGCATGCCCCTCAACCGTAAGCCCGATCCCCGACGCCGCATTAAACGCTTCAGCCACTCTGGAAACTTTCGCCAAACCCTTTTGGTTCAGCGTTGCAGAATCATGACCGAAATACACAACCACCGTGTCACGATCAGACGCACCAACCGCAACATAACCTTCGCCGCGTAAAGACGAAGCGTAAGGCCGCGCCATTTGCGCACTTACAGGCACAGGTGTCATGTCTTCAAACGGGAAAATCTCTACACTCGGATCAGCGGAAACAATAGAGCCAAAAGGCATTGTGGCATAAACCTGCCCAACAGGCATAACCGTCGCAGGCGCAATTTCCATTGCATCCATCTCTACCGAGGCAACAGGCTGGTAAGCAGGAGCAGGCACGTGCTCATCCAGATCAAAAAGCTGTACACGCCCGCCCGTGTTCTCATAAACAACCGATGACAAATCAACAAATCGATCCGAGTATTCAACCACTTCCTCAGATTGAGGCATTTCTAAAATCGGCCTCCCCGGTTCCGTGTTGAAATATGAACACCCTACCAGTGCAAAACTGGCACAAGATATGCAAAGAAAACGGGAAAGATAAAAGCGATGCTGCATCATAAATTTAATCAGTAAACTCTAAACTTAAACAATGAAATCATGATCAGAAATTTCTCGCCCTTTTACAAGCCCGCTGAACCCAAAAGCTATTTTTACCCCCGGTATTTTCGCGGCGCCCCTCGCGAATCATGCAGCATTTTTTTATCGCTTTTCAGCATTATTTCCGCTATATTGCCCTTTATTTTTGCTGCGTTCTCATCCACTTAATCAAAAATGGTTAGACAATGGTTCAGGTCGATTACAACATGTCCAAAAATAAAAACGCACAAAAAGCGCCCCAAAACGACAACAATGCCGCAGCGCGAAAAGCACTTCAGCGACAGATCGAAACGCTCCCCGATCCCGTCGCCCTGTCGCAAGCCCTGATGAATGCTTACCAGCAATCCCAGCCGCTCTTCATGGATATGCTGCAAAAAATGGGGCAAACACCCCCCTCGGCAGAACTTCCCTCTTTTGATCCCGACCCGATGAATGTTGGAAGCGCCGGCGCACACCTTATAAACGCAATGGCCACAGACCCACTAAAATTCTGGGATTTGCAAATAACCTATGCACAAAAACAAGCCCAGCTCTGGCAATCCAGCATGAACAAAATGTGGGGACAAGAAAGCAAACCCGTAATTAAACCGCAAAAAAGCGATCGCCGCTTCCGTGATGACAGTTGGAATGACAGCGTCTTCTTCGACTTTATAAAACAATACTACCTGCTCGCTTGCAATTTTGTAGAACAAAATATCGAAAACGCGGAAGGCCTCTCAGAAAACGAAAAAAGAAAACTCACCTTCACCAGCAAACTGATGATGGATGCCCTCTCTCCCTCAAACTTCGCCATGACAAACCCCGAAGTCCTAAAAGAAACCTTGCAAACCGGTGGCATGAATCTGGTCCACGGCTTACAAAACATGCAGGAAGACTTTGCACGCGGCAATGGGCAACTCAAAATCAGCACCACCGATTACGACGCCTTTAAGCTCGGTGAAAACATAGCCACCACCCCCGGGCATGTCGTTTATGAAAACGATCTGATGCAACTGATCCAGTATGAACCGCAAACGCACGGCGTATTCAAACGCCCGCTTTTGATTGTGCCCCCCTGGATCAATAAGTTTTATATTCTGGACCTCCAGCCACAAAGCTCCTTTATCCGCTGGGCAGTCGAACAAGGCCATACGGTCTTTTGCATCTCGTGGGTCAACCCTGATGCAAAATTGGCGCAAAAAGGTTTCGACGCCTATATGTTCGAAGGGCTAATCGCCGCCCTCGATGAGATCAAAAAAATCACCGGCGAACCCGACTGCAACGCCGTTGGTTATTGCCTCGGCGGAACGCTGCTGGCCACAACGTTGGCCTGGCTCAAAGCCAAAAAACAGGAAAAACGCATCGCTTCTACAACCTTTCTGACCACTCTGGTCGACTTCCAGGATTCTGGCGATATGAAGCTGTTCATGGATGATGAACAAATTGATGAAATGATCGAAATGATGAGTCGCCACGGCGTTCTCAAAGCAGAAGAACTGCAACGCACCTTCTCTCTGCTACGCGCTAACGATCTTATATGGTCCTTCGTGGTGAATAACTACCTGATGGGCAAAGAGCCTTTCCCATTTGACCTGCTGTATTGGAACGATGACTCCACCAATATGCCTGCCAAAATGCACAGCTTTTACTTGCAAAACATGTATCGCGACAATTTGCTCAGCCACCCCGGCGGCATCGAAATTGACGGCATAAAAATTGACGTAAGCAAGGTCAAAACCCCGGCCTATTTCCTTTCCACGAAAGAAGATCACATTGCCCCGTGGAAAGCGACTTACGAAACCACACAAATGTTGAGCGGTCCAAAAACTTTTACGCTGGCCGCCTCCGGCCACATCGCCGGGGTTATCAACCCACCGTCAAAAGAAAAATATTGTTTCTGGAGCGCAAACGACACACCGAAAAGCCCCGAAGACTGGCTTAAAAATGCTGAAGAAACCGCCGGATCATGGTGGCCACACTGGCAGGAATGGATCAAACACTACGCCGGCGGCCAGGTCGAAGCCCGCCATATAAAAGCACCCATCGAACCCGCCCCGGGACGTTATGTGCAGGTAAAAAGCAACTAGGGTCGGGACCTATAATAACCGGTAAACGTACAAAAAACGCCCCGAAAAATCATTAAGATTACCCGGAGCGTTTCTTGTTTTGTGAACTTTGGTAGAGGAGATCACAAATTCTTATAAAGCGTAAAAGTAATACAATTTGTTTGTACGCTAGGCATCCAAGGCGAGGTGCGCGGAGCGTATATAAAATACGTGAGCACACCGAGACCGCAGGATAACGCAGCGTACGAGCAAATTTATTATCTTTTAGCCCATTGTTTCGTTCTACGCGCTTTGTGCTTGCCAACCTTCTTGCGCTCAACAATCCGCGCATCGCGGGTCATCATACCAGCTTTTTTCAAGGCCGGACGCATTTCAGGGGCAAAATTCTCAAGCGCGCGGGAAATCCCGTGACGTACAGCGCCCGCCTGACCGGACAAACCGCCGCCCTTCACAGTGCAAACTACATCAAACTTGCCAACGCTGTTCACAATCAGGAACGGTTGATTCAAAATTAAACGCTGCGTCTGACGCGCAAAATAAGTTGCTTGGTCACGACCATTCACGGTCACTTTACCACTACCGGGCTTGATCCAGACACGCGCCACAGCATCTTTCCGGCGCCCGGTCGCATAAGCGCGACCCTGCTTATCCAGCTTTTGCACACGCTTTGCAGGCGCTTCTTCAGGCTTTTTATCCGCTGCAGAAGCTTCAGCTTTGACATCTTCAACTTTCACAGCATCGCCCAAATCTTTAAGATCTTTCACAGCTTCGTCTTTCTTTTCAGTTTCTTTCTTGGCCATATCGCTTAGCCTCTCTTATTCTTGGGGTTCAGTGATGCAACATCAAACACTTCAGGCTTTTGCGCCTCGTGCGGATGCTCGCTACCGGCATAGACTTTCAGATTGCTGAAAACCTTATAGCCCAAAGGCCCTTTCGGCAACATTCGCTGCACGGCCTTCTCAATAACGCGCTCAGGATGCTGACCATCGAGAATCTGCCCCTTACTGCGCTGCTTGATCCCACCAGGGTAACCTGTATGCCAGTAAAAGATGTCATCTTCACGTTTCTTACCCGTCAAGCGCACCTTCTCGGCATTAATCACGATCACGTTATCGCCGTCATCAACATGCGGCGTATAACTTGGCTTATGCTTTCCACGCAAACGAAGCGCGATGATGCTGGCCAAACGGCCCAGCACAACATCCTGTGCATCAACAATGATCCACTTTTTCTCGACTTCTGTGGGTTTTGCAGATGTAGTTTTGCTCATAATTTTATTCCTTATTGAAAAAGTCGGGTGGTTATCGCGCAAATACACCGACATGTCAATAAAAATGAATAAAAACAGAAGGATAAAATTACGGTATTATTATACCAATATCTTAAGTTCGAACCTGCTCCCGCATCCAGCTCACAAAATCCTGCTGCGCCTTTTCCACCGGCAAAGAAACAATACAGGGCACATCATAAGAATGTTTACTCTTAATCGCCTTCTCAACAGGCTCAAACAACTCCCGGCGCGTTTTATAAATTACCGCCACCTCAGTCTCATCCTGAATAACCCCCTCCCACCAATACAGCGAACGATGCGCTGGAAATATATTCGCGCACGCCACCAGCCTGTCCTCCAGCAAAGCTTTGGATATTTTCGCTGCATCCTGTTCAGATGGATATGTCACATAAACAAAAATCATGCCGCCAACCTTTCTCCTGCTTCAAAAAAAATCGTCAATCCGGCGAAACGACAAATCCGAAATACCCAACATCGGCGCCAGGAACACCGGATCTTCAATCTTAATATGTCCAAGAGCAAAAACCATAGCTATAGCCATCAAAAAACCAAGAAAACACAAAATAAAAGTGGATGGTCGGGCTGAGAGGATTTGAACCTCCGACCTCTTCGTCCCGAACGAAGCGCGCTACCAGACTGCGCTACAGCCCGCCGATAAAACACACCCATTTTACATTAAGTTGAGTGCTATGCAAAAAATGGTCGGAGTGGCGGGATTTGAACCCACGACCTTTCGGCCCCCAGCCGAACGCGCTACCAAGCTACGCTACACTCCGATCATGGCCAAAACTTGCAAATGATTTTTCTATATGATTGCTCAGGAAAAAGCAAACGCGAATTACCAGGAGCCACAGCCCTCAAGCCTTATTCAGACTTAAGTATTTTACGAAGTTCTTTAAGTTCATTAACCATATTTTGCAAAGCACTGCGCTGCTTCGAAGACATCCCCATCGCAAGCTGTCCCTTCACAGACGCGCTCACGCTTGGCTCATTATTATTTTGCGCTTCGGGTTTGTCTTCCAACAAACCGGCCTTACCCTTTTCCTTCAAAAGCTTCTGCACGCCTTTGATTGTATAACCTTCCGTATAAAGCAAATGATGAATCCGCTTCAAAAGCTCCAGATCCTCGGGACGATAATAACGCCGCCCGCCGCCACGTTTGAGTGGACGAATTTGCGAAAATTTAGTTTCCCAGAACCGCAACACATGTTGCTGCACATCCAGAATATCCGCTACTTCACTAATCGTCCGAAACGCAGAAGCCGATTTACGCGTTTTAGGCTGCTTAACAGGGCCGCGCTCCACTTCTTTTCCTGTCAAAGGACCGGTAATTTTTTCAGCCGTTTCATGCGCAAGATCCTCCGCCTGCTCATCGCGTTCAACAATTGGACCTTTTTGCGAATAGACCTGATTCATACCTAAAATTCCTTATGACTATTTAACTATAATTGACTACTCGCCACTATTAATGCGGTCTTTCAATACATGAGACGCCCGGAACACCAAAACTTTACGTGGTGAAATCGGAACATCAACACCGGTTTTGGGATTGCGGCCAATCCGCTCACCCTTCTCCCGAACAGAAAAACTGCCAAAGGATGAAATTTTTACATTCTCGCCCTTCACCAATTCATCGGAAATTTCATCGATCACAGCTTCCACCAGATCAGATGATTCATTACGTGATAATCCAACTTCTTCGTAAACGGCTTCAGCCAGATCCGCGCGTGTAATCGTACGATTGTCCATCGATTTCTACTCCAAATTCATGAATAAGCTCAGACTAACGACCTAAAACCAGCGCGTCAATATTTGGAAAGAACTTAACCCCAAAAAATGATTCTTCTTCAAAGGGCTAGCCTAAAGACTTAAGAATGCACCAGCAGGATCAAGACTTAGAAACGCACCAGAGCGCTGCCCCAGGTCAAACCACCACCCATTGCTTCCAGCAACAAAAGATCCCCTTGCTTGATCCGCCCGTCGGCGGCGGCTTCATCCAACGCCAGAGGAATGGACGCCGCCGACGTATTCCCATGATGATCGACCGTCGTCACAACCTTATCCATGGGCAACCCCAGCTTTTTCGCCGTAGCCTCTAAAATGCGGATATTGGCCTGATGCGGCACCAGCCAATCGATCTGATCAGCGGTAATATTATTCTCTTCCAGCGCTTCATTCACCACGTCAGCCATAAAAGACACGGCATATTTAAACACTTCACGCCCCTGCATAACGATATGCCCCGCGCTCCCTGTACTTGACGGCCCGCCATCGGTATACAGCAAATCACGAAGCGTGCCATCAGCATAAAGATGTGTGGAGTGAATGCCGCGCGCGGAAATATCGTCCGCACTCTCCTGCCCTTCAAGAATAATCGCCCCGGCCCCGTCAGCAAACAAAACGCACGTCGTCCGGTCATTCCAATCAACAATAGAAGAAAGCTTCTCCGCGCCAATCACCAGAATGCGCCGCGCCTGCCCGCATTTAATAAAATTATCCGCCGTTGCCAACGCATAGATAAAGCCGCTACAAACCGCCTGCACATCAAAAGCCAGCCCGGCTGGAATCTCTAAAGCCGCCTGCACCTTCACCGCCACCGCCGGAAATGTCTGATCCGGCGTCGTTGTCGCCACAATCACACCATCAATTTCGCCCGGCTCAAGCCCGGAAGCTTCCAAAGCCGCACGCCCGGCGAAGGTAGCCAAATCCGCCGTCGTCTGATCGTCCGCTGCAATATGCCGGGATTTAATACCGCTGCGCTGCGTGATCCACTCGTCGGTCGTATCCACCATCTTCTCCAAATCCTGATTGGTCAGGATTTTCTCCGGAAGATAGCCGCCTGTTGATTTTATAATGGAGCGTAACGACATTGTTCTTTTTCTCAGAGGTTATAACATTTTCAAAATTGTAAACAGCAGCATAAATCCTATATAGAAAGAACCAGTCACAATAAGCTCTATTCTAGCAAAGGACCATTCTTTCTTACGCTCTTTGCCAATCAAAGACTTAGTTCCAAGGACCCCACCCAAAACATCATATATAAAAAAGACCGGAAACAAGACAGCCACCAAATAGGCAAAGGGTGTGTCTTTTAAAAAGAATGCGACAACCATACCAGCAAAACAGCCAACCAGAGCATAATAAATATTACGCTTCTTTTTATTACTTTGCTTTTTGGTATTTTTATCTTCACTCACAAAAAACGTCCCTATTCAATAAGCAAATTCTGTTCTGACAAACACTCAATCTCGCGCCCGACCATCTCGACATAACCCTGCTCCGCCAATTCCGCAGCCAGCTTCACCGCAGAAGAAAACGCCAGCGCGTCACACCCCCCGTGGCTTTTGACACACAAACCGTTCAAGCCCAAAAACACCCCGCCGTTATAGCGGCGCGGATCTACCTGATGCTGAAAACGTTTCAGCGCAAAATACGCCACCATGCTCCCCAAAATCCCTAAAGGATCGCGCATCACATTCTTTTTAAACAAATGCGTAGTCAAACTCCCCACGCCTTCCGCCGTTTTCAGAGCAACATTCCCCGCATACCCATCACTGACCACAACATCAACCGTGCCTTTGGTAATATCATCGCCTTCAACAAAACCATAGTAATGCCCCGGAAACTCAACCTCGCTCAGAATCGCCGCAGCCTCCCGCACATGATCAGGCCCCTTCATTTCTTCCGAGCCCACATTAAGCAGCCCCACACTCGGCTGAGCCACATTCTTGTGCAATTTAGCAAACACAGCGCCCAAAACCGCAAACTGCACCAGATTTTCTGCATCCACAAGCACATTTGCTCCCAGATCCAGCATAATCGTATCACTCTGGCGCGTCGGAAAAATACTGGCAATCGCTGGACGGTGAATTCCGGGCAAAGGGGTAAGCACCATCTTCGCCAGCGCCATCAAAGCCCCCGTATTGCCCGCAGACACAACAGCCGTCGCGCGCCCCTCTTTAACAGCCTCAATCGCTAGACGCATCGAACTCCCCTTGCTCTTCCGCAAGACAGCCGAAGGTTTCTCATTACTCAGAATTTTATGCTCCGTATGAACAACCGTGCTCACAGCCTTAAGTGCAGACTCTCTGTCCAAAAGCGGCCCAATCTGCCCCTCATCCCCAAACAGTATAAATCCAAGCTGCGGATGCGCCTTCAGCGTCAACACCGCCCCTGGAATAACACTCTCAGGGCCATAATCGCCGCCCATGGCATCCAATGCTATAATTCGCGAACGAGACAAGAAAACAATCCTTGATATTCAGATAAAGCAAAAGCCCTCATGAAAGGGCTTTCCAATTTTGACAATATTTGCAGACAAAAGCCAGCCCTTTAAAGCTCGACCCTAATCGCGCGCTTCAAGTACCTGCTTACCTTTATAAGTACCGGTCTTCAAATCGATATGGTGACGGCGCTTCGGCTCACCCGTATTGGCATCTTCAACCCAATTCTCAGTTGATAAAGCATCATGCGCACGGCGCATATTACGCTTAGACTTTGTTGTTTTTCTTTTTGGAACAGCCATAGCTCTTATCCTTTTAAGTAACTTGAGCGCGTTTTTTACAGCCTTTGCCCTCCCAACGCAAGGATTTTCTTTCGCTTAGGAACAAGACTTAGCTTTCACTGCCAGAAATCTTATCTTTCCAATCTTTTAACGCCGCAAACGGATTTTTTACCAAATCATCTTCCTCTAAAGCTCCCATTTTCCGCTCAAGCTCTTCAAATTCAACACCTTCTGCATGCGGATACGGATTAATAGAAAGAGATAAATATTGCGTTACCAACTCCCCCAGATCAATTTTGCCCTCAATCAAGGCTTCCGGATCATCCTTCTCATCCAAAATCGGAAGCTCCCCATGTCCTTTTTCGTTCAACTTCTCATGACGCGCCTTGGTAATAGACACCGCCACTTCCGGGTCCGCGTACCAAGCCTCAAAATCATCCTCAATATGGCTATGCACCGGCTCCAAAGTAACTACACAAGCCTGCGTAACATCGGCGCGAATCTGGCCTTTGATGTAATAGCTCATCTCCCCGGCATGGTGCGAAACCCGAATATCAGCCTCCAAAGCATCTACACTCTCCACACCCAAACGCTGGCTCAATCGCCCGCACGCCAACGCATCAGGGGCAATCGTTAAAGTCTCCTCAGCCTTGTTCATCGCCTCCACATCAAACAAATGCGACCACTCAGTCTCTAAAATTCTTTTCGGCGCTTTTGACATCTCACTTATTCCTTCTCAAACGCAATTTTACCCGACAAAATTGCATCCATATCCTGTATCTTTAAAAATGCCAGAATTTCTAACGCTTTTACCTCCATTTTGGCAATCTTTTTCTCGTCTGCCTCCACCGCGCTGCCATACAAATTCTTGCGCAACGCCGCCGCCAAATCCCCATCCGTCAAAGCCTGTTCATAAGCATGCATCCGCCCGTTAAATGCTTTCATCATCTTACGCATATGTTTCGGCACCCCCATATCGCCAATCCCCATTTCACGCAATGTTTGATCCATATCCTCAAAACACACATCAAACAGCGCTTGGTTAAAGTGCAGAGCCTCATCGCGCCCTTCCTCAAGCATCCGCTGGAAAACCAAAAAAATGAACAGCACCATCAGATCAAACCGTCCGTCAAACGTATCTGGAACGCCGTATTTTTCATAAAATTTAGGCTGACGCACACAAACCAAGACATTCGCATACACATCGCGAGTCATTTGTTTACATGGATTTCTTCTCATTAAAAGGTGAAGCATTTCAGCAAGCATAAGTTTTCTTTTTTTTCAGCGCGCACTATAGTATAAATCTCCACCCATGAAACATAAAAAGATACAGCCATGATTCTTCAAATATCGAAAAAAACGCTTCTCCTTTCAGCTGCGATTCTAACACTTGGAACAAGCGCCTGCACCCCCATGGTCGCCCAGCGCGGCAACATGGTCGAAGATTTTCAGATGCAGCAAATCACGCCGCACGAAAGCACACGCTCCGATGTCTTGCGCAATCTCGGCTCACCAACCAGCAAGTCAACATTCGATCCCAATGTCTGGTATTACATCGGTCAGAAAACCGAAAAACGAGGCATTCTCGACCCTCAGGTTGTGGAAGAACGGATCATCTTGGTCGCCTTTAATGAGGAAGGCTTTGTCGAAGCCATTCAGGACATCGACCGCGAGCGCATGAACATCCCTTATGCACGAGAAAAAACCCCAACCCACGGTAATGAGACGACTGTTATGCAGCAATTTCTCGGGAATCTGGGTAAATTCAACCCGCAAACTGGCGAGCAATAATACAACAAAAAAGCCCCGCCAAACCGGCGGGACTTTCTTAAATTCTGTTATAGGCTGAACGCTTAAGAACCAGTAGCGAATTTCGCCACAATCGCTACCAGCAAAATCGCCACGATATTGGCAATCTTGATCAACGGATTCACCGCCGGCCCGGCCGTATCCTTATACGGATCGCCAACAGTATCGCCCGTCACAGCCGCTTTATGAGCATCGGAGCCCTTGCCGCCATAATTACCGTCTTCAATATATTTCTTGGCATTGTCCCACGCACCGCCACCGGCCGTCATGGAAATTGCCACAAAAATACCGGTTACAATCGTCCCGAGCAACATTGCCCCCAGACATTGGAATGCCGCAGCCATGTCGCCCGTCACCTTATAGATGACAACCCACAAAACAGCCGGAGCCAATACAGGTAAGAGCGATGGCACAACCATTTCACCAATCGCCGCTTTGGTCAGCAAGTCTACAGCCGTACCATATTCCGGCTTGGCCTTGCCTTCCATGATACCCGGAATCTCCTTGAACTGCCTGCGCACCTCAATAACCACAGAAGCCGCCGCGCGCCCCACTGCCGTCATCGACAGCGCACTGAACAAATACGGCAACAACCCGCCCAGAAACAAACCGATCACAATATACGGATCAGTCAGATCAAAACGAATGTCGGCCAGCTCCGGCAGATAATGCGCAATTTCTTCCGTATAACCGGCGAAAAGCACCAACGCGGCCAAACCGGCACTGCCAATCGCATAGCCCTTTGTTACAGCCTTCGTTGTATTGCCGACCGCATCCAACGCATCCGTCGTATTGCGAACGCCCTCAGGCAGATCCGCCATCTCGGCAATTCCGCCCGCATTGTCAGTCACCGGACCATAGGCATCAAGCGCCACAACCATCCCGGCCAGTGAAAGCATTGAAGTTGCAGAAATCGCAATGCCATACAATCCCGCCAGATCATAAGCAACGTAAATCCCGCCACAAATCACCAGCACCGGCCACGCAGTTGCCTCCATGGAAATCGCCAATCCGCGGATCACATTGGTCCCGTGCCCCGTCATCGACGCCTTCGCAATCGTGCGCACAGGCCGATAGTCTGTCGAAGTATAATACTCCGTAATCCAGATAATCAGCCCCGTAACAACCAATCCGGTAAGAACGCACAAAAACAACTCCACAAGAGTAACAACGCCGCCATCGACCAAAGGCACAGCCATATCAACACCGATATTCGCCAATGCCACAGCAATCAACAACGCCGAAAAAATTGCACTCGCCGCAAAGCCCTTGTAAAGCGCCCGCATAATGCTTGTATCATTACCTTCTTTTTGCTCATTAAGACGCACAAAAAACGTCCCGGCCACAGAACCTAAAATACAGATCGCACCAATAAAGAGTGGCAAAACCATCATATGCTCAACCGCCCCCGGAGCAAACGTGCTAAACGCAATCAACATCGTTGCCACCACGGTCACGGCATAGGTCTCAAACAAATCCGCCGCCATTCCGGCACAGTCACCGACATTATCACCGACATTATCGGCAATTACCGCCGGATTACGTGGATCATCCTCAGGAATGCCCGCCTCAACTTTTCCCACCAGATCCGCGCCGACATCCGCGCCCTTGGTAAAGATTCCTCCACCCAAACGCGCAAAAATCGAAATTAACGACGCCCCAAAGCCAAGAGCCACCAGCCCTTCCAGAACATGACGCGTCGCGCTCATCGCGGCCTCACCTTCAAGGCCGCTCAAACCCAGACTGTAACGCAAATACAGATAATATCCTGTCACACCAAGCAGACCCAACCCGACAACCAGCATCCCGGTCACGGCGCCAGCCTTAAACGCCACATTCAGGGCCTTGCCAAGACTTTCCGTTGCCGCTTGCGTGGTACGCACATTCGCCTTAACAGAAACAAGCATCCCGTTATAACCGGCCAGCCCCGATAAAAATGCACCGATAATAAAACCAATCGCCACATGCCAACCAAGCAGCAAATACAAAAGCCCGGCCACCGCCGTGCCAACAACCGCAATCGCTCTATATTGCCGCGCCAGATACGCCGCCGCACCTTCCTGAATCGCCCCTGCGATCTCTTGCATACGCGCATTTCCCGCGCTCTGAGCCATAATTTGCCGTGACGCCAAAGCGCTGTAAATCAACGCCAAAATCCCACAAGCTACCGTAATCAATAACAGTGAAGACATATCCCCTCCCTCACTTGTTGTTTGTAATAATCACACATAAACACACCCAAGAACCTACTGAATTTGTTCAAGGATTACTCGAAATTGTACCCATCCCAAACATCAAGGCAAGACGATTTTACAAAACACACTTAAAACTCGCGAAAAAACAGGGGACAAAAAAAACCGCCCAAATGGCGGTAAAAGTTTTTTTGATGTATAGAGGGTTCACATCAAGGTTTAAAATCGCGATAGAATTCCACCCTGTAAACGGAAGGATCTAAATTCTTATATGGGCCGCTGTTGTACAACTTGAAGCAACACATCATGCACCGTATCTTCTCCGACCACTCTTGCGCTCACAGCATTAAGGCGCTTCTTCAGAATATCGACCTGAATAACGCCGCCCTTGAGCGCCGCATGCTTATTGAGAACACCATACATATCCTGAATGAAAGCATCCTTAAGCCGCGGCGTAATCATCTCAACCTTAGCCCTGGCTTTCGCATCCACGACTTCAAGCGTAACCACCAAATTCACAGTCTGGCTTACGCCATTATTATCAACAATCGGAAGAATTAAAGGATCAAGCTCTACAAACTCATAATGTCCGCTGTGATCATCTTTTTTCTTATCCTCTTCTTTATGATCATCAACCGTATCGACAGCAGAAGCCTCTGCAGGCTGAAAGAAATAAAAATACGCGCCAGCACCGCCGCCGCCCAGGACGATCAGCGCTCCTAACGCTATAAATATCATTCGCATTTTTTTACACCCTAATGCTTATAAGAACCCTACAATTTATGGTAAAGAAAAAGATTTAACGGCAGGTTAGAATTAAATAAAATTTTATGGAATAAAAACGCAGTAACATAGTAAATGCGCCTATCGAAACACAGAAGCAACGCTATCTAAAACGCCATTAATCAACGCCACTTCATTACGCTCGTAAAAAGAATGTGCAACATTCAAATAATCATTAATTATGATAGGCTTATCAATATTTTGGATCAAAAGCTCATAGGCCCCGCAAATCAGAATTGAACGCAAAAGCGGCTCAACAACACGGTCCTGAGCATCCTTTTTCAAATTAGCATCCACAACCGATTCCAATTCCGCACGGCACTCCTCTACGCCATATAAAATCGCTTTCAAAAGCACTTCATCCGGCTGCACTAACCGCTCACCTTGAACTTCCATCCCAGAGCGATGATGCAAATACTCATCCAAAACAACCCGCATAGGCTGCCTATTCTGGCTGACCTGATAAAGCGCTTGCACAGCGCTCAACCGCGCAGAAAGCGCCCTGGCCTTGCGCGAAGCCCCGTCCGATGATGCAGGTTTTTGTTCTTCGCTCATCTATTCACCCTTCGCAAAACGCGCCTTATGCGCCGCCAGCGCCAGCGCCGCCAGCGCTGCCGCCCGGCCTTTATTCTTTTTCTCAGGAAGTGCGCGCTCCAAAGCCTGTACCCGTGTCTCACATGTCAAAATCCCGTTGCCAATACACAGCCCGTCACAGATAGAAAGATCCATCAGTCCTCGCGCGCTTTCCCCGGCCACAATATCATAATGCGAGGTTTCTCCGCGGATGACGCACCCCAACGCCACAAATCCGGCATATTTGCGCGCGGCAAATTTAATAGCCGCCGGAATTTCCAAAGCGCCCGGAACAGAAATCCGGTCAAAAGCCACACCTTTCGCTTCAAGCGTAGCAATAGCCCCACTCACCAACGCATCGGCGATATCTTCATAAAATCGGGCTTCAACAATAAGAATGCGGGGTTTATCAGGCATTTTGAGCACTAAGGGTTAATCGATTTGTAATCAGTTATATATAATCCGTACCCTTCCAAACCAACAACATTTTTAGGATGATCGGTTAAAAGAATCATCTTCATAATACCCAAATCTTTCAATATCTGAGCACCAATCCCATATCGCCGAAGCTGACCGCCATTATTTTTTTTCACCTCTCCCTTCAAGCGCCGAGATAAAGCATCCGGCTGCGGCTCGCGTAAAATCACAATCACACCCTCTCCAGCATCTTCAATAAGCTTCATAGAAACATGTAGATCAGAATCCTGATTTGCCCCCAAAATATCGCTCATAAAATCAACCACATGCATCCGCACCAATACTGGTCCCTTGGCCCGCGCAATATCGCCCTTCACCAGCACCACATGCTCGGCATATTGAACCGTATTCGCATACAGTATGAACCGAAAACGCCCACCATAACGGCTCTCCAGCACATCTTCATGAATACATTTAACCAGCGTTTCGCGCGCACTGCGATGCGCAATCAGATCTTCAATCGTACCGATTTTCAGCCCATGCTTACCCGCAAAACCAACCAAATCCGACAGACGCGCCATCGTGCCATCGTCATTCATAATCTCACAAATCACACCCGCCGCAGAAAATCCTGCCATCCGCGCCAGATCAACCGCCGCTTCCGTATGCCCCGCGCGCTCCAGAACCCCGCCGTCACGCGCCAGCAATGGAAACACATGCCCCGGCGTAGCAATATCCTCACGCCGCGCCTGCGGGTTTATGGCCGCCTTGATTGTCGTCGCCCGGTCGGCAGCCGAAATCCCCGTCGTTACCCCCTCCTTGGCTTCGATCGACACCGTAAAGGCAGTGCGATGATGCGTATTATCCCCCCGCCCCATCAATTCCAGCCCCAGCCGCTCCACCATCGCCCGTTCCATCGGCAGACAAATCAAACCACGCCCGTCCTTGGCCATAAAATTAATATTGTCCGCTGTGGCCATTTCAGCGGCAATGATGAGATCGCCCTCATTCTCACGATTTTCATCGTCTACCAGAATAACTGGCTTGCCCACACGCACATCTTCCAAAATGTCATCAATGCTCGAAAGCGCTGTTTCCGTTTTCATCGCTGCCTCACTCATGCTGCCACCTCAAGCATTCTGGCCACATAGCGCGCCAACATATCAATCTCGATATTGAGCATATCACCGTCTCTCTTATCTGAAAGATTCGTATGCTCCCAGGTATGGGAAATGATATTGACACCAAACAAATCCCCTTCAACCTCATTAACCGTTAATGAAATTCCATCCAAAACCACAGAACCTTTCTGCGCAATAAACCGCGCAAGCTCTTTCGGCACCTTAACCTTAAGACGATGCGAATCCCCGTCAACATCAATGGATATCAACATCGCCACCCCATCAACATGCCCGAAAACAATATGACCGCCCAACTCATCGCCCAGCTTCAAAGACGGCTCCAGATTAACCCGCATGCCCTCTTGCCAGTTTTTAATAACCGTTTTCGAAAGGCTCTCCGCCGACACATCAACGGCAAACCAGCCAGAACCCTTCTCAACAACAGTCAAACAACAGCCCGAACACGCAATTGATGCGCCAATCGACATCTCCTCCAAATCCAGCGCCGCCGTTTCAATCACAATACGCCAGTCGCCATCTTTATCAAGGGAACGCACACGGCCAACATCCTGAACAAGTCCTGTAAACATGCGGCCACCCTAATCTTCTCGGATATAAATTTCCAGCATATCTTCGCCCAAAACCCTGGTTTTTTGTAATTTAAGCCATGAATACGCACCAAAATCTGCCGCGTCCACCCCCCGATCTCCCAAAATCAGCGGCGATTTACACAATTGAAATTCATCCACCAGCCCTGCTTCCAAAAAACTCCGATGCACTTGTGCTCCGCCTTCCACCAACAACCGCGTTATACCTTTTTCGGCCAAATAGGCTAAAACCTCTTCAATCGTATTCTGACGACAAATTTCAAAGCCAGACGCATCCTTAATACGCCCGCGTCGATCCAAAATGACCCGCAAAGATTCATGCTCAAAACCAGCCAGCCGCGTTGTTAACTTTGGTTTATCAACCAAATACGTTTCTGAACCAACCAAAATCGCATCATACAAGGAGCGTTGCAGGTGCATATATCTCTGGGACAGTTCTCCGCTTATTTGCGTTCGCTCACCGGCACCAGCAGCAATTTTACCATCAGTTGAAACTGCACATTTCAATGTCACAAAGGGACGTCGCTGTATCACCCGGCTGATAAAACCTTGGTTCAGAGCCAAAGCCTCCTCCTCCAAAACACCCTCAACCACTTCAACACCCGCATCATTCAGCATTGCAATTCCGCGCCCTGAAACCCGCGGATCAGGATCTTCACACGCCACAACCACCCGCACAACGCCCACATCAATCAACGCCTGCGCACAAGGGCCCGTTTGCCCGGTATGCGAACAAGGCTCCAAAGACACGTACGCGCACGCGCCCTTGGCCTCATACCCGGCCTTTTCCAAAGCAATCGCCTCCGCATGCGGCCGCCCTCCACGTGCCGTATGCGCCGCCGCGATCACAACATCATCCTTCACCAAAACACACCCGACAGCCGGATTCGGCGCAACCATGCCCAAACCCCGCCTGGCCATACTCAAAGCCATACGCATATATTTTTCATCAATTTCAGGAGACATTATTTCTTACTTTTAGACTTAAGCGTTTTCACATCTTCCAGAAAATCATCAAAATCCTCAGGCTTGCGGAAATCTTTATACACGCTAGCATAACGGATATAGCCAATCGCATCGAGATCTTTGAGCGCATTCATCACTTCAGCCCCAATCACATCTGAAGAAATTTCCTGCTCGCCGCGTGATTCCAGCTTACGTACAATCGCGCTGGCCGTCTTTTCGATCTGCTCAATCTCAATCGGACGCTTCTGCAACGCAATTTGCATAGATTTAATAATTTTGTCGCGATCAAAGGGCTGCTTGCGTCCACCGGATTTCAGTACCGTCATCTCGCGGAGCTGCACCCGTTCAAACGTTGTAAAACGCTCATCACAATCCGGACAAAACCGGCGACGGCGAATTACGGAATTATCCTCACTCGGGCGAGAATCCTTCACTTGTGTTTCTTCACATCCGCAAAACGGGCACTTCATATAAACCTACAAGGTTGGATAAATCGGGAATCGCCTACACAGCTCTTCTACCTTAGCTTTAACAGCACGCTCAACATCACCATTACCGTCTTCCCCATTGGCCTTAAGCCCATCAAGAATTTCAATGATATACTCACCGACCAGCTTCCATTCAGCCGGGCCAAAGCCGCGCGTTGTCGCTGCCGGCGTTCCCAGACGCACGCCGCTGGTCACCATCGGCGGCGCCGGGTCAAACGGCACAGCATTCTTGTTACAAGTAATGCCTGCACGCTCCAGCGCTTCTTCGGTTTCTTTACCGGTGAGACCTTTCGGACGCAAATCGACCAACACAATATGGCTGTCTGTCCCGCCGGAAACAATATCCGCACCGCCCGCCTTCAAAACGTCGGCCAAAACCTTGGCATTTTCAACAATAGCCTTCGCATACATCTTAAAGTCAGGTTTCAACGCTTCGCCAAAACAAACGGCCTTACCGGCAATAACATGCATCAAAGGCCCGCCCTGAATGCCCGGGAAAATTGCCGAATTGATCTTTTTGAAAATCTCCAGATCATTAGTCAGAATCATCCCGCCACGCGGCCCACGCAAAGTTTTATGCGTCGTCGTTGTCGTAACGTCAGCATAAGGCACTGGACTTTCATAAGAACCACCCGCAATCAGTCCTGCATAATGGGCCATATCCACCATCAAATATGCACCAACAGCATCGGCAATTTCACGGAAACGTTTAAAGTCAATCTGACGCGGATAGGCCGAAGCCCCGGCGATAATCATCTTGGGCTTATGCTCTTTCGCCAAACGCTCAACTTCATCATAGTCCAGCAAAGCATCACTTTCACGCACGCCATACTGGATAGAGTTAAACCATTTCCCGGATTGGTTCGGCGCCGCGCCATGGGTCAAGTGCCCGCCGGCCGCAAGACTCATCCCCAAAATCGTATCACCAGGCTGCAGCAAAGCCTGCATCACACCCTGATTGGCCTGAGAACCGGAATTCGGCTGTACATTAACGTATTTAGCACCAAACAGTTGCTTCGCACGCTCACGCGCCAAATCCTCAACCACATCCACAAACTCACAGCCGCCATAATAACGCCGCCCCGGATACCCTTCAGCGTATTTATTGGTCAGCACAGATCCCTGCGCATCCAAAACAGCCTTTGAGGCAATATTTTCAGAAGCAATCAGCTCAATCTGATTTTGCTGACGCGCCAATTCTTCGCGTGTCGCCGCATAAATTTCCGGATCAACCTCTTTCAAATCATCCGTAAAAAATCCGCTCACCACACCGCTCATTTTATTCTCTTTCATTGCTGCATTGCTCATTAACTAAAACCTTTCCTAACTAAGTTTATCCACGCGCCGCCTGTGACGCCCCCCTTCAAATTCTGTATTCAAAAATATCTCGACAATATCGAACGCCACCTCTTCGCCGATAATTCGCGCGCCAAGGGCCAGCACATTGGCATCATTATGCGCCCGGGTCAAGCGCGCCATGGTTACATCTGTGCACAACGCCGCCCTCACCGCGGGGTTACGGTTCGCCGCAATCGAAATCCCGATCCCGCTGCCACAAATGACAATACCCTGCTGGACCTCGCCACCTGCAATCGCCTTGGCCAGTTTTTGCCCATATTCAGGATAATCAACTGAGTCGTTAGAATTCGTGCCCAGATCAAGCCACTCAACATCGCTAAAGTGCGCTTTGATTGCTTCTTTCAAAGAGTATCCGCCATGATCACAGGCAATCGCCAATTTATGTTTCATGCCACAATATATAGTGTGCACACCCTTAAGTAATCAAGCCCTTCTTTTTCAGCACATATTCAAGGCGCTTCAAAGCATTTCGCTTAAGCGTCAATTCCGATGCATTCGCAGGCCCCTGAATCGAAACTTCCGTCAAGCTGGCCGTATCCATCACCGAGACTTTGACAAAAGCCCCAACGGGAAAAAATTCGAGAATCACCTCACGGCCATTGAGAAGTTCTTTGCTCATGATATTCTCTATAGCGAAACATACCGTATCAAGAAAGAGACAATCATGCATAAGCGCGCCGACTTTAACTGGGAAGACCCGCTGCTCCTCGATGAACTCCTCACCGACGAAGAACGCATGATCATGCAAACTGCGCGCGATTACGCTCAGGATAAACTGCTCCCGCGCGTCATCGAAGCCTATAAAACCGAAGAATTTGATCCCAATATCATGAAAGAAATGGGGCAGCTTGGTCTGCTCGGCCCGATGATCGATGGCTATGGCTGCGCGGGAGCCTCCTACACCGCCACCGGGCTCATCGCCCGTGAACTGGAGCGCGTCGATTCCGCATATCGCTCCTGCTATTCTGTGCAATCTTCCCTCGTTATGCTCCCTATTTCTCTCTTCGGCACCGAAGATCAAAAACAGAGATTCCTGCCCAAACTCGCCTCCGGCGAATATATCGGCTGCTTTGGCCTCACCGAACCCGATGGCGGCTCCGACCCGAACGCCATGAAAACCAAAGCCAAGAAAACCAAGGACGGCTACTCCATCTCCGGCGCCAAACAATGGATTTCCAACTCACCCATCGCCGATGTCTTCATCGTCTGGGCCAAAGACGAAGACGCCCAAATGGTCGGCTTTATTTTGGAAAAAGGCATGAAAGGCCTGTCCGCGCCCAAAATCGGCGGCAAGCTTTCCTTACGCGCCGCTCCCACCGGCGGCATCGCCATGGATGAGGTCCACGTGCCCGAAGAAAATCGCCTGCCCGAAGCCTTCTCGCTCAAGGCCCCAATGCTCTGCCTCAACTCCGCGCGTTACGGAATCGCTTGGGGCGTCATGGGCGCAGCCGAAGATTGCTGGCACCGCTCCCGCCAATATGTCATGGACCGTGAAATCTTTGGCAAACCGCTGGCCGCGCAGCAACTCATCCAGAAAAAACTCGCCGATATGCAAACCGAAATTACGCTGGGCCTCGCCGCCTGCCATCGTTTGGGCCGCCTGCGTGATTGTGACCGCGCCGCCCCCGAAGCCATTTCACTTCTAAAGCGTAATAATTGCGGTAAAGCGCTGGAAATCGCCCGCCTCGCCCGCGACATGCACGGCGGCAACGGCATCGCCGACGAATACCACGTCATGCGTCATATGTGTAACCTCGAGGCCGTCAACACTTACGAGGGAACACACGATATCCACGCCCTTATCCTTGGCCGAGCTCAAACGGGCCTTCCGGCGTTTGGTTAAATATAGGAATTTTTTCCTTGACCCTGGCAAAAATCCATGTAACCATCACATCAAGATTATGCATAGTCTGTAAAAAAACAGACGGTAAGTGGCGCACGGCTAAGAGCAAACACCAAGACGCCATTTGCAACCAAAAGCTTAGCTGAATGCGGCAACACCGTCCCGTTTCATAGGGGGCCCCGTATGTTTTTAACGGCGCGAACGGAAAAAAATAAAGAAAAATCTAAAATCCACCGCCATAGGCGCTGGTCTGCTTCGCCCAGAAGCGCTCCAGCATCTTCATCGTATCGCCGAGTGCGTTCAGACGCTCATCGGTAACTTCAGAACCTGAAATCTCATTTTCATGGCGAGCAAACATGTCTGAAATCATAGTCTTCAACCCCAGCCCTTTTTCCGACAGCTTTACGCGAATCGAACGCTTGTCATGGACAGAGCGTTCCTGGACCAGATAGCCATTCTCCACCATCTTCTTGACGTTGTAAGAAACGTTGGAGCCAAGATAATAGCCACGGATCGTCAATTCCCCGACGGTCATCTCATCATCGCCAATATTATATAAAATCATGCTCTGCACGTTGTTGATGTCCTGAATACCTTTTTTGTCCAGTTCCACCTTCAGCACGTCCAAAAAATGACGGTGCAAACGCTCAATCAACTGAATAGCTTCGTAATAGGGTGTCGAATTCACGAATTTAACTCCAAAATAAATCTAATAAACATTATTGTTTTTTACGCAAATAGCAGTGTGAAGCGATGCGTCAAGAAGGTCAAGAGGAAGCTTACAAATCCTGATCCTCTTAGAAAATCCGTACATCCTTTAAATCATAATCACAAGGCGTAAAGTAAGAATCAACAAGAGCCTGAGAAACATCCCCCAACGCCTGATAACACCATTGAGGGCTTTTATCTTTATCAATAAGCTGCGCACGAATGTCTTCATACATATCCTGCTGCAAAATGAATTTCTGACACAACGCCAAATCCATAGTGATTATCTCATCAAATCCAAGTCTTTGTGCTTTATCGAGATAAGCAGCCACCACCATCACGCTTATCGGCGAACGCATCTCTAAAATCGCCAATGTTTCAAACGCAAAATCATCGTCATTCTCTCGTAAACGCCCACAGATTGCAGAAACATCACAATCGGTAAACGCAGATTCAATAACATCCGCATGGTTCAAATCAAAATCATCCACCCCACGCAGAGCCGTTTTCAACGCCCCGCCCAAATCATCACAACCAAGATTCTGCTCAACCGTTTGCGATAAATTCTCTGCATCCTCAATGTAAAAATCGGCCAAACCCGCCGCAATCATCGTTTTTCCATCAATATGATGACCCGTCAATGCAAGATAACGTCCATAATTGCCGGGGCAGCGCACCAATTGATACATACTGCCAACATCAGGAAAAAAACCGATTCCCGCTTCCGGCATGGCAAAAACTGTACCCGCTGAGGCAATCCGTACCTTACAATGCCCGGCAATCCCGTAACCACCGCCCATAGTAATCCCGTCCATAAAGGCAATCGTCGGCTTCGAATAATGAAATATCTGCTTATTCAGCGCATATTCTTCACCAAAAAACACCATCGGCACACGCGGCGTCACCAACCCGCGCCGACAATCCATGCCCGAATAATAAAACGCCTTAATATCTCCGCCCGCGCAAAAGGCTTTATCTCCTGCGCCCAAAAACAACACTGCTTCTATAGATTCATCTTCCGCCCAACCATTCAGCGCCGCACGAATCTCGCGAATCATCTCCAGCGACAACGCATTATGCGCATCCGGCCGATTAAGCGTCACAAGCGCCAAGGCACCACACGTTTCAATAAGGACTTCAGATCTGGGAACTGCTTGATTCATAGGGTAATACCGCTTAAATGTAGGCGGAAACAAAAAATATCAGGAACCGCCAACATGACAGCACAAAAGAAGAATACGGTAAGCGCAGGCGCGGAGCAACCATCCCTCCCCATTTCACAAGGGGCCTATCCACAAACACGCATGCGCCGCCTGCGCTCACAAGGCTGGCTCCGCGACATGGTCTGCGAAACCCGGCTATCGGCAAATGATCTCATCTGGCCACTCTTTATCATCGAAGGCGAAGACAGCGCACAAACCATCACCGCTATGCCCGGCGTCCAGCGCCTCACCATCGACCGCGCGCTGCAAGCTGTTAAAGACGCTGCCGCATTAGGCATCCCCGCCATCGCCCTTTTCCCCGCCACCCCGCCAGAGAAAAAAACACCCGGCGGTGAAGAAAGCACCAATCCGTTCAACCTCATCTGCCGCGCCGTGCAGGCCATCAAAAAAGAATGCCCCAACATCGGCATCATCACCGATGTTGCGCTCGACCCCTACACAACCCACGGCCATGACGGTTTGCTGGAAGATGGAAAAATTCTCAATGACGCCAGTGTCGAGATTCTGTGCAAACAAGCCCTCAACCAGGCACGCGCCGGCGCAGACATCATCGCGCCATCCGATATGATGGACGGGCGCATCGGCGCTATTCGGGAGGCGCTCGATTCCGAAGACTTCGAAGATGTCGCTATTCTCTCCTACGCTGCAAAATATGCCTCCTGTTTTTACGGTCCGTTCCGTGATGCGGTCGGCTCGTCCGGCGCGCTCAAAGGCGACAAAAAAACCTATCAAATGAATCCGGCCAATACCGACGAAGCTCTGCGTGAAGTCGCCCTTGATCTGCAAGAAGGAGCCGACATGGTCATGGTCAAACCCGGCCTACCCTATCTCGATATTATCCAGCGGGTCAAAAGCACCTTTTCCGCACCAACATTCGCCTATCAGGTCAGCGGCGAGTACGCCATGCTCAAAGCCGCTGCTCAGAGCGGCGCTTTCGATTACAAGAGTGCACTAATGGAAAGTCTTTTGGCCTTTAAACGCGCCGGATGTGATGGCATATTGACCTACGGCGCACTCGACGCCGCCAAAGAGTTAAAGCAACAAAAAACCGCATAAAGAATCTCTGTATGCATCACAAAGATGTAATGCGAAGATACTCGTTTTCCGCTATCCTTAAAAGTAGTGCGGATTCTAAAATACAAACAATATGACCAACCCTTCTGAAACAAAAAAACAACGCGACCGCTTTCTGGCCTTTGCCTTTGCCTCGGCAGATTTGTTTTTGGAAATTTCCATGGAAGGCCGTATCACCTACGCTCTGGGAGCCTCCAAAAGCCTCACCGGCTTTGAAGACGAAGACATTATCGGTAAAAAAATGCTCGAACTCTTCTCTGTCTACGATCAGGCCCAGATCCAAAACATCTACGAAAACGCACAAGCAGGCAAACGCGCGGGCCCTCTCATCGTCGATCTCAACGAACTGGTCAGCAAGCGTAAAGCCGTCTTCACAGCCATGCGCATGCCCGAAGACCCAAACTTCTACATCACACTAGGCTTCAGTAATCTTTTAATGAGCAGACTTGCCGGCGAAATCTCCGCCATCAGCACGGGGCCTATTTTAGATCGCGCAGGATTCATCCAGCAGGCTAAAGATACATTTGACATCGCCCGCTCCATAGACCAACGCATCGAAATAACATTGTTTGACTTCACACCGACCAAAGAGCAAAAAGAACGTCTGGGCAAAGAAGGCTGGAACAGCTTCACCGAATCCATTGGTCATTTCCTTCAATCCCAAGCCATCGATGGACAAGCCGCCACCATGATCTCTGACGGCAAATACGGACTCATCCATGAAAAAGACATAGATAGCGCCCTCATCCGCGAACGCATAGAATCTCTGGCCGCTAAAAATGATCCTGAAGGTGAAGGGGTTGAGGTCCAAAGCAAAACAATCCACACAAACCTCAATACACTCAACAATCACGATGCAACCCGCGCACTTGTTTATACAGTTAACGAATTTGACCGCGAAGGCACAAACTTCACCATAGAGACACTCAACTCCTGTGCAAAAGATTATGTAGACGCCAACACTGAGCGTATTAAAAAACTCCAAAGCATCATAGAGCGCCAGGACTTCACCTTACATTTCCAGCCCATCGTCAAACTTAAAACCAAAGAAGTATCCCACTACGAAATACTCAGCCGCTTCAAAGAAGGCGACACTATGGAATGGATCATGCTTGGAGAAGATACGGGACTAGCCCCGGCTTTTGATATGGCCGTATGCGAACGCGCCATCAACCATATCAAACATAAAGGCGGCGGATCACGAACCGTCTTCTCTGTAAATCTGTCCAGCCAATCCATCCAAGACGACACATTCAAAGAAAAACTCATGGAAAAACTTGGAAATCAAAACAACCTGCATGAACGCCTGATATTTGAAGTCACCGAATCAGGACATATCAAAGACCGCAGTAAAATTCAAAAATTCATCGAACAACTTAAATCATTAAAATTCACAATTACTCTGGACGACTTCGGCACAAACGCCGCAACCATCCAGCACCTACAAAAACTCCCCGTCGACTACGTCAAAATCAGCGGCAAATATATCCGCAAAATACTTTCATCCGGACGTGACGCCGCCACAGTTAAGAATCTGACAAAAATAGGCAAAGAACATAACATCAAAGTTATAGCTGAATTCGTTGAAGAACAGGCCCAGGCAGACATGCTCATGGAAATAGGTGTGGATTACGGCCAAGGCTACCTATTTGGCAAACCAGAAACTGCGCCAAGTTTTACCCCACCTAAAAAGTAACACACAAAGCTTCCAGCCTTGATCTTGTAAAAAAAAGTACGCACAATAACCAGACTAAAGTGCAAACAGATTTAACTTTTTGCGCCAAAATATATCTTCGGGCAACACACCTCTTCTGCAGTTTTGTTGCCCCATTAAAGAGTCTTTAACAGGAAATAATGTATCCTTTAAAGAACCTCCACCGCTGCGTATCCATGCAATTGTAAGGATTTTTGCTTGTCATGAAGTTTGTCGGCATCGCGCTTGTATTCGTCTGCACGTTTGGCGGTCTTTTGATCGCCATGCATTTCGATATGCCGAAATTCATGAAGCTTGTAATGCTAATTCTCGGAGCTATGCCCGGCGAATTTGTCATCATTTTCGGCTGCGCCGTTGCCGCATTTCTCATTGCGAATTCGACCGAAACCATCAAAGGCACGATGAAATATTTCTCAGCCCTTGCAAAACCCTCAGCTTATTCCAAAGATGACTATGTCGAACTGATGAGCATGCTCTTCACCGTGTTCAAACTCGCCCGAACAAAAGGCTGGCTCGCTCTCGAACAACATATCGAACAACCCGAAGAAAGCGATGTATTCGCCCAGTTCCCAAGCTTTCAACACAACCATCACGCCCTGATTTTTCTATGCGATTATCTGCGCATCATCTCCCTGGGCAATGATAGCCCACACGAACTTGAAGCCCTCATGGATGAAGAAATTGAAACCATTGAGCACCACGAGGGCCATCCCGGCCACGCTGTGCAAACCATGGCCGATGGCATCCCTGCGCTCGGCATTGTTGCTGCCGTTTTGGGTGTAATTAAAACCATGGCCTCAATCTCCGAACCACCAGAAGTTTTAGGAAAAATGATCGGCGGCGCGTTAGTGGGAACATTCCTTGGGGTTTGGCTATCCTACGGCATGGTCGCACCCATTGCCGGAGCCATGACCTCCAAAGCTGAAACGCAAGTCATGTATTTTAAATGCATAAAAGTCGCGGTTATCGCCTTCTTAAACGGTGCAGCACCACAGGTCGCCGTTGAATTTGCCCGCAAATTTTTACCCCATGATATACAGCCAACCTTCCAGGAACTGGAAGAAAAACTAAACGAATTACCAAGTCCAGGCGCTTAAGACCACAGGCTTAATAACACGTAAAAAGGGAAGTGACCGACGTGGCTGAGGAAGACAAAGTCGAACAGCCTATAATTATCAAAAAGATCAAAAAGGGCGGTGGCCACCACGGCGGCGCCTGGAAGGTCGCCTATGCCGACTTCGTAACGGCCATGATGGCATTCTTTCTGCTCCTGTGGCTCTTGAACGTCACAACAGAAGACGAAAAAAACGCAATATCAAACTACTTCGACCCCACACACCCCAAAGTTTCAAGCGACACCAGCGGCGCAGGCGGCGTCCTTGGAGGCCTAAGCGTTGCACCCAAAGGTGCGATGGTCAGTAATGTACAACCTATTACAGCATCAACACCATCCGGATCAGCAGTAAATAATCGTTCGGCCAGAAAAGATAACCTCGAACAAGCCAAAGAAAAACTCCGCAAACAAGAAGAAGAGCGCATGCAAAGCGCCAAAGCAGAAATCGAAAAAGCCATCGAATCGGACCCCGAACTCAAAGAACTCAAAGACCAGCTCCTCATTGACATGACCCCCGAAGGCCTGCGCATTCAGGTCATTGATAAGGAAGGAAAACCAATGTTCGCCTCCGGCAGCGCGCGGATGTTTGAAAAAACCCGTAAACTGCTCGAAAAAGTCACTGAAGTCATCAAAAAGCAACCCAACGAACTCTCCGTACGCGGCCATACCGACAGCGTAGGTTACGGCCCCGAAGCGACTTACACAAACTGGGAACTTTCCGCCGACCGCGCCAATTCATCCCGCCGCGTCATGCTGGAAAGCGGCTTCCCGCCCGAGCGTATCAACAACGTTGTTGGCAAAGCCGATACCGAACATCTCATCAAAGATGATCCCAAAAATGCCAGCAACCGGCGCATCTCCATCATTTTGCTGAAAGAAGAACTCACCAACCCCGACTTTGAGAAAAAAGCCGCCGCCGCACTTCCGGATATCCGCAAAAAGACGGAAGAAGAACGCGAAGAAGAAAAAGCCGGCGACGCCTATATAGAGCAACCCACAGGCGTCTTTCCCAAAATGGGTACCTTCAAGAAAACCCCCGGCGCAATTGAGTTTCCTTAATTATGAAAAAATCCAAAAAAATTCCTGAATGGACTGACAGATTACTCGGCTTCTTCTGCCTGTTTAGCGCTCTCGGCTTCCTCCAGTCTCTATTGTTCTTGACCTTTAATTTAGAAGCAAAACAAATAATCGCGATCACATTCCTTTGTTCAATATCCTCTCTCATTCTTGGCGGTATCATTTTAGCCATTCACAATAGAAAAAACTAATCAAACTTATTACTCTTCGGAAAACCATTCGGCGGCAAACGGCCCGCGGAGGCGCGCTTACCCACCCACGGATTAATATCCTCAACCAAAGTCATCCCCGCGCCATATTTAAACTCAAGCCCCTCATCCCATTTAAAGGTCTTGGCATCGCTAATCCCGCCATCTTTATATTTCTGCAGGATCACGCCTTTTCCGCGTCCCATTTCCGGCACCTCAGCCAGCTCAAACACCAGCATCTTGCGGTTCTTACCGATCACCGCGATGTGGTCGTGCCCATCGGCGACCGCGCGGCACAGCACCGCTTCTACATTGCCCGACACATTCAACACCTGCTTACCGTTCTTGGTCTGGGCCAGCACGTCATCACTCCTCACAATAAAGCCATGCCCGCTCGTCGCCGCCACCAGAATCTTCTGCCCCGGTCTATGCAGCATCATCGCCGCAATATCGCTGTCATTAGGCAAATCGACCATAATCCTCAAAGGCTCTCCAAAGCCGCGCCCTGGCGGCAACTTGTCACAACCCACCGTATAAAACCGACCGTTCGTGCCAAAAACAAGCAGCTTGTCGGTCGTTTGCGCCTCCAGCACAAACGCCTCCCGGTCGCCGTCTTTATATTTAAAGTCGCGTGCATTCAGCCCATGGCCCTTCATCGCCCGCACCCAGCCCTGACGCGAGCAAATAATTGTCACCGGCTCTTTCTCAATCATTGCCTCATCCAGATCCACCGCAACCGGGGCTGGCGACGCACCAATCACCGTGCGCCGCGCGCCCAGCGCAGTATCCTGCCCAAACTGCTTACCCAGCGCCTTAATCTGCTTTTTAATACGGGTCCACTGACGCGCATCCGACCCAATCAGCGTCACAAGCTCATCACGCTCTGCCGACAGATTCTCGTGCTCACCCTTTATTTCCATCTCTTCAAGCTTATGAAGTCGGCGCAAACGCAGGTTCAAAATCGCTTCAACCTGCACCTCGGAAAGTTTAAACGCCTTGGCCAATTCTGCCTTTGGATCATCCTCAAAGCGAATAATCCGGATCACCTCATCAATATTCAGATAAACGATCAGATAGCCTTCCAACACCTCCAACCGGTGCAAAACCTTCTCCAGACGATATTGCGAACGCCGAACCAGCACCTCTTTCTGGTGGTTCATCCAGGCCTGCAAAACCTCTTTCAGGTTCATCACCCGCGGCACTAAACCGTTTTCCAATACATTCATATTCAGACTAAAACGATTCTCCAGATCGGAATTGCGATAAAGCGCCTCCATCAACAAATTCGGATCAACATTCTGGCTTTTCGGCACCAGCACAATGCGGATATCTTCCGCTGATTCATCACGAATATCATCAAGCATCGGCAACTTACGCGTTGTCACCAGTTCGGCAATTCGCTCAATCAGCTTGGATTTTTGCACCATATAGGGAATTTCGTTCACCACGATCTGATACTTGCCGCGCCCTAAATCTTCCCGTTCCCACTTCGCACGAACGCGGAAAGCCCCTTTTCCCGTCTCATAGGCGCTGACAATATCCCTATGATCTTCGATCAAGGTGCCGCCAGTTGGAAAATCTGGCCCACTCACAATAGTCGCCAGCTCCGCAATACTGACATCCTTTTGCTCCAAAATGCACTCCATCGCAGCGCACAGCTCGGCCACATTATGCGGCGGAATGGAGGTCGCCATCCCCACGGCAATCCCTGTCGCACCATTGGCCAAAAGATTCGGAAAACCGCCCGGCAGCACCACCGGCTCATTTTCTGACCCGTCATAGGTCGGGCGAAAATCTACCGCATTTTCCTCAATGCCGTCCAGAAGCAACAAAGCGACCGTCGTCAACCGCGCTTCCGTATAGCGCATCGCCGCCGCATTATCCCCGTCAATATTCCCAAAATTCCCCTGCCCATCGACCAGCGGATAACGCTGCGCAAAATCCTGCGCCAAACGCACCATCGCATCATATACAGCCGTATCACCATGAGGGTGAAACTTACCAATCACATCGCCCACCACGCGCGCAGATTTCTTCGGCGCCCCCGTGGGCCCAAGCTTGAGCTGATACATCGCATACATCAAACGCCGGTGCACAGGCTTCATCCCATCGCGTACATCAGGCAGGCTGCGACTCATAATCGTCGAAAGCGCATAGGACAAATACCGATCAGAGAGCAACTCCCCAAACGGCTGATCAATCACATCATGATCTGGAACTGAATTATCCTGCGGCATACTCATTCTTTCCTATCGATTGCATATCAAGAGTTTTGGCAAATCGCTGCGCAAAAATCAAGCGTGCATCAGGAACGCCTCTGGAATGATGCGTAAAAACGTAGGTGTCCAGAAAATGCCCGGTCATCTCCAACCCCTTCATAACCTCTTTCTCATTCATCTCCCCGCCGCCCGGTTTTAAGAACCCTGCCAACGCCAACAACTTGCCTTTATAGGGCGCCCCTGCCGACGCGCTCACCGCCTTGCCCGTCTTCGGCGATACATACATCAAATTCTCATCACCATTGCCGCTCGCGCATCGCGTCAAATCCAGCGAAAACCCGAGTTCCTTAAGCAGTGCAATTTCCCATAACACATACGCTGCGCCCCACACATCGCTCTCCAGCGTCTCAAACAACGCCTGCAAACCATGATAAAGCCCTGCATGCGCCTCACGCTCTGGCAACGCGGCATCACACAAAGCGCACGCCGATTGCAACGCCGCCAATTTCAACGGCTCTTGCAACAGATGCGCCGACACATTTTTGGACAATTCCAGCGTGAAAGCCCCCAGCCCATCATGCGTACGGCTTTGCCACGTGACATCGACCAGATTGCCGACCTCCAAAGACCCGCGCAGCTTCGTCCCCTGCCCTCCGCGCACATACCCGGCCGCGCGTCCATGATGCGCGGTCAGCAGTGAGACAATCGCCCCATGCTCCCCATGCGCCCGTGCACGCAGCACTATCCCTTGATCTTGCCAGCATTCCATGAAATAAAACTATCCGATATATCATCCCTGCGAAAGCAAGGATCTTTTGAAATTAGGAAAAATCCCCGGCCATGAAAATAAAAACAGTCGGTATCGCAGGATTAGGAGCAATCGGCAGCGCCGTAGGCCGTGCTTTAATAAAAGGCATTGACGGCCTTGAATGGACAGCGGCCAGCAATCTGGAAACCGTCGACGAATTCAACGTACCCTTAGTTGATTTTAAAACCCTTGCTAAAAGCTGCGACATCATCATCGAATGCCTGCCGCCATCCGCCGTCCCTGAACTGGCTAAATATGTTTTTGCCGAGCAAAAGACCCTCATTCTGATCTCATCTTGCGCTTTGTTGATGTTTCCTGAAATTTTAAATGCCCACAAAAATACCCACAGTCGCATCCTCGTGCCATCCGGTGCGCTTGCTGGTATTGATGGTGTTAAAGGATTGAAAGAACTAGGAATTGAAAAAAGCATTATTGCATCAACAAAGAAGCCATCAGGTTTCTCCGGTGCCCCCTATGTGGATAAAATGGGGATAAATCTGGAGCAAATTCAAGCCAAAGGGATCAAAACGAAAATTTTCGAAGGCAACGCCTTAGAGGCCGCAAAAGGCTTCCCGGCCAACGTCAATGTCGCCGCAACATTATCGCTGGCCGGCACAGGTCCGGAAAATACACAAGTCGAAATCTGGGCCGACCCGAACGCCAAAGGCAACACTCACGAAATCAATGTTTACGGTCAGTTCAGCCACCTAAACGTGCGCATCACCAATATGCCCGATCCAGCCAATCCGAAAAGCTCAATGCTCGCCGCGCAAAGCATCGTCAGTGTTCTCAAAGATATGAACACAGCTCTGGTTGTCTTATAATGCCTGCGCCCCTCCCCGCAAAGCGTTTTTATATGATTCGACACGGTGAAACCGAAGCCAACGCCGCGCGTATCATGGCCGGACACATTGACACCCCGCTTACAGCCAAAGGCCGCGAACAGGCATACAACGCCCAAAAAGTTATTAACACACTTCAGGTCAAACCCGCAGCGATCTTCCACAGCCATCTTTCCAGAGCACGCGACACCGCCATCATCATCAATGAGGCTCTGAACGCTCCCATGCATGAAGACCATGATCTGGCTGAAATTCACGCCGGAGATTGGGAAGGTGCACCATATGAGGTAATTGCCGAGATGTTTGACGGCTGGCCCGACGTGCCGAATGGAGAAACGCACATTGACTTCTTTGAACGGGTCAAACGGGGAAAAACAAAGGCTTTAACTCATTCAGATGACCCGGTATTGATTGTATGCCACGGCGGGGTTATGCGCGCTTTTGGTGAAATCCACGGCATCCCCACACCAGGAAAATTCCAGAACGCCCATTTGTATGAATTTATACCTAAGCCGGAAAATCTAAAATTCCCTTGGGCGGTTTATGATTATCGTCTTTGCCCAAAATTAAAAACTTTACTAAAATCAGAATCCACGATTTACCAAATCTAAAATTTTACACCTTACACATTCTGAATCGTATCAAAAACTTTAAACGCCTGTACGTGTGCAGCCACATCATGCACGCGGAAAATTTGCACGCCTTGCGAATATCCATAAAGTGCCGAAGCCAATGAACCTGCTAAACGGTCATCTGGCGGTTCATCATTCGAAATTTTACCAATAAAGCTCTTCCGGCTCGTCCCAAGCAGGATAGGCACCCCCAAACCATGAAATTCTTTTATATTTCTAAGCAGTAACAGATTATGCTCTAATGTTTTGCCAAATCCAATCCCCGGATCACAAACAAGCATTTCTACATCGATACGGTGCGTCTCACATAATTCAATGCGTTGCTGTAAATACTGAGAAACATCTTTTACAACATTGCTATACAAAGGATTTTTCTGCATAATCTGCGGAGTTCCCTGCATATGCATCAAAAAGATCGGCACGCCAGCCTCCGCTGCCACAGACAAGCTATCAGGATCATAGCTTAAGGCACTAATATCATTTATAATATTTGCCCCAGCATTAAGTGCGGCTTCCATAGTTTTCGCATTGCGCGTATCAATACTGACCCACGGCGCTTTACCAAGCAGCCCTTCAATAACCGGCACCACACGCGAAATTTCTTCTTCTGTATCAATAGCTTCCGCACCAGGCCTCGAGGACTCCCCGCCAACATCCAGAATCGTCGCACCCTCAGACAACATCTGCAAACCATGTGCTATCGCCTTGTCAGAATTAAAAAATTTACCACCATCACTAAAACTATCAGGGGTCACATTGACTACACCCATAATATGCGGACCGCCCGCGAAAGGGTGCAGATTTGAAACATTTATATCGGCGCATTTTCGGGTCATTTCTATCACGCCGCCAATATTTGTGAAATTTCAATCTCCTGCCCCTCAGGCATTTTTTCAACCAAATCTCCGACAGACAAGCCGAAAACCGGATGCCGCCACGCTGGCGCAATTTCCTGCAACGGCTTGAGAACAAAGGCTCTCTGATGCATACGCGGATGCGGTACCGTGCACACGGAATCCACGCACACCTCATCACCATAGGCCAGCAAATCCAGATCCAAAACTCGTGGCGCATTCCGCTCAGCTCGCACACGTCCAAAATCATGCTCAACACCCTGCAAGACGCCCATAAGAACCTTCGCAGACAAAGCCGTTTCCACCACAACAACCGCATTACAATACCACGGCTGCTCAGACACCGGCACCGGCGCACTGCGCCAAACACTAGACACTTTCGCAATCTCAAGCCCGACAGTCGCCAGTGCCGCTACAGCCGCCCCTAAAGTCTCCTCCGGCATACCATAACGGCTTGGCAAATTCGCCCCTAATCCAATCAGAATCAAAAACAGCCTCCTGTAAAATCAGAAGGCTGCACTCTAGCTCATTAATAATAAATGATAAAGAGAGATTACCAGCTACGGACTTTGCCAGTATCTACATGAATAAAGTCACTTTTGGGATAATAACCAACCCCGCCCGCACGCAAATTCATCGCAATCTTACGCAGGCTATTTGTTCTATAACCCTTGATATGCAGATCGATCGCCTGACCGTACATATGAAAAGAATTCTTGGCCACACCCGTACTCACCCGACGCAAATTCGCATTTGTCTTCGGACTGCGATAACCAGACAAAATTTCCAAAGGCTCACGTTGAGAAGCCTTACGCTGCACCAGAGAAATAATATCAATCACCCGCGGGTCCATCGGAAACACTTCACCAGTGCGAAAATCACGCAAAACATAATTCAAACGCTCAAACGCTTCAGGCAAATATTTATCACCAACCCGATAAACACCATTAAAACTTTCACCCGTATGAGCGTGGCGAAAACCAACGCGCCAAGTTCCGCGAGCAGCCTGCGCATCCGAACCAAACCCCAAAGGCACAACGGTTGCCAAAACTCCAGCCAGACCAAGCTTCAAAATTTCACGACGATCAATAGAGTTCAAACTCGAACCAAGCACATTTCCAGTGTTTTCAAACATTCGCCACCTTTGATGAATTATTGTTATAAGACTTTTAAAACTTTAACTTGAAAGAACTAACAGAATTTTCGAACGAGAAAAAGGCCAAAACCAAAGAAAACCAGCCTGCTTCTCCATAAAATGCTTCACACACCCGAAAAGGCGCAAAAAACCGTTCCTAACCTCAAGTATTATCCACAGGAATAAAGATTCCGTCAATATCCTTAAGCATTTTTATTAAATTATCGTCAAAACCATACAAATCCTGACCATAAACAAGCCCACCCTGATCATTAACCCACACAGTATAGTACAGCAGATAAACAGGGATTGGATCTGAAATATAAAGATCGCGCGTCTTTTTATCCTGCACTAAAGCCGCCAAGTCCTCTTCATTCCAACCCTTGCGATGCTTAAGGATAAAATCCGCCATCCGCTCTGGGTCTTTCATCCGCACACACCCCGAAGAAGCCGCGCGATTCGCCCGCTCAAAATAATGCCGCTCATTCGTGTCATGCAGATAAATATTATAGGCATTGGGCATCAAAACCCGGATACTCCCCAGCGGATTATGCGCGCCAGGTATCTGCACCATCCGCAGATCTTTCAACTCCTCTTCCGTAACATTTTCCCAATCAAACACCAACGGATCAAGCGTCATCGCCCCTTCCCCGCGCCCACTGATAAGCTGCATCCCCTTATGCGTCAGATATTCAGGATCTTCCCGCAACTTTGGTAAAATATCATCACGTTTAATTGTCGGCGGCACAGTCCAATCCGGATTAAGTCGCACACCATGAATTTCCGCACGAAAAATATTCGTCGGACGCTCCTTACGCCCCACAATCACGGGCATCTCAAACGCCACATGCCCGCCCTCCACGGCCCAGAGCATCGCCGAAGGCACATTCACCACCACGAAGGTATCGGGCTTTTCCTCTTCAACCCAGCGAAGCCTCTCAAGATTAGCGACAAGCTGCAAGATTTTATGCTCGCGCGCGCGGTTAAGAATATCCAGAGTTTGCTGCCCGACAATTCCATCATCTTTCAGGCTATTATCCCGCTGAAACCGAATAACCGCCGCAGCAAGTCTATCATCGTACAAATACGGATCATCCGTCTGCGGCCTACCCGCATTCAGTCGCAAACGCAAATCTGGCACAGATTCATCCCGCTCATTCGGCTTTAATAATCCCTTCATACGAATCGGCAATACTTTCTCATAATCTTCCGGCTTACTATTCACCAGTGTAACCAATTCCCGCTGTATCTGCTTATAAGTCTGCCCCTGCGGTTCAAAAGATTCGATCAAATCCTCAATATCGCGTTGCGCATTCAATCGCTCAAATAAATACGCCCCGGCAAGCGGCGCACGCCAATAACGCCAATGCGACTTTAATGAACCCGGATTCACCCGAATGCCCGTCAAATCTTGCGCCAAGCGTAAATAAGCATCACTGAGCAACACATCAAGCTCACCCAAAAGTGCCTCATCGCGCTGTCCCACCAATTCATGCAGCCGTTTCAAATGATAGCTATAAGGATTAAAGCCATGCCGCCAGCTCTTTTCAATAATCTCCAGAAAATCCCGCGCATTCGTTTTTGCCCGAGAGCGCGAAACCCAATACGGCTCATACCCACGCTGGCTATAAAATACCTCCAGCGCTTTCACGTCTTTAAATGCCTTGCATGCCGCACGGTCTTCAAATGTAGCGTAGATCGCACCACTGACACCTGCCTGCACATTGAGCAACTGCTCGGCGCTCACCGGTTCTTGTGCGCTCACAGGAACAATAGGCACCGCAAATATTGCAGCGCCCACAACCAAACCCGAATACAAAAGAAATTTACGCGTCATAAACAACATCAAAGGAAAGTGTGAATCACTCCCGGGCAACGTAACACGAAAACAATAATTTTTCACGAACTAAGCGCGCACCTAAAGCTCCACATATATATGAGTCTCTTCCTTCGCCCCCGGATGCGTTACCGCACCATCACGCGCCGGGCCAACCTGATCGGCATATTTCCACAAAGCGCCGGAATTATAATTCGTCTTACGCGGCTTCCATTCGCTGCGGCGCGCCGCCAGCTCTTCATCAGATAACAGAACCTCCAGCGTACCAGCCTCCGCGTCAATACGAATAATATCACCATCTTGAATAAGCCCGATCGGACCGCCCACGGCAGCTTCCGGCCCAACATGACCGATACAGAAACCGCGCGTCCCGCCGGAAAAACGCCCATCAGTGATCAAGGCAACCTTACTTCCGGCCCCTTGCCCGTATAAAGCCGCCGTCGTCGAGAGCATCTCACGCATCCCCGGACCGCCTTTGGGACCCTCATAGCGCACAACAATCACATCACCGTCTTCATACTCACGCGCCTGCACCGACCTGAACGCCGCTTCTTCACCATCAAAAATCCGCGCCGGCCCTTCAAAAACAAACTCCTCCAGCCCGGCAATTTTTACAATAGCCCCCTCCGGTGCCAAATTGCCTGTCAAACCGACAACGCCGCCAGTCGGATGAATGGGGTTAGAGCATGGAAACACTACATCCTGACCTTCAGGAAAGCGCACATCAGCATAATTTTCAGCCAGCGTTTTACCCGTAATCGTCAGACAATCACCATGCAAAAAGCCATTATCCAGCAATTCCTTAATCACCACGCCAACACCGCCAATATCATACAGATCCTTGGCCACATATTTTCCGCCGGGGCGCAAATTGGCAATCAATGGTGTTTTCTTGAAGATTTCAGCCACCTCTTCCAGCGGAAAATCAATTCCCGCCTCATGCGCAATTGCCGGCAAATGCAGCCCCGCATTGGTGCTGCCGCCCGTTGCCGCCACAATCGCCGCGGCATTTTCCAAAGATTTCCGCATCACAATATCACGCGGCAAGATCCCATTTTTAAGACACTCCACCACAGCTTCACCGCAAGCCTTGGCATAGCTTTCTTTCGTATGATCCTCTGCCGGAATGCCGTTAGCACCCGGCAAAGCAAGCCCCATCACTTCCGCCACGCAGGCCATCGTATTGGCTGTAAACTGACCGCCGCAAGCCCCGGCTCCAGGCAAAGCGCCACACTCACAAGCATAAAGCTCTTCATCGCTGACCTTACCAACAGCATGCTCGCCAACGGCTTCAAACACCGTCACAATATCAGCATCCTGACCACGAAACTTGCCGGGCAAAATCGTCCCGCCATAAAGAAAAACAGAAGGTACATTCAGGCGCACCATCACCATCATCATTCCCGGCAAAGACTTGTCACACCCCGCAAGCCCCACCAGCGCATCATAACAATGCCCGCGCATGGTCAATTCCACACTATCGGCAATCACTTCACGGCTCGCCAGAGACGAACGCATCCCTTCATGCCCCATCGCAATCCCGTCCGTCACCGTAATCGTCGTAAATTCGCGCGGCGTCGCCCCGGCTTCTTTTACCCCGGCCTTCACAAACTGCGCCTGCTCGGCTAACTTAATATTACACGGTGCCGCCTCATTCCAGCACGTTGCCACCCCCACCAAAGGCTTGGCAATATCTTCGTCTGTCAAGCCCATAGCGCGGAGCATAGCCCGGCGCGGCGCGGCGTCCGGCCCCTCCGTCACATGCCGACTCACCAGCTTGTCTTTATTCCATCCGTTCGGGTGCGCATGTTTTTTATCAGACATAATACTATCTCTTCTTTTGTATGAAGTTGTTTATTGCCTCTGTTTTTACAGAAAGCGCAAAAGAATGGAAGAGCGGAAATAAACCTTTTTAGGCATCTTCTTCCAATTCATCCTCGCTTAAGGTCAAATGATTATAGGCATGACGCAGCTCCGGCCCGTTCGCAACATAGGGAATTACAACATAGCGCTGCCCCGTCCCCATAATCACAACATTGGAATAGCCCATAAGATAGCCCGGCGGCATGCGCTCTAATTCCACGCTTTCAATCTTGGAAAAGCGTATATCCACAACATCGACCTGCAAAATGCCATAACGAAAAAACATCCGCTTGTTCGTCAATACCAGCATTAAAATTTCTTTTTTAATTGAGGCATAAATAAACATAATGATAGCCGTCACCACCAGCAAAACCCCAAGCTCAATGGCCAACAAGCCGACAAGCACAGCCAAAACAAACACAGCAACCGATTTCCAATAAATACCAATATTACTGATCTCAGCCTGCTTTATAATTTTTTCGCCTTTAACCAGTAAATCTTGTGGATTACCCTTCTTAAACAACCCTCCACTCTTTTTAACCGCTTCTTCACTCATGATGCTTTTCCCCTTTGTTTTTCTTTACTCTTCGCAGAGAAACGGATCGAAAACCTTATGTTTCGAAAACCGGAAGCGTAAGTGTACATCAAGTACATGCGAACCGGAAGCGCACTTGTGTCCTGCGGGTAGAAACATGATGTTTGCAGGTCGTTTATCCATGAAGAGTAAAGAAAAACTAGATTGTGCGCGCTCTTTCAATCGCCTGGCGAAACGCAATCGGATCCTCAATCGGCGGCAAAACCACCTCGCCAATCCCCATCCCACGCACCGCCAGACGGCCATAATTGAAAATCCGTCCCAAAATAGTCTGCAAAACATTCACCCCTTCAATCCGGTCAATACTCATCTCACCGACCTGCCGCGCAACCAGCCCGCGCTTATACACCAACCGCGTATTGGTAATCGCAATTTCAGTCGTCGCCTTCACCACCATCATCTGCGCAAAGCTAAGCAGACCAAGGACGAAGGCAATAAAGGCCGCAATTCTAAGACCTGGATGCAAAAGATCTAAATTTTGCAAACCTTCCATAATCGGCAAATTAGCAGGAAAGATGCCCATTTGTTTGTAAACGATCACACCGCCAACCACGATCATCAGGCTGATGATAATCCCCCAGATAATCGCCATGAAGGCATGCACCGTGTACATCCAGTGAAATTTCCCGACATGAACCAGCTCTTCATTCGGCCCCAGCGATTGTTCTACATATAGCATTCAAATTCCTTAATCTTGTTCCCATCAGCTTAGCCTGAAACGCTGACCTGCTTCAATCCCGCTTTTCTAATCCCCGAATGAAATCCCGAGGCTGCGGGCTGTATGAACCAAAAAGCCATCAGACTCCACCACGCGGCACTTTTTAATCGCATCTTCAATCGGCACGGCCACAGCCTCCCGGCCACGCCACGCGACCATCTTGCCATATGTCCCTTCCGCGATAAGATCGACGGCTTTAACCCCCAGCCCTTGCGCCAGTAAACGATCATTATGGGTAGGATTCCCGCCGCGCTGAACATGCCCCAGAACAGTCACGCGCGTTTCAAACCCGGTTGCTTCGGCAATTCTTGGCCCTAAATATTCACCAATTCCGCCATAACGCGTTTCACCGCCATGATAAACAACCTCGCGCTTTTCACCCTCAGGCCCTTTCACAGCTTCCGACACAATCACAAGCGCAAAATTCCGCCCGCTTTCTTTAACGCGTTGTATTTTCTTCGCAATCCCTTCCAGCGTATAAGGGATTTCAGGAATCAAAATCACGTCCGCCCCGCCGGCAATGCCCGCATTCAACGCAATATGCCCCGCATCGCGCCCCATCACTTCCAAAATCATCACCCGGTCATGACTGGCCGCCGTTGGCTGCAAACGGTCCAAAGCCTCTGTCGCAACTTCCAAAGCCGTATCAAATCCGACAGAAACATCCGTCATCGCCAGATCATTATCAATCGTCTTCGGGATTCCCACCATGTTAAGACCGCCCTTCTTGGTCAAACGGCTAAGAATATCAAAACTCCCGTCACCGCCAATCCCGATCAACGCCTCAATATCCAGATCCTTAAGCGCGGCAATCACTTCCTCCGAGCGATCCTTAACCGTTCCATCATCCACCTTATAACGAAAAGGATCGCGGCTATTCGTCGTCCCCAAAATCGTTCCTCCTCGGCGCATAACAAACCCGTCAAAATCAGTTGGATGCAATTTCCGTACACGATAAGGAGTTTCCAACAACCCTGCCGTACCATTTTCAATGCCGATAACGCTCCAACCGAGCAAATCGGCCCGATGCACCACCGCCCGCATAACCGCGTTTAACCCGGCACAATCACCGCCACTGGTCAGAATCCCAATTGTTTTTGACATAGTTATCCACCTTAAGAGAATTAAAAGAAGAGTTTACAAGGCGAAGAATGAATACCCTGTTAAATTCTATATCCATGATACGCATTTTCTATTATCAAACAACATTTTATGTGTTAGGCTTAAGCCTTTAAAGGATCAATTTTTGTACGACTTTTCTGATATGGAAGATCAAGAAGAACTTCAAGCGAAACTGGCGGAATACCAGAGCGAGCACAAAGCGCTTGATCACATGATCGAGATCGCGATGGCGAGTGATAAGCCTGTCAATTTACTACATATACAACAGCTCAAAAAGAAAAAGCTGTGGCTCAAAGACATGATCAAAAAGATTGAAAGCGACCTGATCGACGACATTATTGCTTAATCCCCTCAAAACATTTATAAAGTGCTCATGACTCATACGGATAAAGACCCTCAAGTTGGCATCATCATGGGCTCCCAGAGCGATTGGGACACCATGGGGGAGGCCCATGACATCCTGCACGAATTAAACATCCCGCACGAAGTCAAAATTGTTTCGGCGCATCGCACACCGGAGCGCCTGTATAATTACGCCGAAACCGCTAAGAATCGTGGACTGAAGGTGATTATCGCAGGCGCAGGCGGCGCGGCGCACCTGCCCGGCATGACCGCATCCATGACCCCGCTGCCCGTTTTGGGCGTTCCAGTTGAAAGCAAGGCCCTCAAAGGCATGGACTCCCTGCTTTCCATCGCGCAAATGCCCGGCGGCATCCCTGTCGGTACGCTTGCCATCGGCAAAGCCGGTGCCAAAAACGCAGGCCTGCTTGCCGCCGCCATTCTGGCCACAGCCGATAAAACCATCGCCAAAGCTCTGGATGATTTCCGCGCAAAACAAACAGCTGACGTTGCACAAACACCCTCAGATTGATATAACCTCGTCCATGAATAAAATCACACTCGGCATACTCGGCGGCGGACAGCTCGGGCGAATGAGCGCGCTGGCTGCAGCCAATCTTGGCATTTCCGTTGTCATCTTCACTTCTGAGAAAAATTCTCCGGCCTCTCTCGTCGCCGCGAAGACGATTATTGCCGATTATACTGACGAGCGCGCCCTAAAAGAGTTTTCCAAAATTGTTGATGTAATTTCTTATGAATTCGAAAATATTCCAATAGAAACAATCCATTTCCTGCAAAAACTTAAGCCCGTTTATCCGAATGAAAAGCTACTGGAAGTTTCTCAAGACCGTCGCAGCGAAAAAAACTTCCTGGGCAGCATAAAAATACCGACCGGTCGGTATGCCCCTGTGGATAAACCTCAAGATATGCTCGATACGCTTGAAAAATGGAATGCGGACTCCTGCATATTAAAAACGACACGTTTCGGATATGATGGCAAGGGTCAAGCGCGCTATACAAGCGATTCCAATATCGATACGTTATGGACTCAATTTAATGGCGCACCTTTAATCATGGAAGAGATTATCGATTTCGATTGTGAAATTTCCGTCATCGTCGCCCGCGATGCCACCGGAAAAACCATCCATTATGATCCCGGTCTCAACGAACACAAAAACCATATCCTCTCCAAAACCACCGTACCCGCCCCGCTCGATAAAAATGTCCTGAGCGAAGCTGTTTCGCTCGCCGAAAAACTGGCGAAAGACGTAAACCTGCGCGGAGTCCTGACGTTGGAGCTTTTTGTTACCAAAGATAACCGCCTGCTCGCCAATGAAATCGCCCCGCGCACCCACAATTCCGGCCATTGGACGATTGACGCCTGCGCCCACTCACAATTCGAAAACCACGTCCGCGCCGTATGCGGCCTGCCCGTCATAGAGCCTCACCGCCATTCACCTTGCGAAATGCATAATCTCATTGGCGACGACATAAACCTTATTGAAAAATACCAGAGACAAGAAAACGCTTGCCTTCATGACTACGGCAAGCAAGATATAAGGCCGGGCCGCAAAATGGGCCATATCACAATTCTAAAGGACTAAAAACATGAGCAAGCCAGCGAAAAACCTCACAGATACCCGCACAGAAAGCGATTCTATCGGCGATATGCAAGTCCCGGCCGAGGCCTATTACGGCGCGCAAACCGCTCGTTCTTTGATGAATTTCGACATCGGCACCGAAAAAATGCCTTCCGCCCTCATCCGTGCTCTGGGCATTCAGAAAAAAGCCGCCGCCTTGGCCAATATCAAGCAAGGCTCAATGGACAAAGACCTCGGTAAAACCATCATCAAAGCCGCGGAGGAAGTCATTGATGGCACACTGGCCGACCAGTTCCCTCTCGCCATATGGCAAACCGGCTCCGGCACACAATCCAACATGAACGCCAACGAAGTTATCTCCGGGCGCGCCAACGAAATCCTCACTGGCACACGCGGCGGTAAAGAACCCGTTCACCCGAACGATCACTGCAATATGGGCCAAAGCTCGAACGATACCTTCCCCACAGTAATGCACATCGCCGCCGTGGAGGAAATTCACACATCGCTGCTCCCCGCCTTGGAGCAACTCCACAAAGCGCTGGAGGCTAAATCCAAAGCCTTCGCCACGCTCGTCAAAAACGGCCGCACACACCTCCAGGACGCCACACCGCTCACGCTAGGCCAGGAATTCTCCGGCTACGCCAAACAGGTCGAATATGGTATCGCCCGTGTAAAAGACACCCTGCCGCGCCTTTATCAACTCGCCCAGGGCGGAACGGCTGTCGGCACCGGCATCAACACACGCATCGGATTTGACATAGAATTCGCCGCGCAAGTCGCTGAAATCACCGGCTTGCCCTTTGTCACCGCCGAAAATAAATTCGAAGCCTTGGCCGCCCACGACGCACTGGTAGAAACCTCCGGCGCGCTCAACACGCTGGCCGTATCGCTCATGAAAATCGCCAACGACATCCGCTTGCTCGGCTCCGGCCCGCGATCGGGGATCGGCGAAATTGCCCTGCCAGCCAACGAGCCCGGCTCCTCTATCATGCCCGGAAAGGTCAACCCAACCCAGTGTGAAGCCCTCACCATGGTCTGCGCACAAGTCATGGGCAATCATACGACTGTATCGATAGCGGGCTCTAACGGACATTTCGAACTCAACGTCTTCAAACCCGTCATCATCTACAATGTCCTGCAATCAATCCGCCTGCTCGCCGACAGTACGAAAAGCTTTACCAAGCGCTGCGTCGAAGGCATTGAGGCAAACGAAAAACGCATCACTGAGTTGATGGAAAACTCATTAATGCTTGTCACCGCGCTCAACCCTCATATCGGCTATGACAACGCGGCCAAAATCGCCAAGAAAGCCCACGCCGACGGCACAACGCTCAAACAAACAGCCATAGAACTCGGCCTGCTCACAGAAGAGCAATTCGACGAATGGGTAGACCCGCTCTCTATGATCAAACCAAGAGATTAAAAAAATGTATGACATACCTAACGACTTCAACGAGTTATTATCTGGATGCCGTGGGGAAATTAATCTAGTAGGTTTCGGGCCATACGATATTCAGATCCACTGTGGAAACTACACGATACAAACATATGCACACCTCAAATACGTAACAAAAGAAAAAACCTTCACTGGTAATGCAGAAGAGCAACAAAGTAGAGAAGTTCTTTTAAAGTGCATTGGGCAAGATATTAAGGATATTCAAAAGATAAACGAAAATAGCTTTGTCGTGAGCATTTCTAATGGAGATAAAATTACATTCATTGCGGATAAACCGGAATTTGAATGCATAATGGTAAGAATGCCAGACAATATGGATATTATTATTTAAAAAACTCTGTGTACTCCGTGCCTCTGTGGTAAAAATGAAAAAACACTCCGTCAACATCCTTGGCCATCAAACCAGCATCACACTGGAAGACGAGTTCTGGGACGCACTAAAAACCGAAGCCAGCGCGCAGGACCTCTCACTCAATAAACTCGTCGCTGAAATCGACGAGCAGCGCGGCGAGAATAATCTCTCCAGTGCTATCCGCCTCTATATCCTCAAAATGCTGCAACAAAAACTTACTGAAGCAACCCCTTAAGCAACCCCTGAATGGCTTCTTGTGCTTTTTCTTCATCACTCTTAGGCGGCGGCGCAGGCGCTACAGGCTGCACTTGCGGCTGCTTCTGCGTAGAAGGCTGCTGCTCACCAGAAGCCGGCTCAGTTTCTGTTACAGGAGGCAGTGTTCCATCTGTTTTAGCACGTTTCTGCGGCAAAACACCAAACTTCTGCAACTTCTCCGTCACATCCTTACCCAGTAAATCCGGCAACTCTTCCACTACCTTTTGCTGCAAGCGTTGACGAACAAACGTATCGAACAACCCGCTACCAAACGTATTACTAGGATTATCCAGAGATCCCTTAATCACCACATCAAACGGGTCCACATCCGGTGCATTGGCCAGCGTTACCGTGTGCATCGTATCAATCCACCAACGCGGCAAATTCACAGACCCTTTCGAGTCAATCTTTGCCTCAGACCCCGCCATCACCATCTCGGTAATATTAACGCGGCCCGCTTCAATCGCATAAACGCCCTTCACCGTATCAAACGCAGTCTCTCCACTGCTGGTCGACGCATTCAAAATCTGCTGCACCCGCGGCAACGGCTTGTTGCTTTCCATCAAGGCACCTGCCAACCCGGCCAGATCAAACCCCTTCATCACCACATTATTCCCGGCCAGATTGGCCCGCCCATTTAAAGATCCGACAAGCGCCGCCTGCGATTCCCCGGTGCCGGATACATCAAAATCAAATGACACATCCCCTCTCGCCTGAATGCGCCCGGAGCCGACAAGAGCCTTGGCCAAAGCCCCCATATTAATATTGTCTATTTTACTAGCCATCTTCACAATCATCGGTGCCTTCGGTCCCGTTGATGAAACACTGCCCGCTGCACTAATCTGCCCGTCATACAAGCCTGCCTGTAAATCAGCAATATTCATCACACCATTTTGAAGTGTAAGCTTCAAAGCCGGTTTCTTCATATCCCACGTTTCATAAAGTATAGAATTCGCCGCCACATCGATATCCGCATTCATCGCATGCAACCAGCCCGCATCCATAGGCGCGCTCGACCATTTTTCAGCAGATTTTGAACCGGAAACGGCGGAAGATTGACCCACAGATGAACCACTCTTGCCACTTTTCAACACCAGATCGCCAAGCCGCAGACTTCCATTCAGCTCAGGCTTAGTACCGCTCGAATCCAGTCGAATTGCTCCGGTTATCGTTGTGCCAGCCAAGTCAGCCTTGATATTGCTCAAAGATGTCACCTTGCCATCCATCGCCACATCCGCTGCAAAATCCATAGGCTTGCTCAAAGAGGCATAACGCGGCGCGCCTGGCGCAAAGCTTTGCAACGCCTTATCCATATTCGGATGCTTTACCAATAGCGCCAAACCGCTAACAGAAAGTTGAGTCAACGGATGAGAAGCCCGCCCCTTCACGAAAACCTCACCGCCGAGCGCCTTAATAGACGCATCAACATTTAACGCCTTCAAATCCCCGCTGGCCTTAAGGCTCGCCTGCGTTCGCCCCAGATCCTTCGGCCACGCCGCCGTATCAACCTTAAATGCCCCGGCTAGCTTATAAGGATCAGGCGTATCGACCAAAACGCGAATATCCAGCCCCGCCATATTTTTCAAATCGCCAATCGTCCCGTTCACATTCACAACCGATCCGACAAATTGATCCGCCCCCGCTTTGACAATACGTAAAACACTAGGCCGCAGCGCCGCCTCTACGCCAAAACCTTTAATAGCATGTCCCTGAATGGTCGTATCATGAATCCGCAGATCCAAATCAACATCAAAGGGAAGCGCCAGCGTTTTCAGCGGCGCTAAAGGATCCCCAGCCACCGACCCACCTGAACCGTTCATCAGAGTGTCAAAATCCAGTTTATCTGCAACCACCTTAGCTTTCAATAAAGAGCGCGGCGTATCTTTTTGCCCCTCAAATGCACCGGAAAGTGAAAACGCCGCCTCATCCATATTGATTATGCCTTTATCAAGCGACAGGCCAGACGGACGCACCTTCCCTGCAAATTCAAACACTCCGCGCTTGGAATCTCGCACCAACGGCAAATTATTCATCCCGGTAAAAGCCTGCACCGTAATGGGTAAGTTTTGTGTCTCACCTTTAATTTCAAACGCTGCCACCGGACCGGAATAAATCACCATACCCGTCTTGGCTGACTTAGATTTATCCGCAAAACTCAAGGCCCCGGAAAACTGCATCCGCCCCTGACCAGGTACTTCCCCCACATCAACGAGACCAGCAAAACTTTTCTCTGTATTTTGTACAGTAAATTGAACCTTTTTTAAGACTTGCCCGTTCAGGACCACTCCCGGCACCTGCAAAGACAATTTAATATCGCCAACCTCTTGAATCTCAAGTGTTCCCGGCAGCATTCCGGCCAAAGAAGCCGCATCAAAAGACCCGCCATTTGAAGCTTTTTTGCGCCCGAAAATCGAGTCAAGATCAACAATATCTTGCCCGGTAAACGCCCCGTTCATGCTCAGCGGCTTCATAGCAATATCAACAGCCCCGTTAAGCTGCTTTCCCGCAACCTCTAACTCAGCATTTTTAAGTGAAGCCTTATCAGCATTCGCGCTCAACAAACCGCTAACCGCCAAAGCGCCTGATACTCCCGTTGACGATGCCTCCTTGCCACTCAGCGCCTTTAAATCTTCAATGCGAACAGAAATCTCGCCTTGCGCCTCCGGCATACCACCGAAGCTCAACACGCCCGCATAACGCGCATCAACGCCGCGAGAACGCGCTTTTACATTCAAACTGGTCGATTGTAATACCGTATCAATTTTCCCGCTCTTAGCCTCAAATTCAATCGGCTGATCATTATAAAGGAGCGATCCTTCCGCCTTAAACGGACCTTGCAAAGAGCTTGCCTGCACATCCAAATTCACCCCCCGAAGCTTATGCTCTGCCTTTTTCCCAGCCTCGCGATACTCAAAAACACCGTTTTCAATGCTTATATCTTCAAACGAAACTGCAAATTTCTGTGCCCCAGAAGACACCTTTTCGCCAGCGCTCAGCGCCTTTTTCGCGTTCACCATAGCTTCCAACTTCGGCGTCATAAAATTAAACCGCCCATCCACATCCTTAAACAGCGAAACCTGCGGAGCCTCCAGACGCACGGAACGCACGACTACCTGCCCATTGAAGAGCGGCATCAATTGGGCGCGCACATCAAGCTGCTTAAACGCTGCAAACACTTTTTCCCCCGCCTTATCCGACGGATCAAGCACCATCACATCAGCCAAAAACACCCGCGGACTAGGCAACAGCGCCAGCGAAATATCACCTTCAATACGCACATTATGCCCTGTAAGCTCCGCCACCTGTTGCAAAATCGGCTCTTTGTATTTATTCCAATCAAAAAAGCTCGGTGCCACCGCCAAACCGATCAACAGCATAACGAACAACGAAAAAACAGCGAATAACCATTTCATAAGAAATCTCCTGACGCGAGAGCATAAACAAGCCACACAAAAGTTTAAAGGTTCATGCTTTTATATAGGAAAAATGCTGCAAATGACAAGAAAACAAGAGCTAGGAATAGCGCTCTTCAAAAACATCGACAGCCTTTAAAAACTCTTCCAGCTTTGGCAAAACAGAAGCCTGAAATGTTCGCTGCCGAGCACGCGGCAAAGACGAGAGAATGTTGTCATAAATAATCTCCGTCGTCTCCACTAAATCCTTAACATCACTCTTCTTGTTAACCAGTGTATTATTTGCTGAAATCACACGCTGAGTAAGCATTTTCACAATCGCCGCAATAGTAGGATCCGTTTTTCCCAACTTCGCCTGAAAGGACTGGCGCGTAATAACAATCAAATTACAATCCTCAAGCGCCCGCACAGACGCCGTGCGCAACTCATCAAAGATCAGCGCCATTTCCCCGAAAATCTGCCCCAAATCTAGTTTGGCCAGACTAACTTCCCGACCTTCATTCTCGGTATAAACCTCAACCACGCCCGATTGAATAAGATACGCGCAATTCCCAGGCTCCCCTTCTTCCATAATCAAGGTTCCCTTAGGGACAAACCGGCGTTCAAGTATGACTGTAGATCCGCGACTCATATATCCGTTATACCCAGCATAAACCTGTAAAGAAAGAGGAATCCAATCGAACAAACTATGAGTTTGCCAGCTACAAAGACACATGATAAAAACAATTAAAGAAAACAACAATTTAAGAGCTAGAAAGATGAAGCAAAGAACAGAACAACTCACCGAAATTCTGAGAGCAGCAACCGCTCCAGGCGTAATGGGACTAAACAACGAACTCGCAAACACGCTCAACGCACTTGACGACACGAACATGTACACCGAACCTGATGCAGATGATGGGCCTGATTCAGACATAAAACTAACATCAAAAGACTGCGCAGAAACTATAGACGAAATGAGAGAACTATCGAAGCAAACAACCCAGCAAGTTCTGGATATGATACGAACTTGCGGCTAAGCCATGTTCCTGATGACCTAGACCATATATTGACCACCATTAGCCGAAAGTGTTGCACCGGTAATAAACGCAGCCCGCTCAGACACTAAAAACGACACAATCGCCGCGATTTCCTTCGGCGTCCCCATTCGCCCCACCGGTATCTGCTTCACAATACTTTCTAAAACGGCAGAATCCATCGCCTCGGTCATCTCCGTCTTGACATAGCCCGGACAAATCGCATTCACCGTAATACCTTTACGTGCACTTTCCAACGCCAATGCCTTGGTAAAACCAAGCATCCCGGCCTTGGCCGCTGAATAATTCGCCTGCCCCAGTTGGCCCTTTTGCCCGTTGATCGAACTGATATTAACGATCCGTCCCGCGCCCCGATCGCGCATCCCGCCAACCACAGCCCGGCACATATTAAAGCAGGAGGTCAGGTTTGTCTCAATCACCACATGCCAGTTCTCATCACTCATTTTATGCAACATTCCGTCCCGCGTAATGCCAGCGTTATTGACCAGAACACCGATCGGCCCCAGTTCCTTCTCAACCCTGGCCACAGCTTTTTCGCATTTACCAAGATCGGCCACATCAACCTTGAACGCCCGGCCTTTTGTTTCTTTTTCAAAGGCCTTGGCCGCAGGTTCATTGCCCGCATAAAAGGCTGCAACCTTGTACCCATCAGCCATCAGCGTTCGCGAAATCTCCAGACCAATCCCGCGCGTTCCGCCCGTAACAATTGCAACTTTATTTGTCATTTTTCTTCCTTCTAAAAACTACTAACGACTAACTTTTTCAACGCACATGGCAATCCCCATCCCGCCTCCAATACAAAGCGTTGCCAGCCCCTTCCCGGCCTCGCGCCGCTTCATTTCATGCAATAAGCTCGTAAGCACCCGCGCACCCGACGCGCCAATCGGATGCCCCAGAGCAATCGCCCCGCCATTCACATTGGTAATCTCAGGGTCAAAACCGGCTTCTTTCATAACGCAGCAAGCCTGCGCCGCAAAGGCCTCATTTGATTCCACCAATTCCAGATCACCGACAGACCACCCCGCTTTTTTCAAAGCCTTCGCACTGGCTGGAATCGGCCCCGTACCCATCACCTGCGGATCAACTCCCGCCATAGCCCAGCTTTTAATCTTCGCCAATGGCACAAGCCCTCGCTTTTCCGCCTCACTTTGGCGCATCAAAACAACAACTGCCGCTCCGTCATTAATACCCGAAGCATTTCCTGCCGTCACGCTCCCGTCTTTCTTGAATGCCGGACGAAGCCCGCTAAGCCCCTCTACTGTCACACCCGCACGCGGAAACTCATCTTGTTCAAACACAACCTCTTCTTTACGCTTTTTAATCGTCACCGGCACGATTTCATCTTTAAATTTACCTGCAACAATCGCGGCTTCCGCACGCTGTTGAGATTGCGCTGCAAACGTATCCTGCTCTTCACGGGAAATGGAATATTTTTCCGCAATATTTTCTGCCGTAATTCCCATATGGTAATCATTATAGATGTCCCAAAGCCCGTCCACAATCATCGTGTCACTAAGTTCTGTATTTCCAAATTTGACTCCATCACGCATATGTATGCAATGTGGCGAAGCACTCATATTTTCCTGACCACCAGCAATAACAATATTCGCGTCACCGCACAAAATTGACTGCATTCCCAGCGCAACACTACGCAAACCCGAACCACAAACCTGATTAATTGTATAAGCGGTTTTCTCCTCAGGAATACCTGCGTATATAGCAGCTTGCCGCGCCGGATTTTGCCCAAGCCCAGCCGTCAAAACCTGCCCTAATATAACCTCATCAATATCACCGGGCTTAAGCCCCGCATCTGTGATGACAGCCTCTATCACAACCTGCCCCAGTCTTGCAGCAGACACACCTGACAACGCGCCGCCAAACGCACCAATAGCCGTACGCTTTGCTGCAACAATTACCACCACACCTTCACTCATTTACACTCTCCATTTCCAGAACAAAAAACACTTTAAATCACCGCCAAGATATGGCGCGCCACACCACATGTAAATAAAAATAATTATATGCAACGCAAAATTTTCTTTTCAAAAAAAACATTATATGCTTATTATACCCTATTCCACTGCAGCAAATTATGAACTTTTAACCAAAGAAGGTGCAACATGGCCAAAGGTAAGAACGGGCAGGATAACCCGACTGTAATTAAGAAATATGCTAACCGCCGCCTATATGATACAGGACGCAGCAGCTACGTCACGCTTGATGATTTATGTGAAATGGTTAAAGACGGCATTGATTTCGTCGTCTATGATGCCAAGAGCGGCACCGATATCACCCGCTCCGTACTCACACAAATTATTGTCGAACAGGAATCCAAAGGCGAGAATCTTCTTCCCACCGGCTTTCTCAAAAACCTCATAGGCTTTTACGGCGACAACATCCAGTCAATCGTGCCCAATTATCTCGAACAAACGCTCGATACTTTTGTTAAAAACCAGGAACAGGTACGCGAACAAATCAACAAATCATTTGAAGGCATAAACCCGATACAAAATATGTTTCCGCCTATCCCCGGAAGTGCCGACTTTGAAGAAATGAGCCGCAAAAACATGGAAATGTTTGAAAACACCATGAAAATGTTCATGCCTTTTAATGCGGATTACACGGAACAAGATCCTCAAAAAAAGCAAAAATAATTTAGAAACTCAGTTTCGTGCATGCGAAAAAAAACGGGCTCCCAAAAAATTGGCGAGCCCGTTTGTCAATAGATACCCACGGGTAAACCCGTGGTGTTCTGTCCTACGGACCGCATAAAAATTATGAACCGATAATAAAACGCATCACCTTATTGCGCATCCCCATAGCTTTGCCAAGCGCCTCTGTCGGTGCCTCATGTGCAACAACGGTAAACCTCTCCCCTTGATTAAAGAAGAGCAATGACGCCCCGGAATCAACATCAGCCCCGACACATGCAACTTCATAACTATCGACGCGCATATTATCACCACCAATCGTATTATCGGGAACGACAGCAAACTCACCAGGACAACGGCTCTGCGTACGCTCAAGATAAGCCTGAACCATCTCATCGAACTGCGAAGACGAAGAAAGCGTTTTCTGTTCAGCAGAACCGTAAATACTATCATCGCTCCACTGATAGGCCACAGCATCCGCCGCCCCTTCATTAATTTTTTCAATCTTATCCATGCTAGAAACTTTAGCTTGCGTAATCAAATCAGTAATAGACAACGCACTCGAACGCACCCCTGCATATAGCCCAGGCGCAAATTCCAGCCCAACATGAGGATCGACGCCCTGTGCAGCAAGCTCAATCTCACTCGCATGATCAACCTCCATATCCTCAAACGGATCGGAACTTTGGCTCATCACAATATCCTCCGGCTCAAGCGCCACCTGCGAGTCCATATCCTTTACCAGCCACTCGGTCTCATTATGCGCGCCCTCAGCGCGCATTTTCATCATATATTCCTGACGCTGCGCTTCATTCACATCACCTAAATCTGAGTAAACATTCTTATCACCACTATCCTCCGCTATAGCGATTTCTGAACGAATAACTTCAACACCCTGCCTCTCAGCAAAAGCCTTAAGCGCCTCATACTCCCGCACCAAGACCTGCATTCGCGCCTGATTATTCGGATCCGTTATACGCATTTCCGTTTCAACCTGTTCTAAAGCCAAGGCAACGCCGCCATTTTGAAGTATTTCATTAGGCTCAGAAACAGGTACAACATCTAACTCTCCAATAATTTCAGCTCTTTGTGTCGCCTTAACAACTGGTTTTTGTGCCGGAACCGGCACATCAATGTGCACACTCTGGACAACAGGACCAGAACTTACCCCAGCCTCCTCCGGCACAGCCTGAACGGGCTGAGCTTTCCCTTCCGCAATCAGACTCTCCTGAACAACATTCTTTTCAGTATCATCCGGTAAAGATTGCACCTCACGTAAAAGAGGTTCCATATTTTCAAGCTTCTGCTCTGCAGCAGCTAACGCAATCTCAAGCTCTGTTTTCTCTGCCGTCAATGCAGCAACATCCCGCTCAGCAACCTCAATATGCTCTTTTTGTTGCACGATACTATCGCGATATTTCTCTGAAAGTTTCACAAGATCTGCCAACGCAGCCTTCATTTCATCTTGCCGTGTTTCAAGCTCCTCAATTTTCATAGAGGCTTTATCATTACTTTCAACCTGGCCCTGCAACTCAACAATTTTTGTCTCAGAATCTTTGAGCTCCTGACGCACCTGCCCCAACTCCGAAAGCTGCAAATCTTTACCCTGAATCTGTTCAAGCAATTCTGCGTTCTCAGCCAGCACACCCCGCAATTGCTCCTGCGCATTACCCGCAGCAATCCGAGTCTGCAATTCACTATTTACCCCTTCAAGGCGGGCAACCTCAGCCTCCAAAGTCGGGATCCGCGCAACTTTCTTTTCACCTTGAGCAGCCAACGCTTTCAAAGCATCACGCTCTGCCTCCAGATCTGCAATTCTCGCCACATGAGCGTTAGCGTCCGCCTCCGCCGCATCCGATCCCGCAGACAAACTTTGCTGCGCCACATCAAGCTGCGCACGCAAATCCTCATTCTCAGCCTCAAGGTTTTCAATGCGCGTTACCATCACATCACTTTGACTACGCTGCACTTCTTGAAAAGCCAGCTTTTCTTTTAAAGCAGCATTCTCATCACGCAGCGTCGCAAGCGCAGCCGTTCCCTCACTAATTTCAGTCAGCGCCTTCGTCTTAGACTCACTTTCAGCCTTCAACGCATCAACTTCATTTTCTAGCGCTGCAATCCTAACTGCTTGTTCATTACGCACCTTTTCAACCGTTTTTTCCTGCTCTTCATGAAATTGCGTTTCAAGATCCCCTTGCGCCTTCGCAGCCGTTTCCTGCAACAAACGATTTTCATTTTGCACCTGAGCAATCTGATGTCGAAGCTGCTCCAAAAGCTCAGCGTCCACCACCTTACTTCCCGCAGATGTTTTCAAAGCAGCATTCTCATTATTCAGCGCAGCAATCTGTTGTTTAAACTCACTACGCACAGCCTCGCGCGCCGCAAGAATTTTAGTGCTAAGCTGTGAATTCTCATTCTCCAGTTCCTCAATTTGCGAACGCAACCCATCAACCAACTCTTTCCCTTCACCCTGCGCATCAAGGCTTGCTTGCAAATTCCCATTACGCGTTTGCAAGGACTGGACTTCAGCTTCCAGAGCAGTAATGCGCTCAAGATCATGAGAAGATTGAACGACCTCGCCTGTCTGTAACAAGGCCTGCAACCGAGCATTTTCGTTTTCCAACGTAACAATCTTTGCGTCCAATGCTCGCACATCACTTTCCACTAAACTCTCACCAGCTTGTGCCGTTTGTGCTGCAGAAAGCTGCCGCTTCAACAATGCATTCGCATCCTCTAACTCACGGATTTTCCCTGATAACTGCACAACAGAAGAAGACGTCTCCTCTACGCCTTCATTTCGAGTGCTCATTTGCACCTTCAACGCCGCATTCTGCTCCTCTAAAGACGTAATCTGCCGCCGCAGCGCATTAATCTCCTGACGGAAAGATTTCCCGGCATTCACAACAGCCGCATCCATATCAGGCATAAGCGATCCATCTTCACCAGCCGCAGGCATCACCATGTTAACAACACACGCATCAAGCTTGAACTGTCCCTCATCTATATCGGCCACATTAAAATGATAAGACTGCCCATCCGTTTCCACGCGCAACAACCCTGTCCGAGCAAGGGCATCAAAAAATGAAGAATCCCGCCCCAAACGCACAACAAACGCCTTATCTGAAACCGGCTTAATTTCATAAGCACGCTGCTGACCAGCTCCTGGATCCAAAATAACCTTCATCGCCGCTTGCTGATTCAAAATAGGCCGTTGAAAATCCAGCGCAAACGAGGTCTCCGAAAACTCATTACGTGCCAATGTCAAAACCGTATCTTGATTATATTTCCGCGCTAACGCACAATACGCACCGCCAGCATCACCAATCTTGGAAACAGCCCACCCTGTAGACGGTGCCATTATGGAGCCCTTTTGCGCCAAAGCGTCGCCAACAAGCGCCGAACTGGCCAAAAACGCACCTAAAACAGCCACTGAAGAAACCAAAGATCGAATACGCATCGCTCTTTTCCCTTAAATGCAATGAAAATCAAAATAAAGACAGGACATTACAAAACTCACTTCCCAAAACACGAGCAAAAGAATCATAAACCGAAACCCCCACTCCAGCTTACGGTCATAAGGATATGAGTCAAAACTTATTCACATTCTGCAAGCTAGGCCTGTGGGTAAAATCTCGCTACCCACCCTCAACAATCCGCACAACTAACGTCTTTTGCTGGCTTTCCTGATCCAAATGCAGTGTTGCAACCGGACGAACCTCACTACGCATATATTGATCCAAAAGCATCTGAACTGCCTGCTCATAATCACCGCGAATCTCAAATGGTTCCAAAACCGCAAAAGCGTTAGCATTATCCCAAATCAATGCCACATCGGCAGCCTGCGACCATTGCTCAAGCGTCTGACGGATATTCTGCCCTTCCAACGCACGCCATTGCCCCTCCTCAACTACATCAACCTGTTCCGTACCGGACGCTGGCTCGAAATCCACCACCGGAATAGGAGTATTAACCGGCACACGACCCCCGTTCCACACAATAATCTCCTCAGGTTTTTCAAAGACCGGTGGCAAAACGTCTAAAACCGGCGCTTCTTTTGCAGAAACCGTATTTTCAGCCGCTAGCACCTCTTCAACCAGAGGATCTTTAAACGAAGAAGGCACAAGCAAAATAGGCTCATCTTCAGAAACTGATACTCCCCCACCGATATGATCAGACATGCGAACCACCAAAGGCTCATAAGGCTCACCCTGAACCTCTGCAACAGCATTCCCTTTATTTAAATCGCCGGAAAGAGCCCCCCTCCGAACCTCAGATGACCTGGCAACGCTCTCATCAGGAATCTCCCGTGACACATCAAACTCCAATACCTCTTGTGCAGGCTCGTCCTCCACTACCACCATCAAACGGTCCTGACTTGGCGGGTCAAAATACGGGTCACCCGGTTGAGGGACCTGAGCTATAGCAGAATCATACACCGGCACCACAAGCTCGAGTTTAGGCTCATTCTGGACTACAGGTTGCTTAAATTGCTCCTGTGCGCTGGAATCCTCCGGTTTTGAAGAGTTCAGCGTCTGAGAATCATTCAAAATGGAAACCGAATCACGCAGCGGTGGCAAAAACTGAAATCCAGCCTGAATCACAGACTGCGCAACCTGCTCTGACGAATATGGATCAACCGTCAACGGGTTCGCCAGCGCCCCGCCACTCATGACCATCCCCATTAAAAGAACTGTTCCACAAACCTGAGTACGCATAATTGAAAATCCCTATAAAATTGTAAATTTACGAATCAGCCTAATGTAACACCATCGATATAACAAGCCCACCAACTCGACCAAACAGCTTTTATCGCTTAGAGCTATGAGTTTTCTTCATTCCGATGAAGCTTTTGCGCCAACGCCGCTTCCAAGAACCGATCAAGCCCCCCATCCAACACGGCCGCAGATTGTGAAGTTTCAACCCCCGTGCGCAAATCCTTAATCATTTGATACGGATGCAAAACATAAGAGCGAATTTGATGCCCCCACCCAATATCGGTTTTTTCTCCATGTTCTGCCGCGGCCTGTTCTTCGCGCTTATGCAACTCCGCTTCATAAAGTTTGGCCTTAAGCAGTGCCATTGCATTGGCACGGTTCTGGTGTTGTGAGCGCTCACTCTGTACCGCTGCGACAATCCCTGTCGGTATATGCGTAATACGAACCGCAGAATCCGTAGTGTTAACATGTTGGCCACCTGCTCCACTGCTACGATACGTATCGATACGTAAATCATTTTCCTCAACCTCAATATCGATGTCATCATCAATCACCGGCGAGACCGCAACCGAGGCAAAACTTGTATGCCGCCGCGCATTCGAATCAAACGGTGAAATCCGCACCAAACGATGCACCCCCGTTTCTGTCTTCAGCCAGCCGTAAGCCTGATCGCCTTCAATTTTCAAAGTAGCCGACTTAATTCCGGCCTCTTCCCCATCACTCATTTCCAAAACACAAACCTTATATCCGCGCCCTTCTGCCCAACGCGTATACATCCGCAGAATCATATTAGCCCAATCCTGCGCCTCTGTCCCGCCGGCCCCGGCATTGACCTGCAAATACGCGTCATTGCTGTCAGCCTCACCCGAAAGCAAGCTCTGTAACTGGCGGCGTTCAACCGTCGCTTTCATCACCTCCAAAGCCTGCTCAGCCTCAGCCACAACAGCCTCATCACCCTCTTCTTCCCCAAGAGCGATCAATTCAACATTATCACTTAAAGATTGCTCCAACGCCCGCACATTGGAAATCTGATCATCCAGCCGATTACGCTCGCGCATAACTTTCTGAGCCTTGTCAGCATCATTCCAAATATCCGGGTTTTCACTTAAAGCATTAAGTTCATCGAGACGCAAAACAGAAACATCCCAGTCAAAGATGCCTCCTCAGCAAAGCCAGAGCCATTTCAATGTCTCTTACAATGCTTTCAGTTTCAGCCTTCAAGTTAAACCCCTTAAAATCGAACGCTCCACCAAAGAGCTACCTAAGCTGCCACAGCCTGCGACATCGCACCGGCAGAAGCCTGTTCCATTAAAAACTGCGCCACCGCTGCTGTAAAGTCTCCGCGTGTATCTTCATCACAGCGCCCGCTCATCACAGCGCCACTTTGCACCAATGCATCATCAACCCAAACCGCACCCTGAACCTCCAGCATCTCACGCACCCCCTCAGGTCCACTCACACGCACGCCGCCGCCGCATTCAGCAAAAGCCAGTAATTCCAAAGCATCATGGAAAAATATAACCGTCTTACCCGCCTCAACAAAGCCGCGAATAAATCGCCGCGTATGCGCTGTCATTTTAAGCTTGTCAAGACTGCGCTGACCACCAGGCACCAGCAACACATCAAAATCAACCGCCAAGGCCCGACTCAAAACCTGATCGGAAGCAAAATTCAGCCCCCAGCTTTCCTGCCCGTCATCATCATTCCAGCTACTCACCAATCCTGCATCCATACTCACAATGCGAATCTGCACACCAAAATTTAAAATCTCCTTTTGCGTCAAGGTCAGGTCCTTCTCAGAAAACCCATTAGCAACGAGCACAGCAATTTTTTGACCACGCAGATATTGGCTCATTCAAAAACTCCTTAATTTATAAGCATTTAACGTTTTGATTCTTTTAAGAAAATCGAAAAACCGGGCAGACATCTTTACAAAAGATGTATCGACACACCGGAATTTTGCCACTTTATTTATCGTCTGACACCAAAGAGTCAAGTTTTTATTCCCCACGCCAAAAAACCCACCAGAAAAAATCCTCTGGAAAAGCAATCCCAAAGCCCTAAACACGCTTTACAATACGGAATAAGGGCTTTAAAAGCATAAGTATTATTAAAAAGCATGCTTTCAATACTGGTTTAAGGAGCACATAAATGAACACGCTGCGCAATATGATTTTAACCGCTGGCCTGCTGGCACTGGGGGGAACGACGTCCGCCTGCACTGCCTTCACAAGCTTCAGCGAAGTAGAGGCCTTAAATGACGCCCAAGCCGTGGGCAGCCCGTTCACCCAGGCCCTTGCCGAAGAATATCGACGATTCGCCAACAGCGAACTTAAAGACATGTTCGACTACCCTGACGCACTACACTTTGCGCGCAAAGGTCTGGCGGCAGCCTCCGGCGAAAATGTTTTGCCCGAACCAGTTGTTGACTGGAACCTGAGCGAAGAACATATCCGCGAACTCAGCGCTGCGCGCGGGCGTTTGATCGTCGCATATGATCTTGGCGGACGCGAAGTTGCTCCCGAAATCGCCGCCAAAGCACAGGCAAAATACGACTGCTGGATTGAAGGACAGGAAGAAGCATGGCAAGATTCAGATGGAATGGCTTGCAAGGATGAATTCCTGAAACATATCAGTCGACTCGAAGGCATGATTCAGCCGCCACCCGCCGCTCCAGCCCCTGAGATAACCGCCGACACAGGTGCGTTTGACATTGACCCTAACGCCCCTATGGCAGTCGAAAACGCTATGTATCTGGTCTTCTTTAACTGGGATTCATCGGATCTCGGCTCAGGAGCACTTAACGTTCTCGACGCCGTCGCTAATGAAATCTCTAAAAACCCGCCTGCAACAATCAATGTTGTTGGACACACTGATACATCAGGCTCTCAGAAATATAACCAACGTCTGGCATTCAAACGCGCCAACAATGTTAAGGATGCCTTGGTACAACGTGGCGTTGACCCGGCCCTGATTTTGGTCGACGCCAAAGGCGAAACAGAGCTATTGGTTGAAACACCGGACAATATCCGCGAACCGGCAAACCGCCGTGTGAATATCTCTTTCAACTAAAAGAGTAATCGCATAAAATCAGAGCCGAAGCATAGCCTGCCTGTGCTTCGGCTTTTTATAGCGCTCACAATAGTCGCTTGAATTTCTCTTCTGACAAGACGCAAGCGACGACAAATAGAAAACCTATTTCAGAAGCTAAGCAACGCTGTCAGAAGATAAAGACAAGGCTACTATTTATGGATTTTAGACCTGTTCTATACATTCAAGGTATTTTACTTTCCATCCTGTCTATCGGCATGATCATTCCAATGCTCGCAGATATGTATTGGGGCAACCCTGATTGGAAAGTCTTTTTCCTATGTATCGTCATCACAGCTTTTTTCGGCGGATCTTTAATTCTGAGCAATGCCGGTCTCGAATTCACCATGAATCTACGCCAAGCCTTCATGATGACCTTCATGAGTTGGGTTGGCCTGTCCCTCTTCGCTTCCCTCCCCCTAACGCTTGCAGGACTAAACATGAGCTTCACGGATGCGTTTTTTGAAGCCGTCTCCGGCATCACCACCACCGGCTCCACAGTCATGACTGGCCTGGACACCGCCCCCCCCGGCATTCTGCTCTGGCGTTCAATTCTACAATGGCTAGGCGGCATTGGGATTGTCCTGATGGCCATGTCCGTCCTGCCAATGCTCAGCGTTGGTGGCATGCAAATTTTTCGAACCGAACTCTCAGAAAATGAAAAAGCCCTACCCCGTACAGCTCAACTCGCCAGCTCCATCGGCGCAATTTATGTCGGGCTAACCATGCTTTGTCTACTCACATATTTATTGGCAGGTATGGGAAAATTTGACGCCCTCAACCATGCTTTAACCACATTAGCAACCGGCGGATTCTCTACCTACGATGCCTCTATAGGGCACTTCCACAGCGACATAATAGAGTTACTCTGCTCCTTTTTTATGATCATTGCAGGGACCCCCTTTATCCTGTATTTAAAAGCCGTACGAGGCAACCTCAGGCCTCTATTTGTAAATTCACAAGTACGCACATTTTTGCTAATTCTCAGCCTTTCAATAGCGGCAACCACAACCTACCTAGTCATAACCCACGACATGAGTGTATACCGGGCATTTATAGGCGCTACATTTAACATGACTTCATTGATGACCGGCACAGGCTTTGCCAGCGAACATTACGACCAATGGGGCGGCTTCGTTATTGCCCTCACCTTCTTCCTCATGGCCATGGGCGCCTGCGCAGGATCAACCTCCTGCGGCATCAAAATCTTCCGTTTTGAGATTTTCCTATCTGTCATCCGTGTACAAATACAAAAGCTCCTGCATCCGCACGGCGCCTTTGTTGCCCACTACAATGGCAAACCCATCCCCGAAGATGTTCCGCTCTCAGTGATGAGCTTCCTCTTCCTCTACGCCATATGCTTCATCGCTCTCGCATTGGCGCTCTCTGCTCTAGGACTGGATTTCATAACATCGCTTTCCGGCGCCATGACCTCCATATCGAATGTAGGTCCTGGGCTGGGTGAAGTCATCGGACCATCAGGAAATTTTTCACCCCTCCCCGACAGTGCCAAATGGGTCTTAAGTGTCGGCATGCTGCTAGGACGCCTCGAAATCCTGGCCGCACTTATCCTGTTGCACCCGTCATTCTGGCGGCATTAATGCTTTTTAGCTGGCAGGAAACTTTTCACGCGCATAGCTATATTCCTGAGAACAAAATTCACAGCGCATGGAAATCCGACCATCTTCTGCCATGTAATCAAGATCTTCAACCGACATCATCGTTAACATGGTACAGACCTTCTCTTCACTGCACCGACAACCTTTAAAGACATTCACAGGCTGAAACACCCGTACATCTTCTTCATGAAATAACCGCGTCAGCAGCGCATTAGAATGCAAATTCGGATCAAGAAACTCATCTTCCGTACAGCTTTCCAGTAAAATCATCGCCCGACGCCAGTCATCCTCATCCATATTACCCTTGATTTCCGAATAACCATCACCATCTGGCATTTTTTGAAGCATCACACCACCAGCCCGCCAAACGCCGCCGCGCTGCCCCACGGCCATCTTAATCCCGCTGATAATCTGCTCGGATTGATTAAAATAATGCTGCACACAATCCACCAGCGAAGCCCCACGCAACTCGACAACCCCCTGATAACGCTCCGCCGCCTCACCCTGGTCAACTGTAAAAGCGACATAGCCCTTCCCCAGATATTGCGCCAAATGATTACGCGAAGTCTCTTCGGCCTTTAAGGCCAAGAGCTGCGCCCGCGCCTGCTCTAAACGCTCAGAATCAAAATGCGCACACCCTCGAATTTGCCCTTCCGATGTCATATCAGCCACTAGAAGACTCACCGGACCATCTCCCCTGATTTGCAAGGTAAATATCCCATCAAATTTCAGCATCGAAGAAAGCAAAAGCGTCACCGTTACCGTTTCGGCAACCAAATGCGCCACCGGATTTGGATAATCATGCGGCTCAAGAATATCATTCAACGCGCTGCCCAACCGCACAGCGCGCCCCCGCAATGACGAAACATCCAACTGAAAACTCTGTATAACATCGTCGTCTGCTTCATCAAAGGCGCCGGGCGCATCAAGGCACCCCTCTGAGATTAAATCATCCATCCCTTCATTATAGCACGAAAACACAGGGCTTTTACGACTTGATTTTATAACCCGTACGCAACATCCAAAGCGTCAGCATAGCCAAAGAAAAATTAATAACGATCAAAAGACTAATGCCAACCAGCGTATTTCCATCCGCCTGCCCAATAAACCCGGCGCGAAATCCGTCAATCATGTAAAAAAACGGATTATAATGCGCCAATCCTTGCCAAACCGGCGGCAAAGCCTCCACCGCATAAAATGTCCCTGATAAAAAGGTCAAAGGCGTTACAATAAAATTTGTCACCGCTGCAATATGATCAAATTTTTCCGACCAAATTCCGGCCGCCAGCCCCAAAGAACCAAGCATCATCGTACCCAAAACAGCATAGGCAATAATCAACCACCACGAACTCACAGAAATCGGTACAAAAAAACTCATCACCGTCCCACTCACCAGCCCGACAATTAACCCGCGAGCAACAGCACCCACGGTAAAACCAACATACATTTCAAAGCTCGACAATGGTGGCAACAATATATCAACAATGCTGCCCTGAACCTTGGAAATCACGATAGAGGACGACGTATTGGCAAACGCGTTTTGTACCATTGTCATCATAATCAACCCCGGAGCTAAAAACTCCAGAAACGGCACATCACCAACCCGACGTGCCACACCACCAAACGCCAGTGCAAAAATCGTATAAAATAACAACGTTGTAATAACCGGCGCAACCAATGTTTGCATATACACATTCATAAATCGGTCAACTTCACGCTTAATCAACGTCAAAAGACCGATAACATTGACAGTGTTGATATGAAGGGGTGTTAAGGACTCTGGCATTTTCATCATATTTTCGTTAAAATTCATACCATGTCACAAAATAATATTTCCAACACCAATAGCAAGCCACAAAACAACAAGCGCAAACGCCCAAAAAAAATTACCGAAACCTATCTCCACAATGCCGGACTATATTACCTTGAACGCTACGCCTCCAGCGCCGCGAACTTCCACGATGTCATGCTCCGCAAAGTCAAACGCTCCTGCATAACCCATGAAGATCAAGACTACACCCAGTGCACCGCATTGGTAGACCAACTGGTTAAAAAATTTATCCGCACAGGCCTGCTCGACGATGCCGTCTATACCCGCGCCATGGTCACATCCTTGCGTCGCCGCGGAAAATCCACCCGCGCCATCCACAGCGCCTTACGCGCCAAAGGGCTCGATTCCAGTCAAATCGAACAAACACTGGTCATAATAGATCAGGAATCGCACGAGAACCCAGCCGAAGCCGAGCGCCACGCCGCTCTCACATTTGCACGAAAAAAGCGCCTGGGACCCTGGCGCAGCGACAAAGAAATAAATTTTCAAAAAGAGCTCTCATGCATGGCCAGAGCCGGATTTTCTTATGATACGTCGCGAAGCGTTTTAGAAATAAGCGAAGACAATATCCCCTTCACATAAATACACATTATTCCGTCGCCTCAGACGCCTCCTTAACCGAAACACTAGCGGCCTCCCTCTTATCCCGAACAACACGCTCGGCAGGTAAAATAACCGTTGCCGTTGTCCCTATACCCTTTTTCGAAAACAGGTCAAACGAACCACCATGAAGCCCCACAAGCGCACCAACCAATGTCAGTCCAAGCCCCGTTCCCGAACCGCTGCGGCTCAAATCATTATCAACCTGCCCAAAAGGAGAAAGCGCCTTTTTAATCTCATATTCGTCAAGTCCAACCCCCGTATCCGTAATCGAAATATGCATATCACCTTCACGACTAAGCTGCGCACTCACCGTAATGCGCCCATCGTAGGGCGTAAACTTGACCGCGTTAGAAAGCAAGTTCAACAAAATCTGCTTCAAAGCAAGCTCTTCCACGATAATATTGGGCACACCTCCCAACGCCCGAGTGATATGCAAATGAGCATTTTCAATCTTAGTCTCAAGCAACTCGGCAACCGAATCAAAAACCGCTTCAATATTAACGACACTTTCATTCAACTGCCGGTCCCCGGCCTCAATTTTTGAAATATCCAGAATTTCGTTAATAACCTGCAACAACTTATGCCCGCTCTCATGAATATCACAGGCATATTCCCAATAAGGACGATGCTGAATCGTCCCACACACCTCATTCTTAATCATCTCAGAAAACCCGATAATTGAATTAAGCGGCGTACGCAATTCGTGGCTCATATTCGCCAAAAACTCGGACTTCGCGCGGTTCGCAAGGTCAGAATGCACTTTCGCTTCCTGAATAGCCAAATCAGAGTTTTTCCGACGGGTTATATCCTCAACACTTCCCTCAATAAATAAAAGCTGCCCGCTGTCATCAACAACGCCACGAATATTTTCATGAACCCAAATAATCTCCCCATCGCGCTTGTACATTTTAACCTCATGCGAAAGCGCCTCCGGCAAACTCGTAAGCCTGTCATAAACACTTTGACGCTTCGCCGTATCAACATAGACTTGCTCATTGGCATTTTTGACCCCACGAAGTAACTGCTCCGGACTATCATAGCCTAAAATCTTCGCCATCGCCGGATTGGCACTTAGATAAAGCCCGTCAGACGTCATCTGAAAAATCCCGCCAACAGCATTTTCAACGATAGAACGATACTTCTTCTCCGCATCGCTCAATGCCCGTTCAACCTTACGGCGCTCCTCAATATTGGTAAAAGTCCCAACAACAAAATCGTGACGGTGTCCCCCGTTTGTATTACGAGCAACAGCCTTCATAACCAGTTCCACAGCCTTAAAGGTACCATCAGCCACGCGGATTTGCGTAAAACTGCGTGCCTCATCCTTGCCCTCATACAAAACAGCCCGCAAACCACGCATTACCTCTTCACGATCCTGAGGATAAACAAGCTGCTCAAGATTCTGCCCCGTTGATTGCCCCACATCAAAACCGGTCACTTTCTCCCAGGCCCGGTTCAAAAAAACAATTCGCCCGTCACGATCAGCTTCAAAAATAATATCACCAATCGCATCAACAACCGCGCGGCTGCTCCGCTCCGCCGCCTCTACAGCATCCGCAAGACGTTCACGCTCTTCAACCTCAGCTTTCAGCTCAAAATTCTTCCGCGCCAAGGTATCATTCATTTTTTTAAGATTATAAGCCTGCTTCTGCCCATAATGAACGAAAAATGCCCCGGCAACCACCAGGAAAACAGCCAAAAAAGCAACCATATAGGGAAAGCCGCCCAACAACCTCACACGCTGCGAAACCTGGAAATCACTCGCAACCTCAAAATGACGGCCCGCAAAAGAAAATTCATAAACCTGACGTCCCCCCGTTGCAGATGTTGTCTCGGGATTACGGACAAACTCAAAAAGCACATTATTACTTTCAACATCTTGTATGCGCATAGATAGAACCTGCTGATGCCCTGTAGCCCAACCCTCATCATAAAGAGAGGCTACATCAACAACTGCCAGTAAAAATCCTTTACGCACCCCTCCCGCGCTCACAGATTTCATTAAAGCAAACGGACGGTAAGTGATTTTAGGATTCTGACTGCGGACATATTGCTCAAAGCCTCCAACGTTAGGCACCAAACGCAAATCACCAGAGACCTCAAGCTTCAAAAGAACTTTAAGCATCTCAGCATCCGGTTTAAGCTGGGGTCCACCATTAATTTCATTCTGCAACGTATTGCTTCGCAAATACGAAAACGTCCACTCTTTATCAGGGGTTTCATAAAACCAGACAATCTGGCTATAGGCCTCAAACGCTGAATGTTCTTGATTAATATAGCGGCTTAATCTGTCCTCTTTCATCTCAAAAGACAAAGCCATCATGGCCGCCAACCCCTTTAATGGTTCTGACAAACCACGAAAATCACTAACAATCTCTTCAACAAAATCCTGTGAAACGTGGACTTGCTCTTCCACTACAGCCCCGCGAACAACACTTTGCAACACCGTAAATGTGCTAAAAACTAGCACTAATCCCACAACTAAAAATACATAAAGGACAGCAGAATCGGAGCCTTTTCGCTGATGTTCAAAGCCGTTAATAGAACTATTTTGCTGCCCTTTAGGTTGCCCCTGCATGATGTAAACTCATTTGTAATTCGTGCATTATCCCCTTGCACACCCCCATAAAGATGCCTGAAAACCCTTAAAAAAATGCTAAAATACGAAACGTTCTAAAAAACCCTGAAAAACAAAGCTATAAGACAGGCCTGTTCTCTACATTTTTTCATTTGTGCACTGCTACGCTTTAATGTAACAATGGCAACAGCAAACCTGTGGCATTCACCATTTTGAAAAGGAATATCACCATGTCGCGACAAAATCCTTTTGCTGAGTTTTTCACCGCCAACGATTTTTCAAAATTTTTTGAAAATGCTCAATCGATGCCTTTTGACCTGCAAGGTTTCATGGAAACCCAGCGCAAAAACATGCAAGCCCTGTCCGATGCACAGCAAATCGCCATTGAAAACCTTCAGACAATTGCTCAACGCCAAAGTGCCATCATCTCAGAAATGGTTGAAGACAATGCACAAATCACCAAAGAATTGATGAGCGAAGGCACACCGGAAGAAAAAATCTCCCAAAACGCCGATCTGTTCAAAACACTCTATGAGCGCAGCGTCAAAAATATGAACGATATTGCTGAAATGATGAACAAATCTAATCAGGAAGCCAGCAGTATCATCAACAAACGCGTCAAGGCCACAATGAACGAAGTCAAAGCCGCAATGGACAAATCGCAGAAAAAAGCGGCCTAACTAACGCTTTATATATTTGCTTTCCCTACGAAAACAGGGAGCTTCTTCTCTCATGAACATAAACTATTCATAGATTGCAGTTGCCTTTTCTAAAGCGGCATCCGCACCATAACCTTTAAACCGCCATACTCACTGGCCTCAAGCCAAATCTTACCGCCATGCGCATGTATAATATCCATCGCAATCGGCAACCCCAAACCAACGCCGCCAGTTTCCGCGTTGCGTGAGCTATCAACCCGCATAAAGGGCTTAAACACCGCCTCATACTGATCCTCCGCCACCCCCGGCCCGTTATCCTCAATCACAATCTGTAACTTTTCGCCGTCTTTCCTGGCGCTCACCCAGATATGGTCCGCATACTTCCCTGCATTCGTTAACAAATTGCTGATCGCGCGCTCAAACGCAAGTGGCCGTACCACCAAACTCAATCCTCCTGCAACCATCAAATCCGTTTTTACTCCCTGATGTTTCATCTTCGCGACCAACCTCTCAAAAAATTCTGCCAACGAAACGGCCTCAAATTCCTCATCACCATCCCCGCGCACAAAATCGAGATACCCATGAATCATCCGCTCCATATCGGCAATATCTTGCTGCATATCAGCTTTATCCAGCCCTTCCTCCATCATCTCAACCTGCAGCTTCATCCGCGTCAATGGTGTGCGCAAATCATGAGACACACCGGCCAGCATCTCTGTGCGCTGCGAAACCTGACGCTCAATACGTCGGCGCATCTCCAAAAACGCATGACCAGCTTGGCGCACCTCTTTTGCCCCTTCCGGCTTAAAAAACGGCGCAGCGCGCCCCCGTCCAAATCTGTCCGCCGCCACCGCCAACTTGCGAATAGGCCGCACCTGATTACGCATAAACACCACCGCCACGACGAGCAGCAATAAAGACGCCCCTATCATCCACAACAAAAACACATAACCAGACGAAGAAAACAAGCGCCGCTGCGGCAAGGAAACACGCACCAGCCCATCCTCAAGCTGAATAAACACCTCAATCATCTTGTCGGCAAAGTTGGCATGAATAACAAACGGCTCAGAAATTTGCGTCGCCAGCTCCGCTGAAAGCTTTTGCGCCACAACGCTCTCCCATACTTGCACAACTGAAGATTCCTGTTTATCTGGCAACCGCCCATCGGGAATAAAACGAACATCCAAATCCAGATACCGCCCCGAATACGCAATAATATTTTCAATATCCCTAATTGTATCACCATTCTTAATCGTTGCCGTAATCACCGACAACTCACCCGAAACGGCAAAAGCCAGCCGTGTTGTCATTTTGCTCCAATGACGGTCAAAAAACACAAAACTGGTAATAATCTGGATCAACAACACCGGCGTGACCAAAATCATCAACGAACGTCCAAACAGGGTTCGCGGCAAAAACTTTTTAATAGGCAACCCTTCGCTCATTCCCTAAAGCTCCTCACTCCTAAGAACATACCCTTTACCGCGCACTGTTTGTAAATAGCGCGGTTTCTTGGTGTCGTTCTCAATTTTTCGCCTGAGCCGGGTTACCTGCACATCAATCGTGCGCTCCCCGGCATCCACGCCGCACGCGCGGGCCAACTCTTCGCGCGATAAGACCTCTCCTCCACGCGCGCCCAACGCCTTAAGCAGCTGCGCCTCTGCGCTTGTCAACCGCACAACATCACCGCCTGCGCTAAGCTCCTCATGCACCGGATCAAACACCCACGGCCCAATCTTTAGGCTTCGCTCCACGTGCACAGGCTTGGCTGTGCGCTTCAAAATCGCATTAAGACGCAACACCAATTCTCGCGGCTCAAAAGGCTTGGACAAATAATCATCCGCCCCCGCTTCCAGACCCGTAATCCGGTCTTCTGTTTCCCCCAGCGCTGTCAGTAACAAAATCGGCACTACCGAGCCGCTCTCCCGGTATCCAGCTGTAAATTCCAGCCCCGTCTTGCCCGGCATCATCACATCCACCACAAGCACATCCACCTCAAAGCTTTCAAGCAACGCCGTCGCCTCAAACGCATCTGCCGCCGCAATCACCACAAACCCTTGCTCACTCAAATACCGGCACAGCAAATCCCGAATGCGCCGGTCATCATCAACCACCAGAACATGCGGCCAAGCCTCATACGAACCGCCATCTTTCGGGTAATTTTCTTGCGAACTCTTGCTCATCATCATGAAGTGGTTTACAAATCCTGTTAGTTTACCGTAATTTATAGCCGAATTTAACGCGGAGTACACCTCAAATGGCTTTAATTCCTTACGATGATCGTGATGGCTTTATCTGGATGGATGGAAAAATGCTGCCTTGGCGCGAAGCCAAAATACACTATCTTACCCACGCTCTGCATTACGGCACACAAGTCTTTGAAGGTGAACGCGCCTATGACGGCCACATCTTCAAAAGCCGCGAGCATTCGCAGCGCCTGCATAACTCTGCCAAAATCATCTATATGGACATGCCGGTTTCCGTAGATGAACTCGAAAACATCAAGCAAGAAGTTCTTAAAGCCAACAACCTCGAAAACGCCTATATTCGTGCAGCAGCATGGCGCGGAGCGGAACAAATGGGCATCGACGTTGCCGGAACAAAAACCCATGTCGCCATCGCCGCCTGGGACTGGGGCAGCTATTTTGACCCGGCAATTCGTGAAAAAGGCATTTCCCTGAAAACGTCCACCTGGCGCAAACCCGCACCCAACACATCCCCCACCGCGGCTAAAACCGCTTCACTCTACAATCTAAGTTGCATGGTCAAGGTTGAAGTCAAAAAAGCCGGCTACACCGACGCCCTTATGCTTGATCACGAAGGCTATGTCGCAGAATCCACCGGCGCCAACCTCTTTGCCGTCAAAAATGGGCAAATCCACACCCCCATCGCTGATCGCTTCCTTAACGGCATCACCCGCCAAACTGTCATGTCATTGGCCCGCGAAAGAAACATCAGTGTAGAAGAACGCCGTATAAAGCCCGAAGAACTTGAATCTTTTGATGAAATTTTCCTCACCGGCACCGCTGCCGAAGTCACAGCCGTTGGTAAAATTGATGACATTACCTATAGCGTTGGCCCCATCACCCGCAAACTGCACGAAGCCTACGAAGACCTCATCCATGGCCGCACACAAGACGTAAAGCAAAGCGCATAAAACCTCGCTAAGGATACAAAGCGTCATTGCGAGCGCAAGCGAAGCAATCCACTTGTGCCACAGAGGGTATGAATTACCGCATCGCCTTGCCGCAACTTGCAATTACGGCCCCATAAAATCAGTATTACCCTTAAATAACAATGAATTAATGCTTTGTTAATCTTTCTTCTATACCATTTGCATAACGATAATAATTAAAACGACAAAAAGCTTAAAAATTAGCGGCGTTTAAACAGAGGGTATATTGATGGCGGTTAACACCCCAGATGTTCAAAAAATTTTGCTAGGCAAAGTCCGCGACTGGCTCAACACCAACCACGACGCCCTCAATGCGCTTGTTCCAAACGACCATGCGCAAAAAGCAGCGCTTACGATCAATGAAATCCCCGAACTCAGCGCGCTGCCAAACTCTACAGAAATTGTCAGCAAAACGGCGCAACAAGCACACGCCATTCTGGAACAATTCGACAACCAAGCGCTCAGGGAAAATTTCGCAAACGAAATCATGCCTGCCCTTCAGGTCATAGCAATAAGCGAAGCGATAAAAACGGACCTTGAAAACAACACAATTTCGCTGGAAACACAGGCCGGCACTTTCCAGATCAAATGGAACCACATGCGAAACGGTACCATCAACCCGGAACTGGAAAATGGCTTTTCTTACAGAACTCATGATGGCAAAAAACTCGAAAGTTTAGACGCACAAAACGCTATCAACAGCGCTCTAATAGACCTAACCGCAGGCCCTCTCATACAAGGCGAGATGGCCAAAGTTATTGCCCGGCGCCTGCAAGAAACTGATAGAGATGCAGATGATAAAATAAATTTCCGCGACATTCGCGCAGTAAGACAAGGCTTTTTAAGCCAAACTGGGCGTCTAACCCCTAACAACTTTATAGACATCGCAACCATTCCTGCATTCTACAAGGCGATGGAATTGGTCAAAGATGATGTAGAGGCTGATGTTTTCGAAAGAGTTATGAAAGACGCAGAATCCGACATAAAGATGGCGCAAGAAGCCTTCAGTGCCCTCACCGAAACCCAAACACCGGCACAACCGGACGCGCCAGCCCAACAAAAAAAACCTCCGGCCGAAAAACCTGCAGCATCAACGCAGCAAGAAAACCCTCCAGCTGCAGCAAAAAAGCCAGAAATCACAAAGCCTGCTACAGAAAAATCGGCCACCACAGAAGAGCCAAAGGCAAAGGCAAAGGCAAAGCCAAAAAACGAAACCATCGTCCTCTCTGATTATCTTAGAGAAGAAGTGCAATACGCCACCCTCCTCCTTGAGCGAGCATTCGCCGAAGGCAAATCACATAAATATCTGTTTTACAATGAGCCGGATAAATCCCTCGATCCAGCCACACTCGCGCAAATTCGCGACACGTTAATAACCGCAGTTTCTAAATACGGCCAGGAATATTACGACGGCGACAAATACATCCTCGGCCCGGACGATAAAACCCGCTACACATTCAGCAAAGAAGGCTATATCTACAGCTACCAAATCATCGATGGCAAACCGACAGACAAAGAAACCATCGGAAAAATCACCGATGGCCTGAATCTTGAAATTGCCGAAGAGGGCGAATTTAAAGGCAAGCTCGTCGGGCAGATCAAACCCAACCCGATAGTTGTTGCCCTCATCAACGACATCAGAAAAGACCTCTTCGCTGTCGATATAGATGCCGAGCAGGAAAAACTCGCCCTCGAACAAAGAAAGCTTGAAGACAAGCAAAACCGACTCATTGAAGACTATTTTAATGCAAACCCGGCTCTGGCAAGTCTAGAAGATGAATTCCGCGAAGCCCTCAAAAAACACGACAACGCCGACCCGTTCAAAAACACGGCCATCGCAAAGAAAATCCGCGAGCAAAGCGCCGATAAAGAGACCTTTGATCTCTTCCTCGTCGCCATTCTGACCAATCAACAATCCATGAACGAACTCGGCGCAAAAAGCCAAAACTTCGGCCAGGAACGCGCAGACATCAGCGCCATTGCCAATCTCTTCCGAGTCATGAGCGACGACAAACTTTATGACCCGAATAAGCTATCGGAGCTATACGGCAAAGCAGACTTTAAACCGGATAATATTCTTTCATTAAACGCCTATACGTGGCTCGAAGGCTATAAAGGCGACCACCCCCTTGCCGTCGAAGCGCTCTATCTGGGGCTTGACGAAGAGAGAAAACAAGCCATCCTGCAAGCGTTCGAAGGCAAAACGCAAGTCACTTTACAAGAGGCCAGAGTTTTTGTCCGCCGCCAGATCGACCTGCGCGCCATCAAAACCCTGGACCCAGGCACCTACGCCGACGCCGAAAAAGCAGGCAAACTTGATACCATAGCCGGGCAAAACGCCTTCATCGCCGCCAACCACGCAACCCTGCGCGGCGTCAGCCAGGCCATGATGGAGGGCCGCTTCAACCCCGACGAACGCGATGTCAAAATCGCCTTCAAAGCCTTCGGTACGCTAAGCATACAAGACCCGAGAATCCGCAGGCACATCAACCGCATGATGACCCTGACGGACAACACCCGTCCAAACGCAAAATACGCGCAATATGTCCTGACGCCGGATGAACTGGAAACACTTACAAAAGACAAGGTCAAAGAACTCACAGACGTCGGAATTATAAAATCCCCACCGGGCACGGAATTCAAGGCTCTGGCCTCTGTCGCAAAAGAAAAAGTCCTGCAAAGCATCCTTGCACAGCCGCTGTGGAATGACCCAGGCCGCCCGGGCTTCGAAGCCTATGAGCGCCTGATGCTCCAATACTACGAAAGCCACATTAATAACTATCACGCCTGGCACAATGGTGACGTCAACGACCAAACCATGGACACCTGGAACGGCCGCTACGGCGGGCCAACGCAGGATCAGATGATGTATCTTTACGTGCGTAATAACTGGCACCACATGAATGAAATCTTTAAAGGCGACACAAGCTTTTTCTTTAATAAAAGCGGCAATCGCTTTAATCACGGCCTGACCTACGAAGAAGCGGTTGCACAACTCAGCCCGGAAGATCGCGCAACCCTTGATGCAGGCATGAAAGCGCTGGACCGCGTCTCAGCCTACACCTATCTGGTCGAACGCCGCCCCAGTGAGAAATACGAAGACAGAAGCTATTACTTCGAACTGCGTCAGGACCGATATGTGCCAAACGTGTTAGCCGCAGACCTTAAAAATAAATTTGGAGAAAAAGCCGATCCGGTAGCCAAACAAGAGCAAAGCGGCCCCAAAAAGGACGAAGACAGCCCGCAGCAAAGTCTTACCAACAAAGAAAAAGAAGAAATTCCCGGCAGACCAGATTCCAATTTACTGGAAGATGACGGCCTTCCGCCGGCAAATGCAGCAAAATTAGCAACTTGGGCAACGTCAGGCTATGGCGCAGCAAAAGCCTTCAACAAAGCCGGACAAATAGCACAAGTTGTTCCTGAGGCTTCAGCCAAACACGCAGCAGCAGCAATGAAAATTCTAAGAATTGCCGATAACGCAGAAGTTGGCTCAAGAAAACAAATTGACGCTTTAAACCGCGCAAGCGGGCTCATGAAAGAAGTAGGCCTCACCGAAGCGCAGCTCCGCCTGCAAGGCGCCCTTAACGGCACCCATCCCATCCCGGAAAGCAAGCTGGACAAAGCAGGTCGCGCACTTAAATTATTGGTCGCCGCCGACAATGCACCGCAATACTCTCCGGACATCGCAAGAGCTCATGAGCTCGCACAAAAACTCATGGACAAAGCCGGCCTCAGCGAAACGCAGGTCCGTCTCCTCGGCCTCCAAAACGGCACCGAAATCCTTCCTGAAGGCAAAGAAAAAACTGCAAACAGAGTTCTACGCGCCCTGGAAATTGCCGACAACGCGCAAACTGCGGCCAAACGAACGCAAGCCATGGAATCAGCTCAAAGAATGATGAAAGCCCAAGGCTTGACCGAAGCACAGGTCCGCGCCTTCGGCCTTGCGCAGCAAAATCCGAAAGCTGTTAAAGAGCTAACAAAAATAAACCTAGACATAGAAACAAAGACAAAACAGCCGACAAAAGCAAACCCGGCTGCGGCTGCGGATACGAATACGACAACAAAGGCTAAACAGCTTGAGAGCACAGCTGCTGCAAAACCATCAAGCGACACTCCTGACAAAAAAGATCATATAATTAAAAGAATTGAAAACATTATTGAAAGCGCAAAGCATCCAAGCATAAGTGAAAAAGAACGTGCAAGCAGATTAAAAAGTGCAGAACGTTTAATGAAAAAACACGGGATAACAGAAGATCAAATCAAAGAACAGACACCTTCGAAAACCACCGAAACGACTTCAAGAAAAACAGCACAAAAAGATGCCTACAAGATTACCTCTTCTGAAGGAAAAGCACTCCTTTCTGAAAGAGAAACATCTAAAGCACTTACGTTAACAACAAAACTTGATGAAATTCCGAAAATTGAAGCCCCCAATATCTTGAAAAGAGCAACTCAAGGTCTTTCAAAACTCTTCAAGCGCGCCGGTAAAGGCGGCGCGGCAATTTCAAAATCTGTTTTTGGCGGGACCTTGGCTGGTTATGCCGCTGGCGCAGGCGTCGGCATAACCATAGCCGCAGCAGAAACCAGCCATCTGGAAAGCAAGCACGACTTTCTTATAGCATCCAATCTTCTGACAAAAGACCAACACACAGCGCTAGCCAACCTTTACGGCTGGTATATCGGCTCTATGATCGCTGATCCCTCGACCGTTACCAGTGAATACCTCATCAAAGACGCCATCAAAGATCTCGGCCTCAACCCGGTCGTCACCGAAATGGTCAGCCCCGACATGATCATAGACGTCTTGGAAAAAGGACTAACTGACGCCGAAGTGAAGGCCATAAAGGAACAATTCACCGATAAAGATAAACTAGCAGAAATGTATACAAGCATTGCAAAAGCGCACGGCTTACCTGAAAAAGTCACAGTGGAAATCAACGGCAAACCTCAAGAGATTTCAATCGGCGTGGCCATGCTTGACCCTAAAGCCGCAAAAGAAATATGGACAAAATATACAAAATTAATTCCAGACGGAAACGACAACAGCGACAACCCTGAACACATCACACGATATGTTGCAGATGAGAGCGTAAACCCAACAGAACGCCGTGGCCTGCTATATCTCGAAACGGTCAACGAAATGACCGCAACCACCACACAGATGGTTCAGGAATACGAAAAAACGCAGGAAATGCTGCACACACCATCCAACATCATTGCCCCCTAATGGCGCCTTTTACAGCTAAGGAAATGTTCCACGTGCTATCAACAAAACAAAAGGCGGCCTGAACACCAACTCTATAAAAAACGGCATATCATTGAAAACAGCTTCGCCAAACTCAAAGACTGGCGCCCCGCATAGCAGCTCGCTACGATCGTCATATGGCAAATTTAATGAGTCCTGAGCCTAACAGACGCGCTTATGAGGCCATGTCTGGTAGATACAGATCAAAATCAGTGCCCATAAGATAACGGCACCGGCCTGATGCGTGGTTGCGATGTGCAGCTCAACGCCTGATAAAATTGTGGCTATTCCTAAACATAATTGCAGCAGTGCCATTATTACGGCGGCATGGAGCGCACGAAAGCTTTGTTTTTTTGCCATCGCGTGCATCCAGAGGCTTAGAACCATACCAACAGTAAGGATGGCCAGCCAGCGGTGAATGAATTGCACGCCACTATGATTTTCAAGGACGTTGGGTAGAAGCGCATCATATTTCCAAAAATCCGGAGGAATCCACTCGCCGCCCATTTTCGGAAAGGTTTCGTTATATATTAACCCTGCATCCAGCCCCGCTGTGAAAGCTCCCCAGAGGACAGTGATGGCGATAAAGACCAAAACGATCCAACCATGGATATTAAGGGCACGGTTTGCGTAGCGGCGGGTTTTGAATGTGAGTGATAATCCGACCCAAAGCAGGCTGGCGAAGATGATAAATGCCAGCCCTAGATGTGCGGCGAGGCGATAGTGGCTAACTGCTGGCTGATCGACAAGACCGCTTTTGACCATATACCAGCCCATAAAACCTTGGGCGCCGCCCAGTACAAATAGTCCAAGAAGTTTAAGGTGATAGCCGTGGGGGATCATTTTACAGAGCCAAAAGAAAATGAGTGGCAGGGCAAAAACGATTCCAATAAGACGGCCCCAAAGGCGGTGAAACCACTCCCAGAAAAAGATGGTTTTGAAGTCGTCAATTTGCATCCAGGTATTTTTCTTTTCGAATTCAGGGCTTTCCTGGTAAAGCGTAAAAACGCGTTCCCATTCGGCGTCATTCAAGGGGGGCAGAGCGCCCATCAAAGGCCGCCATTCAACCATTGAGAGGCCGGATTCACTAAGGCGCGTAATTGCGCCTATGACTATCATGGCAAAGACCATGAAGGCGCAGGAATAAAGCCAGATGGCGATAGGTTTATTGTGTCGGCGGTGGGGTGCGATAGGCATTTTAAAAACCCTTTTCCTGTATTTCAGCGCTTTTACAAAAAGCACAATTGTGTATGATCTTGGTTTATACAGGTGAATATAAAGAGAAAAATCGTCGTGGCTAGTTTTGATTTTGTAGAAAGTACATCGCAGGCGTATCGCTTTGTTTGGAACAGACGGGTGGATGTGGTGCGCTTTTCGGCAATGGTTTTAGTTCTTAAGATTCTCTTTTTTGTTGGTTTTGTTGCTTTTGATATCCAGAAAGAGGCCTTACGGCAGGGGCTCTTGCTTTTACCGATTTTTTTTATGGAAGGCTGGGTCATTGCGACGCTGGTGATTATGGCGCTGCATGCGCATGAAACCCGGCGTGAAACGCGCAGCTCTATTTTGCCGCCTGCAGAGGATACTGCGCGGAATATTAAAGCTTCCATGATTGTGTATGTATTGATCAAACTGATGCTGTCCTTTGTTGTTGGCTCGGCTTATCACGGTCAACAGACCATTCCAGACGCTCCCCCACCCGATCCAAGTTTGCAGACATTTATATTGGCGATGATGCTTATTGTATTTTTGATCTGGGCGTTTCGCTTTTTGTGGATTTATATTCCGGTTGTAATGGGGAAATCTGTACGCACCTATTTGATTCGTTTCCGGGCATATTCGGATTCGTTTCCTTTGCTGGGTGTTTGGGTTTTGTGTTTCGTGCCAATGATGTTGTTTATGATTTTACTCAGTGAATTTTATGGCACGGTTATGGGGGTTTTGGGTGTTGGTGATAGTTCTATCGTATTTGAAACCGGCATGGCTGTTATTCAGGCTTTTATAGATTTTGTGCTTTCGCTGGTTTCTAGTCTTGCTGTTGCTTATGGCGTGTATTCAGTTTTTAACAATGAGAATAAGAAAACCGATATTTGGTGAGAGTGTGAAATGAAAATTTATGTGACAGATCAAAACGGGGTTGAGCATGCGCTGGATGCGGTTGAAGGGTGGCGCGTGATGGAAATTATTCGTGATCATGGATTGCCGATTAAGGCCGAATGCGGCGGGGCTTGTGCGTGTGCGACGTGTCATGTTTATGTTGATGAGAACTGGTTAAGCAAGCTGGCGATGATGCGTGATGACGAAGAAGAGATGCTTGATGAAGCATTTGACGTGCAAGATAACTCACGCCTATCGTGTCAGATTATCATGGATGAAAGTCTGGATGGGTTGAAGGTGCGCTTGGCATGCTATGATTGATTACATCTAAACTGTAAAAGTCATAACTTAATCTGACGATTATGAATTATCGGCCAGCCAGCGCTTCTTGAGGCGCGCTGTCCGATAATTCTTGCACGTTATCGATATTTTTCGATTGTGCAAGCTCTTTGGCATCCCGGAAGGTTTGCATTGGGGGTTTGCCGTAGCAGTATTTCCCGGAATGAGGCCGCGTTTCATTATATTTTCGCAGCCATTCATCGACGTCCGTTTGCAGCTCTTCGAGGCTGTAATACAGCTTTTTGCGGAAGGCGATGTCGTAGAACTCCTGCTTCATGGTGCGGTGGAACCGCTCGCAGATACCATTGGTTTGCGGAGAGTTTGCCTTCGTTCTGGTGTGATCGATATTTTCGATTCCCAGATAAAGCTGATAGGCGTGGTTCTCGGCTTTGCCGCAATATTCCGTGCCGCGGTCGGTAAGGATACGCAGCAGCACAAGCCCTTCTTCTGCGAAGAACGGCAGGACCGTGCCGTTAAGTGTATCGGCCGCCGTGATGGCGGTCTTCTCGGTATAGAGCCGGGCAAAGGCCACGCGGGAATAGGTATCGACAAAGGTTTGCTGATAAATCCGGCCCACGCCCTTGATGTTGCCGACATAGTAAGTATCCTGCGATCCCAGATAGCCCGGATGTTCGCTCTCAATCTCACCATGGGCCTCGCGCTGTGATTTTTGTTTTTCCAGCGCGGCGAGTTGTTCTTCGGTCAGGATGATGCCGTCTTGGGCAACCTTGGCTTCCAGCGCATTGAGGCGCTTCTTCATGGTCTCCAGATCGTTGCGCAGCCATACCGAACGGATGCCACCGGGCGAGATCAAAATGCCTTTTTTACGCAGTTCGTTAGCCGCACGTTGCTGGCCGTAGGCCGGAAACTCAACGGCGATCTCAATGCAGGCCCGCTCCACGCTTTCCGCCACGCGGTTCTTCAAGATCGGCTTCTTGCGGCTGATCTCGATCAGCGCTTCTTCTCCGCCGTTCTCGTACAGTTCACGATAGCGATAGAACGTATCACGGCTATAGCCCATGACTTTGCAGGCTTGCGAAACATTGCCCAATTGCTTGGCAAGCTCCAATACGCCCAGTTTCGGTTTGATGATTTTTTCCTGATAACTGCTCATGTCTGACACTCCTTTGCTTTTAAATGCAGTTTGTAAAGAATGTCAGATCAAGTCTCAACTAATACATCTAAACAAAATAACATCCCCATCTTGCACAACATATTCCTTGCCCTCTTGCCGCATTTTCCCAGCTTCTTTTGCGCCTTGCTCACCATTCATCGCAGCATAATCTGCAAAAGCAATCACTTCCGCCTTGATAAAACCTTTCTCAAAATCGCTATGAATAACGCCCGCCGCTTCCGGCACTTTTGCTCCAACGCGCACAGTCCACGCACGCGCCTCCTTTGGCCCAGCTGTAAAATACGTCTGCAAACCCAACAGCTTAAAACCCGCCTTGATAATTTTATCAAGACCGGATTCCTCCAGCCCTAGCGTTTCTAAAAACTCCATTTTTTCTTCAGCGTCATCTAATTGTGCAATTTCGGACTCAATAGCCGCACAAATCACGACTGATGGCGCCCAGAGGTGGTCTCGGTTCTTCGGCCAGCTTTGCGGCGAAGTTAAGCTACGATCGGTTGGTTATTGTCATGCCGCCTGCCTGTGGTTTTGTTTCTCCGGGTGAAGGGCGCGGCCGCCGGAGCCGTTAGGCGGAGGCGGCAAGCCCGAGGCCGGAGAAACAAAATTTCGTTCATCATAAACGTCGTCCGGGGTTTGTCCATCAAATACCGAATGCGGCCTCTGCGCGTTGTAAAACGCCAGCCAGCGCCCGATATCCCGCCTGGCTTGCAGGCCGCTCTCGAACGCGTTCAGATACACGCATTCATATTTCAGACTCCGCCACAGCCGCTCGATGAACACATTGTCCATCCAGCGGCCCTTGCCGTCCATCGAGATCGCGATCCCGTTTTCTTTCAGGACGCCCGTCCACGCGTCCGCCGTGAACTGGCTGCCCTGATCGGTATTGAAGATCTCCGGCGGCCCGTAGCGGGCGATGGCTTCCTCCAGCGCCTCCACGCAAAAGCGCGTTTCCATCGTGTTCGACAGCCGCCAGGCCAGCACCTTCCGGCTGGCCCAGTCCATGATCGCTACCAGATACAAAAACCCGCGTTTGACAGGGATGTACGTGATATCCGCGCACCATACATGGTTCGGGCGGGTGATCGTGAGCCCCTTGAGCCGGTAGGGATAAATCCGGTGGCCGGGATGCGGCATCGAAGTGCGCGGCCTTTGATAGACCGCCTCGATTCCCATCAGGCGCATCAGACGCCGCACGCGGGTGCGGCCTACCTCGTACCCCTGACGGCGCAGATGCCGGGCCATCTGACGGGACCCGTAAAACGGGGTTTGCAGGAATTGCGCGTCAATCAGCCGCATCAGCGCCAAATTGTCCGCGCTCTCCCCGCGCCGCTCGTAATACCAGCCAGAGCGGCTGATCCCCAGCAACCGGCACTGCGCCGCGATGCCGATATTGTCATTGGACGGGTCTACCATTTCCTGCCGCCCCCGGACCGCAACCGGGCGGAGGCATCGGCTAAAAAATCACGTTCCACTGTCAGCTGTCCGATCTTGGCGTGCAAGTCCCTGACCTCGGCGTTATGCGCGTCCGCTCGCGATTCCAGCTTGCCCGCAAAACCCGCCTCCAGCGCAGCCAGAGCCTCCTTCTTCCAACGGTGAATGACCGTCGCATGCACCCCGTAACGGGATGACAGCTCCGTGATCGGCGCGTCCTCCCGCAACGCCGCCAGCGCAACCTGCGCTTTAAACTTCGCCGGGTAGTTCTTCCTTGTCTTACTCATAATCCATGACCCTCCTTCGGTCATAGATCGTAGCTTAACTCACTGTCCGAATTCTTGGGACCACCTCTCAGATCCAGTCTCTGAGGATCATAAGGCGTACCGATAACACGAAAAACATGCGACCTTACTGATAAAAATTCTGTTGCCCATACCGTCCGTAATCTCTACGAAGAAAAGAACATTCGTATTTTCATTAATGCCGCAGCGTATACAGCAGTAGACAAAGCCGAGGACGAGCCAGCAGCAGCACTTGCTGTTAATTGGTATGGAGCAGGGCATTTAGCTACAGAAATTTCTAAATATGAGGATGCAGTTCTTATTTATTTATCGTCAGATTATGTTTTCGATGGGAAGAACCGAACACCTTATGAAGAAAACGCACCCGCTAATCCACTTTCAGTATATGGCCTATCAAAATTTGCTGGTGAAATTGTCACACGTTCTTTTGTTTCACGCCATATTATCTTGCGAACCTCATGGGTTTTTGGCGCAGACGGACAAAACTTTCTCAAAACCATGCTTGCATTAGGCAAAGAAAAAGATGAATTACGAATTGTAAATGACCAGTTTGGCGCGCCAACCTACAGTTGCGACGTTGCAAAAGCCCTATGGCACATTGCCAAAACCGTTCAAAAACCCGGCTTTAAAGAATGGGGGCTTTATCATTACACAGGTCAAGGACCTGTGAATTGGTATGATTTTGCCGCTCATATTTTTACACAACATAAAAAAAACGGCGGGAAAGTACCACACAATCTTATTCCTGTACCATCCATAGCGTTTCCACAAAAAGCATCAAGACCATCTTATTCCTATATGAGTTGCGCACGCATAAAAAAGGTTTTTGGCCTTGAGCAAAGCGATTGGAAAAAAGGCATAAGAGAAACCTTGATGCTACTGTTCCTCTAACAAATTTCTATTGACGATACAGTCATTTAAAGTACTGATCCGGCACACTGGGCGCATGGCCAATGGCAAAGCCTTTGTCCTTCAGTTCCCCAAACATTTTTGCTCTGCTGTAAAAATAACCTACTTAAACAGTGCTGAAATAGAGCGTTCCTCATTAATCCGGCGCATTGCCTCACCAATCAGCGGCGCGACAGAGAGCTGCTCAACGCTGTCGCTGGAACTCACAGACTCGGTCGCCGCAATTGTATTGGTAATCACAATTTTCTCCATCGGAGACGCTTCAATCTTGCTCACCGCCCCGCCCGATAATACCCCATGCACAACGTAGGAATACACAGACTTGGCCCCGTTTTCTTTCAGCGCCACCGCCGCATTACACAACGTTCCGCCGGAATCGACAATATCGTCAACCAGAATGCAGACTTTGCCTTTAACCTCCCCGATTACATGCATAACCTCGGAAACCCCGGCCTTTTCCCGGCGTTTATCGATAATCGCCAAAGACGCATTCAACCGCTTGGCCATCGCCCGCGCCCGCACAACCCCGCCAACATCCGGCGAAACGATGCAAATTTCCTCACCGTCAAATTCATCGAGAATTTGTGGCACAAACACCGGCCCGGCCACCAGATTATCCACCGGAATATCAAAGAACCCTTGAATTTGACCAGCATGCAGCTCCATGGTCAAAACCCGGTCCGCGCCCGCCGCCGTAATCAAATTTGCCACTAGCTTGGCCGAAATCGGCGTCCGGCTACCCGTCTTACGATCCTGCCGCGCATACCCGAAATACGGAATCACCGCTGTAATCCGCCGCGCCGACCCGCGTTTGAGCGCATCAATCGCAATCAACAGCTCCATCAAATGGTCATTGGCCGGAAAAGATGTCGATTGAATAAAAAAGCAATCCTCGCCGCGCACATTCTCCATAATCTCAACGAAAACTTCCATATCGGAAAAACGCTTCAAACTCGCCTGGGTCAACGGCACATTCAAATAAGAAGAAATTGCTTCAGCCAGCGGACGATTGGAATTCCCGGCAATCAGTTTCATTTTAACCCTAACTTGTTATTTTTATTAAAAAATACGCATATCAAGCTGCATACGAGCGCACTATACGGAAAAATCACCAGCAAAATCAAGCACGCTTTTGGATAAAAAACCCGGTTATGATCACTCTTGAATCATAATAACCGAAATCTGCCGACCATAATCTTTTTCATGCCGATGCGTCGCCCTGCGATAACTGAAAAAATCCTCTTCATTAAAATACGTATCCAGATCCTTGATCAGCACGTTTTTAACGCCCGCCCGGCCCAGCTTCGCCGCGCAATAGCCCGGCAAATCAAACTGCAAATGCCCTGCGCACCGACCTGCCGTGAAAAACACCTCATTCCTACCATCTTCCTCTAAAAACGTATCTGCAAAATCATCCCTCACCTCATAGGATTTCTGCCCAATGCACGGCCCTATACAGGCGCGAATACTTTCCGGTACAGCGCCAAGCTCCAGCATCATAGCTAACGTATTATCCAAAACCCCTTTCAACGCACCACCCCAGCCAGCATGTGCAGCCCCCACAACCGGCGCACCATCACTTTTTTTTCCATAAAATAACACTGGCGCACAATCCGCCGTTAAAACTCCCAACGCCAGGCCTGACACATCCGTAACCATCGCATCAGCCTTCGGACGCGCTTCAATATCCCAACCCTCGCGTACCACCAGACATTGGTTGCTATGGATCTGATGTAAACTCAACAAGTTTTTAGCCTCACACCCGACAATTTCGCTCACAATCTGGCGGTTTTTCTGAACAATACTTAAAGCCTCCCCCGACCCGGGTCCACAATTTAGCGCGGCAAAAATGTCCCGGCTTACACCACCGCGACGGCTAAAAAAACCATGGAAAACCGTATTATTTTGCAGCCCCACAAAATCACTATGCTTAAAATAAAGCGGATCAGAATCCTGCTGGAGCAAGAGGTTTGTCATGATAATAAAATCCAATCACTTTAAACAACGATCCCATTTGATCTGAATCAATCAACCGATGCAAACCTTTTTCGATCATATCGACCTGCTGCACATCGGCTTTTTCTGCCAACATCCGCGCCCGTAAACCAATACCGAGCGCCCGCAGAAAATCCCCCTGCTCCACCGGCCCGGCAACACCAATATCAACACCTCTCTGTAAAGCCTCAAAATTCACGTGGCTGGTCAAATCCGCATCACCAATATGACTCAGCACATCAACATATTCATGGCCCTTAATCGCCTGAAATGTATCGCCCGGCCCTGAGTGCACATGCCCGTAATCAATAAACAGTGCTGCCCCGCCCTGCGCCTTTAAGCGACTACAGACGCACTTCACAAAATCATTTCGATACGGAGCGAATTCATATACATCACCCTCCATTGGCACAAAAACCAACTGAGCGTCTTCATCCAGCCCGACCTTGCGTTGCACATCACCCACATATTGCTCAAACGGCAAAGCATCCAAAAACTCATTGCCAATCACAATCATCGGCACATCACCCGGCACACCTTTAAAATCTTCATGCCAAACCACCTCATATTCGGCCAACGCCTCTCGCTGTTTCCCGCGCAACACCGGACTCATCTCAACCAGATGAATCCGCAAAGCATCATGAAACCCTGCTACATTTCGACTAGCACGCAATATATCAGCCATCAACGTCCCACGCCCCGGCCCGCATTCCACCATGGCCAGCCGCTCAGGCGCGCCCATCTGCATCCACAAATCCGCCGCCCATACGCCGATCATTTCACCAAAAAGCTGCGAAACCTCAGGCGCAGTTACAAAATCTCCAGCCCGCCCAAACGGGTCGCCCTTCATATAATAACCATGCTCAGGATGCCCCAGCGCAAGGGCCATAAACGCGCCGATCAACATCGGCCCATCCGCACGAATTTTCTGTCTTACGATCTCTTCAAGCGGACTGGGCATCGGATCGTTTCCGCGCTACCGCATAAATAACCAGCCCCAGCCCTACCACAATCATTGGCGTACTCAACACTTGTCCCATCGTCACCGCCCCGCCAAATACAAATCCAATATGAGAATCCGGCTCGCGGAACAGCTCAACAAACGCCCGCGCGCAGCCATAGCCGGCCAAAAACATACCCGATACAATCCCGGGCCGCGCCCGCACCCAGTCACTCCGGATCAACACAAACAGGATCAAAAACAACACCAACCCTTCCAGCACCGCCTCATAAAGCTGGCTTGGATGCCGCGGATATGGCCCACCGCGCGGAAACACCATCCCTAACGGCGAATTCGTCACCCGCCCAAACAATTCACCATTGATAAAATTGGCGACCCGCCCGAAAAACAACCCCAAAGGCACACACGCACACACAAGGTCAGCCAGCCGCAGATGCGAAAATTTATGAATGGACGGATAAATCAAGAGCGCAACGATTACCCCTAGCGCCCCGCCATGAAAGGACATCCCCCCCTCCCATAACATCAAAATTTCTGCCGGATGCGCCGTGTAATACTCAAGATTATAAAACACCACATATCCGAAGCGCCCACCCAAAATCACCCCGGCAATCGCCCAGGGCAAAAAGTCATCAATATCCAACTTGTCCGGACGCCGGTTCTCATCCAGATCAGCCAGCCGTTTGCAATACCACCAGCCAAGCAAAAATCCGGCCAAATATGCCAGCGCATACCAACGAATATCAATCGGCCCTAAACTGATCGCCACAGGATCTATATTTGGAAATTCCCACATGGCCCCCTTTATAAATCATCACCCCAAAATAGAAATAAAAATTTCCACAGGCCTAAAGATTAAAAATCTCAAAACAATTTGGACTCTACACAGAGCCATGATACTGACTCAAAGCTACACACAAGAGCTGGAACAATGATAAAAAGCAAAGATAAAATGCTGGATGACATCGCCCATGTTGCAGACGGAACATTAAGTATTTTCAGTGGTTTAGGTGAAAATATTCGTGAAGACGTAAAAACACGCATTGATGAAATTGCCCACCGCCTTGACCTTGTGCCACGCGAAGATTTTGACCGCCTCGAAGCACTCGTACAGACTCAGGAAAAACGCATTCAGACTTTAGAAAAATCTCTAAAGACAAAGAAATAAAACAACAATCACGGAAAGACTTTATGACCACGCAGCTTGAAACCTACGAAGACGACATCCACCCGCTCGACAGTGTTGAAGATGTGCTCAGTGCCAACAACTGGACATTCGAACGCATGGCCGAGGATGAACTGGCTGTCGATATCATGGGTCGCAGCGGAAGCTATAAGTTGCTCTTTATCTGGCAAGGGGAAATGCACGCTCTGCAATTTTGCGCCCAATTCGATTTACAAATCGCGGGTAACAACATCAAAATTGCGCGCGAAGTGCTGCTGGAACTAAACGAATCCCTTTGGATGGGCCATTTCGACCTGCCTGCAAAAAACACACGCCCGGCATTCCGCCACACTTGCTTGCTGCGCGGCTCATCTCCCGCACTTATAACCGAATTAATCGATGACATGGTCGATATCGCTCTGGCCCAATGCGAACGCCACTACCCGCTCTTCACCCTGCTCGCCAGCGCCAATGACATCAACGATGCAGCGCTGTCACTGGCGATGATGGAAACAGCCGGGGAATCATAAGACCCTATGAGCGCTCAGCCCAACATTGTTCTGATCGGCTGCGGTAAAATGGGCGGCGCCTTATTACAAGGCTGGCTTGACCAAAATATCGACGCAAACTTCTCCGTCATTGAACCGCACGACATCTCAATCACCGAAATAACGCACCACAAAACCGTTGAAGCCGCCGCCAAAGACTTAAAATCCGCCGCCCTCATCGTGCTAGCTGTCAAACCACAAACTATGGCCACACTCTGCACAGAGCTGAAAAACCATATCAACGAAGACACCACCATCCTGTCTATCGCTGCCGGACAATCTCTAACCAGATTTTCTCAATATTTCGCCCCCACCCAGCCGGTAATCCGCGCCATGCCCAACACCCCTGCCGCCATCGGCAAGGGCATGAGCATCGCTGTAGCCAATAAACACACCAGCCAAAGTGCCAAAGCACTGGCCGAAACCCTGCTCAAAACCGCCGGAAAATTTGAGTGGACAGACGATGAATCCCTGCTCGACGCTGTCACCGCCCTCTCAGGCAGCGGCCCAGCCTACGTCTTTTATTTAATCGAAATGCTGGAAAAAGCTGGAAACAAAGCCGGCCTCCCTATAGAAATGGCCACCACCCTCGCCCGCCAGACCGTCATCGGCGCCGCCGCGCTGGCCGAAGCACAAAGCGAAATACCCGCCAAAACCTTACGTAAAAACGTCACCAGCCCCGGCGGCACCACCGCCGCCGCGCTTGAAATCCTCATGGATGGCCGCACCCAGAACCTCTTCAACGAAGCTCTGCAAGCCGCTACAGCCCGCAGCCGCGAATTAAATTCTTAACGACCTTTAGTACCCAACCCAATATCTTTAGCCAGCTTCGAGCGTTGCGCCGCATAATTCGGCGCCACCATGGGGTAATCCATCGGCAGCCCCCAGCGCTCACGATATTCCTCCGGACTCATCCCATAAGCCGTTTTCAAATGCCGCTTAAGCATTTTGAGCTGCTTACCATCCTCAAGACAAATAATATAATCCGGCATCACAGACTTTTTAATCGGAACTGCCGGCTGAGGACGATCCGTGCTAACATGGCTATCCGCATTCACATTGACCAGCGTTTTATAAACCTGCTCAATCACCGACGGAATTTCCCCGGCCTGAATTGTATTATTAGACAAGTAAGCCGAAACAATTTCCGTTGTAAAAGCAAGATATTCTTCCCGGTTTATTGTTATTGTCATGAAAACGCCCTCTCTTCAGAAATGGAACACAAAGTACAATCTAGGTAAGGTAAAATATTTGTCAAGAAAATGCGCCGAAGAACAATACTCACCCCGCACCTTCTAAAATACGAGACGCTTTTTTGGGCATCGATACGTCCGCATCCCGTAAATACACTGGCCGTGCATCACGCTCAAAAACGCCGTCTACAAGCCCTTGGTCCTGTAAAACCTGCGCCACCATCGCCATATCCGCCAATCCATATCCATAATCAACATCATTCCATAACCCATGAATTTCATTAATAAATCGTACGACGCCATCACCAATCAACACACTATTTCTTGGCAAAGCCTTCAACAAAACCTCAGCCAATTCCGCCCGCGGCGCAGATACAGCCAACCCTTGCGCATTAAAATCCTGAATATAAAAATCGCTACGCTTCGTTTCTAAAACTACACTGCAATCCAAACCATGCTCAGCAACATAATTCATAGCCAACGCTTGCAAAGTTGTAACCCCGATAACAGGAATATCCAAACTCAGCCCAAAAGCCCGCGCCGCCGACATCCCAATCCGCAAGCCCGTAAACGCTCCCGGCCCGATCGTGCACAACACAGCATCAAGATCCCCATAATCCAGCCCTGCCTCTTCCATAACTTCCTGCGCAAATGGGATCAGACGCTCAGCCTGCCCGCGCACCATCGCCTCACAGCGCACAGCCTCGCGTTCACCGGCAACCACCGCAGCCACACATCCCCCCAGCGCCGTATCCAGCGCCAGTATATTTTGAAAGTCACTCATAGCATCTTTACTTAAAGTATTGAGCACGCCTCATCAAATGTTAATCGCGGAGCCCGTGGATGCAGCGCAGATGCATCCCCATACCCCAGATTACACAGGAAATTCGGCTGCACAGCGCTATCCGCAAAGAATTCGTCCTTCACGCCCGCCGCATCAAAGCCCGACATCGGCCCGCAATCCAGCCCCAATCCACGCGCGGCTATCATAAAATACGCCCCCTGCAAACTACCATTGCGAAACGCACTTTCGGCAATCAACGCCTCATTACCGGCAAACCAGCTCCGTGCATCTGCATGTGGGAAAAGCTGCGACAGCTTCTCATAAAATTCCAGATCATGAGCTATAATCGCCGTCACCGGCGCCGCCATCGTCTTCTCAACATTACCCTCATCCAAATGTGGCTTTAAACGAGCCTTGGCCTCCGGTGTTTTCACAAACACAATCCGCGCCGGACAAGAATTCGCCGCCGTCGCCCCAAATTTCATCAAATCATAAATCTCGCGCAATAACGCATCAGGCACGTCTTTTTCCAGCCACACATTATGTGTGCGCGCCTCTCGAAACAATAAATCCTTCATTTTTTCATCCATAGCGCTCATACGATATATCCTTTTCTTTACGACAAAACTCAACTACACAAAAAGCATGAATAGATTACTTCTTCAATGCGCTTTAACACTTTTGCTCATAGCCGTACTGTTAAGCCCGGTTTACAGCGCCGCATCCGAAAGCACGCAAAACCACGCTGTAATCCTTACCTATCACCGCATTGGCGAAGATAATCTCCCTGATGAAAATCTAACAATCGAACAATTCACTACCCATATCCATGAAATTAAAACCGGCGGCTACAATGTCCTGCCGCTTACGACAATCCTTGAGGACTTTGAAACAGGTACGCTACTGCCACCGCACACCATCGCCATCACCTTCGACGGCGCCCACAAATCCGCACTGGAAAACGCTGTGCCCTTGCTTTTGAAAGCAAAATTACCATTCACCATTTTTTATGCCGCGCTAAACCTTGATCAAGAAGACCCCGCCAGCGCCAACTGGAACGATTTAAAAAAACTCGCCAAAAACAAAAATATCACGCTGGCCTCGCTCCCCACGTCCTACAACCATATTGCCTACAAAACCCGCACAGAAATGCTGACCGCCCTGAACGAAGCACGCAGGCGCCACCGCGAAGAATTCGGCCACGAAACGCCATACCTCGCCTACCCATTCGGAGAATACAGCCTGGCGCTTAAGGACCTCGCAAAAACGCAAGGGTTCAAAGCCGCCTTCGGCCTGCACTCTGGCGCAATTGACGCCACCAGTGACCGCTTCGCCCTGCCGCGTTTTAGTATGACCGAACATTACGGAGACCTCGAGCGTTTCCGTCTCGTCACCCGTGCCATACCCCTGACCGTGACCGACATCGAGCCACCAGACCCGGACTTAAAAACCGCTCCCTTTTTCACAGGCTTCACCCTTCCCGATGCATTAGCCAGCAAGAGCAAAAACCTCTCCTGCTTCATCTCAGGCGAAGGCCGTGCCAAAACTGAGATATTAGGAAACCGCATCGAAATTCGTGAAGATACCGGCCTGCTAGACAACGACCGCATCCGCCTAAACTGCACACTTCCCGGTCCCCTATCTGAAAATGACGAACCGCAATGGTATTGGCTCGGTCTGCTCTATTTTAGAAGTTCTCAGCCGGACGAACTTCAACGACCTCAGGAACAAAATGCTTCAACATATTCTCAATACCCATCTTCAAAGTCGCCGTAGAACTTGGGCACCCTGAACACGCCCCACGCATATGCAAAAACACCACACCATCTTCAAACCGGTCAAAAACGATGTCACCGCCATCCATCGCCACCATAGGACGCACCCGAGTTTCAATCAATTCGCGGATCTGCGCCGAAATTTCATCATCCTTGCCCTTATCCTCGGAAAGCCCCTTGCCTTGATAATACGCCTCCAGCACCACCGGTTGCCCCGTTGAAAAATGCTCCATCAAGGCTCCCAAAACCATGGGTTTAAGCACCGACCAATCCGTGTCTTCATCCTTGGACACTGAAATAAAATCTGCCCCTAAAAACACCCCCTCAACGCCTTGTAAACCAAATAAGCGCTGAACCAACGGCGCCTCTGACGCCTCCCCTGTGGTCTTAAACTCCGCAGTTCCCCTATCCAAAACACTTTGTCCAGGCAAAAACTTAACTGTCGCCGGGTTCGGCGTTGCTTCCGTTTGAATAAACATTAGTAAAAAGTCCCTTTCCGATAGCTGAAATAAGACAGGCGACCATTAAAATCAAGTCAGGAGTTAAGCGTTTCAGGCACAATCATAAGCGGCACTCGCAATTCACTTAACCCCTTACCAGTAAAATAAGAAATCAAAGGATTGGAAGACGAAGACGAAGCGCCTAAAACCAGTGCGCGGATCGTCGGATCAGTATTAAGGATCTGCGCAATTTCACGATATGTTTTACCTTCCTTGATGTAAATTCCGGGAATACACCCCGAAAGCTCGTAAAAACGCTGCGCAGCCTTCCATAAGGCTTCCTCAGCCTCTGCCCGCTTATCACGCTGAATTTGCTTTTCAATGAAGTTCCAGTGCAAAAAACCTTCATCTTCTATCACATACAAAACAGCCGCATGACCGCGTTTCTGCTTAACAAGAGTCGCCACACGCCGAAGCGCCGCATCAAACTCCGAGCTATCATCAACGACAACCAAAAACACCCCACCATCTGTATCCGGCAGCAATGAGCGAACATCGTCTTTCTTTGTCTCAGCTTTCGTCATAAAAAACACCTTAAAGCATCCACAGCCTTTATCCTAGCTGCGCCGCACAATAAAATTCGACAACCATCCGGCAAAACATGCAATCAAAACGCACAGAGCCCCATACAAAAACGCATGATTTCGTGAAAACTCATAAATATCAGAGCTAAAACCGGTCAACCCCACCCGTAAACTTTGCGCATCCTCATACACGACCTTGCCCTTACCAACAAGCAAAGCCCGCACCGTATAGTTTCCCGCCGGGACATGCGCTGGCAAATGAAAATCCACCCGAAAAAAATCATCCCCCAAAAACTCGACTGCCCCGGCCTTCTGCGAATAAAGCTGATGCTGCTGTTTATAACGCAACAAAGCGCTCTGAAAGAGCTTAATTTTATCCTCATCTATACGTTTCTCTTTAGGCACAACCCGTAACGCATTTAAACCAACATGATATTCCTTAAGCAACTCATCGCTCATCAATTTCTTTTCATCATCAACGCTTAAGGCGAAATCATAATAAGAAGGAATATTATCAAACTGCAAAGTTTCCCTATTCACCCAGGCCCCGAAAACCTGGCTTTTCTGACGCACCACAGTCGAACGCGGCGGCCCCTCAAGCGTTAAAACAATATCCCCACGCCCTTTTCGATATCCGATCATCGACAAAGTTGTACCGGTAAAACCCGTTGTAATTTCGACATAATCATCAGCAATATCAAATTGCAGAGGCTCCGCCGCCGCAATCTCCGAAAAAGCGCTAACAACATAAACCCCAAGTACAAAAAAGAACGCTATCGCGCTAAAAGAATTCAAAAAACGTCGACAGCAGGTCATCGAACATACTCCGCTGAGAACAGATCAACCGGCATAACGAACAAATCGACAACAAGCTTCAAACACACCGACAAAATAATGATCGCCAAAGTAACACGCGCTGTTTGCCCCTTAAAGAACCGGGCAAGAACAACCCCGAACTGCGCACCAACAACGCCGCCTAAAATAAGAATAAGCCCTAAAACAATATCAACAGTATGGTTCATCAATGCATGCATAATCGTTGCCGCAGCCGTTGTGAAAATCACCTGAAACAAAGACGTGCCAGCCACCAGCAAAGGCGGCATACCCAAAATATAAATCATAGCCGGAACGATTAAAAAACCGCCGCCAATCCCCAAAACAGAAGCCAGAACCCCGCCAACAAAACCAATCCCGGCGGGCACCAACGCACTCACAAACAGCTTTGACCGGGGGAAACGCATCTTATAAGGCAACGACAAAACCCAGGGAGAAACCTTGCTATCATTAAAAGCCTTGCGCACGCCCTCCTTTTTCTTAAGCACGGACACAAAACTTTCCATAATCATAAGTATCCCGATACCGCCAAGCAAAATGATATATAAAAATGAAATTGCAAAATCGATCTGCCCCAGATAACGCAACAACTTAAAGATAAAAATCCCCACAACCGACCCCACAGCCCCGCCGGAAACCATCACCAACCCCATCTTGATGTCAACATTACCCCGCCGAAAATGCCCCATCGCTCCGGCCATACTCGAAGCCACAAGCTGGCTGGCCTGCGTTGCCACCGACACCGCCGGAGGAATACCAAAAAATATTAAGAAGGGCGTTGTTAAAAAACCGCCGCCAACGCCAAAAATACCAGACAAGAGCCCGACAAACGCGCTCAACATAAAAACGGTTTCCGCAGAAACCGCCATTTCAGCAATCGGCAAATAAATCTGCATGGACTAGAAGTATCGTGTTTCCTTACTGTGCCCCCACAGTGCCGAAAAACTGTCAAATTTTCAAGATTTTATGACATAAAACTGAAAAAAACAGGATAACTAATAATAGCCATCCTCAAAAACACTCGGCCCGCGCACTTTCAGCGTCTTATCCTGCAAGAAATCACGATAATATCCGGTAATCGCAAAATTTGTTCCATCATGAAAATCAACCGACTTAATCACATTCAAAAACGCGTTATGCCATTCGTGATACACGCTTTCTTCCGCCGAACATTCAACCAGATAAACCCTGTTCCGATAATGCGAAGCAAAGGCAATCCCGCGTTTTTTCACCTTCGCACCTTTATAATCTTCAAACGAAAATGACGCCATCGAGGCAAACCCCTCGCCTAAACCGTTATTGTCCGTCCCCTCATGCACAACGACATCATTATACAGCCCAAAATACCGCTCCCAGTAATCCCTGCTAAAGGCTGTACGCTGAATGGTCCCGGCATTCCGGCGCGGATAAATCTTAAACCGTCCATCATTCTCAATATTCACCTTGCACCCGGCAAAATTATACAGTCCGTGCGCCGCCGTATTCGGAGCGCGAATAGTCAAGACATCCCCCGGATTTTGATTGGAAACAGCGTCCCATCGATCATCATAGGTCAGGCTCATCTTAGAGCCCACATCCCGCCACATAGCAACATCCGCGGCGGCAGAGGATACACCGGCGCAAAGAGCCAACGCGCAAACACTTGATAGTCTAAATATTTTTTTCATCTGATTGCCCCAAAGAAAATATGGGTGGCTGAAACGCCGTGAACTCCCATGATTATGCCTCAAACACAACCATTTTGCCAGAGGGAATATGAATAACCGGTTAACCGACGTGCCAGAAACCCATAATATCCCGAACTTCAGCTACGGTTCTGTTCGCGATTTCATTCGCTTTTGCGTTGCCTTGGGCCAAAATCGCATCAATCTGCGCCGGGTCAGCCATTAATTCATTCATCCGTGCCGTTATAGGAGAAAGCTTCTCCACTGCAAGCTCAGCCAGAGCAGGCTTAAATACGCCCCAGCCCTGCCCGGCATATTCCGCCAGCACATCCGCCTTCGAAATACCCGCCAGCGCGGCATAAATCGTCACCAGATTGGCCGCCCCCGCGCGCCCTTCAAGCCCTTCAACCGCCTCAGGCAATGGATCAGGGTCAGTCTGCGCCTTCTTGATTTTCTTGGCAATTATGTCCGCATCATCAGTCAGATTAATCCGCGATTTCTCACTATCATCCGACTTGCTCATCTTCTTGCTACCGTCTTGCAAACTCATCACCCGCGTCGCCTCACCGACAATATACGGCTCAGGCGGCAACAAAACATCCCCGCCAAAACGCGCATTAAATGTCGCGGCAATATCGCGCGCCAGCTCCAAATGCTGCTTTTGATCCTCGCCCACCGGCACATGCGTGGTCTTATATAATAAAATATCCGCCGCCATCAGCACCGGATAGGCAAACAGCCCCAAACCCGCCCGTTCGGCGTTCTTCCCTGCCTTATCCTTGAACTGCGTCATGCGCTCCAGCTTGCCCATCTGCGTCATCGTGGCCAAAAGCCACATCAGCTCAGAATGCCCCGGCACCGCAGACTGTACAAAAATTGCCGATTTTGACGGATCAATTCCACCCGCAATAAACGCCGCCGCAATCTCGCGCGTCGCCAATGTCAAAGCCTCCGGCTCCTGCGGCACAGTAACCGCATGCAAATCCGCCACCATATACAAACACTGGCTATCCGGCTCTTCCTGCAAAGCCACCCAGTTTTTCAGCGCCCCGAGATAATTCCCCAGATGCAAATGTGATGTCGGCTGCATACCTGACAAAATGCGTTTCATTCTTATACTTTCTTTTTCTTTAAAAATCGCTTTAGCTGATCAAGATTCACTAACCCAAAAACCAAAACTAAAACACTATAAATCCCCAAACCTGAAACCACAGTTATGATCATCCGCTGCATTTTACTCATTGCATAATCGTTATCAATTGCCAGCATCAGAAAAACAACCCCACCGACCATCAAACCAGTCGCCCAAAAAATTTTCAATGACGCCCGTTTGAGCCTATCATCGAATTCTACGCGTTTTCCTTTAAGGGCTTTAACATGAAAAATGAACTGCAACCAACCCGTTAATCCTGTTGCAAGGGCAATGCCCGCTACTCCGATATACTGAATAAGCAGCAAACTCAACGCAATATTGATAACAGTAGCAATAACGGAAATCTTCACAGGTGTTTTAGTATCCTGAGAAGCCCAATGAACAGTAGAAAAAACTTTTACACAAATATAGGCTGGCAAGCCAAAAGCATAGCCGGTTAAGACCATCACTGTTGCCTGACTATCCTGATAATCAAAAGCCCCTCGCTCAAACAACCCTCCAACAAGATCGCGACCAAAGAATGCCAGAGCCGCCGCCGCAGGCAGCGCCAGCAACAAACACATCTCCAAGGCGCGGTTAAACAAATCCCGCCCCTCATCCATATCACCCTTGGCCAGCGCCTTAGAGAGCATCGGCAACAATGCCGTGCCCACCGCAATCCCTACCACGCCCAGCGGTAACTGATTGAGCCGGTCGGCATAATAAAGATAGGAAATCGAACCCGCACTCAGGAAAGACGCAATCACCATATCAGCAAACAAATTGATATGCATCACGCCCGCGCCAATCACACCGGGGCCCATCAACTTAAACACACGCTTAATTTTCACATCAAATACGGGTCTCTTGAACCGCAAATACACCCCGGACCGCCGCGCCGCCACAACCAGCCAGATGAGCTGCAAAACGCCCGCAAACAACACCCCAAAACTGAGCGCCTGCCCGGCATCAGCAAAATACCCACTCAGCAACAACGCCGAAATCAGACAAAGGTTAAACAGCACAGGAGCAAACGCAAACGGCGCAAACCGGTTCAGCGCATTCAAAACCCCGCCCAAGAGCGCTGTCAACGACATCAACAACAAGTAAGGAAACGTAATTCGCGAAAGCTGAACCGCCGCATCAAACCGCACCGGGTCATCAATAAAACCCGGCGCAATCGCAGATATAACCCACGGCATCCCGGCCAGAGCCAGCAAAACCACCACTGACAACATCGACAACATGACCATAAACACATTACTGGCAAACGCATCGGCCTCTTCCTGCCCCTCCTTCTCTACGCTTTCCGTATAAAGCGGCACAAAGGCGACACTAAATGCGCCCTCCGCCGTCACCCGGCGAAAGAAATTCGGCAATTTCAGCGCGACAAAAAATGCATCTGCAACTGGCCCCGCGCCCAAAATTGCCGCCGTCATGATATCACGGATAAATCCAAAAATGCGGCTAAGCCCCGTCAAGCCCGCCACCGTCGCCATCGCTTTTGCAAGTTTCATAGAAAACTACTTACCATCTGATAATCGTCATTGCGAGGAGCTTTTGTGACGAAGCAATCCATTTTAACGAATTTCTGGATTGCATCACTCCGTCCGCAATGACAGTATGCCAAGATGCAAAACCCTGAAAGCACACAATTCGGACAGCGCACTGTCACCCCCGAGGAAAAAACCGGACTCGTGCGCGGTGTATTCGATTCCGTCGCCGACAATTACGACCTCATGAACGACCTGATGTCCGGCGGCCTGCACCGTCTGTGGAAAGATACGTTCGTCCGGCGCATTCGCCCCAAAAACAACATGAAATTTCTCGATGTCGCGGGCGGCACCGGCGACATCGCCTTTCGCATTAAGAAAAAATCGCCCGGGTCCGACATCACCGTCTTCGATCTCAACCCCAATATGCTAGAAGTTGGCCGTGACCGTGCGATTGATCGCGGCTGGATCAATGATTTTGAATGGATCACCGGCAACGCCGCCAACCTCCCCTTCGAGGATAACAGTTTCGACGTCTACACCATCGCCTTTGGTTTGCGTAACGTGACCCTCATCGATGAAGCCCTGCGCGAAGCCACCCGTGTCCTGAAACCCGGCGGGCGCTTCTTCTGTCTTGAATTCTCCCATGTGCGCGAACCGTTACTCGCCAAAGCTTACGACCTCTACTCCTATAATATCATCCCGCGCATAGGCCAAATTGTTGCCAAAGATCGTGACAGCTACCAATACCTTGTTGAAAGCATCCGCAAAATGCCGCAGCAGGAAGAACTCAAAAACCGCATGGAAAATGCAGGGCTTAAAAACTGTTCATTTTCAAATCTTTCCGCCGGAATCGTCGCAATTCACCGTGGAACCAAGCTGTAAACACACCGCTAATTTGCCATAATTACAATGGCTTGTCGTTTTTTATTGACTCGCAAGTCTCGATTGCGCAAAAGTGGCCATTCACAAACCACTATATAACTGTGAGAATTAAGGAGAGGACTACTCTAATGAATAACTTTACAAAATCAATCGTCTATTCCGGTGTTGTACTGGCCGCAGGTCTGGTTGCAATTTTCGCAATCTACAACAACATGGGAACATCTGGAAATAACATATCATACATTGAACCTGCAGCAGGTTCAGAAGCCGCTGAAGGCATAGCTGAAGGCGTCTCTGGCTTTGCTAGTTCAATCCAGGAAGCAGCTGGCGAAGCTGCTGAAACTGTTTCTGAAATGACAGAAACAACAATGGAAACAGCCGCTGATGCAGCCGATGCAACAGCCGAAGCTTCTGATGATGTTTATGACGCCATGGCTGAAATTGCTGATGATGCTGTCGAAGCCACAGAAGAAGCAGCAAGCGAGACTACTGAAGCAATCGAAGACGCCGCAGCAACAAATCCGGATGAAGAAACAGCCGAAACCATTGAACACGCAGCTGACAGCATTGAAGATACCATTGAAACAGAGCCTGCTTCCGGTGATGCAATCATCGAAAAAGCAAAAGAAATGATGCAATAAGACTCGCTCTTAAAGCAAAAGTTTAAAAGCCCTGCTAGCCATAGCAGGGCTTTTTCTTTATAAACAGCGTCATGACACAAAATCTTAAAGAAAAATCTATCCTCTTGATTATCAGCGGCGGCATTGCCGCTTATAAATCACTTGAGCTCATCCGCTTACTGAAAAAAGCCGGATGCACTGTGCGCTGCATCCTCACCAAAGGCGGGGAGCAATTCGTCACGCCTTTAAGCGTCTCCGCCCTGTGCGAACAAGAAGCGCTAACCGGAGATACATACAAAATGGATCACATCCATCTCTCACGCACAGCCGACGCTATCGTCATCGCCCCGGCCAGCGCCAATATCATAGCTCAAATAGCCCACGGACTGGCCCAGGATCTGGCCACCACCGCCTTACTGGCCGCCGACAAACCCGCCCTCATCGCCCCGGCGATGAACCACAAAATGTGGCATAACCCGGCAACACAGGCCAATATCGCCACGCTGCAATCCCGCGGTCATACTATTATCGGCCCCGAAGAAGGCGACATGGCCTGCGGCGAACGCGGCTTGGGACGCATGAGCCAGCCCGAAGACATCCTTAAAGCCGTTCTTTCCAACATTCCAACATTCCAACATTCCAACATTCTAAAGGGCCGCACGGCCCTTGTAACCTCCGGCCCGACCCTCGAACCCCTCGACCCGGTACGCTTCATCGGCAATCGATCATCAGGCAAACAAGGCCATGCCATTGCAACCGCTCTGGCCGCCCACGGCGCCGATGTCACCCTCGTCACAGGCCCGGTCGCCCTGCCAGACCCGCCCGGAATCAAAACCATCCATATTGAAACTGCCCAGGAAATGCTAAACGCCTGTGAAAACGCCCTCAACACCAAAGAAGCCATTGACATCGCTGTGTGCGCCGCCGCCGTATCGGATTGGTCTCCAACCAAACTTCAAAACCATAAAATCAAAAAACGCGCCGGCAAAACCCCACCCTCCATCGCGCTCAAAGAAAACCCGGACATCCTCAAAACCTTGAGCACACATAAAAATCGCCCGATGCTCATCATCGGCTTTGCCGCCGAAACCGAAAACTTGGCCAAAAACGCCGCCGACAAACTCAAACGAAAGAAATGTAACTGGATTCTCGCCAATCTCGTTGGCCAGCCTGCCCAAAAAACCTTTGGCGAAGACCAGAATCACGTCTATCTTATAACCTCTTCAAAAACTCAGGACTGGAAGCCCATGAGCAAAGACGCCATTGCCACCCGCCTAGTGAAAGAAATAGCAAACTACTTTGAAACAAAAGCAGTACAGGACGCAGCAGAATGAGCGAAGTAAGAGTTAAACTGATGCCTTTGGAACACGCCGTAGGACTTCAACTCCCCACCTACGCCACCGAACAATCCGCCGGCATGGACCTGTCCGCCGCCCTCGAAGAAGCCCTCGAACTCGGCCCCGGCGACCGCGCACTGGTTCCCACCGGCCTGTCCATCGCCCTGCCCGAAGGCTATGAAGCTCAAATCCGCCCGCGCTCAGGCCTCGCCCTCAAACATGGCGTCACCGTCCTCAACACCCCCGGCACCATCGATGCCGACTACCGCGGTGAAATCAAGGTCATCCTGATCAATCACGGCCAACACGCCTTCACCATTGAACGCGGACAAAGAATCGCCCAGATGGTCGTGGAAAAATTCGAAACCGTAAACTGGGACGTCGTCAAAACCCTCGAAGAAACCGACCGCGGCGAAGGCGGCTTCGGCTCAACCGGCACGGAATAATAAATGAAAAATAACTCATATCTAATATTAGCAATAGTTTTTCTTTTTACTTTTACTCCCCCTTCTCGAGCAGAAGAGGAAGCCATATGCTCATCTCTTGAAACTTGTTTGGAAATGGCAAAAGAAGGAAATGCAGAAGCGCAGTACATCCTGGCAATGTTATACTTAAAAGAAGCAACTGAAATAGCCGAAGAAAACGAATTTGAGCATAAAACGAATCCAAGAGCTAGAGAGTTATACACACAACACACCAAATGGAAAAAGGAAGCTCTGGACCAAAACTACGCCCCTGCGCAAGTTTACGAAGGCTATCAACAATATACCAAAAAATTTATTGTTCCAGAACCCAGCCTGCAAGAACAAAAAGATGGCCTTCAAAAAGGAGCTGAATTGTTTCTGAAAGCCGCTAAACAAGGAGATCGACGCGGTCAATTTTTAAGAGCAATAGCCGTAGCAGAAGACGATAATACATCAAATGATATTGAAGGTTACGCATGGATGCTGCTTGCTTGGAAACAAGGGCTAAGAAAATATCCCTACAGGCCGGAAATACCTACTAAACCATTCTTGGATTCTTATAAAGAAAGCCTTTCGGAATCTGACAGAAAAGAAGCCTTACTATTATCAGCAGAATACAAAACCTTTTATAGCAAATAGATAAAATCCATCCACAAACCGCCCCTGTGCTTCTCCTGTGTTCACTGTGGTTTAAATTTTTTTCTTCGTGACCTGAACGCCCTTAGTGGTTTAAATAAACCCTATGCAACAAGCTGCGTTAAAAACATCCCCAAAGTCACAAGATGACTTCCTCGCCGACGGCCACACGCCGATGATGGCGCAATACCTCACGCTCAAAGACCGCCATAAAGACTGCCTGCTCTTCTATCGTATGGGCGATTTTTATGAACTCTTCTTCGACGATGCGCTCAAAGCCTCCGAGACTCTCGACATCACCCTGACCAAACGCGGCAAAACCGCCAAAGAAAATGGGGGCACGGACATCCCCATGTGCGGCGTCCCTTATCACGCCTATGAACCCTACCTCGCCAAACTCATTCGCGCCGGCTTTAAAGTCGCCATCTGCGAACAAACTGAAAGCCCCGAAGAAGCAAAGCTGCGCGCCAAAGCCGAAGGCCGCCCCGCTTCCAAAACCCTCGTCAACCGCGATGTCGTGCGCGTCGTCACCCAGGGCACCCTGACCGAAGACGCGCTCCTCCAGCCCCACGAAAACAACTATCTCTCAGCCCTCACCGATGTCGGCAACCAATACGGCCTGGCCTGGACAGACCTGTCCACCGGTTCATTTACGGTGCAACCCGTCCTCAAAGACCAAATCCAGACCGCGCTGGAACGCATTGCTCCGCGCGAAATCGTCATCCCTGACACACTCGCCACAGAATTGGGCCATGACCCGCGCCACAGCCCGCAAGCCCGTTCCTTATTCGACAGCCAAAACGCAAAGAAAAAACTGGAAGACCTCTTCGACGTCAACACACTCGAAGGCTTCGGCGCATTCTCCCGCGCCGAAATCGCCGCTGCCGGAGCGCTGATCGACTATATCCAGCGCACCCAGATCGGTAAAATTCCGTATCTCGAAAAACCCCGGCAAATGACGGCTTCGGCCAATATGGAGATTGACGCCGCCACCCGCCGTAATCTCGAAATCACCCGCACCCAAAGCGGCGAGCGTAAAGGCTCCCTCCTGGCCACAATCGACCGCACCATCACGCCGCCCGGCGCGCGCCTGCTACAAACCTGCCTGTCTGCTCCACTGATCGACATTGATGAAATCAACGCGCGCCTGAACCGCGTCGAATATTTTACAGGCCAAAGCCCTTTGCGCAATCTCCTCCGTGAGCAGCTCAAAGCCATGCCCGACATGGAACGCGCCCTCTCACGCCTGTCAGTCGGGCGCGGCGGCCCGCGCGATCTCGCCATGATCAGGGACGGACTGATGCAAATAGAGATCATCCGCGCCGCATTACAAAATCATGATGGCGCAAAAGAGGTTCTCTCCGATCTCCTCACCGCCCTGCAAACCGAAGCCTTTACCGCCGAATTACAAGACAAGCTCACCCAGGCCCTCGAAACAGAACCGCCAATGCTTGCGCGCGATGGCGGCTTCATCCGCACAGGCTTTTTCAAAAAGCTCGACGACCTCAAAACGCTAAAAAGCGAGAGCAAACGCCTCATCGCCGGCCTGCAAAGCCAATATCAAAAAGACACCGGCATCGACGCGCTCAAAATCAAATTCAACAACGTGCTGGGCTATTTTATCGAAGTCCCTGCCCGGCGCGCCGATCCGCTGATGGAAAAAGGCCCCGAAAGCCCATACATTCACCGCCAGACAATGGCGAGCGCCGTGCGCTTCACCACCACCGCTCTCGCCGAACTTGAACGCGACCTCTCTTCCGCTGGTGAAAAAGCCCTCGCCATCGAACTCGAAATCTTCCAGCAACTCACCGAAGAATGCGTTGCGGCTTCCGAAGAAATTGGCCAAAGAGCTCGCGCCATCGCCACCCTCGATATGGCTACCGCACTCGCCCAACTCGCCAGTGACCAAAATTATTGTCGCCCTCTTCTTGATAACAGCCTCGCCTTTACCCTCGAATCCGCCCGCCACCCGGTCGTCGAAACCGCGCTCAAAAAAGACCACGAAACCTTCGTGCCTAATGATTGCACCCTTACCCCCGACAATCACCTCTGGCTGCTCACCGGCCCCAACATGGCAGGAAAATCCACCTATTTGCGCCAAAATGCCCTCATCGCCATTATGGCGCAAACCGGGTCATTCGTTCCGGCAAAAAAGGCGCATATTGGGATCATCGATAGGGTTTTCAGCCGTGTCGGAGCATCAGATGACCTGGCGCGTGGACGATCCACCTTCATGGTCGAAATGGTCGAAACCGCCGCCATCCTCAACCAGGCCACCGACCGCTCCCTCGTTATCCTTGATGAAATCGGCCGCGGCACCGCCACCTTTGATGGCCTGTCCATCGCCTGGGCCTGCGTCGAACACTTGCACGATGTCAATAAATGCCGCGCCCTTTTCGCCACCCATTACCACGAACTTACCGCCCTGACATCACGCCTGCCCGCCCTGTCCTGCCACTCCATGCAGGTCAAGGAATGGCAAGGAGACATCGTTTTCCTCCACAGCGTTGCCCCCGGCGCTGCCGATCGTTCCTACGGCATCCACGTTGCCAAGCTCGCCGGCCTGCCAGAATCCGTCATCGCCCGCGCCCGGAGCATTCTGGAAAAACTCCAAACCGGTGAGCAGTCCGGTAATCTCGCCCGGCTTTCCGAAGACCTGCCGCTATTCTCCCTCGCCGATAACAAGCAAAGCGCCGCGCACATCAACCCCGCACTCGAAAAGCTCGAAACCATAACACCCGATACGCTCTCCCCACGCGAAGCCCTCGACGTGCTCTACGCCCTCAAAACACTCCTCAAAGACTCATAACCTATACTTGACCACCCTAAAGCCCCCCCTTTAAGCAAAGCCACCTTGCATTCACCTGTATAAAATATTATATCGACAACAGAATAAAAACAGCAGAAAAAACAAAAACACAGCACAAGACAACACAAGGATAAAGGCTTTGACAAACGCCAAAACCACGGCCCCGCAAAAAGACACAATAACCACCGATGCCATTATCATAGGTGCAGGCCCCTGCGGCCTGTTCTGCGCTTTCGAACTTGGCCTGCTGGATATGAAATGCCATTTCGTCGACATCCTCGACCGCCCCGGCGGCCAATGCACAGAGCTTTACCCCGAAAAACCAATTTACGACATCCCCGGCTACCCGGAAATCACCGGCCAGGAACTTACTGATAAGTTGATGAAACAGATAGAACCCTTCCATCCGACATTCCACCTTAACCAAATGGCTGAAAAACTGGAAAAGCTTGATAACGGCAACTGGCAACTCACCACCGACATCGGCACAATCCTCGAAGCCCCCGTCGTCATCATCGCTGCCGGCGGCGGCAGCTTTGTCCCCAAAAAGCCCCCCATCCCCGGCATCGAAGAATACGAAGGTGCATCAGTCTTCTATGCCGTGCGCAAAATGGAACAATTTAAAGACAAAAAACTCGTCATCGTTGGCGGTGGTGATTCTGCACTGGACTGGACCCTGAACCTTCAACCACTGGCCAAACAACTCACCCTCATTCATCGCCGCCCTGAATTCCGCGCACATATGGACAGCGTCAATAAAATGCGCAGCCTCGAAAACGAAGGGAAAATCAATTTTCAGCTCGGTCAGGTCAAAGAGCTCAAAGGCGAGAACGGCCAGCTTTCCTCAGTAATCATCGAACATAAAGACAAAACAACTACAAAAATCGAATGTGATTGCCTGCTGCCCTTCTTCGGCCTGACCATGAAACTCGGCCCTATCGCAGATTTCGGCCTGAATTTACACGAAAACCTCATCCCCGTGGATACGGAAAAATTCGAAACATCAACGCCGGGCATCTTCGCCGTCGGCGACATTAACCATTACCCCGGCAAACTCAAACTCATCCTCTCCGGCTTCCATGAAGCCGCTCTCATGAGCCGCCAGGCCTTCCGCTATATCTACCCCGATGCCAAACTGAAATTCGAATACACAACCTCCAGCTCAAGCCTTCAGGAAAAACTCGATGTCCCGACCGCCAAAGAAAAGAAAACTGCTTAGGATCAAAAAATCTACATAACGTAGATAATAACCGCTTAATCCTCAATATCCTCAAAAAGAGCCGTAGAAATATACCTCTCCGCAATTGACGGAATCATCACCACAATCTGCTTGCCCTTGCTTTCAGGCATTTTCGCAATCTGCTTGGCCGCTGCCATCGCCGCGCCCGATGAAATACCGCAAGGAATGCCCTCCAGCCGCGCCACCTCGCGCGCCGTTTCAATAGCTTCTTCACTGCTGATTTTGACTACACCGTCAATCAACGTCGTATCCAGATTATCCGGCACAAACCCCGCGCCGATCCCCTGAATCTTATGCGGCCCCGGCTCACCACCGGAAATCACCGGACTTTCTGCCGGCTCCACCGCATAGGCCAAAAACCCCGGCTTTTTCTCTTTAAGCACCTTGGAAACGCCGCTCACAGTGCCCCCGGTCCCGACACCGGCAACAAGAATATCCACAGCACCATCCGTATCATTCCATATCTCCATTGCGGTTGTTTCACGGTGAATTTGCGGATTGGCCGGATTATCAAACTGACTAAGCATAAACGCTTCGCCCTTCTCAGAAACAATCTCCTCAGCCCGCGCAATCGCGCCCTTCATTCCTTTTTCCGCCGGTGTCAACACCAGCTCCGCCCCCAAAAAGCGCAGCATCTTGCGCCGCTCCAAAGACATGCTTTCCGGCATCGTCAAAATCAACCGATACCCCTTTGATGCCGCCACCATCGCCAGCGCAATACCCGTATTTCCAGACGTCGGCTCCACCAAAACACTCTTGCCCGGCGTAATCTTTCCTGCGCGTTCAGCAGCCTCAATCATCGCAAAACCAATCCGGTCTTTCACCGAAGACACCGGATTAAAAAATTCCAGCTTGCATAAAATATCGGCCTCAAGCCCATATTTTCCAACAAATTTAGGCACTCGCACGAGCGGCGTATTCCCGATTGTTTCCAAAAGGTTATTGTAAATCTTCCCGCGGCTCTCTCCATCAGGCCTCAACGGCCTTGAATCTAGCGCGGGCTTCGCAGATTTATCAGCTGGGGAATTCATACTCTAATCTCCTTACTCAAATTAGCTCCTCAAACACACAAACATTTCAGACGAAAAGACAAAGATTAATCACCCTCGCCAGGTTTCGGACTAAAATGCTCTTCCATCTTATTCGGAACATCTTTCATCTTTTCCGCATCCGGCATCGGCGCCCGCGTGCTGGTAATATTGGGCCATTTTTCAGAATATTCCCGGTTCATCTCCACCCACTTTTCCGCCTTGCTATCTGAATCAGGCAAAATCGCATCAATCGGGCACTCCGGCTCACACACACCGCAATCAATGCACTCATCCGGGCTAATAACCAGCATATTCTCACCCTCGTAAAAACAATCAACCGGGCAAACCTCAACGCAATCGGTATACTTGCACTTTATACACACATCTGTGACCACAAAGGTCATGGCACATTCTCCTTATATCTATGCGCTTGATTATCAATAAAACCGCTCAAAAACATTAAGCCCCAAACCCTTATAACGCAAGGGGTCTGATAGGAAAATTTATATGTGAGAAACTCCATAAAGCCACTAAAGCTCAATAGACGCTTCAACAAAACCGCGATAACCTTATAACTATGCGCACCCTGTATTTTTTGACATGCTTTTGCCTGCTTCCGCTTTTACTGGGGGGCTGTTCGCATCCTCCTCCACCAGACGCCGAGCTCACTCCAATGACACATCAAATAATAGACCCCGATGACGCAATCCTCAGAGAATCCGTCAGCTACTTCCTCGAAAATAGCGAAGCCCCCAGCGCATCGACTTATGACTTCGAACGCATAGACCTGAACGAAGATGGCCGCCGCGACGCTTTAATCCTGTTCAAAACACCTTACGGTTACTGGTGCGGAACACATGGCTGCACCATGCTTATTCTGCGCGCTCATAACAACCATTTCTCACTTGTCAACGACATCCAGCCCATTCGCGAACCGGTCTATATCAGCCCTGCAAAAAGCCACGGCTGGAAAAACTTGCTCGTACGCGTATCTGGCCGCTGGGATAAAGCTAAAAACGTTGTAATGGCATATAATGGAGAAAAATACCCGAACGACCCATCAAATTTGCCCCCATTCGACCAATACAATGATGACGAATATGTCCGCGCACTTTATAATTAACTGTGAAACTCCACGGGCCAAGGCCCGTGGTATCACTTTAGTTCAAGCTGCGCTTGTCCAGTATCTTCTTCTCCCTGGTTTTGAATATAGCGCTTAATAACACTCTCACCGATGCCCACTGTGCTGACAAAATAACCGTCGGACCATATGCCATCTGCGCCCCAATATGCTTTGCGCATATACTCAAACCTTTTCTTCATAAGACGGCCTGATCACTGACACGCATCTTGGGGGGAATTGATAACAACAGGTGCACATGATCAACATCGTGATTGATCTCCAACACTTCAACCTCAGGCAACATCTCATGAAAACTCGTTATCAATTCCCGCAGATAGGCAAATGATCCTTCATTGAAAATTTTACGCCGGTACTTGCTGGTCAAAACCAGATGGTATTCGCATTTGTACGCACAGTGGCCTTGCTTCCTTAATCGCATGAAGAAGATACTGGACGCACTCCATCCACGGGGCAAGCCCCTTGGTTTTTACGTGCCTATAAAAAGAAACCCACCTTACTTATGAAAGCGATTTTTCAAAAATTCATCACGATAGGAATACACAATATCTTTAAAGCTTTTCTTCCGCTTCGCACTTGCAAACACCATCCCTTGCGAATCATCTTCAAACTCAAGACCAACACTACCAATAAGCTCGTCCAGATTCGTACATTTCAAATGCGCCTCTTCAAGTTTCAACATCACCGCTTGCTCTTCTTTGCTATAATCCCCATCAATATGCACAAGCTCCCGTGCGAATTGGAAAAAATGCGCCTGATCACGCACGTCCGTAATCCCGGCAAACATTTTCTCAATATCCTGCGCCGTTTTTACATCTTCGTTTAAAATCGCCCGCTGCTCATCCGAAAACGGAATATCATCCAACGCCTCCGCCATAAAACGCAGCTCTTCATTTGAAACAACATCATCCGCATGTGCCACAGCAAACAGAGTCCGCCACATATAAAACTGACTATCGGTTACAGCTTCACTCATCCCACACCTTCCTGCTGATAAAATGCAATCATCTGATAAATCACCTGTTTAAGCATCTCTTCTTCCGGACTGGCCGCCTGCTCTCCCAACGGCAAATCAGGCTTGCGATTCATCCAGCGTAAATCCGCCTCATAAACCGCCGCCTCATCACCCAAATCATCCTGAATACTTTCAATAACCGCAAGCTCATCATCATGTAAAACACCGTCACACCAAACCACAATCCGCGCCAAACGAAAAAACTGGCTTCGATATTCGGAAAGTTCAATTTCTTGAAACAAATGGCGCGCATCACAAGGCACATGCATATCTTTCTCAATAACGGCACACTGCTCAGGCGAAAAACTAAAAACACCCATCACCTGTTTAACCAGATTCTGCTCGACCTCAGCCAACTCCCCATCCCCGTGCGCCAGTGAAAACACTGCCCGCCAAAGCGCAAACATCTCACGATCTGGAGCCTGCGAAGCGTGATACTGAATTTCTGCAAGAAGACTTTCCATTAATCTCCAGTAATAACTCTGTCATTAAGCGACTGCACAGGCCGTGCATTCACCGGGAAAAGCGCCTGAAAAGCCTTAAGCTGCATCTCGGAAATCTCAATGGGCTCTTTCAACACATGCCAGCGCACACCTTCGCTGCATGGAGGAGTCGTCAACGACCCATCATATTTGTAATACTCCAAAGATGCAGGCATCAAATCTGCCGCATTGATTTCAACACTTTCAATGCTTTTGCTTCCACCTGCCTGAATCGGCGCATTTTGCCAAACCCCTTCAATCACAGGGTTATGCCCCCCTATTTTCATCATCACGCCAATCACACCCAGCGTTCCATCCGCAGCCTTATGCACCAAATGCATTTCCATGGGATACGGCGCTCCGTCTAAATAATGCTCACTGGGCGTATGAAAATGAAGCTGCAATAAATTATAGTTCACACCAGCCGCCTCAAAACCGCTTCCTGCATCATAATTCACCTGAATCGTATGCCCGTTATTCACCACATTCAAAGACGACGGCTTATAGGAAAGCGTAATATCCGGCACGTCTTCCTGTAAAAACTTGGCAATATTAACCGGTGATTGCTCTTGACCGCTTGCACAAAGCTCATAAGAACCATCCAGAGTACCCCAATACGGCGCCGCCTCACCGCCACTATATCCCCAATGCGCCTGTGCAGTGCCATGATGTTCTACCGCCACCGTCTCAGCATCCATATCACCATGCCCTTCATCTGCAGACATACGATCTCCAGCGGATGACTCGGCTTTTACAACCTGAACATCAGTGCCAGCCTCTTGCGCATACGCAGGCACCACCGCTTCCTGCACCACCTTCACAACACCATCCGCAGTTTCTTCAATAACAGGCTGCACTTTTCCCTGCACCGCATCGACAGGCACCACCGCTTCCTCAGCCCACCCTGGCATAACAAAAACAAAAGAAAAAACAGTGCTTAAAAGAAATTTTTTCATCGGTGATCCCCACTTCAATCCGGTTGGTGTAACGAATGAATCGAGTTTACAACCTCACCGCCAAAAGAAAAGGATTGTTTAAGACTGTTTCCCAAAAATATAGTTTACATATAATTAGGCGATATGTTAAAAATCCAAACTATGAATAATAAAAAGAACACAAAAATACGCCGACAAGCAAAACAGGCAACCATGCGCGGCAACTATGAAAATGCTATTTCGCTTATTGATAACGGTATAAAAGAACAAGATAGAACATTCGACGATCTTCTCACACTACAAGAATGTCTCGGGCTTTCCGGAGCATGGCTACAAGCAGAATGTATTCGAGATATTTTGTTTGATAGAATTAACACCGTCAAACAAGGCAAACGATTTGCAGCCCTGCAAGAAAGATTAGATCCGCCAAAACTTTCCAATATTACCAGAGGAAGACAATTTGGTGGGGCATGGCATACCAGAAACAACCTTGACCCGTCACAGGGTTGAAGTTTAAAACCAGCCAATGAGCAAAACCATTCACATCATCGGCGCCGGCCTCGCCGGTTCAGAAGCCGCCTGGCAAGCCGCTAATCTCGGCGCACATGTTATCTTGCACGAAATGCGCCCTGACAAAGGCACCCCCGCCCACAATACAGGCAATTGCGCCGAGCTCGTTTGCTCAAACTCCTTCCGCTCTGACGACGCCGAATATAACGCCGTAGGCCTGCTGCATGAGGAAATGCGTATGCTCAATTCCCTCATCATGCGCGAAGGCGAAAAAGCCGCCGTCCCCGCTGGCGGCGCGCTGGCCGTTGACCGCGATATTTTCTCCGCAGGTGTTACCAAAGCCCTCCAAGACCACCCGAATATCACAATCCAAACCGGCGAAATCACAGAAATTCCGCCCGAATGGAATAATGTCATCATCGCCACCGGCCCGCTCACCTCCGATCCGCTCGCCGCATGGATCAAAGAACAAACCGGCGAGGATGAGCTGTCCTTCTTTGATGCTCTGGCCCCCATCGTCCATTTTGAGTCCATCAACATGGACATCGCCTGGATGCAATCGCGCTACGACAAAGCTGAAGGAATCGGCACGGGCAAGGACTACATCAACTGCCCGATGACCAAAGACCAATACGAAACTTTCGTCTGCGAACTCATAAACGCCGAGTATGGCCTGTTCAAGGAATGGGAACTCCCCTCCGGAGCACAAACACTGGCCGAAGCCGAAATCGACACGCCCTATTTCGACGGCTGCATGCCCATTGAGATTATGGCGGCCCGCGGCCCCGAAACCTTGCGCTTTGGCCCGATGAAACCCGTCGGCCTCACCAACCCGCATAAGGGTGAAAACGAACAACCCTACGCCATCGTCCAGCTCCGCCAGGACAATGCGCTGGGAACGCTCTACAACATCGTCGGCTTCCAGACGAAAATGAAATGGGGCGAACAAACCCGCATTTTCAAAACAATCCCCGGCCTTGAAAATGCGCAGTTCGCCCGCCTCGGCGGCCTCCACCGCAACACCTTCATCAACTCGCCCAAATTGCTCGATGCCCAGCTCCGCCTGAAATTCCGCCCACAAATCCGCTTCGCCGGACAAATCACGGGCTGCGAAGGCTACGTTGAAAGCGCCTCCGTTGGCCTGATGAGCGGACGCATGGCCGCCAGTGAGCTACTGGGCATCCCGTTCGAAGCCCCGCCCATCACCACCGCTCACGGTGCATTGCTTGGCCACATAACAGGCGGCGCGAAAAGCGAAACCTTCCAGCCCATGAACATCAATTTCGGCCTCTTTCCGGTTCCCGAAAATCCATTTATCACCATGCCAAACGGCAAACGTAAAAAACTCAAAGGTAAAGATCGTAAAAAAGCGTATACTACCCGCGCACTTGAAGACCTTGAAAACTGGATGAACAATGACCGAAAAGCCGCCTAAAGATATCGTTGTTTTACTGCACGGAATTCTGCGCTCCAAAACTGACATGCTGCTGCTCGAAAATTTTCTTGAGAAAAACGGCTACGAGACCATCAACATCCTCTACCCCTCACGCGAAAAAAGCCTCGAAGACCTCACCGACTTTGTCGCCGAAAAAATAGAGAACCACCCCGGATACAGCCCCAAACGCCCTCTCAATTTTGTAACCCACTCAATGGGCGGCCTCATTACGCGCTACTTCATCGCTACCCATAAACCTGAAAATCTGGACAAAGTCGTCATGCTCGGCCCACCCAACACGGGCAGCGAATTTGCCGACTTCCTCGATGATAATGAATGGCTGGGGCCCATATTTCGTTCGATTTTCGGCCCCGCCTCAGGCCAGCTCAAAACAGGCTACAAGCATATTGACGATGATATCACCTACCCTCTCGGCATCATCGCCGGATCGGCCTCTGTCAACCCTCTTGCTCCCTGGATTTTAGATGGACAGCACGACGGCATCGTTCCCGTAGAGCGCACCAAAATCGACGGCATGAGCGACCACATAGTACTACCCGCCACGCACAGCTTCATGATGTTCAACCCCAAAGTCATGGAGCAAACCTTACATTTCCTGCAAAATGGGAAATTTAAACACGCTTAAGAATGCTTAAAGAAATTTATCAACCCGCTGCCGATCCGCCGAAAGCGTCTCATCAAGCTGCTCTTGCAAAATCGTGCGCGTTTCTTTAGCAGTCTGCTCGGCCGCCTGCTCGTCTCGTGATAACGACAGCGCCTCTTCTGAAATTTGCACCTCATCTCTCACAGGCGCTTGAGACGCTGTTTTTTCAACGCGCTTATCTTCAGAAACTTTGTTATTTTGACCGCGATTAGCCGCTGATAAATTCTGCGGACCGCCCGCCCCTTGAATGGAATCAACCATAATCTCTACCCTAACTCAGAAAAATCCTGACCATCACTATCCTAACAACAAAATCGTTAAGATTCAATTACATAATCAAAATATTAAACGTAAAACCTTAAAAGCCGGAGCCACCGCCATCCTTGAATGAAACACATCATAATCACAGGATTTCAGCTGCCACATGTAAATTTCCGCCAGCTTCTGCTGTTTTCGCAATAAAATATTCTCACAAGAAACACCATCAACAAACTGTTCTAAAACAGATTTTATAACATCTGACAACCCCTCAACCGGCTTAAATTCATACAAATGATCCAGCCGCTGCCCCGCCTCTTTCAACAAATCCTCCGGTAAATAACACCGCCGTTGGCGCGCATGAAAGGAAACCGCGCGTAAAATCCCGACCAAACCGGCATTCACCGCCACAACCTGCACGGGCTCACGCTGGACATCCCCACCAACCACCTGCATCGCCAACTTCAACAATGGCGTAGACGTAAAATCCGCATAATTCACCAGCCCCTCAACATTACCGGGAAGCACATCTTCCAAATCAAACTCCCGCACATGCAAGAGTGTATCAAAATGTTCTTGCGGCAAATCATAACGCGCAATCGCCTCCGCCAGAGACTCCAAAATCTCATTACCCGGCGGCATTTTCCCGTCATAGATTTCGGCGATCCGCTCACGCCACCACTGCAACCGGATCAGCCCCAATTGCGTCTCGCTGACCACTTCCCGCGTCTTGGCAATCTCATAATTAAGCGCAAACAACGCCCACAACCCCTCACGCACCGAGGCAGGCACAAACATTGAAAGTAAAAACCGGTCCGGGTCATGCTCCCGAACCAACCGCCCACAATATGAAATCGTCTTAACCATTGATTATTCCTGTAAAACAATTAATTTACTGGCTTAACAGTTTCTACCATCAAAGAAAAGCTAAGGAGCTAAACCATGTCCGCCTTCGATTTGCCCGAACTCCCCTACGCCTACGATGCACTGGACCCGTACATGTCCGCCGAAACGCTTGAATTCCATCATGACAAACACCACAACGCCTACATCGTCAACGGCAATAAAATCCTCGAAGGGTTAGACCACATGGGCAACACGCTCGAAGAAGTTGTCATCAACGCCCACAAACAAGGCGAGCAAGGCCTGTTCAACAATGCCGGACAGCACTGGAACCACACCCATTTCTGGAACTGGATGAAACCAAATGGCGGCGGCGCCCGTCCCAGCAATCTGGAAGCCGCCATCACTGACAGCTTCGGCTCATTTGAGGCCTTCCGTGAACAATTCCTCAATGCCGGCGCAACCCAGTTCGGCTCCGGCTGGTGCTGGCTGGTCATGAACGCTGAAGGCAAGCTGGAAGTCACCAAAACAGCCAACGCCGACAACCCGCTCACATCGGGCCAAACCGCGCTATTGGGCTGCGATGTCTGGGAACACAGCTATTACATCGATTACCGTAATGCCCGGCCCAAATACCTTGAAGCCTTCGTCGATAATCTCGTCAATTGGGAATATGTCGCCGAGCTGTTCGAAAACGCGTCGCGCTGAAACCATCGGGCAAAAACGGAAGCCCCGTTCAAATTAGCCGCATAAACGCCTAACTCTAATCACAGCGCGCTTCCAGCGCATTTGCTGGAGGCATTGCATCCACCCGCTCTTTAATGGCCGCAAACTCGTCCTTAAGACCCGCCGCTTCCTGCGGCAATTTATCAGGATGAATTTGAATTCTGCCATCTGCACCAAGCTGAATTGCATCAGAAATATTCACGCCAACCCCTGCAAGCACCTGCTGAGAATGATCCAAAGAATATTTATACCCCGTCAACTCCTGATACTGCATGCATGCTGTCTTCGCTTCAGAACTAAGCCCCATCCCCTCATAACTCGCAGGATCGACATTTTCTCCTGTAGCAATAGCGCTCTGTAAATCCGAGACCGCACTTTCCAGCGCAGAGTTCAACGCCACATTTTCTCTCCCCTCCACAGAAGAAGGTTCCTGATTTTTAAAGTGCGGAGCAACCTCTCCAGCGACCGGTTCAATAGAATGTGCATTGCCCCGAAACTCCTCAACCTTTGCCCCCCGCCCCTGTTCTACATCAACAGAAGACTCAGACACTTCCCCGTGCAAAAGCCCTTGCGCCCGGCTTACGTCTCCATCACGCAAAGCCTCCAGCGCGTTATTATATGGCGTCATATCAATCGGCCCACCCGCCGCCAAACGCTCTTCAACAAACTGCGCTGCCACCGCCTTATAGCTATCCGCAATCCCGAAATCATTATTAAACATGAACTCTATTTGCTGCTGCACAGCCGGATCGCTCAAATCAGGACTTTTTTGAAGCTCCCTCTCCAAACCCGGTAAAATAACACGTGCCTGAGAAAACGCCTCACGATCAAGAGCCGCCATATTTCCCATATGAGACTCGGCGTTTCCGATTTTTTGCGCAATGAAGGCAGATCCGCCGTCTACACTCTGCTGTTCAGCGGTCTGAACAAAAGCCGACGGATAATACTCTGACACAACAACTTCTGGTACAACTGGCTGAGATTCCGGCACGCCCGGCTCTGGCGCAACCTGCACCACTGACCCTACCGCTTCATAAGACGGTACCGCAGCATCACGCTCATGCACACGAATAGACAGATTCTCCAGCACCTCCGCACTTACCTTTTGCTTAACCGCAATACCGCCTTCTGCCCCTGGCCCTCTGTTCTGATAGATAATCGTAGAATTATACGCACTTAACTGAGCATATAACGCCCCAACTTCCGGGCGATCTGCAAAACTATGACGATATGCCTCATGCTCAGGGGCATGATGTTTAATACTCCCATCCTCATGAACCACAACAGCAGCAAAAACGCGCCCATCCTCTGGAAGCCGATCGCCAAGCCGTAAAGTGGGATCAACCAAATAAGCACTTTTCCCAAGCCTGTGCTCACCAAGCTTAAGAGGGCCAAGACGTTCGATATTTCCACCTTCACCCACAACGACTTTCCGGCGAATTTCACCATCAAAGTCACCGCTGGTTATCCGCACCAAACTCTCGGAAGACCCGGCCCCCAAATCTTGCCCATAATAAATATCGCGCGGACTTGTCGCCTTTAAATCCTCAATCAACGGCGTTGCAACCGCATCATAATCACGGCGCATCTGCTCTGCATCATAGGCTAAAACCTGCCCCGGCGCCTGCGGGTCATGCATCAACAACATCGTCTGCCCGTTTTCATCAGTAATATAGCCAACCCCGCTACGCCCGCCGACCTCAAGAATAACCGGCATAGGCAAAGAGTCCGGCCAACCGGCAACCTGCCCTTCAGCCTCACGCACACCAAATTCCGGCGCGCTCGCACCTTCACTTTCTATCAATCCACGAACTTGTTCTGAAACGCTCTGCGCCATCATTCACACCCTTCAAATTCACGCGTAAAACCTCGCTATCCGCCAATTACAGCGGTTTTTTATGCGTTTATGATATAGAAAGGATGTTAAGAAAGATTTAACTTAAAATGGTAATAAAGCCGCGGCAACTCTACGTCCATCAGCCATCAAAACATTGTAAGTCCGGCACGCCGCGCCGCTGTCCATAACCTCAACGTTAAGACCGCACGCTTTCAACGCATTTTTCAAATTTGAAGATAAAAACTGAATTGTCGCCCCACAGCCCAGCAAAACCACATCAATCTCCGCAGCCTGCTCTATAAGCGGAACAAAATCAGGCTCGCTCAAGTCCGCCACTTCGCCCGCAAAGTCCCAGCGCTGTGACCCTTCAGGCATCACAATCAAAGCGCCCTCATACACAGCCCCGCTCACGCGAAACCGCCCACCACTATAACTTTGAATGATTTGTTGCCCGGACCTAATAAGCGGCGTCACGTCCATGAGGATTATGCCTTCTGCGGCGTAGTATCCCCGCTCTGGACTTCACCGCGTTTCACCCCGGTATTGAGCAAAACCGGCGCCGCCACAAAGACAGATGAATAAGTCCCGACGACAATCCCGAAAATCAGTGCATAAATAAAGCCCTGAATAACCTCGCCGCCAAAAATATATAGTGCAATTAAGGCTAGCAGCGTCGTGCCCGAAGTCATTAACGTCCGGCCCAACATCTCATTAACGGACTTGTTAAACAGCTCAGGCAAGGACATTTTCTTAAACTTGCGCAAATTCTCACGAATACGGTCAAACACAATCACCGTATCATTGATAGAATATCCCGCGATCATCAAAATCGCCGCCACCGTTGAAAGGTTAAACTCCATCTGCGTCAACGCAAACAACCCGATCGTTGCAATCGCATCATGCGCCAGCGCAATAATGGAAGCCACGCCAAACTGCCACTCAAACCGAAACCATACATAGGCAAGAATACCAGCCAAAGAAAACAGCACTGCCAGCAAACCCTGCTTCTTAAGTTCTTCACCAACCTGCGGTCCAACAAATTCAGTGCGGCGATAGTCCACTTCACCCGCATCCGCATAAATGTCATCCAACGCCTCACGCACATCTTCAATCGCCATTTGTTGTGCTTCAACGCCGCCCTTTTGCTCTGGCAAACGGATCAACAAATCTTCCGGAGAACCAAATTCCTGCAATGTAATTGCACCCAGATCCAGATCATTAAGCAAAGCGCGAAGCTCTGCCAAATCAGGCGCCTCAGGCGTGCGGATTTCAATCACGGTCCCGCCGGTAAAATCGATCCCGAAATTCAAACCTCTTTGAACAGTTAAAGCAATCGAACCAAACACCAAAACAGCCGAAACCATATAGGCCAAAAACCGCAAGCCTATAAAATTAAAATTCGTTTCTTCCGGAACTAATCGTAAACCTTGCATTCAAACTTCCTTAATTTTATTCATTCAAATCTGTACATACTCAAAAATCATCCAGAATGCGGCGAAAACAGTGGTTTTCGAGAACCGTAGCGCAGCGTACATTTTGGTACGTGAGTAACGGAAGCGTAGAAAACTACTATTTGCAGCCCATTATGGGCGATTTTAAACCGGCACGGTGCTCGGTTTTGTTTTCTTCAACCAAGCCACCACCATCAAACGCGTCACCATAATCGCCGTAAAGAACGACGTGACAATTCCCACACCCAACGTCACCGCAAAACCTTTAATCGGCCCCGTCCCCAAAGAAAACAGAATCAACGCCGCAATCAACGTTGTCAGGTTAGAATCAATAATAGTGCCCATCGCGCGGGCGTATCCCGCATCAATTGCCGATATCGCACTGCGCCCGGCGCGCAGCTCCTCGCGAATACGCTCAAAAATCAAAACATTCGCATCCACCGCCATCCCGATGGTCAGGACAATCCCGGCAATCCCCGGCAAGGTCAGCGTCGCCTGCAAGCCCGACAAAATCGCAAAAATCAGCGCCACATTCACAATCAACGCCACATCCGCCATCAAGCCAAACCCGCCATAAGCCAGCGCCATAAACACCAGAACCAGCGCCAAACCAATCAGGCTCGCCTTCTTCCCGGCTTCAACGCTATCCGCCCCCAGAGAAGGCCCAACCGTGCGCTCTTCCACCACATTCATCGGCGCAGGCAAAGCCCCGGCGCGCAATAAAAGTGCCAGATCGTTAGCTTCTTGCACACTAAAACCGCCCGAAATCTGGCCCCGGCCACCGCAAATCGGCTCGCGGATCACCGGCGCGGACAAAACCTCGTTATCCAACACAATCGCAAACGGCTTGTTCACATTCTTGCGTGTCACATCGCAAAAGCGCCGCGCGCCCGTATTATTCAAACGAAAAGAAATCACCGGCTGCCCGCCCTGATCAAAGCTCGGCGCTGCGTTTTCCAGCATATCCCCGGTAATCAACGCCCGGCGTTCCACCGTCACTTTCTGCGTTGGATCTTCCGACAGCGGATAAGTTTTACTCGCCCCCGAAGTCCCTGGATCTTTAACCAAATGAAAATTCAGCTTCGCCGTTGTCCCAATAATCGCCTTCAAACTTTCTGCATCCGCGCCCGGCGCCTGAATTAAAATCCGGTCAGCGCTCTGGCGCTGAATAATCGGCTCCGTTGTACCCAACTCATCAATCCGCCGCCGCACAATTTCAATCGACTGCGCTAATGTATGGTCATACAGCGCCTTCTTGCCTGCCTCATCAAGAGCCGCATCAATCTTCAGGCCATCACCGGAAGTATCAATATCCAGATTACGCTCCAGCTTGCGTAATATCCGCCGCGCGCCTTCACCATCTTTCTTATTTTTCAAACTAAGACGCACACCGCCAGGAATAACGCCAATGCGCGTATAACCAATTTTGTCCTCGCGCAAAGACTTGCGCAAATCCTGAAGCATAGAATCTGCCCGCTCTTTGAGCACCAGATCAACATCAACCTCATAAAGCAAATGCGCCCCGCCGCGTAAATCCAGCCCCAGATTAACCGCTTTATTCGGCGCCCAGCCCGGCAAATTAATCTGCATCCAGCTCCGCGTCTGCTCACTCACAGCATTTGGTAAGGCATACAAAAACGCCAGCGCGCAAACGAGCAGCGTCAGAACAATTTTCCAGGGTGCAATTTGAATCATGTCTCGTCATCCGTCATTGCGAGCGCAGCGAAGCAATCTAGAATCACAAACTGGATTGCCGCGTCGAGCCAAACGGCTCTCCTCGCAATGACGCCTTTCTTACTTCTTATTTTCTTTTTTCTTATCATCTTTTTTAGAGTCGTTCGCAGGCTTCCCCGCAGACACTCTCGGTCCGTGCGCCTGTAGCATAGAACGTAAAACCGTCACAGTCATACCGCCCTCCAGCTCAACCTGAACCTCATCATCACCATCTTTGATCTTGGCAATTCTGCCAATCAACCCACCGGCCGTTACAACCTTGTCGCCCTTCTTAAGCCCTTGCAACATACTCGTATGTTCTTTAATTCGCTTTTGCTGCGGACGGATCAGCAAAATGTAAAACATAGCCACAAGCAACCCGACCAGCCCCATATTCCAGATAAAGGCCTCTGTCGCGCTTGGCGCGTTCGGCAATGTCGCCGGGACATTTCCGCTCATTTCAACACTTTGTGCATACGCTTTGGAAATCAGCATCAATATGCTCCTTATATTTCGACTCAAATTCTGTTAATGAGAGGACTATAAAGATTGGCGCGCCGAAAGCAAGCGTCTCACCCTTTATGCTGTTAATGCCGTTGGATAAATTTGAGCAAAGCCCATCCGCCAAGCATAAGACCAATCAAAATCACGATATAAACAACCTGCCCGGTAAATAACGCCTTATGCAAATGCAACCCCAGCGCCGCCAGGCCGGGCAACAGCAAAAACAGTCCCGCCACCAACCGCACATAACCATAGACTCTCGGCATACCGCTCTCTATGCCAGCAACCTCAACCATCTGCCGCTCAATCGGGGGACTAAACAAATAAGAAATTTGCTCAATCTTGCGCACCTCAACAAGTTTAAGAGCCCCTTCCCCGTTCTCATAACGCACAACCGGCAATGCACGCCCCTTATCCGTAGCTTTCTGGAACCCTGTAATCTCGAATTCCCCAATGTCGCCGTGCGAACGCATACTCAAAAACCCGCATAGCAAATACAGTCCCGCCGGAACACAAATAACCGCCAAAATCATAATCAATAATTCCATAACCTAGCTTTCCAAATATCGAGAAGGATTAATCGCATCCGTTCCCCGCCGCACCTCGAAATGCAATTGCGGACTATCGACGGAACCAGTCGAACCGACAGTGCCGATCATCTGGCCGCGCGTTAAAACATCTCCGCGCTTCACATCTATCCGGTCCAGATGCGCATAGGCCGTCATCCAGCGATCATCATGGCGCACCAGAATCAAATTCCCCGAACCTTTGATCTCATTTCCCGCATACACCACAACGCCGTTATCCGCCGCTTTCACCCCGGCCCCGCGCGCCGCTCTGATATTAACACCGTCATTATGCAACCCGTTTTTCTTCGGCCCATAAGATGAAATGACTGTTCCATTCACCGGCTTCAAAAATTTCGACGATGAACGCTTCGGCGGCTTGGTCGTCACCTTAACAGGCTTGGGATTTGACGCTTTCGCAACCTTAACCCCTACCTCACCGGAAGAAGGTTTGCGTGCGGGAATTGGAACCCCCTGCTCTTGCGAAAGTGACAAAACCTCCGCCTCCGGCCGCGGCGACACGCGCGCACTGCGTATAACGGACGGACTCGTCTTCGGCGTCACACCGGGCAAGCGCAAAACCTGCCCCGGTTGAATCACATAAGGCGGACTTAACCGGTTAAGCTTGGCAAGCTCGGACAAACTCACGTTATAAAGTCGCGACACAGTATAAAGACTATCCCCAGCGCGCACACGGTAAGTCCGCGGCGCAGGCAACTTCAACCGCTGCCCAGCATTAAGAATAAACGGCGCTCGCAAACTGTTGCTCACCACAATATCGCGCATCACGATGTCATAACGCTGTGAAATGCTCCACAGATTATCGCCGGCCACTACCGTGTAGGCCCCCGCGCTCCCCGCCCCTTCCGCCGTGCCATAATGCGACACCGGCGCTGGCTTTTGAACAAGACAGGCGGACAAGGACAAAGCAACTATGAAAAAACCAAAGACAGAATATCTCATCAGAGCAGTATAACGCACAAATTAGGACATCAAAAGAAATAGGAATGCCTAATTTTCTTGACAAACTACACGAAATTACATAATAAATCACCGGCTAAGGAGACAAAAAATGACAACAGAAAAAACTTTTGACAATTATACAATTTTCACAGGCATAGGCATCCATATACAATTCCGTGAAGCTGGCGCAACTATAGAAACGGTAAACGCTCGCGACTTAGAAGAGGAATTAAAAATTGCGCAAACCGAAGGCACGCAAGACCCAAACTACCCCCTAAAAAGACAAGCGCTCACTGAATGCCAAGCCATCCGTGGCTTCTAAGCCGCCTGCCCCTCATCATCGCTCGCTATATCCGGCAATAACGGCACAAACCGCACCGGCATAACATCGCGCACGCTATAGGCCTCCTCGCTCTCTTTCTTATACAGCTTGAGCCATTGGTCCCCGCTCGGCCCCACCGGAATAATCATCGCCCCGCCGATTTTAAGCTGATCGAGCAACGCCTGCGGCGGCTTTTCCCGCGCTGCCGCCGTCACGATAATCTTGTCAAATGGCGCTTGGCTCATCCCGTTAATCTTCGGCCAACCAAGCATCCCGTCCGCTGCAATCACGGTAATATTGCGCAAACCCAGCTTTTCAAACATTTTCTCCGCGCGGCTTAGCAAAATCTTATGCCGCTCAATCGTATAAACCCGCCGGCACAGCTTCGCCAAAATCGCGCTCTGATACCCGCACCCCGTGCCAATCTCCAGCACCTTATCCCGGTCTGAAAGCTGCAAAGCCTGCGTCATCGCCGCCACCACATAAGGCTGGGAAATCGTCTGCCCGCGTCCGATCGGCAAGGCCATATCATCCCACGCCTGATCCTTCACCGCCGCCGGTACAAACTCATCACGTGGCACCCGCTCCATCGCCCCCAGCACACGCGCGTCGCCAATCCCCTTCCTGCGAAGATCCATAACCAACCGTATCCGACGATTTATATCCTGCGTGTTCATAGCAATAAATTTTCTTTAATTGACTGAGATGCCTTTAACGCGCCCCAAGCAAAACAAACAAAAGAAAGTAATGCGGGTAAAACCATCAGCAAAATAAATAACCAAAAGCTTGGCACACCAAAATTTGCAAAACTCATTTGAGCGAGCATATACGTAACCAAAATAGAAAGAAAAGCCATAAATAACCCAATCAGAAACAACAAAACAGCCGCTTTAATTTTCTTAATATCAATTTTTAATTTTCCAGAATCGATCGCTTGCGGTATGAAAGTTATTAGAGCAATAACCGCCCCTGCATTTATTGTTATAAGTGCCTGCAAACCAAAAACGCCAAGGTCTTTTACGACCTCTGCATGCATTTTTTGCATTTCCAAGACTACCTCAACCTCAGTCATCATTCCTTCACAATCTTCTCTAATCCACCCATATACGGCTTCAAGACCTCCGGCACCCAAACCCCCCCATCGCCCGGATCATGATAATTCTCAATCACCGCGATCAACGCCCGGCCCACCGCCACACCGGACCCGTTCAACGTATGCACAAACCGCGTCTGCTTCTCTCCCTTCGGACGGCAACGCGCATTCATCCGCCGCGCCTGAAAATCCCAGCAATTCGATACCGATGAAATCTCGCGGTACGTTTCTTGCCCCGGCAACCATGCCTCAATGTCATAGGTCTTACGCGCCCCAAACCCGGTATCCCCGCTACATAACACAATCGTGCGATACGGAATCTCCAGCTTCTGCAAAACCGCTTCCGCGCAGCCAACCATACGTTCATGCTCGGCCTCGCTGCCTTCCGGCGCGGTCACGCTCACCATCTCAACTTTATAGAATTGGTGCTGACGCAACATCCCGCGCGTATCCTTCCCCGCCGCCCCGGCTTCCTGCCGAAAACACGGCGTAAAGGCCGTATAGCGACGCGGCAGATACTCTTCTTCCACAATCATCTCGGCAACGATATTGGTCAACGGCACTTCCGAAGTCGGCAACAACCAATCCCCGCGTGTCGTACAAAACTGATCCTCTTTAAATTTCGGAAGCTGCCCGGTGCCGAACATGGCATTATCACGAATCATCAAAGGCGGAGACACCTCTGTATAACCATGCTCGGACGTATGCACATCGAGGAAAAACATCCCGATCGCCCGCTCCATCCGCGCCAACCCGCCGCTCAAAAGCGTAAACCGGCTCCCCGACATTTTCGCCGCCGTTTCAAAATCCATCATCCCTAGCTTTTCGCCAATCTCGGCATGATCGGGACCTTTTGGGATTTTAATCTCGCCCCATTTACGCAGCTCGACATTCTCATCCTCATCCGCCCCATCAGGAACGTCCGTCGCCAGTATATTCGGCAAACAGGCCAGTAAATTCTGCAAACCCTCACCCAGCGCCCGCTCTTTATCCTCAAGCTCACTCATCCCCTCTTTTAACGCCGCCACATCTTTCATTTGTTGAGACGCATCACCACCGGATTTCTTAATCTCGCCAATCTGCTTGGAAATTTCATTACGCATCTCCTGATCACGCTGCAACTCAGTCTGCACCCCACGCCGCTCTTCATCCAGCTTCAAAATAGCTTCAGACTGTCCATCCAGCCCGCGCCGCGCCATCGCCGCGTCAAAGTCATTCGGATTTTCGCGTATATATTTTATGTCGTGCATTTTTACCTAATCCATAAATCGTCATTGCGAGGAGCATAGCGACGAAGCAATCCATTCAATTTGACTGAAATGTAGATTGCTTCGCCAAGGCTCGCAATGACAAATATAATTTTTCTACGCATTAAAAAACTTCGCTTCTTCGTGTCTTCGCGTTAAAAATAAGTATGAAGAACATTTTCTCCATCGAAAAACCCCAAAATCCCCTACCGCTGGTTTTTGACAGCCCCCACAGCGGCGACCGCTACCCCGATGATTTCGACTTTGCCTGCGATTTTCACACGCTTGAATCCGCCGAGGATAAATACGTCGAAGACCTCTTCGCCGCCGCGCCCAATCACGGCGTCACCTTTTTGCACGCCCATTTCCCGCGCAGCTATATCGACGTCAACCGCGCCGCCGAAGATATCGACCCGGAACTGTTGAACGGCGACTGGACCGGTCCACATCCAATCGCCCCCTCGTCCCGCTCTCACGCGGGCATAGGCCTCATCCGCCGCCTCGTGCGGCCCGGCGTACCTGTTTATGACCGCAACCTGACAACAGAAGAAATTCTCCACCGCCTCGATACCTATTACCACCCTTATCATAATGCACTCGAAGCGCTCATCAACGAAACCCACTACAATTTCGGCCAGGTCTGGCACATCAACTGCCATTCTATGCCCGCATCCAGCGCCTACCCGCGCCGTGGAATCGGTCTTGTCGGCAACCGCCCAAAGCCCGCTGATTTCGTCCTTGGCGATCGCGATGCCACCGCCTGCGACAATGACTTCACCCACGCCCTGCGCGATTTTCTCAAAGAATTAGGCTACACCGTGTCCATCAACGACCCCTTCAAAGGCGTCGAACTGGTCGAGAAATACTCCTCCCCCGCCGAAGGCTTCCACTCCCTCCAGTTTGAAATCAACAAATCCCTTTATATGGATGAAGAAACGCTGGAAAAAACCAGCGATTACAACGCGCTCAAAAACCATATTGAGAAACTGATTCAGTTTTGCGCTTCCTACGTCGAAAGCCGCATCACCACCCTCGCGGCGGATTAGAACACGTTATTACGCCTACCCCAATCGAGCAGCCGCATCATAGATACGGTTTCCAAGACACTCTTTACCTTCACAAGGAATACCAAGCACTTCACTAACTCGGCCCACTTCTTTCCGGGAAACCTGTCCATTTGCGCTTGGCTGAATATCAAAATGGTTTGCTAAATTTATAGCCCGCCAAATTTCATCAAAAGCGCCTCGATCATTCAATCGACCCAACTCATCTTCAGCGGCTTGTAAAAAATTCATTTCCGGTACCGGCATACTCTACTCCTTAAAAATACTGTTATTATGAATAATATTGCTTATAGGCTACAAAAACTTTCCATGTCAACACCATTCTCCGAACCTCCGTATCTCCGCGTTAAAAAACCTCCCCGAATTTCTCCCGCAAAACCCGGTCAACTTCTTCCATCGACGCATCCACGCCCAGCGCCTGCATGCTCGTCACCCCGTGCTCGCTAATTCCACATGGCACAATCCCCGAAAAATGCGATAAATCCGGCGCAACATTAATCGCAATTCCGTGAAGCGTTACCCAGCGCCGCACCCGCACCCCGATCGCCGCAATCTTCTCCTCCTCAATAATCCCCTCACCCTCCCACTGCGTGGGCCCCTCCCTCTCCCCACGGGAGAGGGTGTCTTGAGCGCCAGCGAAAGACGGGTGAGGGGTTTTTACCCAAATTCCCACGCGCCCTTCCCGCCGCTCCCCGGCAATTCCAAATTCCGCCAATGCCTGAATAATCCACTCTTCCAGCTGCCAGACATATCTCTTGATATCCGGTCCCTTCTGCCGCCGCTTCAAATCGACCATCACATAAGCCACCCGCTGGCCCGGCCCGTGATAGGTATACTCCCCGCCGCGCCCCGTCTCATAAACCGGCAAACCGCCAGCATCCAATAAATCATCCGCCTTCGCGCTTGTCCCACCGGTATACAGCGCCGGATGCTCCAGCAGCCACACGCACTCATCGGCCCGGCCTTCATGAATATCCGCCACCCGCGCATCCATAAAGTCCAACGCCTCAGGATATTCCACCGGCTTTTTCGAAATCTTCCATTCCATAAAAGCTTCAATAAAGGAAACTCTATCGCACTGCAACACTCATACACACTTGCACTCCACCCTTGCTTTTGCTATCAAAGCGCACCTCATTAAGATATGCGGCTGTGGCGGAATTGGTAGACGCGCAGCGTTGAGGTCGCTGTGGGAGTTAAATCCCGTGGAGGTTCAAGTCCTCTCAGCCGCACCATCTTAAAAAACTGATAGCAACAAAAATGATCGAAAGCAGCCAGACGCTATGAGCAAAAATAAAAAGAATGCCCCCAAAGACAGTAAAGAAGCTCTCTGGAAAGACGCGCTGGATTACCACCGTTTCCCCTCACCCGGTAAAGTCGCGCTCAAACCCACAACCGCGCTTTCAACCCAGCGCGATCTAGCTCTGGCTTATTCCCCCGGCGTCGCTGCCCCGTGTGAAGAAATCGAAAAAGACCCGCTAACGGCCTACGATTACACTTCCAAAGGCAACCTCGTGGCCGTAATCACCGAAGGCACCGCCGTACTTGGCCTCGGCAATATCGGCGCATTGGCCGCCAAACCCGTGATGGAAGGTAAATCGGTCCTGTTCAAAAAATTCGCCAACATCGATTCCGTCGATGTTGAAATCGACATGAACACACAACTGGAAAAAGATGCTGATGGTAAATATGACCGCGAAGAATATATCCAGAAATTCGTCAACATTGTCGCCTCACTCGAACCAACCTATGGCGGCATCAACCTCGAAGATATCAAAGCGCCCGAATGTTTCGAAATCGAACGCCGCTTGAAAGAGCGCATGCACATTCCCGTCTTCCATGACGACCAGCACGGCACCGCCATTATCGTCGGCGCTGCCTTCTATAATTGGTTGCATATTGCAAAACGCGATATCAAGAAAATAAAACTCGTCACCTCCGGCGCGGGCGCATCGGCCACCGCTTGCCTCAACATCCTCATCGAACTCGGTCTGCCGCGCGAAAACATCACCGTATGCGACAGTAAGGGCGTCGTTTATAAAGGCCGCTCGGAATATATGGACCCGGTCAAAGAAACCTTCGCCGTTGAAACCAACGCCCGCACCCTCAAAGAAGCCATGGAAGGCGCCGACGTCTTCCTCGGCCTGTCAACCGCCGGCGTCGTTAAACAAGACATGGTCAAAGGCATGGGTGAAAAACCCCTGCTCATGACACTGGCCAACCCAACCCCGGAAATCATGCCTGAAGAGGCTCTGGAAGCCAAACCGGACGCCATTATCTGCACTGGCCGTTCTGACTACCCCAACCAGGTTAACAATGTGCTGTGCTTCCCATTCCTGTTCCGCGGCGCGCTCGATGTCGGCGCCACAGCCATTAACGAGGAAATGAAGCTCGCTTGCGTTAAAGCCATCGCCCAGCTAGCCCGTAAGGAAGCCACCGCCGAAGTCGCCGCAGTCTACAGCGACGAACAACTCGAATTTGGCCCGGAATATATGATCCCCAAACCGTTCGATCCGCGTCTGATTGCCGAACTTCCCAAAGCTGTGGCACAAGCCGCAATAGATAGCGGCGTCGCCACGCGCCCTATCAAGGATTGGAATGCCTACAGCGAAACACTTCAAAGCTATACCGTACAAACCAACATGGTTATGCGTCCGGTCATCTCTCGCGCCCGCACCGCACCCAAACGCGTTGTCTATTGCGAAGGTGAGGAAGAAAACGTCCTACGCGCCATCCAGATCGTTATTGACGACAATCTTGCCAAACCTGTAGTCATTGGTCGCCGCCGCGTCGTGGAAAGACGCCTTGAAAAATTCCGCCTGCGCATGAAAATTGACAAAGACTTTCAACTGATCGATCCGGAAAACGATCCGCGCTACCACGAATACTGGAGCGATTATCACAAAATCATGCAGCGCCGCGGCGTAACGCCCTCAAGCTCCCGTTTCACCATGCGCACAAACACAACCGCCATTGGCGCGCTCATGGTCCGGCGCGGCGAAGCCGATGCCGTAATCTGCGGCATCACCGGCCAATATCACGTTCACCTCAAACACATCACGGACATTCTCGGCAAAACGGAGGGCGTCAAAACCCCTTCCGCATTGATGCCCCTGCTCCTCGAAAAAGGCCCGTATTTCCTGTGTGACACCCATATCAACGACAACCCGAATACGGAAGAGCTTGTCGAAATGGCCAAAATGGCCGCCGAGCGCGTCCAGCGTTTCGGTCTAACGCCCAAAATTGCCTTGCTGTCCTATTCCAACTTCGGAAACTTCAACAGCCCGTCGGCGCAAAAAATGCGCGAAGCCGCCGAGATTCTGCGCGCCGAATATGAGGGCACAGACATCGAAGTCGAAGGCGAAATGCAAGCCGACACCGCTCTGTGCCAAAAAACACGAGACCTCTTAATGCCCAATTCCCGTCTCACCGGCGAAGCAAACCTCCTGATCGGCCCCAACCTCGACGCCTCCAACATCGCATACAACATGCTGAAAGTTTTAGGCAACGGCATTCCAATCGGCCCGCTTTTAATGGGAATCGCAAAACCGGCGCACATCCTGACAACCGCCAGCCATAGCCGCCGCATTGTCAATGTCACCGCACTGGCGACCGTCGATGCGCAAGTCGCCGCCGGCGAGATACACGAGCACGAAACCATCGCCCCGCGCAAACTCAAAAGCGCCTAAAAAGGCTCTGCGCATAAAATCCACTTGATCTAACACCCCCTTTTCGGGGATGTTAGAGAGCCTTTATCTACTCAACCAAGGACCAGCCCGCATGCAAGATGAACACGACAAAACGGCTGAAAACACAACCACCGAAGACGTCAGCTTTACACTCAGCGACGACGAAATCCGCCACGCGCTAAACGCCCTGCACGCTGAAGACTCCGATACCATCCACGCGGTTCTGGAAGAACTAAGCTCTGCCGATACCGCCGAGCTTCTCGCCAAAGCGCCCCCCGAAGACCGTCATGAAATCATTCATATGTACGGCGACACGCTGGAGGCGGATGTCTTTTCTGAAATGGATACAGAGCTTCGCCGCACCACCCTAGAACAAATGCCCGCCGCACAAGTCGCCGCGATTATTGCGGCTCTGGAAAGCGATGACGCACTCGACCTTATTGAAACATTCGACGAGAATTTTCAAAAAGAAATCATCCGCAAACTCTCGGCCAAAACTCGTGTCGCCCTCGAAGAAGGTCTCTCCTTCCCTGAAGAAAGTGCCGGACGCCTGATGCAACGCGAAGTCGTCGCTGTGCCGCAATTCTGGACCGTTGGCAAAACCATAGACTATCTGCGCGCCGCCGCCTCCGACCTGCCCGAAGACTTCTTCGACCTTTTCGTCATCGACCCCGCCTACCACGTCAAAGGCCATGTCCCGCTAAACAAACTCATTCGGGCACGCCGTGCTGGCAAAATCGAAGACCTGACAATGGAAGACACCCACCCCGTTCCCGCCGACATGGATCAGGAAGAAGTCGCCCACCTTTTCCGACGCGAAAACATTGTCTCAGCACCCGTGGTGGATAACGACAACCGTCTGCTCGGCGTTATCACCATTGACGACGTCATCGACGTTATTGACGAAGAAGCGCAGGAAGACTTGCTCAAACTCGCCGGGGTCGATCAAGGCGACCTTTACCGCGCCGTACTTTCCACCACTGGCACACGCTTTCGTTGGCTGTTCATAAACCTGCTCACCGCCATTCTCGCTTCACTCGTAATTTCGTTCTTTGATGCCACAATTCAGGAAATCGTCGCCCTCGCTGTGCTCATGCCCATCGTTGCGTCCATGGGCGGAAACGCAGGCACGCAAGCCCTGACCGTCGCCGTGCGCGCTTTGGCCACCAAAGAACTGTCCGAAACCAACACCGCGCGCATCATCTGGAAAGAAACAATCGTCGGCTCGCTCAACGGCCTCGCCTTCGCATTTATCACCGGCATAATCGCCGCCGCCTGGTTTGCAAGCCCCATGCTCGGCCTCGTCATCGCCATGGCCATGATCATCAACCTGTTTGTCGCCGGAATTTTCGGCGCAGCCATCCCCGTCCTTCTGGATCGCTCCGGGGCAGACCCGGCTGTCGCATCAACCGTCTTTCTGACCACCGTCACCGACGTCGTCGGCTTCTTCGCCTTCCTCGGCCTTGCGGCTGTATTTCTTCTTTGACCAAACTATAAATGGTCGCTCTACAAACACATAAAGCAGCGTCGAAACAAACACACACAGCACGACAAAAAACGGTAAATACACCACATATCCCATCCGTTCACTCATATCTGCAAAATCCACAACCCTCTCTGCCATCACTTCAGCCAGATAAAGAAGCGGTAAATGAACCAGATATAAACTATAAGAAATCAGCGCAATAAAACTAAAACCGCGCTTTTCAAATAAACCATGCCCCGGGCACTCACCCAGCAACCCCAAAAGCATGGCCGCAAAACCAGCCGAGATCAAAAAGGCCAACCAGACAATATCAAACCTGCTTACATCCAGATCCACCAGTGGGCCGGGCAAACTCAGCCCTAAAATCAAAAGCACCCCAAAAAAAAACAACGCGCCCGAAACAACAGGTTTTAATAAAACTGCCCGCACCGCTGCGCTATGCAACAAGAATGCCGCCAGCATGCCCATCAACAACCCGTCCAAACACCAATCAAACCGCGTACGAATAGATAAAAAATACTCTTCATATCCGCTAATCTCCGGCGCAAACAAACCCCGCGCCAAAGGCTGGGAACAAATCAACAAACCTATAACCGCAATGCGCGCCCGATCATCTGAGAGCTTCAACACCCCCCAAATCAAAAACGGCGCCAGCAGGTAAAACTTGATCTCAATCGCAAGCGACCAGAAAACCGCAATAATATCCGAAGGCCAGTAATCTTGCATAAACACAAGATGATACGCATAACGCCAGCCTATCCCCTCATAACTCTCCGGATAAGGGAAATAGGGAAACGCTCCGAAAACCGCAAGCGTCAGCACAAGGTAATACACCGGCGCAATCCGAAAGAACCGGCGCGGCGCATAATTATACAGCACCGACCAAAGCGTCCGGCGCTTTTCAAATGAACGGATCAAATGCGAACTAATCAAAAACCCGCTAAGCACAAAAAAAAGATCCACACCCACCCAGCCATTGATAAAAATCGCCCCTAGATCAAGCCCGCCAATTGGTATATAAGGAGTGCTTAAATCAGACCAGAAGGGTCTGACTGAGTGACGGAGTAAAACAAAAACAATTGCCATGGCCCGCAGGCCATCCAAAACAGCAATTCGATTTGAAAAGTGAGAAAGCACAGACCCAAATACACTCTTTAACGTTGATGAATAAAACAATAGCCCAACACATGAAGTGTAGCGATTTTATAACGTTAACCCAATAATCTTTAAAAATAGTCCTGAAATTTTATGTCCGCATCCAAACTTGTAAAACCAGCCGTTGAATATAAAGAAAGCTTCCTCGAAGCTTTAGACGAATTCCACGCCGAAGGCCGCTACCAGTTCCTCGACCATGCAGAGCTTGAAAAAGACTTCGAAACCTTTGTGGACGACCTTAATGAAGGCAGCCGCCACCTCCACAAAACTTTTTCTGACTGGGCCGAACCCGTCCCCGAAACAATCCTCTGGCTAGTCAAAGAAGACAAATATATCGGCACCTTCAATATCCGCCAACGCCTCAACTGGCATTTGGAAAAATGGGGCGGACATATCAATTTTGTCATTCGCCCCTCAATGCGCGGCAAAGGTTTCGGCAAAAAAATCCTGCACAAAGGCATGCCTTACGTAAGCTACCTTGGCATCGACCGGGCTTTAATCACACTCAACCCGAGAAACAAGGAAGGTATCCGCATTGTTGAATTCTGCGGCGGTGAATTCGAAGACGAAACCCCCGAAACCGATAAATTCCCGTCCCGACTCCGCTACTGGCTGAATTGCAATTGACCTTCAGGTCATCCCTGCGGCGTCTCGCTGAAGCATAGCGAAGACGAACGCTTAAACAGCAGAGATCCGGTAATACAAAACTTGCATGTTTTTTTCATATCCGTATAAAGGCATATGGCTAAAAAGAAGACACCGTCAAAACGCAAAACCACAGGCAAAACAACGCGTAAGCCCGCTAGCAAAAGCACAGGCAAAGCCACGCGCAAAACAACGCGTAAACCCGCGCGCAAAACAAAAGCGCAAAAAACCTCACGCCTGCGTTTTGCTGCCAAATGGCTCTTCGTAATCGGAATGTGGGCGGGAATCGCACTGGCCGGACTGTTCGCATATTATGCCCAGGAACTCCCCGCCATCACCGAAGACGCCAGCTTTGAACGCAAACGCGCCATCATCGTCAAAGCCATAGACGGCTCCACCGTTGCGCGCTATGGCGAAATTGTCGGCAACAAAGTCACCGTCGAAGACATCCCGCCCTATCTCGTCCAGGCCGTGCTCGCCATTGAAGACCGCCGCTTTTACCACCACCCCGGCCTCGACCCGCTCGGCCTTGCCCGCGCAATGTTTGTGAATATCAAAGAAGGCCGAGTCGCCCAGGGCGGCTCAACCATCACTCAGCAACTGGCCAAAAACCTCTTTCTTTCCCAGGAACGCACCTATAAACGCAAAATCCAGGAAGCCATGCTCGCCTTGTGGCTGGAATACGAACTCACCAAGGATGAAATTCTCTCCGCCTATCTTAACCGCGTATATCTCGGCTCCGGCGTTTACGGCGTTGATGCCGCCGCCAGGCTCTACTTCAAGGCCCCGGTCAAAAACCTTACCTTGCGTGAATGCGCAACGCTGGCCGGCCTGCTCAAGGCGCCGTCACGCTACTCCCCCTTGCGCAACCCCAGCCTTTCCAAACAACGCACCGAAGTTGTTCTAAATGCTATGGTCGACGCGGGCTACATCACACAAACACAAGCCAAAGGCGATAAGTCCATCCCTCCCAAACCGACACAAAAACCCACAGACGCTTTGGCCGACCGCTACTACACAGACTGGATCGTCGATTCACTCGACGAGCTCATCGGCACACCGAGCGAAGATTTGATCATCGAAACCACACTAAACCCTGAAATCCAGAAATACGTACAAGACGCCGTCTCCACAACCATAGAAAAAAATGGAAGCGAGCGCTCTATTTCCCAAGGCGCCATGATCGTCATGCGCCCCAATGGCGCCGTTGTCGCCCTCATCGGCGGACGCAATTACTCATCAAGCCAGTTCAACCGCGCCACACAAGCCAAGCGACCGCCTGGCTCCTCGTTTAAACCGCTAGTCTACCTCACCGCCCTCGAACAAGGCTGGGACCCGCAAAGTCTGATCATGGATAAACCCATCACCAGTGGACGCTACCGCCCGAAGAATTTCGGCAACAAATATTACGGCGAAGTTACGCTTGAAGAAGCCCTGACTTACTCCCTGAACACCGTGTCCTACCAACTCATGAAGGAAACCGGCCCTGAAGCCGTCATCTACACCGCGCAGCGCATGGGAATAACCTCAGAACTTGAACCGGACCTTTCTCTGGCCCTCGGTTCCAGCGGCATTACACTACTGGAAATGGCCACCGCATACTCCACCATTGCCAATGGAGGCTACGCAGTTGAACCCTTCGGCATCACAAAAATCATATCCAAAGACACCGGCGAGCTTTATTATCAACGCCCGCCCCATCGCACAATGAAACGCGTATTCGCCGCCCATAACATCCAGAACCTCACCTCTATGATGAACAGCGTCATGGAATACGGCACAGGCCGCGCCGCCCAAATCGGCCTTCCTGCTGCTGGAAAAACCGGCACCAGCAACGATAGCCGCGATGCCCTGTTCATGGGCTTCACACGCGAACTCGTCGGCGTCGTCTGGCTTGGCAACGATGATAACTCCCCCATGAAACACGTCACAGGCGGCAGCTTCCCGGCACAAATCTGGGCCAGCGTCATGCGCCGCGCCGCCGGTCAATACCCGCAAATGAACCAGAGCGACTTCGCCCCGGCTTCCGGCTTCGAAGAACTCCTTGGCAGCCTCTTCTTTCGCTCGGAAAGAGACAAAGAACTCCACATGCAAACTTTGGGAAATATCCAGCCAGCCACCGGCGAAGGCAGAAAACGCTCACTCAAAGAATCCCTCCGCTATAACGATTAATCTGTGAATCTGAATCCTAAACCGTAATAATATTACCTGAAGCTTCAAGAGCTTGCTCGTCAGTCAGACCTGTGACGCCCAAGATAAGCGCGACCGCCTGGAAATTATCACCACCGCCATCAGCATCAACATAGACCGTTGAATCCATGCCATTATCAGTAATTTGCAGAAAGTCTGCAATTGCATCGTCAACCAGATCATAGCCGTCAAGGACATCTGAAATGTCTATCCGATCCATGACTTCATTAAAACCGATAATCTGCTCAGGGTTTGTGAAGGAATTGCCATCAATGAGGGTTATCTTTCCGTTCTGCACGATATCAATGGCCGTCGCAAGATCGATTATGCCATACTGCGTGGCCGTATCTGCGCCGTTATTAACCAGAATCGGCACATCCTGAGAGGCTGATTTTTCAAGCGCAAAGCGAACATCGGTGAGGCTCATATCCGGGTCCTGCGCCCATATAGCGGCGACCTTGCCGGCAACTATCGAGATAGAGGAGGAATGCGCGCCGCTCTCCTCGACGAATTCGATACCGTCTCCAGAAAAGAAGTTACTCCCATCGCTCTGAATGCGGGTAACCTTTATGATATTATCTGCATGCATTTCCCCGGATTCCGGCTCTCCGGAATCAACACCGGAAGAACCCGCATACGTGACAAGAACGGCATCATGAGGTGCGAGCATGTCCGACCACAGATTAAAATAAGACTCTGAATCAACACTGAAGCTCAAGCTGAAGATACGAGCACCGTTTTCCAGCCCGGCTTCTATAGCCCGCGTTACACCAAAATATGAACCCAAATTTGTTTCTGTAAATTTAAGAGTCATGATTTTAGCGTCTGGCGCCGTTCCTGTAATCGTTTCCGCCGCATTCAACTGATCAATCACGTTATTCGTCATGCCTACACCATGCGTCATTACAGGATAGGGAATCCAGCCATTATTCTCAGGACCCGCATGCTCGGTATCCGTTGTGCTATTGTTTACCAAGCTATAGCCAGTATAATCATCAATATAGCCGTTATTGTCATTGTCAATACCGTCGCCCGGTGTTTCCCCTTCATTGATATACAAATAATCATTGTTAGAAAATTGGCTGGCATACGCGCCCTGATCAATAATGCCTATGATAACTTGTGCAGGTCCGGTATCAGTCGGGTTTTCTGATGTGTTGGTTCCGTCACTTTCTTTATGAGAGATGTTTGTCAGTCCTATAACATTGCCAATTGTGTTCGACGATTGGTATAGGTCGTTTTCAAAAGTGTCGGGGCGCTGGCTTGATATTTTTCCATCTTGATATGGCTGTTCGAAAACATCTACCTCTTTCAGGTTTTTCAGAATGCTGTTGTAGCTCGAAAGCCGCAGTTGTGTCGCAGGCTGTGCTCTTAAATTGAGAGGAATGGTTTTGAAAATTTGCCCCAGCGATACAAAATTTTCATAAACTGTCTGTGTGCCCAGATAAGTAGAACCAAAACTATTAAGTTCTATAGACGAAGGTCTATCGAAACCATCGCCATTTTCCTGATCTGTGCCCGCAGCTTTTATGAAATCCAGGTTGCTAAAATTTTTAATATTATTGACAACGCTATTGTTCTCGGACATTGCCGCATCTTGAGAACTGGTATTATCAATCACAGCAGTTTGTTCAGTAGAAACCTCTTTATCATGTGCGTTATCAGTTTCTTCGATACTTTGTTCTTCAATAATCATAAAAATCACTAACCCAGCTTATTTACTATGCATATAAAACAAACGCCTTAACATATGAAAGGATATATAAAACATTGTTATTATTTTGCTTTTCCTAAAAACGTAATAATATATCCCCTTCCCTTCTAATATATTAAACTGAATTTATGTAAAATTTTATTAATATTTATAGCAAATTAATTATTTTAACCCACATTATGGAGTGATTGGATCAACATTAAACCTTCCCGGCTATGGCTTAAATGGCTCTGCAACCATCATCTGCCGATGAATCTTAACACTTCATTAATACACAGCTAAAACGCCCCAAACCCGCACAAAGCCAAGTGAACAAGCCTAAAAAGAAAGCAAATACCTGCAAATGAACACCCCCGCCCCAAGGGGCGAGGTACCACGTCATTGCGAACCGCCAAAGGTGGTGAAGCAATCCAGAATTTATCCTTGTGGCACTGGATCGCTTCGCTCGCGATGACGATTACGCCGTAAGCGGCGAGGAATTAAACCTGAAAGAGATTGAAGTTGGTCATTGCGGTATCCCCGCAACTGCCAGCGAATCTGCCCGCTCATTCTCCGGATGCCCGTCATGCCCCTTCACCCAGTGAAACGTAACATCATGCCGGGAAACCAGTTCGTCCATCCGCTGCCATAAATCAACATTCTTGACCGGCTTCTTTCCCGCTGTTTTCCATCCTCTGGCCTTCCACCCATCCAGCCATTCGGTAATCCCCTGCATCACATATTTGCTGTCGGTATAAATCTCAATCTTCGGATGCCCCTTAATCGCTTTCAAAGCCTGAATCACCGCCATCATTTCCATACGGTTATTCGTCGTCTCCGCTTCGCCCCCGCACAATTCCTTCTCATGTCCGTTCCAGCGCATCACCGCCCCCCAGCCCCCAGGACCAGGATTGCCGGAACACGCTCCATCAGTATAGATTTCAACAACCTTGCTCATGCGCGCCGCTTCATAGCCTCTTGCTTATGCAACCCTTCAACAATCACGTCCAAAAACGCCGCCTCACTCTCCACACCGCGAAACGCCTCCGAAGGAATCGTCACCCCGTATTTATCTGCAATAAACTGATATTTCGGCAAACGGTTTTCAAAAAGCCGCGGAAACGCCCAGCGCGAAAAGTTATCAGGATCAATATCCTCTACCACTTCAACGCCTTCCTCTTGCTCATACTTACTTAACCAGCGATCAAACCGCTCCGGCGAATAAAACAACGGCTTGGGATAAGCTTTTGCACGCTCTAAAACCACCTTTTCTTCTTCAGGGCTAGCCTTGATATAAACAATCAATGAATTCTCATCGACCATATCCAGCAAAATCTTGTCATCAATCTCACACATAGAACCTGTGGAATCATTCACAACATGCATAATACCTTGCTCATGCGCCAACCTCACACGCTCAGGCAACCTTGCCAATGCCGCGCACTCCGCATTAAAATACGCATTCTGCCGTCGCCGAAACTCCTCCAGAGACATTCCCCCTTTATCAGGGTTCCCCAACCGTCCGACATAATCTGAAAGCTGCGAAATATCACCGCGTGTAATGGTATTTTCAACGCCCAGTGTCTGCACAATTTCATCGCCCAAAAACCGCGTTCCAATCTCATAATCACACGAATAATGATACCAGCCCTGCCTCGCCAGCATACTCGAAAGATATGTCTTCCCAACGCCGGACATTCCCATCAGCGTAATCACCTTGCGCTCAATATCGTTAAATTCAGAAACCGTAATAGGCATGGGGCTCTCTTTCCTTGTTTATGCGGCCTGCTCTAAAATTTTAGGGAGCTTAAAATTCACATTCTCTTGCGTAATCGCCACTTCACGAATAGAAACATCAAAACGCGCCCGCGCCGCTTCAATCACTTCATCCACTAACGCATCCGGCGCACTCGCCCCGGCCGTAATCCCCAACGTTTGCACACCCTCCATCCAGCCCCAGTCAATATCGCTCGCCCGCTGCACCAACAACGCCTTCGCACAACCATGCTGACTCGAAACCTCCACCAGCCGGTTGGAATTTGACGAATTCGGCGCGCCGATAACAATCACCGCATCGCTTTGCGGCGCGATAGCCTTCACCGCTTCCTGCCTGTTCGTCGTTGCATAACAAATATCTTCCTTATGCGGCCCGCAAATAGCCGGAAATTTTGCCTGAAGCGCCGCCACAATATCTGCTGTATCCTCCACCGACAACGTCGTTTGCGTACAATACGCCAGATTTTCAGGAGCCTGAACACATAGTGCCTCAACATCCGCCCGCGTTTCAACCAGCAAAACAGCGCCATCAGGCAATTGCCCCATCGTCCCAATCACCTCTGGATGTCCCTTATGCCCAATAAGAATAATCTGATGCCCAGCCTCAAAATACCGCTCCGCCTCCCGATGAACCTTACTCACCAAAGGACATGTCGCATCCACATAAAACATAGCTCGCGCCTGCGCATCCTCCGGCACAGACTTCGCCACCCCGTGCGCCGAAAAAATCACTGGCCGCTGATCCCCCGGCGCATCCGCCGGAATTTCGTCCAGTTCCTCAACAAACACCGCCCCCTTGGCCTTCAAACTATCGACAACAAATTTATTATGCACAATTTCATGCCGCACATAAACCGGCGCGCCATATTTCTCCAGCGCCATCTCAACAATCTGAATAGCCCGATCCACGCCTGCACAAAACCCCCGCGGCGCCGCCAGTAAAATCGTTACTTTACGTTTATTGTCCATCATACTCTTGCTTTGCGTCATACGCTCTCGTAAGCTGCTTAGACATTCAAGCTTTCTAGCATCGGGATACAGCAAATGAAACCTTTAAGATTTTTTGCCCTTGGTATTTGTTTTTTGGGACTTTCCGCCTGCCAAACATTCGATGGAGTCGTCAAAGACCTTGAATCCATAAAACTCCCCGCCCTTAAAAACTCAACCGCCACCAGCGCACAACAACTCGTCTACAGCGGCAATTGCCCATCTGTGGAAGCCGTTCCTGAACTCCAGTCCCTCTCCGAATTCACCGAAATCACGGACCAAAGCGATTATAACCTCATCTCCAGCGTCGAGATCACCAACATGCAAAGCGCTTGCAACTATGATGAACGCGCCGTCACCATCGACCTGAGCATGAACTTTTCCGGCGAGCTCGGACCGCAGGGAAAAGCGCCGGGCTCTTTCTCCTACCCGTTTTTCGTCGCCATCACATCGGCCAGAGGCGAAATTCTCGCCAAAGAAATTTTCACCGCATCTTTAAGCTATGAGCCTGGCCAAACCACGCAAACCTACACCGAAAAACTGCGCCAAATCATCCCGATCGAAAACAAAGACCATGGCGCACGCTATAAAGTCCTCGTTGGCTTCCAGCTCACACCGGACCAACTGACCTTCAACCGCAAAGCAATCGCCGATGAAATCGCTCAGAAAGAAGCTGAAGAAAAGCTCCTGCGCCAGGCCCAAAAAATGAAAAAGAGTACCTTTGAATCTGGAGCCCAAAACGCACAGGAACAAGCAGCAAAAGACAATACCTATATTGGCAAACCCATAACCATCACACCATAAAAAAACAGGCCTTGCTTATGTTTGAACTTGAAAAATTCTGGATCAGCGAAGCCGCGGACCACCAAGCCGCCTTAGAAAAAACCTTCGCCACACTCAAAAATGAATTCGAGCAAACACTAAACACTTGCATCCAGTCTATTGAAAGCGGAGGGAAAATACTGTTCTTTGGCAATGGCGGCAGCGCGGCAGATGCCCAACACCTTGCCACCGAACTCACTGTACGCTACATCAATAACCGCGCCCCCATTCCCGCCATAGCCCTGACCACCGACACCTCCGCACTCACCGCCATCGGCAATGATTACGGCTTCGATCACCTCTTTTCCCGGCAAGTCGAAGCCCTCGGAGACCCCGGCGACGTCGCCATCGCCATCTCCACCTCGGGCAACAGTGAAAACATCCTGCGCGGCCTCAAAATGGCGCGCGAAAAAGGCCTCAAAACCATCGGCCTGTCTGGCCGTGACGGCGGCAAAATGCCCGGCCTGTGTGATACGCTCATCATCATCCCCTCAGATACCACCGCCCGCATCCAGGAAATGCACATCATTCTAGGCCATATGCTGTGTGGCGCCCTAGAGAAAAAACTAAAACTCGTCGAATAGAGGCTTGAGAAAGCAGCATTTTTCACATACAATCCTTTCCACCATGACAAACACAAAATCGATCGAATCCCTGAATTTCGAAGACGCTCTGGGAGAACTGGAAGCCATTGTCCGCAGCCTCGAAACCGGCCAGGCCCCTCTTGAAGAATCCATCACGGCATACGAACGCGGAATCGCCCTCAAAAAACACTGCGAAACGCGGCTCCGCGATGCCCAGGCAAAAATCGAAAAAATCACCGTCGACAAAGACGGGACAATTGCAACTGAGCCTCTGGATAACAAAGAATAGAAACCACGAATGAACACAAATAAACACGAATTTTAAACCACAGAGTTTAAGAAGTCAGAATGAGTTTAAGGAGATTTTTTATATTCAGACTCTTTCACCTCTTTTTAACTCTGTGCCTCTGTGGTTAATTTTATTCGCGTCAATTCGCGTGTATTCGCGGTTAAACTTTAAAAGGAAAACAAAATGCCATCACCGAGAAGCGCCTCCCCCCAACTCCAAAACGCCCTGGACGAAGTTGCTCAAGCCGTCAATCTGACGATTGAACGCCTTCTTCCCGAAACGGAATTACCCGAAGCCCCGCTTTATGAAGCCATGCGCCACGGAACTCTCGGCGGCGGAAAACGTCTGCGCCCATTCCTGTGTATGGAATCTGCCTTCCTGTTCAATGTTCCCTCATCGCGCGCGCGCCGCGTTGCCGCCGCTCTGGAATTTGTTCACTGCTACTCACTCATCCATGATGACCTCCCTGCAATGGACGATGCATCCTTGCGCCGCGGCCATCCAACCGTCCACAAAAAATATGACGAAGCCACCGCCATTCTCGCTGGTGACGCCTTGCTCACCCTGGCCTTCGAAGTTATCGCCGATACGGAAACACACCCCGATCCGCATGTACGCTGCGAACTCATCACCGCACTGGCCCACGCAGCAGGAGGCCACGGCATGGTTGGCGGACAAATGCTCGACCTCATCGCGGAAAAAGAAGAGGAAAATTTCGACGTTGGTGAAATATCCCGCCTGCAACGCATGAAAACCGGCAAACTCATGGCCTTCGCCTGCGAAGCCGGAGCCATCCTCGGCAAAGCCAGCGACCCGCAACGCAAAGCCCTGTGCAACTACGCTCACGACCTCGGCCTCGCCTTTCAGGTCACCGACGATATTCTTGATGTTGAAGCTGATCCGCAAGACACCGGCAAAGACACCGGCAAAGACGAAGACGCCGGCAAGGCCACCTTCGTTTCAACTTTAGGAAAAGACACAGCCCGCGCCCGCGCTGAAATGATTATCGGTCAGGCCAAACGCCACCTGAAAATCTTCGAAGGCCGCGAAAAAATGCTCACCGAACTGGCCGATTATGTGCTGGAGCGCCGCGCTTAAGCAATACTATCGCTCCAACGCCATATCCAGACAGTTTGTGGAAACCGCGACATACGGCGTTTCATCGTCATTCGCGACAAAGCCTTGATCGATGGGAAAGGTCGCGTATTGCTTGCTCTCACAGACATTTAAAGCCAAACCGTGCTCATTAAAGCCTTGCTGCACCTTTTTTTCTGCTACAACAACAACATTTGCGGCATCTTTTCCAACCCAGGGCAAAAACCCGGACGTTGCAGAGATTGTACCAGAACCGCAAAAAGCACGCCCTTCTTCTTGAGTAGGTTTACAGGCTATACTGGAAACAACCACATCAATCTTCTGGGCATGCTCCTTGTCGGTATAAGCATTATCAGCAATATTCGCCACCCCGGTAGCCGCCGCCGTCCAGACTGCCGTCATCAAAGAACCAATCAACACACGGTTTATCATCTCACTTCTTGTTGCAGGGCGCACCCCGTCGTATTCGTCAACAGTCGTTGTCCAGTGCTCCTTGAAAGCAGGAAAATCAGCCGCAGCATGAATGGCCGGAAATACAGGGGCCGCATAAATAGACAAGCCTGTTTTCGCACCCTCTGACAATCCGCTTATCGATTTAGAAATCTTTTCTCGCAATTTTTTAAACATAAAAAACCTCCATGAACTTGAAAACAAGAACCTTCTACCCCCCCCCATCAATCATTATGTCAACAAAAAATAACCTTTGCGTCCTTTGTCCCCTTTGCGTTAAAACTTCCCCCTATGGCACAGGCACAGAAAAAACGAACCGTCATTGCGAGGAGCGATAGCGACGAAGCAATCCAGAGAGAAAAAACTGGATTGCCACGTCGGAGCGTTGCTCCTCCTCGCAATGACGCTAGCGTGTTATCCCGCGTCGAGCGCCCTGCCGACCTCAAAACCCTCTCCGACACGGATCTCCATACCCTCGCCCAGGAACTCCGCCGCGCCACGATTGAGGCCGTCTCCCAGACCGGAGGGCACCTTGGTGCCGGGCTCGGCGTCGTTGAGATGACCGTGGCCATCCACGCCGTCTTCAACACCCCCGAAGACCGCCTGATCTGGGATGTCGGCCACCAATGCTACCCGCATAAAATCATCACCGGGCGCAAAGACCGCATCCATACATTGCGCCAGAGCGGCGGTCTGTCCGGCTTTACCAAGAGAGCCGAGAGCGCGTACGACCCCTTCGGCGCGGGCCACAGCTCAACCAGCATTTCCGCCGGCCTTGGCATGTCCGTCGCTTCAGACCTGTCGGGCGACAATAAAAACGTCATCGCTGTCATCGGCGACGGCGCGATGAGCGCCGGCATGGCCTTTGAGGCTATGAACAACGCCGGAACCCACAAAAATCGCCTTATCGTCATCCTCAACGACAATGAAATGTCGATCGCCCCGCCCGTCGGCGCGATGAGCCACCATCTGACCAAACTTGTATCCTCGAAAACCTATATCGGCGCGCGCGAAGCGGGAAAAAAGCTGATGAACGTCATGCCCGCGCCCCTGCGCCATGCTGCCAAACGCGCCGAAGAATCCGCCCGCACGCATCTGGGCTCAGGCAGCCTCTTTGAAGAAATGGGATTTTACTATATCGGCCCCGTAGACGGCCATGACCTGGACCAGCTTTTGCCCATCCTACGCAATGTCCGCGATAGCCATCATAACGGCCCTATCCTCATCCATGCCCTGACCCAAAAAGGCAAAGGCTATCACCCAGCGGAAAACGCCGTCGACAAAATGCACGGCGTCAAAAAATTCAACGTTATCACCGGCGAACAAGTCAAATCTGACGCCCGCGCCCCCAGCCACACAAGCGTCTTCGCCAAACAACTCATAAAATGCGCCGAGAATGACGACAAAATCACCGCCATCACCGCCGCCATGCCCGACGGCACCGGCCTTGATAAATTCGCCGCCCGCTTCCCAGAGCGCACCTTCGATGTCGGCATCGCCGAACAGCACGCCGTCACCTTCGCTGCCGGGCTGGCCGCCGAAGGCTACAAACCCTTTGTTGCGATTTACTCTACATTCCTCCAGCGCGCCTACGACCAGGTCATCCACGACGTCGCCATCCAGAACCTGCCAGTACGTTTTATGATCGACCGCGCCGGTTTGGTCGGCGCAGACGGAGCCACCCACGCCGGCTCTTTCGACATTGCCTATCTGGGCTGCATCCCGAATATGACGCTCATGGCCGCTTCCGACGCGGCAGATCTGAAAAAAATGGTCACCTTCGCGGCAAACTACGACGACGGCCCGCTCGCCCTGCGCTATCCCCGCGGCGAAGCGCTTGAGGCCATCGCCGAGGACGACAACCCCGTAGAACTGGGCAAAGGCCGCATTGTTTACGCCTCTCCCGTCATTGCGACCCCGGACCTGATCCGGGGGAAGCAATCCATAGCGATTTTATCCTACGGCACCCGCCTTCAGGAATGTTTAAAAGCCGCCAAACAGCTCGAAGAAAAAGGCCAAACCGTCACCGTGGCCGATGCAAGATTTGCCAAACCGCTGGATACCGATCTCATCCAATCACTAGCCACCAACCACCATACACTGATCACCATCGAAGAAGGCTCCCGCGGCGGCTTTGGCAGCATGGTGCTGGAATACATCCATAACGATTCCAATATCCAACATTCCAACATTCCAATCATCCAAACCCTCCACCTCCCCGACACCTTCCAGGACCACAATGACCCCACAAAACAGTACGAAGAGGCAGGGCTGACAGCCCAACACATCCTCCGTCATTGCGAGGAATGAAATGACGAAGCAATCCATATGAAATTAAAGTTTTTACAGTTTGAATACGAATTTGATAAAGACGATGCAAAAATCGTCATTCCTTTAATTTTATGCGGTCCGTAGGACAGAACACCACGGGTTTACCCGTGGATGAATGAGCCCGGAGGCGGTATGTTGTTTCCGTTATGGAAGTTATTACGACTGGGCACAGCGCTTACCGCCTCGAATATCACGTGGTTTGGGTCTGCAAATACCGCCGGAGGGTCCTGAAGCCTGGTGTCTGTGCATACGTGCACAGGGTTCTTCTCAAGCTGTGTCGAAGTATGCCCGGCGTCACGATAGAGACGATTGGCTTTGATCAGGATCACCTGCATATGGTCATGGTGATACCCCCGAAATACGCAATAGCGTCTGTTATGGGCACGATGAAAAGCCAATCGGCGAGCGCCTTGCACAAGCGGTTTGATTTTCTTGCCAAAGTTTACTGGAAGGAAAATATTGTGTGGTCGCCGGGCTACTTCGTAAGCAGCGTAGGCGTTGATGAGCACGTTATTCGCCGTTATGTAGAACGTCAAGGACACCGGGATTCAGGTCAATTCCGCGAGGAATTGTAATGCGCAAAGCGCGGCGCAGCCCCATAGAACCACGGGTTTACCCGTGGGTATCTATTACTACTAGCCCTCATATTCACAGATGTTGCGCCACTAACGTTAATTCTATTGGCCTGTGCTTATTACTTAATATTCTTCTATGGCAAAAAGACATCCGAAAAATTCCAATCAACATATTTTCAATGGATAAAACTAAGATGCCCTCATTGCAAAAGCAGACAAGTTTTTTTGCAAGGATACCAAGGTTACAAATCAGACGAACATTATTTTGCTCTAAGTGCCATGAAACTTCTGTATTAATTGATAGCGGGCTTATAATCCCTTACACAAAAAAACCTTCAAAGCCGGAAAAAGCGTAGCAATAAAATTACGTTATTACGTACCCACAGACCAGTATCAATAAATCTTACCTCCGTCATTGCGAGGAGGCGTGAAACGCCGACGCGGCAATCCATTTATAGATTGCTTCGTCAGGCCTATAGCCTTCCTCGCAATGACGCGTTAAAATCACTCCCATGAAACGCCTCGCCATTTACATCCTCACCAACCACAAGAACGGCACTCTTTACACTGGCGTCACCTCAAACCTTCCCAAACGCATCTACGAACATAAAAACGAAATCACCAAAGGCTTCACAGCCAAATACGATTGCAAAACCCTTGTTTATTTCGAAATCTTCGACGACATGGAAAACGCCATTGCCAGAGAAAAGCAAATCAAAGGCGGATCAAGAAAAAAGAAAATCGATCTGATCAAAAGCATCAATCCTGAATGGAACGATCTATACGACAACATAACATCATAGATTGCCGCGTCGGGGCCATGCCCCTCCTCGCAATAACAAACTATCTTTTTCGTCATTGCGGCCCAGGACTTGATCCGGGGGAAGCAATCCAACCCCTCCGTGCCTCCGCCCCTCCGCGTTTAAAAACCCCCTTGACAAAATAGGAATAATATCCTATTATACCCCTCATGGATATTGAACTAGAAAAACTTCGACAGAAATACCAAACACCGCCTGAAGAAACACCCCAAGCCATCGCCGCTCTCAAAGACGCGCTGGACGATCCCCTGCTGATCAGCGGCTACGATCCTGCCCTGCTTGCCCGCCAGGCCGAAATCCTCGACCGGCTTTTCACCGCCATCCTCGACCAGAAAGTCGCAGGCCGGTTCGACTCCCGCTCTCCCGAAACCGTCCAGCAATGGATGCATTTTGCCCTGCGCATCCAAAAACAATGCACCGATACGGTAAAATCAAAAGCCGCAATCGACTACATGAGCACGCTCAACGCGCTCAACACCGCCCCCTACCCCCGCAAAATCGAAAAACAAAATGATTAACTCGAAAAAAATATACAAAACAACGCATTACCCCTTCTCCCTCGAGAGAGATGCCACCCTCCTTTACCCCCTCTCCCTCGGGGAGAGGGTTGGGGTGAGGGGATATTAAAATGACACAAACCCGCCGCCCATGGCCGGAAAAACGCCGTAAAGCCCAGGCCGAAAACTGCCTGAAGAACCGTCCATTTAACCAAGCCACCGGCCCCAAAACGCCCGAAGGCAAAGCAGCAGTCTCACAAAACGCCCTAAAATCCGGCCTATACACCGCCGATATGCAAGAACTGCGCAAGCTTTTACGCCGCCAGGCCGCATTCATAAAAACACTCCATCCTCCCCCTTGAGGGCGTGTCTAATCCCTGAATAAAAGAACGAAAAACAATGAAAAAAACAGAAAATCTGTGTTTATCCGTGTCCATCTGTGGTTAAATCTCATGATGTCTCTTCCCAGACCTACCGTCGTAATTTTCGACATGGATGGCACCACAGTGCGCCATCTCAACCCGCGCCTGCTCGGGGTCATGGAATGGCTCGATGACATTGTGTTCAAGATATCCCGTCTGTGGACATGGCTCTTTGAACGCAAAGCCCAAGGGCCGCTTTTGCTCGAAAAACCCGATGAGCCAATCAAACCGCCCAAATCAATTATTGTCCACAAAGCCATCCATAAACTGCGCCGCAAACCTGTTGAATTACTGGTCGAGCCCTGCCCCGGCATTTACTCTGTACTCTCATTCCTTAAAACCCGTGAAATACCGATGGCACTGGTCAGCAACGGTCTGGGCAAGGGCTACGGCGACGAAATTGTCAAAAGATTCGGTCTCGACAACTATTTTCCGGTCACGATTTTCCGCGAAGACATACGCAAATCCAAACCCAACCCGGAACCGATCTTACAAGCCCTTGATCACATCAAAGAAAACTTAAACGCCGAAGATGTTGTCTGGTATATCGGCGACCGCCACAAAGATGTCGCCGCCGTCAAAAACGCAGAAAAACTCCTGCCCTGCCCCATCATCCCGCTTTCATACGGTCTGAACGCCGCCGCCGCCATCATCGAGAAAGGCTACGGCCAGAACCACATCCTGATGACCTATCAGGATATGCACGACATATTGGAAAGCATATTTAAAAAGCGCGCCGCGTGATTAGCGAACATCAGCTCCACTATAGATACCCACGGGTAAACCCGTGGTTCTATGGGGCTGCGCCGCGCTTTGCGCATTACAATTCCTCGCGGAATTGACCTGAATCCCGGTGTCCTTGACGTTCTACATAACGGCGAATAACGTGCTCATCAACGCCTACGCTGCTTACGAAGTAGCCCGGCGACCACACAATATTTTCCTTCCAGTAAACTTTGGCAAGAAAATCAAACCGCTTGTGCAAGGCGCTCGCCGATTGGCTTTTCATCGTGCCCATAACAGACGCTATTGCGTATTTCGGGGGTATCACCATGACCATATGCAGGTGATCCTGACCAAAGCCAATCGTCTCTATCGTGACGCCGGGCATACTTCGACACAGCTTGAGAAGAACCCTGTGCACGTATGCACAGACACCAGGCTTCAGGACCCTCCGGCGGTATTTGCAGACCCAAACCACGTGATATTCGAGGCGGTAAGCGCTGTGCCCAGTCGTAATAACTTCCATAACGGAAACAACATACCGCCTCCGGGCTCATTCATCCACGGGTAAACCCGTGGTGTTCTGTCCTACGGACCGCATAAGCACCCCTTGCGTACAATTCGCCCAGAGCGGCAAAAATTTAACGCCTTGCATGTGTATGGATGTCACGGACGACTATCAACCTGTTTTCATCAAATCTGAAGGTGGTTGTTCTTAATATTTTCACAAATAGGCTTGTTACTAAATTAACCTATTTTTGCAACAGGTCTATTCAAAGAGAGTAGTTTGCAGACCGTTTATCGCAGAATTTAGCGAATCTGCAACGCCTCATAAACAATATAGTCTTGCGGATTTTCATGCACCTGCAACAACTCCAAAGCAGGCTCCGCCGCCTCAAAGAACCGCTCCTGCCATGCAGCCGCCCGCCCCATCTGCGAAATCACGCCGCTTTGCGTATCCAGCAATTCCAAAATCTGCTCCAGCGGTGTTTTCGGCTTCGGATAAACCACAACATTCAAATCCTTACGGCTTTCAACCTTCGCCAGTTCGGCCGCATAATCCAAAGCATCCTCCAAACCGCCAAGCTCATCCACCAGCCCGGCCTCAAGCGCTCTCCGCCCGGTCCACACGCGTCCACCGGCAACCTTATCCACTGCGTCCTTCTCCATGCCCCGCCCCTTGGCCACACGCGCAATGAAATTGTCATATACATTGTCCAGCATCGCATTGATCCGCTCTGCCTCGCTCGCGCTAAACGGCGTATTGGCAGACCACAGACCTGCATTCTTGCCCCAATGAATCTTTTCCCAATTCACACCCAATTTTCCAAACAGATCACCCAGTGCGAATTTTCCGCCAACAACGCCGATCGATCCGGTGAGCGTCGTCGGCAATGCATAAATCTTATCCGCATACGCAGCAATCCAGTATCCACCGGAAGCCGCCGTCGCACCCATAGACACAATCACCGGCTTTCCGCGCTCGCGGGCTTTTTCCACCGCGCGCAAAATGCTCTCCGACGCAGATGGCGATCCGCCAGGACTATCAATCCGCAGCACAATAACCTCAACATCCTCATCCTTCGACGCCTTCAAAATCGCCGGAGCAATTTCATCAGCCGCCGCAATACCGTCACCGCCAAAACCGCCACCGTCTCCAGACGGCATAATCGCCCCAACAGCATAAACGAGCGCCACTTTAGCCTTCTCGCCGACCATCAAACCATGGGCTTTCTTTTCCATCACCCGGCCATAATCTTTCAGATCAATCAGCTCAAGCCCGTCTGCATCGCGCTCCCCGGTTATAAGCTCAGCCACATTATCCAGCAGCACATCGCCATAATCCGCATGCGTAATCAGGCCAGCTTCTTCCGCCTCCGGCGCCGTAAACAATCCCTTATTCACCAGCTTCTCGAACGCCGCCTCGCTCATTCCACGATCCGCAGGAATCTGCTCCAGCATTTCAAAACGAATGTCATTAACAATCGCGCCCAACTCTTCACGGTTCGGCGCACTCATAGCCTTATTCGTCAAGCTTTCATAAGCCGTTTTATATTCCTTACGCTGAAAAAATTGCGGACTGATGCCAAGTTTATCAAGCGTGCCACGTGCAAACGGCACCTCCAGCCCTACGCCCGGAATCGACACCACGCCCAAAGGCTGCATCCAAATCTCGTCAAAAGCCGAAGCCAGATAATACCGGCTCAAACCGCCACCGCCTTCACCATAGGAAGAGGAATAGATATGCGCAAATTTCCCGGTTGCACGAAAACGTTTCAGCGCCGCGCGGATTTCCGTGATTTTAGAAAACTCGAAATTCCCGGCATACATCCGCGCGATAATGCCCTTTACCCGCTCATCTTCCCGCGCATAATCCAGCGCATTGACAATATCATGCACCGTCGCACTCGATGCCCCTGCAAACGGATCGGCAAAACTCGGCGGAGACGGCAACTCGCGCAAACCGTCCTCAAACTTCATAAACAACACCATTTCACTGGGGAGCGAAGGTGCCGCAGCCTTCTTCGGCAAAAAGGCAGGCATCACAATCAGTGCAACCAATAAATTGAGCAAAACCAGAAACCCAATCCCCATCGCCATACGCTTCAGCGCCAGCCACAGAATCGGTAAAATCTTCCATTGCATTTTGGGCTGTGCCACCGCACGCGGCATAGCGTTAGAAAAAAACGGTCGATGCTGTCTAAAATTTCGTCGTGACATGAAAAAACTATACCGTCCGCCAAACATGACGAAAAGCTTTTTGAACAGGATTTTTACGAATAGGGATATTTTATTTTTATTGACATAACGATTTGCGGATTCTAAAAAGATTCAAAAATGAATAACGGCATAGAAAATGAGCATTAGGGGTCATAGACAAAGAAGACGGCAAAATATCCGACAGGAACGATACTTCTGCTCGCTCACAGAAACCGCCCGATCCTTTTTTAATCAACAAGCTAAAGCGTTTATAAAATTTCAAGAATATTACGAGAAAAATGGCTTATGGCGCGCTTACCAGCTTTATCAGGAGCAAAACCTTCACAAAATTCCCCAAAACCGAACATATATGGGATCATTGTTATTCCGTAATGGCCGCACCAAAGACGCAGAAGCCATATTCAGACAACATGTTGACCTGACCCCAGATGATTTAAAAGCACGTCAAACACTGGGGGATATATACAGAGTTCTCGGACAAGACAGAAACGCCGAAACACAATATAAATCGATTTTAAACATAGACCCGCATGACACCTATGCCCTCAACTCACTTGGCAAACTTGAAATGCGGCGCGGCCATTTTGACAAGGCAGAAAGCTATTTACAAACCGCGCTCCAACATCATCCTCATAACGCCCCAACCCTCAACTTGCTTGGCAACCTTGAAATGCAGCGTGGCAATTTTGATAAGGCTGAAAGCTATTTGCAAACCACGCTCCAACATCATCCGCATGACGAGATGGCCCTCAACTCGCTTGGCAACCTTGAAATGCAGCGTGGCAATTTCGACAAGGCCGAGAGCTATTTACAAACCACGCTCCAACATCATCCGCATAACTCCCCGGCATATTATGGGCTAGCCAAAGTGGCATGGCTAAAAAATGATAAAAGCACATGCCAAAAGATTATAAAGGAACAGATGCAAAACAATAGAGCATCCATTCCACAAATTATTCTGTTCCTCGCATGTAAATTCGAACAGGAACCGCTACTGCCAATCCTGAAAGAGCAATACGGCGAAAAGAGTGTAGAAAACATGTTAGAGCTAGCTCATCGTTTTGAAAGCGATATTTTTGCAGAACGCACATGGCCGGCAATGCTGAACCCCCTTTACGCGCATCCTGAACTTTATACCCCCGTAAATGGCCGCACAGTTTTGGAAATGGGTGATGTTCCAGACGGAATAAGACAGGCAACGGCGCAAACCGTTACTCTGCGCCACGAGGCCAAAGACTGCGCCCTATAAACACTGGGCCTTGTGGCGGAGCCAGTGATCGGCGAGGACGCAGGCCATCATCGCCTCGCAAACAGGTGCGCCGCGAATCCCGACGCATGGATCGTGGCGGCCTTTGGTGATGATATCGGTTTCTTCGCCGTGTATATCGATGGTCTTGCGCGGCGTAAGGATCGAGCTGGTCGGTTTGAACGCGACGCGCACAACAATATCCTGTCCGGAAGAAATTCCGCCGAGTATGCCGCCCGCATTATTGCTCTGAAACCCGTCGGACCGGATTTCATCGGCGTTTTCCTCGCCGCGCAAAGAAACAGCCTCAAAACCTGCGCCAATCTCCACCGCCTTGACCGCATTGATGCTCATCATCGCCTTGGCCAGATCCGCATCCAGCTTGTCATACACGGGCGCGCCAAGACCGGCGGGAATACCGCTCGCATGCACCTCGACCAGCGCCCCGGCAGAAGACCCGCTTTTGCGAATGCCGTCCAGATACGCCTCTATCTCCGGTACAGCCTCGGCATCAGGCAACCACAAAGGATTTTGTTCCACCTGATCCCAACCCCAGCGATCACGGTTAATCTTTTTCTCACCGATCTGCACGACAGCGGCGCGGATTTTGATCTTGCCTCCGATCTGGTCCTCCAGCACCTTACGCGCTACAGCCCCAGCTGCCACCCGGCAAGCGGTTTCCCGCGCCGAAGACCGCCCGCCGCCGCGATAATCGCGAATGCCGTATTTCTCAGCATAAGTAAAATCCGCATGGCCGGGACGAAACTTGTCTTTGATCTCATCATAGTCCTTGGATTTCTGGTCTGTGTTACGGATCAGCAGAGCAATCGGCGTACCGGTCGTTAAGCCCTCAAACACGCCGGAAAGGATCTCTACCCTATCGGCCTCTTTGCGTTGCGTGGTAAAGCGCGATTGCCCCGGCTTGCGGCGATCAAGGAATCCCTGGATATCCTCAGGTGTTAACGCGATTCGGGGCGGCACACCGTCCACGATCACGCCAATCGCCGGGCCGTGGCTCTCACCAAAAGTTGTATACTGAAATAATGTTCCGAAACGATTACCTGTCATAGCCGTTACTCTAACCCGCTCTAGCCGACATGAACAGCTTCTTTTTGCGCGCTCAACGTCCCTTGTTCAATCACCGCGACGGTAATCCGTGAAATACACACGCGCTTGCCAGTAGCCTCTTCGGTGATATCGGTCTGCCACACCTGAGTCCGCCGGCCCATATGCAGCGGGCGGCATTCCCCAATCACATGCCCTTCGGTTACGGCGCGAACATGGTTGGCATTAATTTCCAAGCCAACAGCACGATAAAGATCGGGATCAATCGTCATCCACGCCGCCACGCTGCCCAGCGTTTCCGAAAGCACACAGCTTGCTCCGCCATGCAAAATACCGAAAGGCTGCGTTGTGCGCTCATCCACCGGCATCCGGCCTTTTAGGAAATCAGGACCAACCTCGCTAAATTCCAACCCGATATGCGTCCCCATATTGGCATTGCGCAGCCCTTCCAGATAATCGAGTGTATAATCTTTAAACCAGATCATTTTCCTCCTCCGTCATTGCGAGCGTAGCGAAGCAATCCACTTGTGCTCCAGAGGGTATAGATTGCCGCATCTGGCTGCTACAAGCCCTCCTCGCAATGACTAAAAAACTAAGCAGCTTCTTCACCACTATCTTTCTTTGGCCCAATGGACGCCAGCAACTCACCGGTTTCCGCCGCGCTGTCAACACTGCACATGCCAACGGTGTGATAGCCCGCATCCACATGAAGCACCTCGCCGGTTACGCCACTACCCAAATCGGACAGCAAAAACAAACCGCTGCGCCCCACATCCTCAATCGTTACATTACGCTTGAGCGGTGAGTTCAACTCATTCCATTTCAGGATATAGCGAAAATCGCCAATTCCCGAAGCCGCCAGCGTTTTAATCGGCCCGGCGCTAATCGCATTCACGCGGATATTCTTCGACCCCAGATCGGCGGCCAGATACCGCACAGAAGCCTCCAGAGCGGCCTTCGCCACGCCCATAACATTATAATGCGGCATCACGCGCTCCGCCCCGTAATAGGTCAGCGTAATGAGCGATCCCCCCTCTTTCATGAGCGGCACCGCCCGCTGCGCCACGCTTGTGAAGGAATAAACGGAAATATCCATCGTGCGGATAAAATTCTCACGCGTCGTATCCAGATACAATCCATCCAGCTCATTTTTATCGGAAAACGCAATCGCATGAACGACGAAATCGACCTGCCCCCACTCATCCTCAATAGCCTTAAAAGCCGCATCCACGCTGGCCTCGTCGGTTACATCGCACGGCACAACAATCTTTGCACCAATCTTCTCTGCTAAAGGACGCACCCGTTTTTCCAGCGCTTCACCTTGATAGGTAAAAGCCAGCTCCGCACCGCTCTGCGCCGCCGCCTCGGCAATACCCCAGGCAATCGAACGATCATTCGCCACGCCCATAATCAACCCGCGCTTGCCTTTAAGAAAATTATTCTGTGCATCCATAGTCATTACTCACTTCATCAATAATATTGAATAAATTTACGATAGCAGCATCCTACACATTTCGAAGTATCCGTCCAGCCCTCATCCAAATCACCACCTTGGTATCATGGCCCTTTCCTGATAATATCACCAAGATCGAAATTTTCACTCGCTACCGCATTTATATCTCATGAATGACCCCTTGCCCGCTACCGAGCATATTTTCAACGCCCTGCGCCGTAGCATCATGGGTGAATTCGAAGATTTAAACATCACTTTTATCCCTTATGCTGATGGTGATATAGAAGCCGCCTTCGAAGCCAAAAAACGGGAGCTGCGTGAACATCCCGCAGGAACCAAGCTCCTCTACCGCATCGAAAAAAAACTCTCTACAGACCCGCAAAACAGTTTTTTTGCCGCGCTTGCAGATCATAAATCAAGCAAAGCCTTGGGCATACTCAAAAAACACTCCGTGATCGCTGCATGCTTCATCAACCAACACGATCTGGAACGTTTTGAAGACCTGAATACAGCCTGTAAATTTATAGGCTACAGCACCGCCTTCGAAGCCATCCATGCTTACCTCGGCCTGCTCCATCCTCCTGGCAACGAAAAACAGCAGAAAAAAACGCCGTCTTCCCCCGCCAGCGAATCTCTACGCACACATCTCAAAGGACAAGCCTTTGCCGTCATGATCATGGAAAGCAGTGGCGAAAAAGGAACGCTACGAACCCTCCTCAAAGCATTGTGCGAATACTCCACCACACCTTCACTATATTTTGAGCCCGAAAAAAACCCTCTTCCCCTCGCCGCCGATGGCATCAATGTCGTCTATAAAGACCTGAAAGATGAAATCCCGCCCAAAACCGGCCCGCTTGAACACACCCACTACATGGCCGAAGAAATCGGCAACACCTATGATGATATTAGCCTGCGCCAATGGATCAGATTCTGCTACGGCGCCCAGGAAATGGCCTGGGCCGGAACCAGCCAAAACGACATCCTCAGCGCTGCCGTGTATGGGTCTGACACCCCTCACATTCGTTCCTATGCCCATATCTGCGCCGAAATGCTTAATATGACGCCAGTGCCACTAAAAAATAACGAAATATACAATCCCTTCACAGAAGATTCCATCAGCGAACGCCTCCATATCCGCGCTTGCAAACGAGCCTTTGCCGAAGTGCGTGAAGCCGTGGAGGAACAAAATAACCCGGCCCTGTTTTTACAAAAAGCCCGCGAACAAACCCGCGCTCTGTTAAAAGGAAGACCACTGGGCTGGTGCGCCCCAGCGCTCATCGAAGCTGAAAACGCCTATCGCTTGTTTAAGGAAAGCCGCACCGCTGAAGAGGAAATAATCGACAACGCATTCGAAGCAAGCTTTTCGCAAATAAAATGGCGCGATATAAAAAAACTAAATAGAAAATTCATCGCTTATCGTCGCAGCGATCAGATATTGACTGCAACCGCCGCATTAGAATTGATTGGCAAAGACGAAACCTACGCACCTTACAAAAATGCCTTCGAAATTTTAAACAATGGATCATAACAACGCATACAAAAGCCGCCCATCAAAAGGCGGCTTTTATACTGTTTATAACGCCATTATAACGTCCCGCATATCGAACCGCTTACGCTGGAAACACCAATAACGACCTGACCGGTAGGACATTGCGTAAAAGGCATGGACGTAAACGGATTTACACATACAACGCCAGGATCTGCACCCGCGCTAACGCGACCAATTTTCTGAACCACTTGACCTGGAGGACATTGCATATCAGCAACATCCCCGCCAATCAATTCAGGATCAAAACAATTACCACCTGAAACATCGCACAACTCTTCCACATAAACACGGTCTGCCTGAAGATCGCCCTGAAGGTGCAGCGCCTGCTGCGGGGTATTTCCGGCGTCCAGACCAATACCGATAGCGCCATCATTCACAGACGAAACACGCGGAATGCGAATATCATCTGTAGGGTCATTCGGGTCGCCAAACGGGATAACGAGATCACCGCCCCGCGCCCATATTTCTCTTGATTGAAAAATTATAAAACGCAGCACATCATCATAGGATTCATCATCCGACTCATTCCAAACCCCTGCAACAAACTTGGCATCTGCGAGGGCGCCGCCGATCTGATGATCACAGTTTTCTTTTTCATTCGGCGAGGGATCATTAGCAGCATCAGCTTGATCCGCAGCAGGCAATAAAAGATCAATACAACTCTCGCCCGGCGCCGAAACCCCCGAACGCACGTAAGCGCCAAGTCCGTTAGCGCCGTGGGAAATAACAACGGCATGCGCTGTGCAGGCTTCATCCAGCAACGACCTATTATTTTCATCGACAACACAAATAGCGCCCATAGTTTCATCAAAAGGCGGCCTGCCGGGCTCGTCGGTAAGATCGAAAGTAACAGCATATGTCAGATAATTATCCCAGCCGTCAAAACCGTCACTTTCAACATATCTTTCGTTCGAAAGAGCGAGATTTGCAGAAAAATCAGCAAGATCGGCAAACGGCACCGCGCCAACTCTAACATTCATATTGTCGCGGCCCAAAACATTTTTAATATTCCCATTCGCAACGTTACAATCAGCGCGCCCATACATGGCATCACCCGGCCCGAGCGTGGGATCCGCCGGACATGGATAGCCGAAAATTTTTGCAAAGTATACCAACTGCTCATTCGCTTTCCGGATAGATTCAAGCGTTTTATTGGAACGTAAATCCCGGTTATACGTGTCAAGGCCGATAGCGACAGCAGACATGGCAAAGCCGATAATCAACAAAACGATAGCCATCTCGACAAGCGTAAAGCCGTTCTGTTGCGAAATTATATTTTCACCCCTACGCAAAATCATGATCGTTCCTTTTCATTATTGGCACAAACAAGCTTTAACATGATGACCATGGACTTTTTTACATAACCTGGCAGGCGGCGAATCAGTACCAAGAATACATGTCCCCCCCACGTGAACAACTGGGCTTACAGCGCCAGCCGCCCCCCCCACGACCTCCCACTTGCCCATGCCCACAGCATCAGGCAAACAATCATCTTTATAAATCTCCTCGGTCACAGTCGGCGGATCCAACGGATGGAGAATATCGCACGTCTTTGTAATCGTGTAGGTACGCTCACCGGAAAACCCGGGCGGACAATCACTGCGCGTTACATTAGAAGGCGGCGGTACAGAACATGAACAATACTGAGCGATAACCGCAGGATCGTTCTTATTCGGATAAATGACCCATGCTCCAGGAGCATCCGAACCGCCACTACACTCGAATTCCGCGTTTTGTGGAATGCCTTTATCATTAAGGGCCTTCAAACCAAGAGGGCAAGGAGCATAAGCCCAAAGAAAAGGAGGAACAGGCTCACAACGGCAAGGATCATCAGGATCGTCGGCCGCCGGTGTCGGCGAAGTGCATGCCCCTCGCGTCAGGTCTCCGCTGACATTACAAACATAAGTCGAGCTTCTAATCTTGCGCCCCTTATTAAAACCAGACGGACACCCTACAGGCGTAATCTTCGTCCCGGTCAAACACCCGCAACCAGACCGGTCTGTTACCTGCGTCGAAAGACCGCTCGGACAGGCCGTTGTTGAAGTCACGACAACATGTCCGGTAAAACTACCGTTACAGTTGTTGCCATCATGACAAGACGCTTTGGAATTCACAACAACGGGGTCGATAACAGGCGTACAATTACACGGATCTCCCCAAGAGGACTGATACTCCCACACCCCGGAATTGCATCTATACTTGGCGCTGCGCGTCCCGCCTGGATTCGTCGGCGCAGTCGATACGGTTATAGTCTCTATTGTATTATGCGGGGCGCTAGGAAGAAGTCCCGATCCTGAACACAGATTTTTACTCTCGGAAGGACAAGACGGTGGCGGCGTAGCATCACAAATAAGCCCTCCGTCAGAATCAACCCCCGTAACAAATTTTCCGGCAGGACACGTCACAATGACCTCATCAGTGCAAACCGGAGCGCCATTTTGAATTCCTGTCATAAACAAGCCTGGACCACAAATGAGTCCCTGATCATGGGATAGATCACCGGCAATAACCTCAGATTTGAAGCATGTTGTGCTCCCGCTGGTAAAATCACAAATCTCTTCAGATTCGACCTTTCCCTCAAGCTCTGACGTACCCGGATTGTCCCGGACAATCAAAGTCCCGTCAACCTGCAAATCTTCACCGGGGTTATTCGCTGCAACAACGCTGCCAATACCGATATCCCCGACAGTTTTAAGGATGGCATCATCATTTGCACCTTCCAGCTCCCACATTGGAATATCCCCATCAAGAGCATAAACAACCAAATCATCATAAGTAGCGGCCGCGCCGTTATTATCCGTCCCGGTCTCTGCAACACGGAAAATCGCATCTACATCGAAATCACAGTTTTGAGATTCCTCGCTTGTCCCCAGACAGGCAGCTCTACGTCCTTCATAACCATAAGCTCCCGCACCATTCTCACCAGCACTTAAAATAATAAAATGCGCAGAGGCTTGCGGCTGTAAAACAGATGCATCAAGTTCATTTTGCACATCAATGACCCCTCCCCCGGCGCTAAATGTTTTTCCAACGGCCAGCGGTTCGGCAACAGCATAAAGCAACCGGTTCTGATAGCCATCATAAGCTTGCCCCTCCTGCAAATTCAGATTTTTAAATGGCAAAGCGCCAATACGCACCCGCACAGGCGCAATGCCGGCAGCAGGAACCCGCGTAGGCGGCACTGTCGAACGATCGAAATACGCAATATTACGCGCGCCCGTAACAACGGCATAACCAAGCGCCGCATCAACATTGCTACCCGCAGCAACAGCCCCAGTATCTGTACAATCACTCTCCACACCGTAGAGAGGTCCATTATTATCCCGCGTTGCATTCAAAGAAGCCGGGCAAGGGTAACGCCCAAAATTATTAACAAATGCTGCAAGGGCTACATTCGCATTTGAAACAGCTATTTTCGTATTTTCCGCGCGAACAAAACGCTGCCTTTGCTCAAGCAACTGAAAAGCCGCAGCGAAAACCAGCCCTATTATCATGGTGACAATGGCCATTTCCACAATCGTAAAACCACCCTCGCTGTAGCGGGCCGGGAAAGAAGGCTTGCGAGTTGTTTTAGTTTGCACATTCATTTGCTTTCTCCACATTTTTTTACTCAATTCTCTTAAGGACATACGTTATTGCAACAAGGTTGCCCAGACGCTGAAAAACCTGTCACATATTGCTGGGGTCCTGGCGCCCCCGGACATGTCGCCGAACTCAAGGTTTGCACAACAATATTGCAACGCACCTGATTATGAGCGACCCCCCTCATAGCCGTACCTGAAAAACCACAACGCATATCAGGCTCTTCGCCCGCAATCGCCTCGGGCTTCATGCAATTTCCGCCGTTCCCGTCACAATACTGATGAGAGTACAAACGGCCCAGTTCTTGAGAATCTAACGGATCAAGGCTGGCGCGAACATTACCGATAACATCAAGCTCCGCTTCCGGCAGAGCGTTATTAATGCCATAAAATCCAGTCGGCGCCCCTGCATTTTGCTGGTCCACAGCAGGATTCCAGTTTGCAAATGGCGCACTGCTAAGCGTTATATTATTGGCAACAAAAATATCATCATAGTTATTCGCATCACTCGCACTCGAGGATTGGCAGGTATCATAAAGAAAAGTCGCCTCGTTATTCGTGATATTGTTACAATTTTCCGCATCTGCAGCGGCCATATCACACGCTCGCGCAGGCGCAGCGTTATTAGCATTGTAATACGCGCCATTGCCATTTTTGCCATGTGAGAAAATGACATAATGAACATTATTAACCGGACCATAGACCTGAGCCGGTGGAACCGCGCCGGGAACAAGCAGGCTTGTATCCGTACAAACATTATCCGCCGCAGGATCTGCAGTTGCGTCAAGCACTGTAGGATGCCGCATCACAAAATCTTCACGGATGGTTATACCACCGAATATGCCGGCAAATGTAGCCTCATTTGTAAGCAAACCGGACACTGCATAAGTCAATTTATTATTCCAGGAATCAAGAGCTTCATGGGGAGATAAACTTAATGACTTAAAAGGGAGCATCCCCATATAAACCGGATCATTACCGCCAACGCCATCTGCATCCAAAGCCGATGTAACTGTAAAAGGACCCAGCGCCGTTGCGCTCGTATCACACTGCCCGGTTCCGCCAAAATCGCGCAATTCCACGCCGAAATCAGCATCGCTAGGACCAAGTCTGGGGTCTGCCGGACAAGGATAACGGTTATTCACAAAGTAATATTGCTCAATGGCATCTCTTGCATTTTGAGCTCTGCCCGCCGTCAATTGCTGCTTCGATGTCAAAAGCCAAATACGATATTGCTGAACAAGAGGAGCGGCCAATATACCAATAACTAACAACGCAACCGCAACATCAATCAGTGTGAAACCGTTTTCAGACTTTAAAATCTTGTGTTGTAAAAATTTGTTATCCAAAGTTACGCCCCATATTCTTAATTTTCACCCGTATTCATCTACAACGTTAAATACGTATTTGATTCCACATACCTCAAGGCAGACAAATTTTCCCTCTCTTACCAAGACTAGCAAAAATTAGTTAAAATTAGTTAAAATTTTATATTGATAACAAATAAAAATATAACACATTGATAAATAATGATTTTTTATTCAAAAAAAATTACAGCAACCAACACAAAATCTTCTCAATGTGTAAATTTTGTACTTATCAAATTGTAAATATGATAATTTTCAAAGGGGAAATATAAAAAAGCTGTCTCATGGGAGGCAGCTTTTTTACTTTAATAAGGATAGCAAGAGACAGGTACTAGCTGACAACTTCCCACGTACCATCATCATTCTTACATGCTGTACCGACAGCCGTTTCCTGACGCCCGCCGACATAGATCATTTGTTCATATTCACGGCAATAACGCCCATAAGAACTTTGCCCGTCACGCACAGGCGTTACCGTACCATAGTTCCCACTTTCAGGATTATTCCATGAGACCGACTCACCAATCGGCGCCGTTTGCGCACGTTGATTGGCCTGCCCCAGCATAACGCGGTCCGCTTTATCCAAAGATGCGCCAATCTCGCTACCAATGAACGCACCAAGCAAAGCCCCCGCACCGGTCGCCCAGAGCTGGCCGCTCCCGCCGCCAACTTTAGACCCTAACAAACCGCCTACAACCGCGCCGGACACGCCGCCGATTTTTTCTTTCGTGCCGCTATTTTGAATGTTCTCACAACCGCTCGCAACAAACGCCACCAGCACCAAAGGAATTAAAAATAAATTCTTCATAGTCTTCGCCTTTCTTCATCTTGCGATTCGTATCCACGCAGCATATATCGTATTTAGATACATGCAAGACACTATACGTTTATAAAATAGAAACCCTTTGATAAAAATCAAAAAAAGAGCGAATAAAAATGAGCAATAAGATCATAGAGAAATACGGCCCCAACCCCATCGCTCTTTGCAAAGACTGGCTCGCCGAAGCCACAAAAAGTGAAATCAACGACCCAGAAGCCGTTAATCTCGCCACTGCCGATGCCCGTGGCCGCCCCTCAAACCGTATGGTGCTGATTAAAGACATCAGCGATGAAGGCTTTAAATTCCATACCAACGGCGCCAGCCGCAAAGGTCAGGAACTGGAAGCAAACCCCTATGCATCGCTGTGCTTTTATTGGAAATCCACCCGCAAACAAATCCGCATAGAAGGCACGATCCGCCCCGTCAGCGATGAAGAGACGGACGAATATTTCGCCACGCGCTCGAAAGAACGCCAGATTGGCGCCTGGGCTTCGCAGCAATCCGAAACATTCGACGATGAAAACCACATGGACAATGCAGTCGCAAAATTCGTCAAGAAATTCACAAATCTGGATAAAATCCCGAGGCCCCCATATTGGAAAGGCTACCGCGTGAATCCGACTTCAATCGAATTCTGGATTGCGAACAAACACCGATTGCATACCCGTTTTATTTATCGCAAAAACAAGGACGGCCAGTGGGATGCACATTGGATGTGCCCGTGATGCACAAATTATGTGTCATCCCCGCCTTGTGCGGAAATACGGATGCCCGTATAAAACGGGCATGACGTTTTTTAGAGAGTAAAAAGATGAACGCCCAGCCCAAAACCCAAGACCCATCGCCCAACACCCACAGTTTCAGCGCCGATGTTTCGCGCCTGCTCGATATCGTCGCCCACGCGCTTTACACCAATCATGATGTCTTCCTGCGCGAACTCATTTCCAACAGCGCCGATGCTTGCGACCGCCTGCGTTATGCAGCCATTGAAAAACCGGAACTCACCGCCGACAATCCGCAATTTAGAATTCATATCTACAAAGACACCGACGCCCGCACACTCACCGTGGTCGATAACGGCATCGGCATGAGCAAATCCGAACTGATCGACCATCTCGGCACAATTGCCAAATCCGGCACAGCCGCCCTCATGGAAAAAATGAAGGCCGGAGAAAAATCCGGCGGCGATCCCCTTAAATTGATTGGACAATTCGGTGTTGGCTTTTACGCCGCCTACATGGTCGCCAGCCATGTGCGCGTTATCAGCCGCAAAGCCGGTTCAAAATCGATCTGGGTTTGGGAATCCGACGGCGCGAGCGGCTTTAACGTCCGCAAAGCCTCCAAGGACGAAGAAGCGCGGCTCGATGGGGATCGCGGCACTGCCATTATTCTCGACATTAAAGACGAGGCAGCCGAATTCCTCATCAACGAAAAAATTAAACAAACGGTTGAAACCTATTCAGATCATATCGATTTTAAAATCTTCCTCGGCAGCCCCACCGATACCGATACTGGCGAAGGCCAGCCGATAAATAAAGCCAGCGCCATCTGGACACGCTCCAAAAATGACGTCACCAAAGAACAATATGACGAATTTTATAAACACATCACCCACGGTTTTGACGAACCGCTCATGACCTCGCACTGGCACGCCGAAGGCAAGATCGAATTCTCCGCCCTGATGTTTATCCCAACCTTACGCCCGTGGGATCTGTACGACCCTTCACGCAAGAATGCCGTGCGCCTATATGTGCGCCGGGTGTTTATCTCGGATAATGTCGAAGGCCTGACCTATCCCTGGCTGCGCTTCGTGCGCGGTGTTATAGACTCAGAAGACCTGCCTCTCAATATCAGCCGCGAATCTCTACAATATAACCCAATCATTACGCGCATTCGCACCGCCGTAACCAAACATATTTTGAGTGATCTTGATAAGCTCTCCCGCGATGATTCAATTGGCTTCAGCGCCTTTTGGGGACAATTCGGCCCGGCGATCAAAGAAGGGCTGTATGACGCCGAGCAGCACCGTGAAGCCATTTTCAAAATCTGCCGCTTTTACTCCACCCACGACTCTAAAGAAGGAGGGGGCGAAAAATTTACATCCCTCGATGAATATATCGAGCGCATGAAAGAAGATCAGAAAGATATTTACTATATCAGCGGTGAAAATTTGCAGTCCCTTAAAAACTCTCCGCAAATCGAAGGCTTTAGAGCCAAAGGCATCGAAGTCTTGTTCCTCACCGACACCATTGATGATTTCTGGCTACAAAATGTAAGCGATTACAAAGGAAAGAGTTTTAAATCCGTCACCAAAGGCGACATTAACCTGGGCAAAAACAAAGACGAAAAGAAAGACGAAAAAAGCACTGAAACACATAAAGACCTGCTTGAAAACCTTAAAAAACTGCTCGAAGACGATGTTTCCGAGGTACGCATTTCAAACCGCCTGACAGATTCTCCCGTGTGCCTCGTCGCCCCCGAAGGCGGCGTCGATATGCATATGGAACGCGTCCTTAAGATCCATCAAAAATACACAGGCACGTCAAAACCTGTGCTGGAAATCAACGCCGAACATCCCCTCATTCAAAAGCTGGAAACACTCAAAGCAAAATCGGAAGACTTTAAAAACGCAGGCCTCCTGCTTTTTGATCAAGCCAAAATCATCCAGGGCGAGCCCGTAAAAGATCCCGGCGCCTTCGCCCGCCGTATGGCCGGTTTTATAAGCAAAGGGCTGGATTAGAAGCAACCACCGCTTCCATCATAAGAACACCCTGGGATAGAACAAACAGCATCAGGATGATTCCCTCCGCCCATTTTCACAACAACCCCGGTCGAAATCGGAAACGCACCGCTGCAGCCGCCATTATTATTCATTCGATTATTGTAATGCTCTTTCAAATCCATCCCCCCCAGCGCAGCCGGAAGAGACGGCGGCGGGAACGCCTTGAGCAAATTCAAATTCCACTTCGCCGTTCTCGCCCCGGCATTCGGACAAGTATAAGGCAAAGTTCGCGGATCATTCCCTGGCATATCCTTAAGGCTTATAAACAGATCCTTATCATAATCCTGACATCTCAGAAAATTCCATACAGTGTTCATCGACATACAAACCCCGCCGACCGGCCCAAGACCGCCACCATAAGTATGATTAAAATTATTTCCGAGATAGGTATTCATCGGCCCACGCACAAGATTGTTCAAATGCTTGTCAAGCTCAAGCGCCGTGAACGCCCCTCCCGGCGGATCAGGGCCATTCGGACCAAGGTAAATAGGCGTAAAAGGCGAAGCTCCGGCCACCCCTGGTGGCGGAGGATGCCGCTGCCTCCACATCGGATGGTTTGTAAACAAGGGAGCGCCAACCACCCGATCACTAAAAATCCAGTCAGCCGCCGAAGCCAACTCACTAATCCGGTCATTAAAACAAGTATATTGTAAGACACTATCAGCCTTGAGAATAAGACGCGAAGCCGCCTCGACCTCACGCTGCCCCTCCAGCCAGGTACGCGCCTCCAAAACATCCCAAAACTCAGGATCACAGCCCGGAGACTCTTCAATGGGAGCCGCCGCCGCGCGCACATGAATCGGCACCCAAAGTATTGATAATACTACAAAAAGTGCTAAAATTGACCGCACCGCCAAACCCAAACTCACATAATTTTAAATATCATACCTTCTATAGTCTATCACAAGCTTGATAAAACTGCATAATTTGAATTGAGTCCCAGAAGAACAAAAATACCACGCACACTCAATTCTGCAGAAAAATGTAAAGGACTAAAGCATGCCCTGATAATGACGCTCGCTCATTTCTTCAATCTCATCTTCAGAAAAATCGAAATACTTACCAAGCTCCTCAATCATAACTTGCCGCAATAAACCGCCCAGATCCTCTCCTATTTCACACCACATATCAAGAATAGGCCGACGGAACAGAACCAACACATCCTCATCATTCGCCGTTTTTTTCTCAACACCGGGAGAAATCTCCTTTCCACTGCGATAGAGCGCCAACAATTCGTATGTATCTTCCAACTCAAGCTCCTGTTCCAACGTTTCATCAGGAAATTCATCCAGCGAAATCGCCAGACTGTCGCAAAATTCAAGCAATTCTTCGGGAAGAGATTCAAGAATAGAAGCTGCCATTACATTGAGATCATCAATACTTGGCGGCACCGTAAAATTCATAATGATTTGTTTTGCACTCATCGGCTTTGCCTCTCATGGAACTCGGCCAACTCCTCACGCAAATATCACAAAACATCCGTGAAGAAGGCCGTAAAACCACAATGATTCTTTAATGCCTTCATGCTACGCTCAAAAAGGAATACGGACAATGCCCCACACAACAATTGAAAAAATTGATCCACATACCCCGCCGAATCAAACGCATTATCTCTGGACAAACTATTGCAATGACAAAAGAGATTGAGCAGTATGAAACCATGATTAAAACCATTCTAGACGCTCTGGATAAACACGACATAAACTTGGCCACTGGCGTACCTGATGGCTGGCTTGTACCCATGATTAACGGACTGAGCGAAGACAAACGTTTCGATTACATCCCCGCCGCACGCGAAGAAGAATGTTTTGGCATCGCCGCAGGCGCGGCCATGAGCGGACAGCGCGCTTTGGTTTTAATGCAAAATTCCGGCTTCCTGAACTCTGTAGGCGCCTTCACAACGCTTTGCCAAAAATACCAAACGCCGTTTGTCTGCCTGATTGCCCATCGCGGCGGAATCAACGATTCAAACAGCTATGACCCCAATAAATATAAAAGTTTCGAAGCACTTACGCGGGCAGTGAATATATTCGTTTATCCCTCATCGTGGGAAAATTTGCCACTCAACATTCCCAAAGCAATCGCACGCTCGGAAGGCGCAGGCGAGCCAGCCTTCATCACCCTCTCAGAAGGGCTAAAGGCATGAAACAATCCGAAGCATTTGAAAGGCTCACAAAGATCGCCGAAGACCGCAATGCTCTGATTGTTGCCGATATTGGCTCACAATCTCTCTGGCTGAAAGAAGCCAAAGACCGCCCGGAAAACCTCTACCTCTCCGGCCCTATGGGCATGGCCTCTTCCGTAGCCCTGGGCGTAGCAATGGCATGTAAAGACCGCGCCGTCATCGCCGCTTGCGGAGACGGCGCACTAGGCATGAATCTCAGCTCACTGGCCACAATATCCAATGCAGCGCCAAAAAACCTGAGCGTAGTTGTGATGGATAATAGCATCTACGAATTCACAAAATCACTTCCTACACCAACCAGAGGTATAAACTGGAACCACATATCATTGGCCTGTCCGGGCTTTCAAAGCAACATAGCGCTCAAGGACATGAAAGACCTTGACCTGCTGTCCGGCCCGCATTTCATCCACGCGGAAATCACCCCCGGAAAACTTCCTCCGGACCTGGGCATGAATGCCATAGATGTTCATCACCGTTTTAAAGCCTATTTAAATAATTTGGGGTAAACACTTGGCTGTGCTAGAATGAAAACTGAGAAGTAATTCAGTACGTTAAACAGACTTTACTGATATTCACCAATAACCCGAGAGCATGCGAATCATATGCCTTACAATCTTAATGATGTTAAAATTTTACTCGTTGATGATATGAAGCCTATGCTGACATTAACGAAAAGCATCTTAACAACCTTCGGTTTCACTCATATTTTCACCGCACAAAATGGAGAAGAAGCCTTTAACCTGCTTTGCAAGCACGATCCGGACTTCATCATAACCGATTGGATCATGGAACCGATGGACGGCCTCCAGTTCACTAAAAAAGTTCGCACAGACCCCAGGTCCCCTAACCCTTACGTCCCTATTATTATGATGACAGGATTCAGCTCAAAGCTTCGCGTTGAAGGCGCGCGGGACAATGGAATCACAGAATTTTTAGTCAAACCTTTTACGGCGCAGGATCTCTATGCCAGAGTTTTCCAGATCATAGAAAAACCCAGAAAATTCGTAGATACAGGAGAATTTTTTGGCCCCGATCGCCGCCGTAAAAGCGGCAAGGGCTACGAAGGTCCACGCCGCCGCGATGAAGACCCGGTGAACACACCGACCCAAAACACCCCCGAAGCTCTGAACATTTTAAAGAAATTAAGTGAAGAAGCACAAAAAATCTGAGTAAACTATGAAAAACACACAAAACGTAAAATTCATCACCCCTCCCAACCGACTAAAAATGAAAGTCGGCGGCGGAGGTATTTCTGAAGAACGTATCCAACGGGCACAAGAAGTCATCAATAATTTTGAAATGGACTTCCGTCCTGAAGCCAGAAAACTCGCGATAACTCTCGACAAAGCCACAAATGATGCCATCCAGAGCATCAAGAGCAAAAAGGTTTTCAATAAGGAAAAAATGATCCACCCGGTCATGCAACTTAAAGCCAATGGAGGTATGTTTAAATATTGCCTCCTCACAGACGTCGCTGACATTTGCCTGCAGTTTATGGAAGCCGTCCATGAGTACAATACCGAAGCCATTGAAATCATTAAAGCTCATGAAAATGCCATTCAAATCATCATCAAAAACGATCTCAAAGGTGATGGCGGCCCGGAAGGCTATACCTTGGTACAAGAGCTTCACAAAGCCTGCACCCGCTATTTCAAAAAATACAAAACTTAAAAAACCCTCTCTTCAGACTTTAAGGAATCTTAATTTTTTGATAGGATAATAAGAGGTAGGAAGGAAAGGATTCGCCTATGACAGCAGTGCCCGCAGGGATAGCCGCAGAACGAGCCATTCTCAGGCAGAATGTGGCCCTGTCCGTGATCAAGCAATCCGCAGATCAAGCGCAGGCTTTAGTGCAAATCCTTGATGATGCCGCCCGCTCTGCGCCCATTTCCAGCACCCGCGGCACCAATATCAACACCAGCGCATAAAACCGAATATAATTTGAAAAAACAGCCCGCCCACCAGCGGGCTTTTTAGGGTTTCTTCAAGCAAAGCTTGGCTAGAAAACATTACGTCCGCGAAGCGGTCACCTCGCGTCCGGCAAAGGTGATTTAAGCCGCAATCTGCATAAGCTGGTGATTGGTTTCCCACAGATGCCGTAACGTAGAAACCATATGGAGAACATCTTCTTCCGAATGCGCGGCTGTGGCTGTCAAGCGCAACCGCTCCGTCCCTCTGGGCACAGTCGGATAATTAATCGGCTGCACATAAATATCATGATCATTCATCAAAATATCCGTCAGCTCACGGCAGCAATTCGGCTCCCCGACAATGAGCGGCACGATATGGCTATCCCCCGGCAGGAATTTTAGCCCGGCCTGCGTCAAACCGTCTTTCAGCAGCTTCACATTTCGCCGCACCCTCTGGCGTTCTACATCAGAATTTTTTAGATGCTCAACCGCCGCCATCGCCGCCGCAGATACTGCCGGCGGCAGCGCAGTGGTAAAAATAAAACTCGGCGCATAAGAACGCACCGCATCAATAATGACCGCATCGCCGGTAATAAAACCGCCCATCGCACCATAAGCTTTACCAAACGTCCCTTCAATCACATCAATCCGGTCCATCAGGCCGCGCTCTTCAGAAACACCGCCACCACGCGGACCATAAACTCCCACCGCATGTACCTCATCCAGATAGGTAAATGCGTTATATTTATCCGCCAAATCGCATATTTCTTCCATCGGGGAAATATCGCCTTCCATGGAATAAACCGATTCAAAAGCAATAATTTTCGGCCGATCCAAATCAACAGATTTCAGCAGACTTTCCAAATGCCCCATATCGTTATGACGATAAATAAATTTCTGCTGCTTACTGTCCTTAATTCCATGAATCATCGACGCATGGTTAAGCTCGTCAGAGAAAAAAGCGCATTCAGGCATCAATTTACCGAGCGTACCCAAAGCACCTTCATTGGCAACATAGCCAGAAGACATCACAAGCCCCGCTTCTTTAGAGTGTAAATCGGCAACAGACTCTTCTAACTCCACAACATAACAGGTTGTCCCGGAAATATTGCGCGTACCTCCTGCGCCAGAGCCAGAATTCTCCAGTGCCGCGCGCGCCGCTGCCAAAATCTTCGGATGCTGCCCCATCCCGAGATAATCATTATTACACCAGATCGTAACTTCTTTTGATTGACCATTCGGCATGCGGTAGATCGCACGGGGAAAATCCCCAACCTTGCGTTCCAAGTTAGCGAAATAACGATAACGCCCTTCTTGTTTAACCTGGTCAACGCAGCCTTCAAAATGAGTATGGTAATCAAATCTATCGGTCATAATGGCATTATCCTTATTTTTTTACACTCCCTGATGCGCCTCGGTATAATCTTGCAAAGACAAGGCTTTCGTAAGAAAGCATCCTAGTATAATCTGGAACAACTGCACTTGACTAGCGTTCGTTGATTTTCTTATCACACAACCGTAGGATTTCAAGACTGGAGACACAAAAAACATGATTTTCGTATTCGGCGCCATCTTGCAATCCATCCGCATCACCACAGACCCGGAAGAAACTTTTGGCGCTGTCCACTACGCTAAACATTACAAAAACAGCATCGGCGGCAAGGGGGCCCTGCAAGCCTTGGCCGCAGCCAAAGCAGGTGCAAAAACCGCACTGGCCGGTAAAATGGGGGATGATGAACTGGCCAAACATATCCTTCTGCGCTTGCGCACTCATGGTGTTATCACCTCCGGCGTAGCCAAGGCAGAGAAGCTGCAAACCGGTACGTCCATTCGAATCGTCGATGAAAATCGCACAATTTTGGCCATGGGGGCCAGCGCCTATACCAAAGCCCACCAACTTCCTATGGAAACATTAAACAGCGATAGCACTGTAGTGTTGCAAACCGAAATCAACATGGAAGAAAACTCCAAACTTCTGGCCACAGCCAAAAAGGCTGAAGCCACAACGATCTTAAATCTTGCCCCAAAAGCCTACATCTCAGACGAAGATCTTGCGAACCTGGATTATCTGATCGCACCATCAGCCTCCAAAAAAGCGCTCAATCACATACTGAAGGCTAAACACTTAACAACGATATTCATAAGCACTGACGGAAGCTGCGAATTAATTGTAGAAGGAGGCCCGCCATCCAAGGTACCAAAACCCGCTCACGAAGCCTTAAATTGGAAATACCCCGAAGGTGCTGAAGACACCTTCTGCGGAACATTCGCCGCCGGAATAGATATGGGCCTAAGCCTCGAAAAAGCAATCGAACGCGCTCACATCGCAGCCAGCCTCACCGCCTCGGTTAACGGCGCCTATGATGCCATACCTTTTAGCGACATGGTCGATGAATGCATCAAAGCGCTGCAAGCTCAAAAAGAAAGCTAAAACCCAAGCGTATTGGCAAATTGCTCGGCGCGGCCTAAATCTTTATCCAGTGCCGCCATAACCCTGGACAGATCCGCACTCTCATCATCGCGCCACACGCGCAAAGTCTTCAAATAAACCCCCGTCAGTCCTGCGACTTTCAACGCGCCGCGCACCCCCGATGTCTCAAGCCCCGCAGCCTCCAGCATCCAGCTCATCGAACGGCAAAGATGCGGCGCGGAAATAAGCGCTTGCTTGGGATCAAAACGAAAACTCTCCAAAATTGAAACCAACCCGGCCCGGTAATCATTCAAAGCCTCATAACGCTCCATCATGATGTCAAACAACCGGTCACGTTCGGAAACGCTGGGATCCGATTTGCTGACAGCTTCCAAAACGCGCCGGTCAATCATCCGGCCAAACAACGCAAGAATATCCGCCTTATCCTCAACCAAATCAAACAGCTCCGCCAGCGACACTCCGGCCGCCTCCGCAACATCCGAAAGCGCCACATTCGCCCAGCCCATCTGCTCGGCCTGCTCTAACGCTTTTAAAACAATTGTGCTTTTCAAATCTTTTTCAGTTTTTTTTGCCATCGGCTTAAACTCTCTCCTTGGCGCGGCGTTCTTAATTCGCTACATCTTTTAACAGCTTTTTTATGAATCACAAAAGGAATGAATAAATGTCACAACCGCAATTTGATGTCGTCGCCGTAGGAAATGCTTTGGTCGATGTCCTCAGCCAGACTGACGAAGCCTTTGTTCAGGACCAAAACGCCCGCTATGGCATGGAAAAAGGCGCGATGACCCTTATAGATGAAGCCCGCGCCGTAGAGCTTTACGCCCAAATGCCAGCCGGTATCGAAAGCTCAGGCGGCTCCGCTGGCAACACCATGGCAGGATTTGCTTCTTTCGGCGGACAAGGAGGGTTTATCGGCAAAGTCGCGGATGACGATCTCGGCAGAATATTCCAACATGATTTACGCTCCTTAGGAATTCAATTTGATACCCAGCCCCTGATTATGGGTGCAAAAACCGGCCGCTGCCTTATTTGCGTAACGCCAGACGCCCAGCGCACCATGAACACTTTTCTAGGCGCCAGTGTTGAACTTACTCCCGGTGATATTGACGAAGATCTCATCGCCAAAGCCAAAATCACTTATCTGGAAGGCTATCTGTTCGATCGTGACACCGCTAAACAAGCCTTTATATACGCCGCCGAAACCGCGCACGCCGCCGGCCACCGCGTCGCCCTTACGCTGTCCGACCCATTCTGCGTTGACCGCCACCGCTCCGATTTCCTGCGGCTGGTAGAAAGCCATATCGATATTCTCTTCGCCAACGAAGAAGAAATAAAATCCCTCTTCATGCAGGATAATTTTGAAGATGCCGCCAGCGCTGTCAGCAAACATGTCGAAATCGCCGCCATGACGCGCAGCGAAAAAGGCGCGGTCATTAGGAACGGTGAAAAAACTTATGAAATATCCGCCGCGCCTGTATCCGAAGTCATCGACACCACCGGCGCAGGTGACCAGTTTGCTGCCGGATTCCTCTATGGATTCACATCCGGGAAAGACATTGAAACCTGCGGAAAGCTTGGCGCTCTGGCCGCCGCCGAAGTCATCGGCCACATGGGTCCGCGCCCAGAGCATTCCTATAAAGAGCTAATAGCAAAAGCAGCTTAAGAGTGAGAAGACGTTGGCGCAGAAGCGCTCGGCCCTTGCACCGGTTCGTCCTCTTCCCGGCGACGGTAAGTACGAACAGCGCTACGCGCACTAACTAAAGCGAACCCTGCAGACAATACACCTGACAGAACCGCCAAACTAGTAAATGCTAACTTGTTTCTTCCACCCTCATATACAGCATCTTGAGCAGCCGCCATGGCTATTTCAGACTGACATTTCCCTATACGCTCTTCTGACGGGAAAGGTACATTTCCCGACAAAAATACATAATCCCTAAGCGAAACAGGTGAACTACTATCAACAGCGCGCTGAACAATTTGCTCCCTTTGATTTTCCAACGCCGCCCGAAGATCCGAAGACAGTAAACTTCTCTCACAGTACTCACGATAAAGCGGCTTAAATTCCGCGACCAAACCATCCCATTCCGGACCAGAACGTAAAACATCTCGCTCATCTAGAAAAGATTTCGTAGCAAATCCAGACCATAGACTTACGCCTGTTAATGTGGCCGCAGCGAAGGCTTGACCAGCAAATTTTTTCTTCCATTTTTCCATAAGAACATCTCAAAACACAGTTATTTTTTTATAGAAAATTATGTGGTTGTACGCAGCTTGTCAATGATACATTTGGGGCTGAAGCAGCTTAAAAAAACGTTGATAACAAGGTTAAAGCAGCCTAAAAAGAACGACGCAAACGCTTTTCAAAGATCTGCATCGTTTCCGAACACTGGCATACAATGCGCACTTCATCAAAATCGGCATCCAGCCGGTCGGCAATCCCCTGGATGATCAACCGCGCCGCCCGCTCTTTCGGGAAGCCTTTTTGCCCAGCCCCGATAGGCGGAAATGCAATAGAGCGTAAAGACATCCTCCGTGCCAGTTCCATCGTCTTGCGCGCCGCATTCAGCAACTGCCTGTCATGACGGTCCCACTCATCTTTCCAAACTGGCACAATCGCGAAAAACACGTTCCTGCATCCCATTTTAAATCCAGGAACAGCATAAACATCCCCCGCTTGCGGATTGACCACATTCCGATACAAAAATTCGTCCATGCGGTGCCCGGCAGCACGCTGAATCGCTTTATTCACGCTCCCCCTATACTCGAGCGTTTGCGGAAGTAAAGTGACAACGGCATCGGTTTCCTGAGCAGCAATATTTCCCTGCACAAGCTCGATACGATCTAAATAAGAATTGGAGGCTCGCACCGCCTCTGCTATGAATAACCCCATGCATTATAATAAACTGATATATATTACCGTTCTATTACTTTTTTGCTCTTTTTCGGCTTCTTGGGCGCAAAAAAACATGCTTTTCGGCCTTGCCATGCACGGTCAGCCAAAATACGACGCGAACGCGGCGCACCTGGACTACGCCAACCCCGATGCCCCCAAAGGCGGAAAGCTCAAAATTGCAGCCATTGGCACATTCGACACGCTCAACCCCTTTTCCATTAAAGGTAAGGCCGCTCAAGGCCTTAATCTCGTTTATGACCGCCTGATGGCGCGCGTCTGGGACGAACCCTTCACCACGTACCCGCTCATTGCCCGAAGCGTTGAAATACCAGAAGACCGCTCCTCTATAACTGTCCACATTAACCCCAAAGCCCGCTTTCATGACGGCAGCCCCATCACCGCAGATGACGTAATTTTTTCCTTTGAAACGCTGAAAGCCTCCGGGCGCCCAAATATGCGCCAGATTTACCGTCTCGTCGATCAGGTCATCCGGCGCGATCCTCTCACCGTTTACTTTCATTTCGGAGAAGGATACGACCGGGAAACCGCCATGATTATCGCCAGGATGCCGGTCCTGTCCAAGGCGTATTGGGAAGGCCGGACCTTCGACCAAACCACACTTGATATCCCTGTTCTCAACGGCCCCTACCGCATCAAAGATTTTGATGCGGGCCGCCGGATTACATATGAGCGCGTCCCCGATTACTGGGCCAAAGACTTGCTTACTAATGTCGGCCATCATAATTTTGATGAAATCACTTACGAATATTATCGCGACGACACGGTCGCATTTGAAGCTTTTAAAACAGGCGATCTCTCCCTGCGCCGCGAATGGGACGCAGGAAAATGGGCCAGCGCTTACGACTTCCCGGCGGCAAAGGATGGGCACGTAAAACTCGAAGCCCTGCCCCATGGTCGCCCGGAACGCGCTCGTGCCCTCATTTTCAACACCAGGCGCACACCTTTTGATGACATCCGCGTGCGCAAGGCCCTGAACCTGCTCTTTGATTTTGAGTGGATCAATAAGAATATTTTTCACGGGCAATATAAACGCTCCGCCAGTTTTTTTCCAAACTCAGAACTGGCGGCCACAGGAACACCACAAGGCATGGAGCTGGACATTCTGAACCTCTGGCGGAACGATCTGCCACCGGAAATTTTTGATTCTCTTTTCGATTTTCTGCATCCCACGGACATAAAAAAACAAAGCCCGCGTGAAAAAATGCGTCAGGCCGATCAAATGCTCAAAGACGCGGGATGGATTGTCGAAAACGGCAAACGCGTCAAAGACGGCCAGCCATTCAGTTTTGAGATCATCGTCGATGCGCCGGAGAATGAAAAAATCGCCCTGCATTTCAAACGCGCTCTGGAAAAAATGGGCATCGAAGTTCTAATTCGCGTATTGGATGCAGCTGCCTATCGCGGACGACTGAATGAATATGATTTCGATATGACGATTTATTACTGGCTCTCATCCCTCTCGCCTGGCACGGAACAAAACCTTTACTGGACCTGCAAAGCAGCGAATGAACCGGCGCGCTGGAACTTCCCCGGCATTTGCAGTCCAACTATCGATGCGCTGGCCGGCAGCATCGCTTCGTCCGAAACCCGTGAAGAACTAGTGGCCCGCATGCGTGCACTGGATCGAATTCTGGTTCATGGCCATTACATCATTCCGCTTTATTATAGCGGCGTTGATTATGTCGGTTATTGGCCCCCCATCACCAGCCCTGAAACCACTCCGCTTTACGGCATGGTCATAGAAACATGGTGGATGCCCGGAAAAAATTAAAGAGTAATGGGGACAATCCGTAAGCTTTCGTAAATGATGATTGAGCCGCCCATGCGCCCTTGCTATGATCTCCCCAGGTTTGAATCGTTTATGAGTCTTTAAGGAACGCACTTCAATGTTCAAAAAACACCACGCTCTGGTTTTTGGTTTAGTATCTGTAGTCGCCATCACTGCCTGCACACCAGGCAAGGAAATCGGTGATATTGGCGGGCAGTTCTGGCAGCGCGCCAACGTTTCCGACTCGATCTACATGCAAGGCCCCAAAGCCCAACAAATGCTAAACCGCGATATTTCACGCTGCGTTATCGATTTGCGAGAGCTTGAACGTCTCGGCACGCTCAAAGACGCAATTCCAACAGACTTTCGAGGCCGAACCCTCAACCCTGACGAGCAAGAGCTTTACGACTGGGATACGCCTGAACGCAACAAACATCTCTACGCTGAACACTCCAATTACACGAACTTTGAATCATGCATGGAAGAAAGAGGATGGGAACGCGTTGAACATGTCCCCTTTGATGTCAGCCGTAAAGGCCGCGAGAACTACCTGCGCGCCCACGTCGATTATCATGAAAAATCTGACGAAGCAAAAACAAAAAGCCGCCACCAAACAAGCAACGATATTGGCGATTACAGCGATCTGAACGATTAAGCCGCTTTGCGTTTTTCAAACATCTCGGTAATCTTATCTTTCACAGCATCTACGCTCAGTGACCCCATCAGCGTATGGTTCAGAGTCTTTGAATTATACCCTCCAAAATCAATCAACTGATCAAAGCTCTCCGGCGTACGTACAAAATCAGCATACCCGCCCCATGGCCGGTAAATTAAATCATAGCTCGGCCCAAACAGCCCGAGTGTTGGCACCAGCGCCGCAGCGGCCGCATGCATCAAACCGGAATCATTGCCCAGATAAAAATCACACCGTGCAATGGCCGCCGCCGCATCCCCCGGCGTTCCTTTGGCAATGCAGTCAATCCGCCGCTCCTCAGGAATGCTTTCCAGAACTTTCAACGCATCGTCTTCCTCACCCGGCGCACCAAACACCGCCACACGCGCACCTTCCATCACACCACCCGAACCCGTCATAAACCGCACCACTTCAACAAACCGTTCAACCGACCAGGTCTTGCCAATCCAGTTCGCCGTCGGCCCAACGCCCAACACCGGCCCACCTTCAGGAATAAGCGCCGCCGCCTTTTCTTTCTGCACATCCGTAAACCACAATTTCGGCCCCGGCACCTGGTGCCCCAGCTTCATTACAGCTGCGTTCTGCTCCACCTTATGCCCGGCCTTAACTGCACAACCGCCAAAAATATATCGCTCTTTGGCCATAATCAGCCGCGAAACCGCCGAATTGCGCAAATCCACAACCATGTCCCAGCGCATCTCGACAACCTGTCGCCACAACTTGACCCAATGCATATTATGCTTTTCTTTCTTAAAGGAAACCAGGCGCTCTAAAAGCGGATAGCCCTCAAATAACGAAGCCGCAAGCGGCCCACAAACAACAGTGACCCGCGCATCTGGATAGCGCTGCTCGATATGGCGCAACAATCCGGTCGATAAAACGGCATCGCCAATGCGCGAAGATGTGATAAAAAGGATCTTCATGGAAACCAATATGCCAGAAAAACCATTCTTCGTAACCCTGAAAAACCGCGGTCTTATCTACTTGGATGGCCCAGACCGTTACGCCTTCCTCCAAGGCCTCATCACCAACGATATTGAAAAACTAACCCCTGAAAAATCACTCTATGCCTGCCTGCTTAGCCCGCAAGGCAAATTTCTGCATGATTTTTTTGTAATTGAAAGCGTTGAAGAGACAACTCTCATCGACTGTGAAGGCGGGGCGCGCGCCCGCGATCTTTTTGAACGTTTAAACACATACAAACTTCGTAAATCGGTCACACTCTCACTCGATGAACATAAAGATGTCTATGCGGTATTCGGTCGAAACTACGGCTGGCCGGATCCTCGCCACTCCAAAATGGGAGACCGCTGCTTTTTTATAGATCAAAGAGATCAAAAAAATATGCCAGAAAAACCATTTGAAGAATGGGACCGCTGCCGCATTGAGCTGACCATCCCCGATGGCAGCCGCGATCTCATCCCCGAAAAATCAACAATGGATGAAGGAAATATGGACCGCTTCAATGCGATTGATTACCAAAAGGGTTGTTATGTCGGACAAGAACTCACCGCCCGCATGCACTATCGCGGCCTCGGTAAAAAGCGCCTGCAAACCGTCTCGCTCAGCGACCTGCCCAACGGCGCAGAACTACGCTCCACCTGCGGTGATATCGGAATAGCTTTAGTGAAATCCTAAATAATCTCTGGCGCCAACTTAACCGCCAACGTAAAAATTAAAAATGCAATAACAAAGGCCATCACGAAAATTACATCTTTACGGCTGAAGAAATGATACATATCGAAGGTTTTCAGAACTTCCCCGTTCTTCTGCTCGCCTTTTTCGCCATGCTTACAGCCACAATGGCCGCCGCAACCACCATCTTTTTCTTTTTTGTCCGTATTTTCACTCATAACACCATCCCTTTTATCACTGTGAGAAAGGCCGTAAGACCGAGGAAGTAATCCATATTCTAGATTGCTTCGCTATCGCTCGCAATGACGATTATAAATTTAAGCCGCCTTTTGCGCCCCGTTTGCCTTAGTCGAGGCCTCAGACTTTCCCAGACGCCCCTCTTCCTGCACCCGAAGGGATGCCTGCGCTGCCGCCAACCGTGCAATCGGTACGCGGTAAGGTGAACAGGACACATAATCAAGACCGACGCGTTCACAAAATGCAATCGAGGCCGGATCGCCGCCATGTTCGCCGCAAATCCCCAGCTTGATTGTCGCATTCGTCTGCCGCCCGCCATGTATCGCCACTTCGATCAAACGCCCGACCCCGTCAACATCCAAAGATGCAAACGGATCGCGTTCATAAATCCCTTGCCCGACATAGGCGGGAAGGAAGTTCGCCGCATCATCCCGGCTCATTCCCAAACACGTTTGCGTCAAATCATTCGTGCCAAAACTAAAGAAATCAGCCGCCTGCGCAATTTCATCCGCCGTCAGCGCCGCGCGCGGCAGCTCAATCATCGTCCCGATCATGTAATCCAGACTCTCACCTTTTTCTTCAAATACCTGCGCCGCCACCGCTTCAACCTTGCCACGTAAAATCTCCAGCTCACGGACCGCACCAACCAGAGGAATCATAATCTCCGGTACAGGCGGCTTGCCAGTCTTGTCCGCAGCCTCCAGCGCACCTTCAAAAATCGCCCGTGCCTGCATCTCGTAAATTTCCGGATAAGTAATCCCGAGGCGGCAACCCCGGTGCCCCAGCATCGGATTGAATTCATGCAGCTCATTCAAACGCTGGCGCACATCCGCCTGGGAAATCCCTGCCGTCTTGGCAAACTGGTCAATATCATCCTGCGCATGCGGCAAAAATTCATGCAACGGCGGATCAAGTAAACGCACCGTCACAGGCAAACCGTTCATGATTTCGAACAACGAGGCAAAATCCCCGCGCTGCGCCGGAAGCAATTTATCCAAAGCCGCCCGGCGTTCCTCCTCATCATTCGCAAAAATCATCTCGCGCACATTCTGAATACGCTCAGCATCAAAAAACATATGCTCGGTCCGGCACAACCCAATCCCTTCCGCTCCGAATTCCCGCGCGGTCTTGGCATCCAAAGGCGTTTCCGCGTTCGTGCGCACTTTCATCCGGCGGCGCTTATCCGCCCATTCCATCAGCATCCCAAAATCACCAGACAACTCAGGCTGAATGGTCGCAACCTCGCCAAACATTACCTCACCGGAAGATCCGTCAATCGTGAGTGTCTCACCTTCTCTGATTTCACGTTCACCAACACGGATCACCTTGCCCTGTACATCGATATGAAGCTCACCGGCTCCAGCCACGCAGCATGTCCCCATGCCCCGCGCCACCACAGCCGCATGAGAGGTCATTCCACCGCGTGAGGTTAAAATCCCGCGCGCCGCATGCATCCCGGCAATATCTTCGGGCGAAGTTTCCTGACGGCACAAAATCACATTTTCCTCGCCATGAGCTCTGACTTCCGCTTCCTCGGAGGTAAACACAACCTTCCCACACGCCGCCCCGGGTGAAGCCGGAAGGCCTCGCGTCAAAACATCCTTTTCGGCTTTTGGATCCAAAGTGGGATGAAGCAGCTGATCCAGACTTTGCGGATCAACGCGCAAAAGCGCCTCATCTTGTGTAATTAAACCTTCTTCAACCATATCCACAGCAACCTTGAGTGCCGCTTTCGCTGTACGCTTGCCACTACGGGTTTGCAGCATGAAAAGCTGGTCCTTTTGCACCGTAAACTCAAGGTCCTGCATATCTTTATAATGTGTCTCAAGCTTGATCCGCACATCATCAAGCTGCTTGAAAACCTCAGGCATAGTCTCTTCCATCGACGGCAGATCACTGCATTCTTTCTCACGGCCCTTCTTGGTCAAAGATTGCGGCGTCCGAATCCCCGCCACAACATCTTCGCCCTGTGCATTAATCAGATATTCGCCATAAAAGTAATTCTCACCCGTAGCCGGATCGCGTGTAAAAGCCACGCCGGTCGCACAATCATCGCCCATATTCCCAAACACCATGGATTGCACATTAACAGCCGTGCCCCAATCTCCTGGAATTTCATTGATCTTACGATAGGTAATCGCGCGCGGCGCCATCCATGAACCAAACACAGCGCCCACAGCGCCCCAAAGCTGCTCATGCGGATCACTCGGAAAAGGCTTGCCGGTTTCACGCTCAACCACCGTCTTATATTCATCGACAATCTCCTGCCAACCTTCAGCAGAGATATCGGTATCCTGAACCAGATCCTCATCACGCTTATAACGTGCAATCACATCTTCAAATTCATGATGATCGACTCCCAAAACCACATCGCCATACATCTGGATAAACCGGCGATACGAATCCCACGCAAAACGCGCATCACCAGAGCGCGCCTCAAGGCCTTTAACCGTCTCGTCATTCAGCCCCAAATTGAGCACCGTATCCATCATCCCCGGCATAGATACGCGCGCACCAGAGCGCACAGACACCAAAAGCGGGTTCTCGGCATTCCCGAACTTCGCGCCCATCTGCGCCTCAATCCGCTCCACCCCCTCTTCAAGTTGTGCTTTAAGCTCCGCCGGATATTGTTCCTCATTCTCGTAATAAGCCGTGCAAACTTCGGTGGTAATCGTAAAACCCGGCGGCACAGGAAGCCCCAAACCGGCCATCTCCGCCAAATTCGCCCCTTTTCCACCCAAAAGATTACACATCGTGGCATCACCTTCATTATGCTCTTTACCGAAGCTATATACCCATTTAGTCATACTCTGCATTCTCCTTGAAGACGACCTTAAAACGCCCAGAACTCATATCATTCACGCAGGGTTTAGCATATTCTTTTAACTTTGCAAATCTTTCACCAGCATCAAACACAGATCGTTATCCACAGGCCGGAATTCCCCGAATGCGACCGGCTGGCGATCATACGTTACACCATGCCCGTCAGGGACATAACCCAGCTTAAAATACAGCCGCTGCGCCGAACCATAAGACGCCGTCAGTCCGACACTGATTCCCATATGAGAGTGGCCTTTTTCCCGCGCCAAACCCTCACATTTTTCAATCATCGCACTAGCTATCCCGCGCTGGCGAAAATCAGGCAGCACGTTCAAATCCTGAATTTCCGGATACCCCATCGCCCGGTAAAACGCATATTTCGGATTCCATGCCAGCATGCAATACCCGGCCATCTGCCCTTCATACTCGGCAATAAAAACCAACCGTTCACCCGCATCCTGATACTCCATTGCCGTTTCAAAATACCCGACATCCTTGGCCGCCTTCATTGCCATCGCCATATCGTGCAACCGCGAAAGATCATCCACGCCTGCTCGCACAATTCTTAGATTTTCCATTTGCATCCCAAAGGCTCCCTTTCGTAATATAAGGCCCATGAATCGCCTCATCACAACCATTTTTTGTTTAAGCCTCCTCATCGCCTTTCCTGCACAGGCCCAGCAGCGCGAGTATAAATCAGGCCTAAACTACACCACACTGGGTAGCAAACCCAAACCTGCGCCTGCGCCAAAACCACAAGTCCACCCAGCCGAAAACGCCATAGAAAGTGAAGAAACACCGGTGACAGAGTTAGAGGATAAAGCAAAAGAATCCCCCGATCCCGCCACGCGCATCTGGAACAAATATAAAGAACTTGCCACAGGCACCGCTGGTGAAAAAGAACAAGCCGCCAAAACAGAAAATAACAAACCGGAAGCACCAGAAAAACCTGATGTACCGCTGAAGCCAAAAACAAAACTCACAAAACAAAGCGCACAAGACCCAAAGCCAAATAATGGGTTCGGTGCAATCCTTGAAAACTGGAAAAATACCAAAGACACCCGCCGCGACATGCGCTCCATGAGCTTTAAAACTCCCGACCTGCCTACCAAACCGTCTGTCGAAAAACCGCAAACACCCTAATGGTCTTGCCTCACACGCAAAAAACTGATTTAAAACTATGTATGACCAAAACCGCTACCCAAAAGGCTGACGCCAGCCCGCTTGATGAATTGAGCGCCCTGCTCGATTCTGATATGCGTGCGGTTAACGCGATGATTTTGGCGCGCATGGACAGCCCCGTAAAACTTATCCCGCAGCTCGCCTCATACCTCATCGCTGCTGGCGGTAAACGGGTCCGCCCGCTCCTGACACTGGCCAGCACAGCCATGTATGAAGGTGAAATGACCCGCGCCCACCGCCTCGCCGCCAGCGTCGAGTTCATCCATACCGCTACCCTGCTCCACGATGATGTCGTTGATGAAAGCCGGGAGCGCCGTGGACAAGACGCTGCCAATCTCATCTTCGGCAATCAGGCCAGCGTACTGGTCGGCGACTTCCTCTTTTCCCGCGCCTTTCAACTGATGACCGAAGACGGTTCGCTCGACATATTGCGCATTCTCTCCGATACTTCGGCCATCATCGCTCAAGGCGAAGTTATGCAGCTCACCACCGCCAACAATCTCAAAACCACAATGAATGATTATATTGAAGTCATTAAAGCCAAAACCGCCGCCCTCTTCGCCGCCGCCTGCGAAGTCGGACCCGTGATCGCCGGGGCGAATACCGCAGCCGCCAGAGCCATGGCCGCCTATGGCATGAATATCGGTATCGCTTTTCAAATCGCCGACGACGCGCTCGATTATATGGCCGCACGTGAAGATCTCGGCAAAACCATCGGCGATGACTTCCGCGAAGGCAAAATGACCGCCCCCGTACTCTTCGCCTTACAAAATGCCAACGATGAAGAGCGTGCATTCTGGACCCGCACCATGAGCAACCGCGAAATCAACGACGATGATTTTGACCACGCCCGTACCTTGATTGAACAAGGCAACATTATCCAACAATGTTTTGATTTAGCCTATACGTACCGTGACAAAGCGATTGAAGCTTTAAAACAAGCGCCCGCATGCGAAATTCGCGACCTGCTCGAATCCCTGACCGATTACACGATCAATCGTAAATCTTAATCTGCAACCACAGCCTCTTCACCAAGATACTCACACCACAGCGCACTGATATTGTCTGTCAATGCACCCAAATCCAACGGCTTGTGAATCACCCCGATGACGCCAAGAGGTTTATAGCGCTCAAGCATCTCCAGTTTTATACTGCCCGTCACAAAGACAATCGGAATATTCCTGCCCATTTCATGCATTTTCAACTGAGCAATTGTCGCAGGACCATCCATATCCGGCATTTTTAAATCCAGCAAAATCAACTCTGGCTGCAATACCCGTAAACGTTGCAACAACTCTTTTCCAGACCCGCACGTTGCCAATGCACCTTCATAACCAAAGCTCTCAAGAGTAACCCGCAGAATTTCCCGTAAATCCTGCTCATCATCAACATAAACAATACGTTCCGGAAGTCTAACCATAAAAATCCCCCTGCATCTTAAGTATAGTATACATACGCGAATATCCGCAAGACCTTGAAAGCTCTTGCCATATACCCTATGGGGGTATATGGTGACAGACATGAGCGACAAACACCCCTGCCACAAAGCTGAAATCCCGAAATTAAACCGTATCACCGGACAAGTTGAGGGCATAAAACGCATGATTGAAGACAGGCGCTATTGCACAGACATTCTCGCCCAACTCCGTGCCGCACGCGCGGCCATCCGGACGGTTGAAGCGCATGTACTCGAAACCCACCTGCATCATTGCGTAACCGAAGCCATGACAGCCGAAAACGCACAAAAAAAAATTGACGAAATCAAAGACCTGTTCAAACGCTATGATGAAGTTTAACCCATGAACGATTGCTGCCATACCTCTACTCAGGAAACCAGCACTAAAAAACGCTTCGACACTATCATGTTCGGCGCGCTTACAATCATAATTGTTACACTGATATTAAATGCGTTTGACTTAAATATCCCCGGCCTGGCAACCTTTGCCAAAACCCAAATCGAACTTCTTATGGCCATGTCATGGGGAGTCGCGCTTGGCCTGCTCAGTGTTGGGCTGATGAATAAAATCCCGCGCACCTATTTCACTGCCATCCTCGGCAATGGAGATAAATTCACAGACATACTCAAAGCCGCCATTGCGGGCGTAATCCTTGATCTATGCAATCATGGCATTCTTGTCATATCAGGAAAATTATACGAACGCGGCCTGTCCATCGCCCAGGTCCTGACCTTTCTCATCGCCAGCCCGTGGAACTCGCTCAGCCTTACATTCATTCTCATCGCGCTTATCGGTTTAAAATGGACGCTGGTTTTCACTCTCGCCTCCGTGGTAATCGCGGTTATTTCCGGTATGATCTACTTAAGACTAGTCAAAGCCGGTAAACTGCCTACCAACCCACACAGTGAAGAAATTCCAGAAGATTTTGACATCCGCGCCGATATGAAAGCCCGGCTCAAAGGCTGGCGCCCGTCATTGAAATGGGCCGGAGAAATCGTGCACGATGGCTGGAAAGACGGACAGATGATCATCCGCTGGATTCTCTTCGGCGCAGTTGTCGCCGCCGCCATGCGCGCATTCATCCCGGCCGAAATGTTCACCCACTGGTTTGGCCCGTCCCTGCTGGGCCTTGGTATCACCATGATCGCCGCCACTATTATTGAGGTTTGTTCCGAAGGCTCCGCACCCATTGCCACTGAAATTATGAACACAGGCGGTGCCCCCGGAAACGGCTTTGCCTTCCTGATGGCAGGGGTTTCAACCGACTACACAGAAATATTAATCGTACGCGAGTTTACAAAATCCTGGAAAATCGCCCTGTCCCTGCCGCTGATTACCGTACCACAAATCATCGTGCTGGGCCTGATTTTTAACACTATACACTAGGGGTCAGCCCCTAATCACTTGCCTCACACGGATAAGCGGAAAACAACCCCAACGCTACGCCGGGAGCCGCAATAAACGGTCCTTGCTCATGATGATGGCTTGCAATATAGCCCCATACTTTTTGATGAATTTCTTTTAAAGGAGTCCCTTCCGGCACACAAAAATCCACACTCGGCGCGGCACCTAACGAACGGATCAAATTATGATAGTCCATTACCCCGGAAATATAAGCCTGACACGCAATATGCCCCCCGGGCAACAATTCCTTGCCCTGCTCGTCTGATCCACAAACCTGCAAAAGATAGTCGCCAGAAAACCGCGCAGCCTGCACAGAGGGAAAATGCATCAAAAAAACAAGAAAAAATAAAAGAGCTCTACTTTTTTTCATTCGACTTTTGCTTGAGTTGTTCAAGCACGGCAAACGGTGAATCTTCAAGGCGTTTCTCAGGTCCTGTACTCATAATTTTAGGACTACGATTAGCTGTCTTGCTCCGCTTGCCTTTGGGCTTATCCTTGAAATTCTTACCTTGCTTTCCTTGTGATTGTTTAAACACAGGTTTATTTTTAGAAAACGCTTTCCCCTTCTTCAACCGAAACGTTGCCAGCTCCGGCTTAACCTGCTCAGCCTTTTCCTGCTCCGGCTTTTCTTGTAGAGCCTTCTCATCTTTTGCTGCGTTCCCAGCATCAGCCTCAGCCACAACTTCTTCTTCCAGAGACTTCACCGCGACCTCAGATTGCGCTTCGCGTCCAGCCTCTTCTACTGCCTCAGCCGGATCATAAACCTTCTGATGCCCCATCGCTTCCAGAACTTCATAAAGCCCTTCGATAGAACAGCCCAGCCATTCAGCCCATTGATGCGCAGCCTTAAACTTGCCGCCTTCCGCCGCGTCATAAACTCCGCTAATCACCCGGTCCAACATATCAATTCGAATTGCGCGCCCGCCATAAACCGGATAGGCAATCGCCTGATAAAACGCTTTATCAACCGCCTTTGAATCAACCGCAAAAGATACAATTCCGTCTTTCGGACAATCCATCGGCAAATCTTTATCGTTCCACAGCCCCCAAAGCAGTGCCCGCAACCGCACCGCCGCAGGCTTGTTCAGAGCCGGAATAAACACCAAAATCGGCCCCAGCCGAATTTTCTTCGCCCGCAAATCCTGCCGATCATCCGCATCCAGTTCACCAATCAAATCCTCAAGCTGTTCACGCGCCGCAATCCCCAGCGCCTGATATACCTGAAACGCAATACCTTTCACCGGAGCCTTGGCATCACCCATATCTTCAAGCGCCACCAACGGCTCCAGAACATTGGCAATATGCCGCTCAAGCCACCCTTCCAGATGTGCACGCAAAGCCACTCTATCAACATCGCCAATTGAAGCCCCGTCCAGCATTACGACCTTGGGCTTCAAAATACGCTCGCCTTTAACCAGCATCGCGATTGCCTCGCCAGGCAGCGGGTTGCTGACTTGTGGCTGATAATGAATCTGAGCGTCTTCCTTCAGCGTATATTGTGTGTCTTGCGCGTTTAACATTGTTCCTTGCAAACCCCATATCAATAAGGCTTCGATATAAACGTAAAGCCGCGCGGATGTCCAATTAAAACATTCATAGCATCCTTATAGATTTTTTGTTTAAATACCCGGGAAAACTTTCCAACCAATTTTGAAAGTGACACTGGTGCTAAAAATAACGCAAACACTTATCCTGGCATTTGTAATCCTCAGCGCATGGCCAACAATGCCCTGCGCACAGGAAATAAATGAAACAGGCGCACAGCACCTCCAAACCATACTCCAAAATATTCTGGATACGCGCGAGCGGCAACGCAGCGAACAAGATAAAAGTACATTCGAAATCGACGGCACCATAGCCGTCGAAGCCGCCGAAACCTATTACGCCATTACCTGGCCGCAAATGAAGCTCCACAGCGTGAATGGAGACACAATCAAAATAGGCCTCATCGCCATGAACGCCGTGCCGCATGATAAACCCGGCCAATATAAAATCACCACCGCCATCCCCACACCGATTATCGGACAGGACAAAGACGGACAGGAAATTCTGCGTATTACCATCGGCATGCAAAAAGCAGCCGGTATTTTTGATGAATCCTTAAATAATTTCATCAAAATAAATACACAACTCAATGATATACAAATTACATTCGATGGTGGCAAAACTTTAGCAACAATTCCAAAACTACAACTCAGCTATAATTTCAGCGAAGATGATAATGCCCGCTGGTCTGGCCCATCATATTTCGAAATTTCAGACCTCAAGCTCACCCGCCCCAGTGAAAGCGCAGCACTTTCCATTGAAAAATTCATTGTCACTAGCCATCTTGACAGCTTTGCAGCACAAGCCTTAAACGGTGGCATACAGCACGGCAAACAAGCCCCGCTTTCGCCGTTGCAATTCTCCGATGGCGCAGAGATAACGCTCGCTATATCAGGCTTGAGTGCATCCAGCCCAAATAGCCCCGAAAAAAACAATAAGAAAAACGAAAGCTTTAGCCTGCAATCAGGCGCTTTTAATTTCAGATACGAAAACGCCTTAAGCGGATCTGCCAAAGCCCATACATCATTCAACTTCCAGAACTTGATTACGAACGACATCCCGCAAGACTTACAAATGCTGCTTCCCCGCACCGGAAGTTTTAGCCTGACGCAACATAACATCCCACTGGCGGAAATTGACGAAACGCTGCAAAATAGCACTGGAGTCTCCGGAAAAATTTTAAGTCTGCCGCTACTTTTAAAAATCCCTTCCATCCTCGCCCAAGCCGGAAGCTATCTGGAAATTCGTGAAGCCTTCTTCGAAAACCCGGAATACCGCATCGATTTTGACAGCATTCTGCACGCCGACCTCACCGCCGTAAACAGCGCCACAGCGACCGGAACACTGCGTTTTGCCGGACTGGATAAAATCCTCTCCCGCGCACAAGTCATCGGCACAAACATTAACAGCTCACCTTACGCATTGCCCGTGCGCGAGTTGGCACGTTTTCTCGAACGCCTAAAACCATTGGGCCGCGTTGAAACCAATGCCGAAGATGGCTTCGTCCACATCTTTAATTTAGAAATGAATAAAAAGGGACAATTTCTGATTAACGGCCAAAACGCCAGCGCACTTTTACAAGAGCCCAAAGAACCTATGCTGCCTGCCCAACAAAAGATTCAGCCTTAAGAATATAAGGAATGAGCGCATTAAGCCGCAACATGCCCTCACGGCTCAATCGCATTTTATCATCATCCAACAAAACCCAACCCTCATTTTGAACAATCTGCAACCGTTCCATATCAATAAATGCGTGCCAATCCTGCCCGCCCTGCACACTTAAATGCTTAAGCTCCACACCTTCACGCAGCCGCAAACCCATCATAAACGCTTCCATAAACCGCTCTTCGCGCGAAAGCATCTGCGCCGGATGCCCCACGTATCCATTCGCCTCAACCCGATCCAGCCAGACCTGCGGCGCACTATGCTCACGCGTTGCCACCCTGCTACCATCATCGCGGCTTAAACGCCCGTGCGCCCCCGGACCAATACCAACATAATCACCATAATGCCAATAAATCAGATTATGCCGCGATTCTTGCCCCGCCCGCGCATGGTTTGACACCTCATAGGCGGGCAGTCCAGCCCCTTCCAAAACATCCTGCGTTAAATTGTAAAACGAGCACGCCTGCTCTTCACCCGGCAAAGCAAACAACCCGCGCGCATGATCAAAATAAAACGGCGTATTGCGCTCAATTATAAGCTGATATAAGGACAAATGCCCACCAGCCAGTTCCACCGCCAGATCAAGTTCCGCCCGCCAAGCCTCCAAGGATTGATTGGGCCGCGCATATATCAAATCAAAGCTGAAACGATCAAAAATTTTGTGCGCAATTTCAATCGCCGTCAGCGCCTCCGCTGCGCTATGCTGGCGGCCTAGAAATTGCAAATCCGTATCATTAAGCGCCTGCACCCCGACAGATACGCGGTTCACACCCGCCGCTTTAAATGCCGCAAACTTCTGCCCTTCAATCGAGGTTGGATTTGCCTCCAGCGTAACCTCCAGATCATTGACCTGCGGCCACAACGCCCGTGCCTTATCAATAATCGCGCCCACAGTTTCCGGCATCATCAACGACGGTGTCCCGCCGCCAAAGAAAATCGAGGTTAACGTTCGCCCGCGCAATTGCTCCGCATAATGCTCCAGCGCCCGCAAATACGCCACCTGCCAGCGCACATGATCAATCGTGTCATGCACATGGGAATTAAAATCACAATACGGACACTTGGACAAACAAAAAGGCCAGTGGATATACACTCCAATCTGGCCTTGAATGTTCATATTTAAAACAATCCGTTAAACTTAATTAACGTTAAACTTCGCTCTGTTGAGCGCTGCCGGCTCAATAGATGCCCCGGTTGTCCCAATCGTATTAAGCATCGATTCAAACACGATAGGTAAAGCAAAGAGCGCTCCACCGGCGGCCAAACGAATAGCCCCATCCTTCAATGGAGTCTGCGATGGGTTTTCAACGTGATCTTTAAGTTTCATCACACCCAAAACACCCATTAACAAACCAATCATATAAGAAATGGATGTAACCATCCCTGGCAATTCTTCAACCGACTCGGTAATATTCCGGGCAATATCACTAAAATCATGCCCCGCGCCAATCTGCGCATTCGCATTCGTCGTACTTGTCAAAAAACCAACAACAAAAGCAGCCTGCAAGTGAACAGCTTTATTTTTTAAAATCTTAAACATTACAACCTCCTTGAATACGCTTTAACACCTTGCATATTGCAGCGATTTTATATAATAAAAATCGCCCAAAAGTCAACTTTTCAGCAAATCCCAATAAAATCTTATGGGCGTAACCCTACACCGCTTCGTCCTCAAAAGTCGCAGCAACAAGCTGGCGAAAAGCGTCAGCGCGGTGCGACATTGCATGCTTCTGATCCGGTTCCATCTGTGCAAAAGTTATCGTCTGCCCCTGAGGGACAAAAATAGGATCATACCCAAAGCCATGCGTTCCACGCGGGGGAAATTCCAGATGACCTTCGGCCCGCCCTTCAAAAATCTCAACATGTCCGTCTGGCCAGGCCAAACAAAGTGCGCAAACAAATGCTGCCGATCTGTCCTCAGCCGTCCCCAGAGCCTCTTCAACCTTATTCATCGCATAGCTAAAATCGCGCGTTCCATCCGGTTTTTGCGCCCAGCGCGCCGAATAAATCCCCGGATCACCGCCCAGCGCCGTAACGCTCAAACCACTATCATCCGCCAGCGCCGGCTTCCCTGAAGCCTTCGCCGCTGCCAAAGCCTTCAACCGTGCATTCCCGGCAAACGTACTTTCCGTTTCTTCCGGTTCAGGCAAGCCCAACTCCCCGGCAGTGTAAAATGTCGAAATATAAGGCCCCAGCAAATCCGCAATCTCACGCGCCTTACCCGCATTATGCGTTGCAAGAACAAGAGATAAAATTTCACGTGCCACTGTCATTCCTCATCGTACATAAATCTAATCTAAAATCAGGATAGAAACTCAGCAGCATACAGTAAAGTAAGAGAACACTAAAAACTAAGACATAAAACAAGGAGCACAACTTATTAAATTATTTACACAACGCTGATCTTCCTCTCTCATAAGAGAAAAGTCATTACCAAAATTCATCAGAGATTCAACGGAATCGCCTTCCAGCTCTTTTAGTAATTCCACGGGCAAAACCGCCGGGGAATGCCCTCCAAAGCCAACAAAAAAGCCTATTCTTTTAACAGCTTGACTAATTTCACCCTCCACATCTTTCACTAACAAACTATTTGCTTCGTCTTCATTTCCTATAGCCATAGCAGCTAAAAAAGCAATAGACATATTAGAAAGTTCTTTCGTCTCATCTGAGTTCAATAACATAACATTTCTCCAACTAAAAAATATTTTCATAACGCAAAAATCGTTCGCCTGCAAGAACAAACGATCTAAAGCCCCAAAACATCTTTCTGAACCGCCGTCAATTCTGCACACCCCTTCTTGGCCAATTCCAGCAATTTCAAAAACTCTTCTTCACTAAACGGCTCTTTTTCCGCAGTCCCTTGAATTTCGACAATTCCGCCACTACCCGTCATCACGAAATTCGCATCCGTTTGCGCTGCGCTATCCTCATCATAATCAAGATCCGAAATACCCGCGCCTTCATAAATCCCGCACGAAACCGCCGAGACTGTATCGTTAATCGGTACAGAAGCCATCGCGCCGGTTTCCACCCAATGCTGAAACGCCAGATGCATTGCCACAAACCCGCCGGTAATCGCCGCCGTACGCGTTCCACCGTCAGCCTGCAACACATCACAATCCACGCGCACCTGCCGCTCGCCCATCTTTTCAAAATCCACGACGGAACGCAGCGCCCGGCCAATCAAACGCTGAATTTCCTGCGTCCGTCCTGATTGCTTGCCTTTTGCAGCTTCCCGGTCCATTCGTAAGCCGGTCGAACGTGGCAACATGCCATATTCTCCCGTTACCCAGCCCGTGCCCGTGCCTTTCATCCAGCCCGGCACACGCTCCTCTGCCGTAGCCAGACACAGCACATGCGTATCTCCAAATTTAATCAGGCAAGAGCCTTCTGCGTGCTTGTTCACATGTGGAAGTATTTCAACATCGCGCATTTCATCAAATGCTCTGCCAGATGGTCGGGCCATAAATAAACTCCAAGATTAAGTGTAATTAACTGTCGCCAGACTAAGCATCACATCCTCCCATCTCAAGAACTTTATTCTACAAAGGTCGTGGATGAACCTGCATTCAGATTGCTGAAACCCTTGCCTGCCTCAAGCATTCTTGGCACGATAAAGGCTCAAAATTGCTGATAGCCATCGGATTAAAGACCATGAAAAAACTGCTCACCCTTGCCCTGCTCCTGTGTTTCCTACACACTGGATTTTCCCCTGACGCCAACGCTCAACTAAGCTTTGACCGCGATGATAACGTCAAAAACTACAATAACGATAACAACAGCGACAGCGACGAAATTGATTTCGACTTCGATTTCAGCGGCGATGGTGAAAAAGACGAAGGCCCTAAAGTCATCAACCCCTTTGATGATAAATACAAACCGGACCTGACAGCCGAAGAAACGGAAGGCGTCAATCTAACCCCCAACTACTTTTATTATTTCACAATACTTCGCAAACCGGATGCTTCCCCGGATGATATAAACCTGTTCATCTTTTCTCCCGGCACCATTGTCGGCTGCCTGAGCAAAGAACCGGCAAGCCTGGAAACAGTTAAATTCAGCCCGACCATGCAAATCAAACTCACAGAAGGGCAAACTGATGTTGATCGCGAAACCGTTCGCTACTTTCACTATGAATGCAAGCCCGAAACCGGCATGGTCGAAATGTATATCACGCTCAGCAAAAAGCAGCTAATCAAAGACAAAATCAAAAAACTCGTTCTGTTAAGTGAAGCCGTCGGCCCCTTCAGTGATATTATTATTGATTTCCATGATAACCATATCGACATAGAATCAAAACTCCACGACCTCGGCTGCTTCGGACTAAAAACTCACGGCATACCGAAAAAATTCACATACTGGCTTTACCCGGAAAATACCATGGTCCTGTTTTCATCCTCTGCAGATATAAAAGAGAAAAAAACGCGTGACAAAGTCATTGCTTTAGCCCGGCGCCATGGCTTAACGCCCCTGGATGAAATTATCCCCGAATTCGAAAAAAGCCACTACCACGATGACAAGCTCTTCGTTGTTGACACAGCCGGGAACTATAAAGACAAACTGCCAAGCATAAGAGACAGATTTGCATTCGGAAAAATACAGGATTCAGAAACATATTTCGGCGCTAAAGGCCCATATACTAAAGTCACAGAAAAAATGATTTATGCGCGCAGCCCCGATATTCACGAATAAACATGAAACCAACAGCGAACTCCTGCCTTGATTCTTCACATGAAAACGGGAATTATGCCTGCATTTAAAGCATACCAAGAAAAAACTTAAGACACATGAACACACCGACACCTGAAAAACCCGCCACTTCCGAACGCGAAGAAACTCTGGCTGAGCGCTCGGCCCGTCTCGAATCCGAAGCAGCCGGCCTGTATAACAAGGACGAACAAGACCCGCTCGCCCCGGAAGCCATCGCAGAAACAGACGAAGAAAGGCAAGACGCTCCGGCAACCGCTTCCGGCGTAGAGCTAGTAGAACTAAAAGCGCTGCAAGAAGAACTCGCCGCCACGCGCGACCAGGCCAAACGCGCTCTGGCCGAAGCCGAAAACACCCGCCGCCGCGCTATCAAAGAACGCGAAGACGCTTCAAAATTCGCAGTCTCCGGATTCGCAAAAGATTTACTGGACGTTTCAGACAACCTGCGCCGCGCTCTGGAAGCCGTGCCCACCGATCTGCTGGAAAGCGCGCCGCGCCTCAAAAACCTTGTCGATGGCATCGAAGCCACGGAGCGCACCCTCCTGCGCACCTTCGAAAAACACGGCATCGAAAAAATCGAACCGCTCGACCAGCCCTTCGACCCGAATTATCACGAAGTGATGTTTGAAGCCCCGGTTCCCGGCAAACCGGCAGGCACCGTTATGCAAGTTATGGAATCCGGATATGTCTTGAATGGCCGTATCCTGCGCCCGGCGCGCGTCGGCGTCGTTAAGGATGATGGCACCACCCCGCCCACAGGCGAAACACCCCCCGGCGGCCATATTGATACGCAGGCTTAAAAAACATCGGTAGAACCAAAGGTCACAAAATGTCTAAACTTCTTTCTTGGGCCTTTTTAACAACATGCGTTTTTTTTACATTACTCCTTGGGTTTTTATATCTGCTCTACATGGAAAGAAGCATCAGTCCGTATGCCCCCCAAATATCCTTCCTTAACTTCCTGTCAGGAGTAAATGTTCTTCCGAAAACACTGAGCACCGTACACCCTGTTATTCAAATCACAAGTCTCACAAGTCTTTTTTTATTTGCCCAACTGGCATATGCACTACTCATACAAAAAACACTTATATGCTCGAAACAAGAAACCAATATTTTTCAAAGTTACAAATGGGCATACAAAACAATTTTCTCAACAAAATGGTTTGTTGTAAGCATAAGCGGCATATTGTGCTTCTTACTTACAGCCCCGAATTTTTATTATTCATACAATATACTACAAGTAGCAACGTTCCTCGCTACAATCTGGCTTGTGGCAATTTTTCCTCTAAGCGCATTCAATCAAGACATAATACACTCAAATCAACCCAAAAACTGGTTAAAACCAGTATGGCCAGGATTTGAAACATATTCTTTATTTCTGCTGTTTTCCTGTTTTTATGTACTGGCAATAGTTAAAGAAATCACCCCCGAAAATCTTATACTCACAGCATTAGCAATAGTTTTCAGCATATCAGGAACATTTATATTCACTTACTTATCTTTTCAAATTCTGCACAACCGATCAGTATATAAAAACGTTTTCAAAACCATTAAAAGAACACTGCCTTCCAGAATTTACATTGGCTGGCTCGCGCTTTTCATCTTACTGCCGTTCTTCGCCGCTATCCCCTTCCTCATAATATTATTTTTCTTATCATGGGGATACAGTGACATATTGCCAAAACTTGTAAGCAGATATAAAAACACTGACATAAACCTTTCAGAGACCTTTAAAAGCTTTCTTAATTGGCTTGATAATTTTTCTTATGGATACGCCGAAAGCACTTATATGCTGATTTGCACTCTACTATTGACGTTTCTAACACTATCTACTGGCAGATATTTTTACTTGTCTTTACAAAACAACACAAAGAAAGAAAGCTAAAAATCACGCCTGTAGAACTTGCAATTTTAAACAACGCTCTTATATTACTCCTTAAGAAGTGCTGTGAAAAACGGGCTTTGAAGTATATAAATCTTGCTTAAGTTAAGGAGATTAAAATGAGCAAAATTATCGGTATCGACCTTGGTACAACCAATTCCTGCGTCGCTGTTATGGACGGCAAGGAAACCCGAATCATCGAAAACGCCGAAGGCGCGCGCACCACCCCATCCATGATCGCCTTTTCCAAAGACGGTGAACGCCTCGTCGGCCAGCCTGCCAAGCGTCAGGCCGTCACCAATCCCGAAAACACGCTTTACGCGATTAAACGCCTGATTGGCCGCCCTTTTAAAGACAAACAGGTCCAGGACATGGCCTCAAAAGCCCCCTTCAAAATTATCGAAGGCGAAAACGGCGATGCCTGGGTTGAAGTAAACGGCGAAAAATACGCCCCATCACAAATCTCGGCGATGCTCCTGCAAAAAATGAAAGAAACCGCGGAAAACTTCCTCGGCGAAAAAGTCACAAAGGCCGTGATCACGGTTCCCGCATACTTCAACGACTCCCAGCGCCAGGCCACCAAAGACGCCGGTAAAATCGCCGGTCTGGAGGTCGAGCGTATTATCAACGAACCCACAGCCGCCGCGCTTGCCTATGGTCTCGATAAAAAAGAACACGGCACGATTGTTGTCTACGACCTTGGCGGCGGGACTTTCGACGTCTCCGTCCTCGAAATCGGCGATGGTGTTTTTGAAGTTAAATCCACCAACGGCGACACATTCCTTGGCGGTGAAGACTTTGACTTGCGCATTATCGATTACCTCGCCGATGAGTTCAAAAAATCCGACTCCATTGATTTGCGTAAAGACAAGCTAGCCCTGCAACGCCTGAAAGAAGCAGCGGAAAAGGCCAAGATTGAACTCTCTTCCACCACGCAAACCGAGGTCAACCTGCCATTCGTCACGGCTGATGCCAACGGACCAAAGCACCTGCAAGTGTCCTTAAGCCGAGCCAAACTCGAAAGTCTGGTTGAAGACCTCATCAAGCGCTCCATCGATCCGGTGAAAAAGGCGCTCAAAGATGCAGGCCTAAAACCCGCCGATATTGACGACATAATCTTGGTCGGCGGAATGACCCGCATGCCGAAAGTCATCGAAACGGTCAAAAACTATTTTGGCAAAGATCCGCACAAAGGTGTTAATCCTGATGAAGTCGTCGCCGACGGCGCAGCTATTCAGGGCGGCGTACTGCAAGGCGACGTTAAAGACGTGCTGCTTCTTGATGTTACCCCGCTCTCACTCGGCATTGAAACCTTAGGCGGCGTCTTCACCCGCCTGATCGAACGCAACACAACCATCCCTACCAAAAAATCGCAAGTCTTCTCCACCGCAGAGGACAGCCAAAACGCAGTAACAATCCGCGTCTTCCAGGGCGAGCGTGAAATGGCCGCTGACAATAAAATTCTCGGCCAGTTTGACCTCGTGGGCATTCCCCCTGCTCCGCGCGGTATCCCACAAATCGAAGTCACTTTCGACATCGATGCCAACGGGATCGTCAATGTCTCTGCAAAAGACAAGGCTACAAACAAGGAACAGCAAATCCGCATTCAAGCCTCTGGCGGCTTATCAGACGCCGATATTGATCAAATGGTCAAAGACGCAGAAAGCCATGCCGATGAGGATAAAAAGAAACGCGAAACTGTTGAAGCCAAAAATGTAGGCGAAAGCATGATTCATGCGACCGAAAAGTCGCTGGAAGAACTTGGCGGAGATTTGCCGAACGACGAAAAAAACAAAGTTGAACAAGCAATTCAGGATCTCAAAGACGTACTCGAAAGCGGAAATGCCGAAGACATCAAAGCCAAAACGGAAAGCCTGTCTCAAGCCAGCATGAAACTGGGGGAACTGGCCTACCGCAAGGCCCAGGAAGAGGCAGCTGGTGAAGCAGAAACGCAAGAAGCCGAACCTGTAGACGCCGATGAAGACGAAGTCATTGAAGCCGATTTCACCGATCTTGAGATCGAAGATGAAGACGGCAAAGATCAAAAGTCTGCTTAAATTAATCCATTACGTCATTGCGAGCGCAAGCGAAGCAATCTAGTATCTGGATTGCCGCGTCGGGCCGAAAAGCCCTCCTCGCAATGACGATTGTTAAAAACTGGGAATACAGGCGTGAAAAACAATACATCATATTACGAGATCCTCAACATCTCTCCGAAAGCTTCGGACGATGAAATCCGCCGTGCCTATCATACACTGGCCAAAAAGTTCCACCCGGATCGAAACCCGCAAAATCGAAGACTGGCCGAACTCCGCTTCCGCGTTATCAGCGAAGCCTATGCCAATCTCAAAACCCGGGAAAAACGCGCCGCCTATAATCGCACCCGCCGTCTACAGGCCCAAAACGACAACAAAAACACTGGCAATTTTTTCTCTCAAATCAGTGAGATTTTTAAGCCCAAAAACAAAGAGATTAAAAATTAATGCCCAATGATTTATACAAAACCCTCGGAGTCGATAAAACCGCCAGCGCCGATGAGCTTAAAAAAGCCTATCGCAAACTGGCTATGAAATATCACCCAGACCAAAATAAAGACAACGCCGAGGCTGAAGCTAAATTCAAAGAAGTCAGCCACGCCTATGATATTCTCAAAGACGAACAAAAACGCGCCGCTTACGACCGTTATGGCGAAGCCGCATTCGACGGTTCTATGGGTACCGGCGGTGCTGGCGGCCCTAGCGGATTCGGCGCAAACGCAGGCGCCTTTTCCGACATCTTCGAAGACATGTTCGGCGAATTCATGGGCGGACGCGCAGGCGCAGGCCGCAGCGGCAAGGCCCGCGGCTCCGACATCCAATACACGTTAGAACTCACACTTGAAGACGCCTACAAGGGCAAAGACGCGCAAATCAAAATCCCCGTCAATGATACCTGCGAAGCGTGCAAAGGCTCTGGCGCACAGAGCGGCACAAGCGCCGGGGATTGCTCAACCTGCGATGGCCAGGGCCGCGTTCGCCAACAACAGGGATTCTTCACCATCGAACGCACCTGCCCGACCTGCCACGGCGCTGGAAAGATCATCACCGACCCGTGCAAAAAGTGCCACGGTCAGGGCCGCATCAAAAAAGACAAAACGCTCAAAGTCAAAATCCCGCCCGGCGTTGATACCGGCCGGCGCATCCGCCTGTCCGGCGAAGGTGAAGCCGGTGTCCAAGGCGGCCCGCGCGGCGATCTTTATGTCTTGCTGGCGATCAAACCGCACAAACTCTTCAAGCGCGATGGCGCAAACCTGTTCTGCCGCGTGCCCATCACCGTTACAAAGGCTGCGCTAGGGGGTGATCTAGAAGTCCCCACCATCGAAGGCAAGGCCACAAAAGTCAAAATCCCGCCCGGCACCCAGACCGGCCAGCAATTCCGCCTCAAAGGCAAAGGTATGCCCATTCTGGGAAGCGACTCAAAAGGCGATCTTTACATCGAAACCTTTGTCGAAACCCCGGTCAACCTGAACAAAAAACAACAAGACATCCTTAAACAACTCGACAAGGATTTCAGCGAAAATAACGGCGGAGGCAAACACTCCCCCGAAGCCAGCGGCTTTTTCACCAAAGTCCGTGAATTCTGGGATGACTTGAAGGATTAGGCTTAATAATTCCCATGGCCCTGGACACCCTTATAACCCCGCTAAATTTCAACGATGCCATCATTGGCAAATCGATCAATGACAAAAAAAGCGGCCTCGACATTATCGTGGGCTATATCAGCGGCATGCCTCCAGATCTGGCAGAAATGGTCGAACAATTTGATTCCATCGGCCTCGCCTTGATGAACCGCGGTATCGGTCAGCATGAACTTGACCAGGCCTGCCAAAAACTGGCCGAACAATGCCAAAATGAAATTTCTTCTCTGCTCATAACCAAAAGCGACCTCCCCTTTGATGCCAGATGGTATCTCATCGGCGATCTTCTCCAGATGCTCGAACTTGCGCGAAAAGACATAATTTCTTTGCCTTTTAGCGATTTCCTGTATGATGAGCTTTCAGATTTTTTAAGAACATATAGATGATAAGTAATTATAATTAATATATTTTTCAGACAGAACGCAAAGGAACGACAAAATGAAAATAGGTGTTACAGGATGCACGGGCCGAGTCGGAAGCCTGATCACGAAAGAACTCCTTTCCGGAGACTGGAAAGAATTAGAGCTGGCTGGCGGCACAGTGCTCAACGAAGATGAAATCACCGATGACTTCTTCATGACCACCGACGCAGAAGACCTCTTCGCCCGCGCCGATACGATCATCGACTTCACATCGCCAAGGGCCGTCCCGACCCACACCGAACTGGCCGCCAAACACGGCACCATTCTGATTATCGGCACCAGCGGCCTGAGCGAAGCTGACGAAGCCCTCGTTAAACAGGCCGCCACAAAAACCCCCGTTGTCTATGCCGCCAATATGAGCGTCGGCGTCAATCTATTGATCGCCTTGGTCGAACAGGCCGCCCGGCGTCTCGATGATAGCTGGGATGCGGAAATCCTCGACTTGCATCATAAATATAAAGTCGATGCCCCTTCCGGCACATCTTACGCCTTAGCCAAAGCCATCCAAAAAGGACGCGGTAAAGCGTTCGACAAACAAGATCTCACATTAGCGCGTGAAGGCCATACCGGTGCGCGCGAAGCTGGAAAGATCGGCTTTTCCGTTCAGCGCGGCGGCGATGTCGTTGCTGAAAATTCCACCATTTTCTTTGGCATGGGGGAACGCCTCGAAATCACGCACAAAGCCACAGACCGCGCCATTTTCGCACGCGGCGCTCTGCGAGCCGCACTCTGGGCCAAGGGCCGCCCCGCCGGCCTGTATTCCATGAATGATGTTTTGGGGCTATAGAGTCAAAACTTATAGCTTCTCCATCCGAAGAATCTTGCGCTTTAAATCCGCGCCCCAGCCATAATTCCCCAGCGCACCGGATTTTTGTACCACGCGGTGACACGGCACGATTAAAGACACGGGGTTTTCCCCCACCGCGCTTCCAACGGCGCGCGCCGCCGCAGGGCGTCCAATATCATTCGCCACATCACCATAACAAAGCTTTTGCCCTTTACGAATCTTCAAAAGCGCCTTCCACACTGCCTTTTGAAACACGCTGCCATGCAAATCAAGCGCAATTTCATTCTCACGCCCCTGCGCCCAGGCCTCCATCACCTGATCCCCCAGATCGCGCAGCTCATCATCATCATGAACAAATTCTGCGCCTTTAAAATGCGCCCGCATCCGCTCCAGCCCATCGCCCTTATATCCGGCGACCATAAAACCGAGCCAGCACAATCCCTTCTCCGTCTTTCCAAGCACCATTTCCCCAAGGCTGGATGGATAAAATCCGTAAATAATTTTTTCCATGACGAATCCCCTTTTGCTTGTTATGTGTTGACCATGACTCTATCGCAAAAAAATATCCAACTTTTTTTCTCCCGCCTGCGCAAAATTCAGCCTGAGCCAAAAAGCGATCTTAAATGGACCAACGCCTACACCTTGCTGGTCGCCGTTACGCTTTCAGCCCAGGCTACCGATGCCGGCGTCAACAAAGCCACGCATGAATTGTTCAAAATCGCCGACACGCCGCAAAAAATGTTGGGACTCGGAATCGACGGCCTTAAAGAGCACATCAAAACCATCGGCCTGTATAACAACAAAGCCAAAAACATCATCGCCATGGCTGAAATTCTGGTCAATGAATATGACGGGCAAGTGCCCGACAGCAGAGATAAACTCATGAAGCTTCCCGGCGTAGGCCGCAAAACCGCCAATGTCGTACTCAATATTGTTTTTAAACAACCGACCATGGCCGTCGACACGCATATTTTCCGCGTCGCCAATCGCACCGGCATGGCTCCGGGCAAAACACCTGAAGCCGTCGAACAAGCCTTGCTGAAAGCCGTGCCCGATGAATTCGCCCTCCACGCCCATCACTGGCTCATCCTGCACGGACGCTATACCTGCAAAGCGCGCAAGCCCGATTGTCCAAGCTGCATTGTCGCAGATCTATGCGAATTTAAAGAAAAAACACATCCGGACTAAAAACTATAAATTTTATAGAAAACTGTAAGATCAGTTCTCGGTTTCATGGGGTGCAATCAGCACCGTCTCATCGAAAAGCAATATGTCGTTAAACAAACATTGCGCACCGACCTTAGGGATATAATATTGCCGAGCCCAGCCTTGTTGCGCTTCAAATTCTTTTCGGCATTTATCGGCGCACTGCGTTTCAGACATCGCAAACAATATCCGCAGACCCGATCCATAGCTGTCTTCATTTTCCGGATCCATATAGCTTTTAAGCTCAACCGTACAATGATTGCGATAAATTTGCGTACACGCAGGCGGATTCAGACATGTTTCGTGCTGCCAGGCACCGCATTTCCCTTGCACGCACTTTAACATGATCTCTCCGGCATATTTCTCGCTCTGCTCCCCGGGAGCAGACACCGCACAATCCATCGCTCTGGGATCAAGCCCACGCTTATTATAATAATAATCCTCGGCAGCCTTATAGTGGTCCTGCGATACGGCAAGCAGGGAATTACAGCCGATATACATCAGTCGGCAGTCCTGATCCGCATCACATGCCCGCCATCGCCCCTTGGGCGGCCAGCCTGCAAATACATCGAGATCAATCTGCCCCACAAGAGAATCGTCCCGATGAGCAAAGAATGAATCGACGAAGGCGATATTCTCTGGATTTTCCATCCCATTTTCATATTGAAGGATTCTAGAGCCAGTCATAACCGTATCGCCAAGATAAAGCCATTTCTGTCCGGGAGAAAAACGAACATGACAGGAACTGCTGCCCGGCTGAACCGTAAAAACATTTCCGGCTGATGCGTTTTTATAGCCCTTTTCAATATTGAAAACGACCTCGCTTTCTTTGAGGCTTTGCACCACTCCTATAAAAACAACGTCTGCCTGATTATAAAGCGTCTCAAAATCCTGTGGTATATAACGGCATGCCCGTGCGGGCGTATAAGCAATTAAAAACAGGAAAAGTAATAACAAAAATTTCATGCTGGCAGTTTTATCAACTTTTCATGTTTTTTCATAGAGTTAATCTCAAACCCTTAGTTCGACTTATAAAATCCATCCAGCCGCACGAAACGCGCCTCCGCATTTGCACGAACCAGATTCTCAAGACACTCCTCCTGAACGTCCTGATCGCTCATGCCTTTTTGGCGCGCCCGCACTTCATAATGCGCCACAGGAGCCTCTGACACCTTTTTCACACCGTCAGCAACCGTAAAATATACATCCAAAACGCACACCTTATTACGATATTGCCAAATCACCGTTGGCAAATCCCGGCGCACCAACTCAGGCTGGCTCAAAACTACACGCACATCGCGAGCGCTAAGAGACAAAAGGCTTTCACTCCCCCCCAACATCACCCGGCGAAGAGCCCGCTTATCGGCGCGCGAATACTCGGCATCACGCACAATCATCTTACCTGCCAAGCCGCTTGCTGCCTGTGCCTGTCCGTAATCTTGTTTCAAACTATGAATAGCAAAGAAAAATCCAACAATAACAAACAATACTATCAGTAAATTCAGCTTACTTTGGTACATAAATAACCGCTCTCTTGTGATTTTTTATTTGCGCCATCAAAGCGCTATCGGCATTTTTGGATATATGGCCCCATCAGGCCCGGTTACAAAAACGTAAAAACGCCCGCCTCAAAAATGCGCCCTTCCCGCATAGCTACATACAAGAAGCCAGGCCCTTATAAAGCCTGGCTTCCAAATGTTCAACAAAAATATCAAGTGTAGCAGTATAAAACCACCTCAAAACGCCTATTCAGCAGCGGCAGCAGCCTTACTGAACAAACCTTCATCATTGTTAGCAGGCTCAGGTTGCCGCTCAACTTTCTCTACTTTGGGCACTGCCGACTTCGTGACCTTTGGAGCTGCCGATGGCTTTTTTGCCGCCGACGGAGCCGCTGACAAAGGCGTAAGCTTACCATCAATAATTGCTCCCGCTTCCAGAGCTATCTCTTTATAAGAGATAGACCCAGTTACTGTTCCCGTTGATGAAACAGTTAAACGGCCACTCACAGTGATATCACCTTCAAAACGACCTGCGATATTGGCTTCGTTGATTTCAACAGTGCCATAGAATGTCCCGCTCTCTGCAATTTCCAGAACATTCGCGCCTTTAAGCGCAGCTTCAACCGTCCCTTCCACCAGCAAATAATCACAAGACTCGATTTCACCAGACATTGTGATACCAGACCCGATTGTCAACCGACGATCAGAACCGGTATCCGCAGGACTGCCGCCCAAACCAGGGTAAGCACCGGGATAACCGCCCGCTGCGCGAACCGGAGCCTGCCCGGGGCGTTGATATGCTCCCATCACTGCTGGCGCACTGCCTTCTTGTTCTGTTGCTGTTTTATCTTGATCTGTCATGGTCCCTTGATCCTCTTCTTGGGGTGTTTCTACTGTGCTTGTTGATGACTTTGGCTCAGCCTTCTCATCTGAGTCAGGCCCTTTAAACTCGGTAATATCGTCCCGCGTCTGTCTCTGAGCATCCTGCTCGTCTGTGGTAGGAGCGGAAACCTTTTCCGGCTCTTGGTCTTCTGATTTAACACGATGAAACATATGGCACGTACCTCTCGATAAAAAAATTTCGCTTGAGCACTCTCTCCAGATTTCAAGCGGTGGTTTAACGATTACTGAGTATAGACCGAACGCTAGCATGCGATCAAAAACACCGCAAGACCCGTTTTAAGAACTTTCTTATAATCCACTGAATTCAATAAATATTTTTTTGTGAACTAAGATTCTATCTTAACAAAAAATTAACCTAAATTATGAATAATGGTGGGACGATAATAGGGGAAGTGTAAAACACGATGGCAAAGTCAGGTTTCAGTTTTTTAAGCTTGCTGGGCATTACCGATTCACCGGAAAGCTCACCGGAAAGCTTGCCTAAAAACGCAGCCAACAATCACGTTTACGACGTTCAGATTGTCCCTGGTGAAAGTAAAGCCGAAAGCACCGCAAAAATTACCGTCGACAAAGGCGCCGTTGAACAGATTGAAGGCGACACACTTGAAGACAAAGCTCAAGCCATTGAAAAAGAACTCAATGAGGCGAACCAGCAATACGACATCGCCGGTCCAGCAGAATATGACGTTGCCATCGTCTGCGACGACACATCCCCTCAATCAACCGCACCGGTTGCGCCTGCTGCACCCGTAGAGATCAAACATTTCCGCCAGGAAGAATCTGTTATGGGCATTCAAAGCTATCTCATCGGCAGAGGCCATGAACGTGTTGGAGATAAACACAATAATCCCGACGGAATGTTCGGCAACGGCTCAAACAAAGCTCTGGCCGAAGAAATCAAAAGCTTTCAACAACAAAACGGCATAGAGCCAACCGGCGAATACAATGACGCAACCCGTCAAGCCTATCTGACACAAGCTGCAAAAATGGAAGGCGGCTCGGCCGGGCGCGATGCCCTTGAAGGGTTCGTCGAAGGGCTTGATGCTATGAAAAATAAAGACATTGATGGTCACAGTGCCCTTGATCGTGTTTACCACCCGGAACAAGCTGTAGAACAAGCCCCACAAGCAGGTATGTGTAAAATCACAATCGATACCTCCATACTGGATAGCACGTTTAGCGTCAAACCCACTTAGAAATAACCAGCACGCTCCACTCAATGAAAATAGTCATAAATAACCTGTGCAAGAGATTCTGAAATACCTTCAACCTTTTGCAGATCTTCCACCCCCGCGCCAGCCACCGCCTTAGCCGATCCAAAATAATTGAGCAACGCCTTCTTGCGCTTTCCCCCCACGCCAGGCACCCCGTCAAGCGGCGAAGCGTTAATCTGTTTTTGCCGCCGCGCCCGGTGCGTCCCAATAGCAAACCGGTGCGCCTCATCACGCAAACGCTGCAAATAATGCAAAACCGGATCATTCACCGGCAATTGAAAACTCGCCCGTCCAACCATATGAAACTGTTCACGGCCCGCATTACGATCCGGTCCCTTTGAAATCGCCACCAGCGTGAGCGCATCAAGTACGCCGTAATCCTCCAACACTTCGGCACAAGCGCTAAGCTGCCCTTTACCGCCATCAATCAATAATAAATCCGGCCAATTCGGTCCGGACATTTCCGGCGCCTCTTTCAGCGCACGCTTAAAGCGCCGCTCCAGAACTTCGCGCATCATGCCGTAATCATCGCCGGCTTCAGCCCGTTTAATATTAAATTTCCTATACGCCCCCGTATTAAACCCGTCCGGCCCGGCCACAATCATACCGCCGACCATATTCGTCCCCGAAATATGCGAGTTATCATAAACTTCGATCCGCTTGGGAAGCTCATCCATCCCGAACAGATCCGCCACCCCGGCGAGCAACTTCGCCTCACCGGCTTTTTCAACCAGATTACGGGCCAGCGCCTCACGCGCATTGCGCAGGGCAAAATCGACAATCCGCTTACGCCCGCCTCGCTGGGGCTTTGAAATCACAACCTTATGCGAAACCTTTGAGCTAAACGCCTCCTCAAGCAACGCCTTCTCTTCCGGCAATACATTAACCAGCACATTTTTAGGAACCAGCTTATTCTCATAGAACTGCGCCATAAACGCCGCCATCACATTCGCAGGCTCCTCATCCCGGTCATGACGGGGAAAATAAGACCAGTTACCGTAATTGCGCCCGCCGCGAAAGAAAAACACCTGCACACAAGACCGCCCCTCTTTCTGCGCCAGCGCCATCACATCGACATTCCCCAGCCCGGCAACATTAATGTCCTGCCGCGCATGAATAGAGCTAAGCGCCTGAATCCTGTCCCGATACACCGCCGCCGCTTCATAATTCTGCGCACTACAGGCCGTCTGCATTTTCTCCACCATGCGCGTTTGTACGGCCTGACTTTTACCATCGAGAAAATCTTGCGCTTCCATAATCTGCCGCGCATATTCTTTCTTGCTCACCTTCCCCACACACGGCGCAGTGCAGCGCTTAATATGATACTGCAAACATGGCCGCGTGCGCTGTGCAAAATAACCATCCGAACAATTACGAAGCAAAAACACCCGCTGCAAAACCCCAATCGTCCGGTTGACATCACCCGCACTCGCAAACGGCCCGTAATATTGCCCTTTGCGCTTTTTTGCCCCGCGATGCTTCACCACCTGCGGGAAATCATGATCCTCCGTCATCAGGATATAGGGAAAACTCTTATCATCACGCAAAAGCACATTATATTTAGGATTAAACTTCTTAATCAGGTTCGATTCCAGCAATAACGCTTCGGCTTCCGTATGCGTATGAACAAACTCCATAGCTCTGGTGATGCTAATCATCCGCTGTAACCGGATCGGCAATGTTTCAGGGCGCGTATAATTCACCACGCGTTTTTTCAGGGATTTTGCTTTACCGACATAAAGAACCTCCCCGCCCTCGCAAAGCATTCGATACACCCCCGGCGTATCAGGCAGCTTTTTCACATAGCCCTTAATAATACGTGCGCCGAGTTCAACCGGCGAAATTTTAACTACATCATCCATGGCCGTTAATTTAAGACCTCCCCCTTCAGGATGCAATGGCGCGGCAGCACAACCACCATACCAAAGGTTACATAACATTTTTCCCTTGACATCCAAAAGGAAATATCAACTATTAGTTGCATAAAAAAACAAAACAAAAAGCAACACCATAATTTAAGGTGTGACGTGTGTTCAAAAAATACCAAGGGAGGATTTCATGCAACACCACCAAATCCGGTCTACTGTAGACAATACCGTTCTGTTTGAAGGACGCTTTGAAAACTTCAAAGCCTGTCTCGAACAAGCGGTTGCAGATCGGGTTGCACTTCACTGTGTAAACCTGCGTAACCAAAACCTGACCAACGCCAATCTCGACGATGCGCTCATGCCCGGTGCCGATTTTTCCGGCACCAACCTCACCGGCGCTAATATGTCAGAATCCTATCTTAAGGGCGCAGACTTCAAAAGCACCGTGCTCTATAACACCTGCTTCTACGATTCAAACCTAAGCGCCTGCAATTTCGAAGGTGCCGCCTTCGGGGCCACAGATATTCACGGCACCATCCTCAGCCACGCGCAATTTTCAACGCTCTCATGTTTCTGTCTCGACTTCGTGCGCGCCAGAGCCATGAGCGGCTGCATCTTCATTAACCCCGATGGCCGTATATGCGAAATGTCCAAGCCACCCATCGTCGTACGCGGCGCTGGAAATGCCCCTATTATTTTGCTCGACAACAAAATCAAATCTGGCCACAACATCATCGACCACAAACGACTGCGCCCGCTGATAGAAAAGCTCTCTGTTCGCACCCTGCGAAAGCGCATTGCCACGTGAATTTTGTATTTTGTGTATTGTTTTGCGCTTTTGGAAATTGAATGGCTTGAAAATAACGCCCGCACGCCCTATGAATGAACGCTGCATGGGCCTGTGGCGGAATGGTAGACGCTGCGGACTTAAAATCCGTTGGGAGTAATCCCGTGGGGGTTCAAGTCCCCCCAGGCCCACCATCTAAACTTAATCGCCATCAATCATCCACAGGCACCTGAAAGCTCAAACTCTGCGCACCACCGCCACAGCGCTCTACCAACGCCAAAACCTCCTTCGTCGCCGCGCGAATAGTCGCCTCATCAGTTCCGCGCAAAACCACGCTCACATTCAACGCCCCTCCGCGAAAGGACGGGTAACTCCCGATATCAACCGTTTCATAACGCCCCTGAATTTCGCGCAGCCCTTCCGCCACAATGCTTTCTTTCAGATCACAAAACACAGTATTGGATAAAATCGCCGCGCCTGGCTTAATCTCGGCAATCACATGCTCCAGCATCGCGCGCATAATCCGCGGTACGCCGGCCATCACAAACACATTTTCAATTGCAAACCCCGGCGCACCCGACACAGGGTTAAGCAACAAACGCGCCCCGCGCGGCATATTGGCCATGCGCGCGCGTGTCTCGTTCAACTCATCCGGCCCATAATAATCCAGCAACACATGATACGCTTCCGCATGCCGCTCAAACACAACTCCCATCGCCTTGGCTATGCTGGTTGCCGTAATATCGTCATGTGTCGGACCAATCCCACCCGTCGTAAACACGTAATCATATTCGTCGCGCAAAACATTCACCGCCTCAATAATCTTTTCCTCAATATCCGGCACCACGCGCACCTCAGCCAAAGGCACGCCATGTTTAGTCATATGCTCGGCAATCCAGTTAATATTCTTGTCAGACGTGCGCCCGGAAAGAATTTCATTACCGATAACAACAAGTGAAGATCTCTGTCCCATCCAGAATTTCCTTGGTTTTTATACTGCTCACACTATTATAGGCGTTCTGGGATAAAGATATATTGAATTTTAAAGCAGATAGACCGATTTATGAACACCGCCAATACATACACATCAGAAGGTATCGAACTCCACGCCGACAACGCCGACTTCGAAGGCATGCGGAGAGCCGGAAAACTCGCCGCTACTATTCTCGATGAAGTCACACCACTTGTCGTGCCCGGCGTCACTACCGAAGAGCTCGATAAATTCTGTCATGAATACGCCCTCAAACATAACGCCATCCCCGCCCCGCTGGGTTACGGCGAAGGACCGGGCCGCCCCCCCTTCCCCAAGGCCACCTGCACCTCGGTCAATCATGTCGTATGCCACGGTATCCCGAACGAGAAAACCTTACGCGAAGGCGACATCGTCAATATCGACGTCACCGTCATCCTCGATGGCTGGCACGGCGATACCTCGCGTATGTATATGGTGGGCAATAAACATTCGGTCAAAGCCAAGCGGCTTGTAGACGTCACCTATGACGCCATGATGCGCGGCATCGAGGCCGTTAAGCCCGGTGCAACCCTCGGCGATGTTGGCTACGCCATCCAGTCTTATGCCGAAAGTGAGCGCTTTGGCGTTGTCACCGATTTCTGCGGTCACGGGCTGGGCAAGGTCTTCCATGCGCCCCCTTCCGTCATGCATATCGGCCAGCCCGGCAAAGGCACGGTGTTAGAGCCCGGCATGTTCTTCACGATTGAGCCCATGATCAACGCGGGAGATTATCGCACCAAAGTCCTGCCCGATGGCTGGACCGCCATTACCAAAGACCGCTCGCTATCGGCGCAGTTCGAACATTCCCTCGCCGTCACTGACGACGGCTTCGAAATCTTCACCCTTTCTCCAAAGGGGTACACAAAGCCTCCTTATGAATAAGGATGAGATGAAATGATGTTTGAGATAATATCCGCTGTTTGGCTTATAACCTTTGCTATAAATTACCTATATATTACACGACATGATGAAGAAGCCTCTCAAACATTTGTCTTGTTTATGCTTCCTCTTTCAGGAAAACCAATCCAGATAATAGTGTCGTTTGTTGCAAGCTCAATAATGACCGGATGTGTTGCAGTCTTATTAATTATGGTAGACCATTATTTTTTGGATACACAGTTTTGAGTTTTTAAATTAAGCCATGACCGCCGCACAGAAAGCACAAAAACCACACTATCGCGGCCACCGTGATCGCCTGCGTGAACGCTTCGCCAAAACCCCTGACGCACTGGCCGATTACGAACTGCTCGAACTCGTTCTTTTCCTCGCCATCCCGCAAAAAGACGTCAAACCGCTGGCTAAAGACCTCCTCAAACGCTTCGGCAGCCTGTCCGAAATCATGCACGCGCCCATCGAAGAACTCACCCGCGTCGAAGGCATAAAAGACAAAACCGCGCTGGCCCTCAAATCCATCACCGCGCTATCCAACCGCGCCGCCAAAAACGAACTGATAAACAAACCCGTCCTCAATTCCTGGACCCGCCTGATGGATTATTGCCACGCCACAATGGCCCATGAAACGCGGGAGCATTTCCGCATTCTCTTCCTCAATAAAAAGAACGAACTCATCGCCGATGAAATTCAGGGCTCCGGCACGGTTGACCACACCCCGGCCTATCCGCGTGAAATCATGAAACGCGCACTTGAACTCGGCGCGACCGCGCTCATCCTCATGCATAACCACCCCAGCGGCGATCCCAAACCCTCCCAAGCCGATGTCGATATGACCACCCAGATCATCAGCGCCGGGCAGCCTTTCAACATCGTTATCCACGACCATATCGTCATGTCCAAAAACGGCTATTCCAGTTTTAAAAATATGGGATTACTCTAAAGGCCATGCTCTCCATAATCCGTCATTGCGAGCGTAGCGAAGCAATCCAGAATCTGGATTGCCGCGTCAGACCTCCGGTCTTCCTCGCTTGCACCCTTCAGGGTGCAATGACGATACTAGCATGTCTTATCTTATCCGCCTGCGCGCCGCAGCTTCCCACTTCGGAAAAGCTGGAACAGATCCGCCTCGCCAAACAGGACGCTTTGGCCACTGAAATAACCGCCAGCGGCCTGACACTGGGCCAACCCACTTACATCCGCGTCTTCAAATCCGAAAATCTCGTCGAAACATGGGTGCAAGATGAAACAACCGGCCGCTACGCCCCGTTCAAAACCTACCCCATCTGCAATTACTCCGGCCTGCTCGGCCCCAAACTGATGGAAGGCGACCGCCAGGCCCCCGAAGGCTTCTATACCGTCACAGCCCGGCAAATGAACCCGTGGAGCCAATACCACCTGTCCTTTGACATCGGCTACCCCAACGCATTCGACCGCGCATTGGGGCACACCGGCTCAAACCTGATGATCCATGGCGACTGCAAATCCGACGGCTGCTATGCGCTCACCGATCCGGCCATCGAAGAAGTCTACCTCCTCACCGAAGCCTCAATCCGCGAAGGCCACCCCGTGCCCGTGCACATCTTCCCGTTCCGCATGCATGCCCGGAATATGGCCCAGCACAACGCCAGTCCATGGTCCCCCTTCTGGCAGAACCTGCGCGAAGGCTACGACGCCTTTGAAATCACCAGAATTCCACCGGAAATTCGCGTTCAAACCGACCTTACCGGCGCAATGTACATATTCGAAGAACAAAACTTTAAAACAGCCTTGTATTAGAAAGTTAATCCAAATGAGCCTAAGTGACAAAAATCCCTCAATTGATCGCTTCTTCGATCCAGTTATAAACTGCACATCTCACAACGAACTCAGAACATGGCTTAAAAAACAAAATGAAGAGGACATCAGAACTTTTTTAGACACATATAATTTTGACACCAACCAGGCGGAAAAAAGTATTTTACGACAAGAGTTAGAAAGACGAAGCTCTATTAAAAATCAAAAAGACAAATGGATTGACAGAATTATCGGATTTGTATTTGGAATATTATCTGGATTTTTAATCAACTCATTTTAAATGTCATTGCGAGCGCAGCGAAGCAATCCGGAATCCGGATTGCTTCGCTGCGCTCGCAATGACAATAAATAATAAATGCCCCTTGGTGCCTTGGTGTCTTGGTGGTAAAACTCTCTCGCAACAAACAATTCTAAAGAGACGAACAATGATCCCACGCTATTCCCGCCCTGAAATGGCCAATATTTTCGAACAAGAAAACAAATTCAGCATCTGGCTGGAGGTAGAGACTCTCGCCCTTGAAAAAATGGCCGATCTCGGTATCGTCCCTGAAAGCGCAGCCATTGCCCTGCGCGGAAAAGGCGACTTCGACATCGCCCGCATCGATGAGATCGAGGCCGAAGTCAAACACGACGTCATCGCCTTCCTCACCTCCGTCGCCGAACATGTCGGCGAGGAATCCCGCTTCGTCCATCAAGGCATGACCAGCTCCGACGTGATCGACACCTCTTTCGCCGTCATGCTGACCCAGGCCGCCGATCTGATTATCGAGGATCTCGACAAACTCCTCGCTGCGCTCAAGAAACAGGCTCTGGCCCATAAAGACACGCTGTGCATTGGCCGCTCCCACGGTATTCAGGGCGAGCCCACAACCTTTGGCCTGAAAATGGCCGGCCACTACGCCGCCTTCGCCCGCGCGAAAAAGCGCATGATCGCCGCGAAAGAAGAAATCTCAACCATTACAATCTCAGGCGCTGTAGGCACCTACCCCGTCCTGCCGCCAGAAGTCGAACAATATGTGGCCGATAAACTCGGCCTCAAGCCCGAAACCGTCGCCACACAAGTCATCCCCCGCGACCGCCACGCCATGTTCTTTGCCACGCTCGGCGTCATCGCCAGCTCAATCGAAAACCTCGCCGTCGAGATCCGCCACCTCCAGCGCACCGAAGTCCGCGAGGCGGAAGAATATTTCGACCCTGGTCAGAAAGGCTCCTCTGCCATGCCGCATAAGCGAAATCCCATCGGCAGCGAAAACATGACCGGGCAAGCCCGCATCATCCGCGCCGCCGTCATTCCGGCCCTCGAAAATGTCGCCCTGTGGCATGAACGCGACATCTCACACTCCTCCGTTGAGCGCACGATATTGCCCGATGCCCTCATCTCGGCTGACTACGCAATCAATCGCCTCGCCGGAATTATCGACCGCCTGCTCGTTTACCCAGAGCGCATGATACACAATCTGGAAATGACCGGCGGACTGCTCTTCTCTCAACGCGTCATGCTCGCCCTCACCCAGGAAGGTATCTCCCGCGAGGACGCCTACCGCATCGTTCAGAAAAACGCCATGGCCGTTTGGGAAGACCGCGCCAACGGCAAAGGCTCCAAAACCTTACGCGGCGAACTGGAAAACGACGCGGCTGTCACGGATAAACTTGACTCCGCCGCCTTTGAGGCTATCTTCAACTACGATGCTTACACCAAAAATATCGAAAGCATCATCAACCGCGCACTTGCTTAAGGAGACCTGCCATGAAAGGTGACAAAAAAGTAATCCAATACCTCAATGATGCCCTCAAAAAAGAGCTCGGCGCGATCAACCAGTATTTCCTGCATTCGCGCATACTCGAAGATTGGGGCATCACCAAACTCGCCAAACACGAATACAACGAATCGATCGAGGAAATGCACCACGCTGATGAACTCATCAAACGCATTCTCTTCCTTGGCGGCCTGCCAAACCTGCAGGAAGTCGCCAAGCTTTATATCGGCGAAACCGTCAAGGAAACCCTTGAATGCGACCTCAAAATTGAACTCGAAGGCGTAACCGGTTACAAAGAAGGCATTAAATACTGCCGTGAAGTCGACGACTTCGTAACCGAAGATCTGTTCAAAAAAATCCTCGCAGAAGAAGAAGGCCACGTCGATTATCTCGAAACCCAGCTTGAAATGATCCAGCAAATGGGCCTCGAAAACTACATTCAGATCAACTCCCAAAGTCCGCTCGACACCGAAGGAGAATAGGACTTTGAAGGAATCATCCCTCCTTCAGCTTCGCTTAAGCTTGAAATGAGAAAATAAAGCTATTGAGAATGATTTTCATTACTGATATTGTGACGATAATGATTCTTAATAACAGCTTTTAAACCCAAGGATTGAGTGTCCACAATGTTCGTGTGTCTATGTCACCCCTTCAACGATAAAAAGGTTAAAGACCATCTCGACGGCCACGGAAAACGTGCCCGTGTCGGTGACACCTACCGCGCCTGCTCCGGCGGCGAAAACCCCGAATGCTGCCAATGTCTCTCCACCCTCAAAGACATCGTCAAAGATCACAACAAAACTGTGACAGCTTAAACACACCAACTCGCGCTACAAACGCATTCTCTCTTGCATTCCCCACACCCCTATGGCACCACTTTAGAACACATTTTTTTAAACAATATTAGGGGAATACCACATGTTTAAGAAACTCATTCTGACTGCCGGGAGCTTGCTACTCATGACCACAACATCAAACGCGGCCAGTGACGCCGATACTCTGAAACTCGAACTATCAACCGGAGGAACGGTCAGCATCGAAATGCTGCCCGACCGTGCGCCTGCACATGTTGAGCGCATCAAAAAACTCACCCGCGAAGGCTTTTACGACGGCATCGTCTTTCACCGCGTTATCGACGGCTTCATGGCCCAAACCGGCGACCCAACCGGCACCGGAACAGGCGGTTCAAGCGAGCCTGACCTGCCTGCCGAATTCACCGACTACGCATACAAACGCGGCACAATCGGCATGGCCCGCACAGCCAACCCAAACAGCGCGAATTCTCAGTTTTTCATATGCTTTTCCGATGATGGCTGCTCCTTCCTGACCGGCCAATACACGGTATGGGGCCAGGTTACAGGCGGTATGGAATTTGTTGATGCGATTACCCGCGGTGAGCCGCCTGCCAACCCTGACAAAATCATCAAAGCGATGATTGCCAGCGACGCGACAAATAATTCAGCCGCAGCAGAGACACCTGCTGCGCCAGAAACCAAAGCGCCTGCCGAAGCTGAAATCACAGAACCTGCCGCTGGTGAACCTTCTGCAGAAGAATCCGACAACAGCGAAGCCGCTGCTGAGTAAACGGCTAAAATGAAAACGATTGGAATACTTGGAGGGATGAGCTGGGTATCATCCCTCCATTACTACAAATGGCTCAATGAACTGGCGCAGGACCACCTTGGTCCGATCAATAATTCCAAAATCCTGCTCAATTCCGTAGACTGGCAAAAAATCCAAAAATTTCAGAAAGACGACGACTGGAATGACGCTGGCAATTACTTGGCCGCCGAAGCCAGAAAACTCGAATCCATCGGCGCGGAACTAATGCTCATCGGCACCAACACCATGCACAAAGTCGCAGATCAGATCCAGGCCGCAATCAATATCCCGCTACTCCACATCGCTGACGCCGCTGCCATGCGCATCAAAGCGCAAGGCCTAAACACCATCGCCCTGCTCGGCACTACCTTCACCATGGAACAAGACTTTTACAAATCCCGCCTCGAAAATTCAGGCATCAAAGTCCTTATCCCCGAAAATCAAAACGACCGCGACAAAATCAACGCGATCATTTTTGACGAACTCTGCCAGAACGTTAAAAAAACAGAATCAAAAACCGAATATATCCGCATCACTCAGGAAATGCTCGACCAAGGCGCCCAAGGCCTCATCATGGGCTGCACCGAAATCACCACCCTGATCGGCGCGGACGATTTTGACAAACCCGTTTTCGACACCACCCGCATCCATGTCGAAGAAGCTTTCGAACTCGCACAGGAGAACTAATCCATGTCTAACAACTGGTGGCGCGGTGCCGCCATTTACCAAATCTACCCCCGTTCCTTCTTCGACACCAACGGCGACGGCATCGGCGATCTTCCCGGCATTACCGAAAAACTCGATTACATCGCCTCACTAGGCGTTGACGGAATCTGGATTTCACCCTTTTTCACCTCACCGATGAAAGATTTTGGCTATGACGTATCCGATTACCATGACGTCGACCCCATGTTCGGATCGCTCGAAGACTTCAAAACCATGCTCGTCAAAGCCCACAAGCTTAACCTCAAAGTCATCATTGATCTCGTTCTGTCCCATACCTCCGACCAACACCCATGGTTTAAAGACCCCCCAAAAAAAGACTGGTATATCTGGGCCGACCCTCGGCCCGACATGTTCGGCGAAAGAGTCCCGCCCAATAACTGGGTCTCCGTCTTCGGCGGCCCGGCCTGGACATATGACGAAAACCGCGGCCAATACTACCTGCACAACTTCCTTCCCGAACAACCCGACCTGAATTTCCACAACCCCGATGTCCAAAATGCCATGCTTGATGTCTGCAAATTCTGGCTGTATATCGGCGTCGACGGATTCCGCCTTGATGTCGTCAATTTCTACTTCCATGACCGGGAATTGCGCGACAACCCACCGCGCGACGCCGACCTTGGCCCAGCCACCCAATACGAAGGCGACGATCCCTACTCTGCCCAAAACCACATCTACGACAAAACTCGCCCCGAAAACCCGATATTCATACAGCGCGTCCGCGCACTAATAGACCAATACCCTGAACGCATTATCATCGGTGAAGGCGGCGACGATCACTTCTTCAAACTCGCCGCCGATTATTGCAGCGGCGACAAACGCCTTCATACCATATACAGCCCCCAACTCTGCGCCGGAGCCCATAAGCGCCTCACCGCCGATCTTATCCGCGATCCCGTTGAAAATTTTCTAAACCAGGCCCCCGGCGCATGGCCCACATGGGCCTTTTCCAACCACGATGTTGTCCGCGCCGCTTCACGCTGGTGCGATAAAGGCGAAGGATTCGACCATAACCCGCGTCTGTCCAAAACCCTCATCGCACTACTGGGATGCCTGCAAGGCTCTTTCTTCCTCTATCAAGGCGAGGAGCTCGGCCTGCCAGAAGCAAAGCTGAAATTCGAAGATTTACAAGATCCATGGGGCAAACATCTCTGGCCCGACTGGCAAGGCCGTGATGGCTGCCGAACCCCCCTGCCGTGGAATAAAATGCCGCAAGCCGGTTTTACAACCGGCAAGCCATGGCTGCCAATGGCCGAAACACACCTGCCCCTCAACATTGAAAAACAAGACAGCGATCCAACCTCCGCACTCAATTTTACCCGCAAATTTCTAAGCTGGCGCAAAAATCAGCCCGCCCTCATTTCCGGCACCATCACCTTTCTCGAAACAGACTCAGATACTCTGCTGGCCCTTGAGCGTAAAAATAAAGGTCAAACTCTGATCTGCATTTTTAATCTGGAAAATGCCAGCCAGACACTGCCGCCATTTCTTTTACCCGATAATATAGAAACAACCTTCCCGACCAAAAACCAATCCACAGCCCCCATGGCCCCGTATGACTTTCAAATCTGGAGATACACTTAATCTCTAGGCTTAGCTTTCTTTTGTGAACTCTTCTGAGTCTTCTCAACAGGCTCAGTCTCTTCTTTTTGCGGCTGCGGCTCTGACTCTTCACCATCGCCCGCATCAAGATCATCATCCTCAAGCTGCAAGCCACTTGCGCCCGCCTCCACCGTATCATCAAGCACCAAAGAAGAATCTTTCCCCACCCCGCGCACCTCTTCCGCCTTAAGCTTTTTGGCTTCATCGGAAGACACTTCCAAGGTCTTCGCCGCCTTCAACAATAGCTTCACAAACCTGTCCAAATATTCTGCAGAAATCATAGGATCGGCCATATCAACGCGCAATAACATCCGATCCCCCTTGAAGATTAAAACCATACAAGAGTTTTTAATCTTCATAAGTTTGACAAGTAATTCAATCCGCTCATCTGTAAGATATGCATCCAAAACAAACCGGTTATCCCCCACAACCAAATATTCCAGGCTCCAATCTTTGTGCTTAGGGCGAACTTCCATCTTAAAATTCAACGTTTTGATGAAGGAAATCATCTGACCACTCGCAATAGCACCGTCTATCGGCATAGTGCTATGCAACCCGACCTCAACAGCCGTCAATTTACGGCTTGAACGCATATCGGGATTCAAATGCTCACTGGTAAAAAAACTGACCTTATAGGAATCAATGTTCCCTTCCATCTCCGCCCCCTCCATCATGGAGTTAGGCTTAAAGCGCAATTTATGCTTGGCGGCAAAGGCTTTCCACGTCTTCTTCTGCTGATACAAAATCAACAAAGACCACCCTAAAAAACCAAGCAAAGCCGCAGAGATAAAAAACCAAAGTACAAACCAGATCGACAAGACGAAAACTCCTTGAACATATACGCAAAAACGCTGCGCACATCTCTTTCTACAAAAAGTTTAATCAATCATCGCACCCTTGGCCAGCGCCGTAAAAAGATATAAACGAAAAAAGCTATTCTACACAAAGACAGCCATATATCACGATGACGAAAACAAGGAATGTTCCAACGCGTCCAAATCCCGTGACAATGCTTTCAGCAAATCTTCCATCATTTCGCGACGCGCCGGATCTGTTTCAGAACCGCAATCAACAAAATAATGAGTCGCACAAAGCTGTGCTACACAAAGACGGCACCGTTCCAGCGCCAATTCTTGACAGAATCGGGGGTATTCCATAATAACTCTCCACACACAAAAAAAATTCAACTAGAGCATTCTAATATTTCATTTTAAAAAATAATGCAAGTTTTCTTTCAATCCCTCTTTGACTTTTTCGCTCATATAAATAGATTACTAATATAAAAAGGATGTAAGCACACATGATCTCAATCGAACAATGCAGAGGCGCACGCGGAATCCTGGGATGGACTCAGCAAAACCTCGCTGATGCCTCTGGACTTTCCAAAACGGCTATCAATAATTTTGAAAAAGGTCATTCCGACATCAAGGCAGAATCCCTGCGCGCGATCCGCATGGCCTTCGAAAGCGCCGAAATGGAATTCCTGGGGCAAAACGGTATTCGCAAGAAAACCGAAGATGTTCGCATCCTCCACGGACCGGAATCCATGAGCATCCTCCTCGAAGACATCCAAAGCACCATGGCTGCGCGAAACGGAGAAATCCTGATCATGAACGCTAACAACAACCTGTCCAGCCAGGTTCCAACGCAAAAACTCTTTGATCACATTGATCTGATTAAAACCAACCATATCCGCCAACGCATTTTATGCCCTGAAGGCACCAAAAACATACTCAGCCCGAATGATGAATGTCGCTGGGTTCCTGCAGACATAGGCCAGCGCTGCATACTCACATTCATATACACTGGCAAAGTAGCCTTCCAGCTTTGGGATCAATCTATAATCATCATCATCGACAGCAACATCGCTCACGAATCCGAGAAAAAACGCTTCGAACATATCTGGGCAAACGCCATGCCCTCCACAGAGCAAAAAAGCAACGCCTCAAAACAAGTACAAACATAAAAATACGGGTCCTACCTAAGCAGGGCCCGTATTTTATTTCTCACGCAATATCAATAAATCGACACGCGAATTTTACGCCTTAATGATAGTGGACCTCTTCTTGATCTGCAAATCCACTTTGCAATGAAAATTGTTGTAAATTTCGTGGCATATTAAGATGTAACGCCTGCCCGGATACCGGTATATTTTGAATCTCCTGCTGTATCTGGATCTTTGACGCCAAATCACCAACCTGAGACAAAAGATCCTCAGCATGAGCAACCAGAGCTTCAGCCTTACCGGTACTGATCAGATCATGCGCAGCCGATTTCTCCATTTTCTCAGCCACAATCTCTTCATGCCCGCTAACCAAATCAACCTTTTTCTCCAGTTTGTGAATAGCATCACTAAAGAAACCGGTCTGCTGATCAACAACACTGACCTTTTTATCAAGCTTGGCCACCGTATCGCTAAACACATTGGCCTGTTCACCAACATTGTTAACCTTGGCATCCAACGCCGTAATCGACTCGCTGAATTTACTGGCCTGGCCATCAACAACATCAACTTTTTGCTCCAGCTTGTGAATAGCATCGCTGAAAAAACCAGTCTGTTTGCTGATAATTTCAAACCCGTTCCGAAGCCTTTCAAACCCGGCCCCAAGAACCAGAGACGTTCCAACGGCGGCAACCGCGGAGAACACAGCCATCATTAGTGAGACAGCCACTATAGTTTCGACATCCATTGTCATGAATACACCCTTTCTCTTATGTTATAAAATATGATAACCAAGGGACTTTCTTTTGCACTTTACGAAGACCTCTCAGCCATTTACAGTGATACATTGATCACAAAATTTAAGATGCCGTGAACGCACCCATAATTATTATGTTAAATATAATCGTTTAATTTTTGGTGAGTTTTCAATCCAATAAACATCAAAACTATTTCAAATTTGAACAAGCCCCTTGGTTTTTACGTGCCTATAAAGTTTTTCAAAACTTTTAAATACACAAAGAGAAATTCGGCGAAAATTTGAGTTTTCGAGAACCGAAACAGAACATACATAAAAGTATTTGAGTATCGGAAGCGCAGAAAACTCAAATTTGCAACCAATTTATCACAGTGTATTTGAAAGTTTTATTTTTCCTGCTGCTCACGGAAGATCTCTTCCGCTTTTTGTGGCTGCGGCTCCACAGGCGCAGGAATATCTTCAATAATGTCCTTGGTTTCCTGCAATGGCTGCGGCGCCGGACGTGCAGCCACAGGCTGCAACTTCATCTCTTTTTTGGGCAACATCTTCGCCAAAACATAAGCATGCCCACTCCCAGCTGTACGCTGATTGCCATATGGAAACATAGTGTCGGTTTGAACCAGTTCAAATCCCTCCCCGCAAGCGCCAAGCAAAAATGGAGAAACCAAAAGAAGTGCACGAGCCGTTTTCATCGCAAAAAATCCTGAAATATCAATGTTAAAACAAGGAAAGCAGTGAGGATGCATGAACACCATCCAAGCCCTACTATAGCGCGATCAACATAAAATCACAATGGCTTATAAAATATAAGATTTTTACAAACACCCACAGATATACTCACAGCCTTATTCAGATGATTATGATGCGCGGTACAAAACCAGATGCCCCATCGGATGCCCTTTGCGCAAAGTCGGATACGCAAAATCCCCATCCTCGTCGCGCACCATCCCGATTTTCTCCATCAACTGAATAGAGCGTGTATTGTCATACACCGTAAACCCGACAATCTCTTTAAGCTTCAAATCCGTGAGGCCATAATCCAAAACAGCGCTCGCCGCCTCACTGCCATAGCCCTTTCCCCAAAACTCATAATCCAGACGCCATGCAATTTCCGTCGCAGGCTTCTTCGGCGATGTAAAATGCGCGGTAAAACGCACAGTATCAAGCCCGACAAACCCGGCGAACTGCCCGCTTTCTTTGACCTCAACGGCAAATAACCCATATCCTTTCCGCGCAAGGTGATCTTCAAAATGCCCAACCAGCTTATTACTGGCTTTTTCATCCAGTGGCCGCGGCATATATTCCATCACCAGCGGATCGGCATTCAGCCGCGCAAACGGCGCACGGTCTTCCTCTTTCCAATCACGCAAAAGCAGACGATCTGTCTCAATATAAATATTCATGGCGCAAAACTATCCCTATAATCCCTTCCAAACAAGCCCGAACTTTTCTCCTCCCCATAAAAACATCATACAATTTGTATGACTTGTGGAAATAGACTGACAAAACATTGCCCCGAACCTGCAAAAATGCCAGAATAGCGCAGGGAGGACATAATGAAATTTCTTTTAGCGCTCTCATGCGCAGCCACGCTTTCATTAACTGCCATACACAGCTTCGCAAATGACATGCCGCTGCCCGAGCGCAAACCTTCATATACCAACGTCAACGCTGACCACAAAACCTTAAGCAAAGCAAAATTTCTACTTGAACAAATTAGCATTGAGCTCAAAAAACCGGTTGAAAAAGTAAGCGCGAAACCAACGCCAGAGCCGCCACCCACAACAACACCCCCGCAAGACACACAGCCATATGAACTAACAGAAAACCTCCAAATCAGCCGTCAAGGCGACACCAATATGCATTGTGGCGCCCTATCCAGTGAAGCCATGCGCATGCGCGATGTAATCTACGCCACACAGGAAATCAAAGCCAAATCCAGAATACAAAGTCACGCGGTAACAGCCGCAGGCGCAATAGGATCCTTGCTCATCGGCTCGGTCACCGGCGGCATCGGGCTAGCTGTTGGCGGCTTTTTACTAGACCATAACGTCGGACACAACGCCAACGAAGCCGATAACATTCAGGACATCGCAGAGCAGCGCCGCACCTTGATGATGGGGATATACAACGCCAAAGGCTGCGAAGGCCCGCTAGACCATGCCATGCAAAACCCGGAAATTTTCGATCCACTCGCACGTATCGCATCGATAGAATCCGCCGCCGGTGATATAGATGGCCACGACTTCAACGATTAATCCATATCCTTAGATTGAAATCTCTACAAAAATTCGCTATAAAAACAGCCTATCGCAATATCTTGAGGAAAATCATCATGAAACGCACCGCCATAGCCCTGTCTTATTTAGCTGCATTGACACTTCCAACCGCCTCTCAGGCACAAAGCTTTCTCGACCGGATAGACAACGCCGTTTCAAAAGTGGAAAACACAATCGCCCGCACCGAAAGAACAATCACACGCACCGAAAACACTGCCGAGCGCCTCAATGACAAAATCCCCGAAGCCGGCGCAGAAACACCTGCAGAAGAAATACCCGCCCAAGAACAAACAAGTGCAAATAATGGCGTAACAGCCGAAGATCAGCGTATTCTCGATCAAGCCAAGAAAATCGAAGAAGAACGCGTTTTGCGCGAAGCTGAAAAAATCAGAACGCGCCGCACAAACACAAACGGGCGCTAATCAGATCAATGAACACCCCCGCCCCAAGGGGCGAGGTATCATGTCATTGCGAACCGCCAAAGATGGTGAAGCAATCCAGAATTTATCCTTGTGGCACTGGATCGCTTCGGTGCGCTCGCGATGACGATTACGTCGTAAGCGGCGAGGAATTAAACCTGAAAAAGATTAATATTTGGATTATTGCAAAGAGCCGGGCAAATGCCCCGGCTTTGGCTGTGCGCGCATAATATCACTCTTGCGGCTTTCCAGAACCTTGCCGCTATGCGCATCGACGAGCACCTCGTGATAGCCATCCTCAATCTTAAACATAACCGCAAACACGCGCTGACCGTTATATTCAGAGCGATAAACCTCCACATCACTGGACGGCGGCGCATAATCCAGTGCCACAGAAATCGCCTGTGCACGGCGAATCTCAGATTTTTGAACCGGAGCATTCTTCACCCCCTCTTCCTCCGTTGAAGGCGAAGGCGCAACTTTGCGCTGCACCGGCAACGGCGGCGGCGTCACAATTTTTGGCGCAGGCAGAGGCACAGCCACAACTTTTTTCGGCGCAGATTTTTTAGAAGGCACCGCCTTGGCTTTTTTCACCGGAGCTGGCTCCGCTTTAGCCTTGGGCATTTCAACAGGCGCTTGCGCCGCCGGTTTCGGCTCTGGTTCCGACGCAGATTGCCGCAAATCAATCACATCGACACTGCCATCTTCCTGAATAATCCGGATCGTATGACCTTCATCCTGCGCCAACGCCGGAAAAGAAAATATCAGCAAAACTGCCAAAATCAAATATCGCATAGCGCCAGTATAATCGATTCCTCGGCCAAAGGAAGTGAACCCTCTTTTTCAGTCTGCTTTTTCCTCTGCCAGCTTCTCCAGCAGCTTTTGCTTCTCCGCCCAGCGCTCGCGTGATAAACACGCCAATCTTCTCATTATACCGCCATGCGCTCACTCCTTTTACTACGGCTAAAAGCCATATTATAGGAATTTATTCATATTTTGTCAAGCCTTCGAATAAGTTTGACATATGCGCCAAGACCTGCGCTTAATGCCATCACGTTTGACTATACGACGACTTGATACACGACTTTTAAGAGACGCCGCCTTTCAACAGCGGCACTGGTTAAAACCTCCCCTTTTAGAAAATCTGTTTGATTGACGTTTCGGGCCTTAAGGCATTTTTTCGCCTTTCCGCCTGATCAGACACAAGCCCAAGACTAAGGTGGACGAGGGCTTCAACCCGATTTGCTAAAGGAAAAAATATCATGGCAACCGGAACAGTAAAATGGTTTAACACCAACAAAGGCTTCGGCTTTATCCAACCTGACGATGGCGGCAAGGACGTATTCGTCCACATCACCGCTGTTGAGCGCTCAGCCGAGATCAGCTACCTGAACGAAGGCGACAAGATCGAATACGACGTACAAAGCGAAAAAGGCAAAGAGTCTGCACAGAATTTGCGCAAGGCCGCTTAATGAATATTGTCACAGCGAAAGAACCTCGCAAACCCGTTCAAGCCGGCGACTACGGTAAACACGCCGAACTGCCGACCAAGGACGAAGCCCCTAAGCCACCACAAAATACCGACGGTCGCAAGACCCTCGCCCTTTGGAGTTAAAGCGTAATTACCGAATTGAGAAACGGCCGTCACAAGATGGCCGTTTTTTATAAAATGATGCAGCCTAGAAAAAACCAGTTTAGCTAGCATTTTCTTCCAAATGTTTTTTATCAATCTCAAATCTAAAAGGAACAAACACGGTTACCAAAAGCATAAAATGTGATCTTTAGCCATTCGCTCACTATAAACCTAATTCGTTCTCTTCCAACTGCTTAATCTCGTCCCTCAACCTTGCAGCTTCTTCAAATTCCAAGTTCTCGGCGGCCTCCAGCATCTTTTTGCGCATTGCCTCAATATGCTTGCGCAGCTTCGCCAGGTTATCACCATGCTCATGCAAAAACGCCTGCACCGCACTGTCCGCGGCCAGCGGCACAGCGACATGATCACCCTGCTCATACACACTGTCGAGAATGCTGGATAAATTCTTTTTCACGCTTTCCGGCGTAATGCCGTGCTCTGCGTTATATTCGAGCTGCTTCTCACGCCGGCGCGCGGTTTCATCAATCGCATATTGCATACTATCCGTGATGCGATCAGCATACAAAATCGCCTTGCCTTCAACATTGCGCGCCGCGCGCCCCACCGTCTGCACCAGCGAGGTTTTCGAACGCAGAAAGCCCTCCTTATCAGCATCCAAAATCATCACCCGCTTGCATTCAGGAATATCCAGCCCCTCACGCAGCAGGTTAATCCCGACCAGCACGTCAAACACGCCTTTGCGCAAATCCTGCATAATCTCGATGCGCTCCAGCGTATCGACATCCGAATGGATATAGCGCACGGCAATACCGTTCTCGTTTAAATATTCAGTCAGCGCCTCGGCCATCTTCTTGGTCAGCGTCGTCACCAGCATCCGCCCGCCTTCGGCGATCACCGCCTTGGCCTCATGCATGAGGTCGTCAACCTGATGGGTAGTCGGACGGATTTCCACCTCAGGGTCGATCAATCCCGTTGGGCGCACGACCTGCTCAACAAATTCACCCCCCGTTTGCTCCAGCTCCCACGGACCCGGCGTGGCAGAGACAAAAATAGTCTGATGACGCATCGCATTCCACTCATCAAATTTCAGCGGACGGTTATCCACCGCTGCCGGCAACCGAAACCCGTATTCCACCAGCGTAGATTTACGCCCAAAGTCCCCGTTATACATCGCCCGCAATTGCGGCAACATCACATGGCTTTCATCCAGAAACATCAGCGCATTATCCGGCAGATATTCAATCAGCGTTGGCGGCGGCTCACCCGGTGCCCGGCCCGTGAGATAGCGGGAATAATTCTCGATCCCCTGACACATGCCCGTAGCCTCCAGCATTTCAATATCAAACTGCGTGCGTTGGTCCAGACGTTGCGCCTCAAGCAGCTTTCCATCGGCCTCAAGATCCGACAGCCGGGTTTTCAAATCGGCCTTAATGTTTTTAATCGCTTGGGCCATCGTCGGCCCCGGCGTAATATAGTGCGAGTTCGCAAACACCCGCACGCCTTCCAGCGCGTTGAACTTCTCACCCGTGAGCGGATCGAACTCGACAATCGTTTCCAGCTCATCGCCGAAGAAATCAAACCGCCACGCCCGGTCTTCGAAGTGCGCAGGAAACAGCTCGACGCAATCCCCGCGCACACGGAAACTCCCGCGCTCAAATGCAATGTCGTTGCGAATATATTGCAGCTCGATCAACTTGCGGATGAATTCATCGCGGTCTAGCGCAGCGCCCTTTTCCACGCCGAACGCCATCGCCATGTAATCTTCTTTCGAGCCAATTCCGTAAATGCAGGAAACCGAGGCGACGATAATCACATCCTTGCGCTCGAACAGCGCACGCGTCGCCGCATGGCGCATCCGGTCGATCTGCTCGTTAATCGAGCTGTCTTTCTCGATGAACGTATCGCTGCGCGGCACATAGGCCTCAGGCTGGTAATAATCGTAATAAGACACGAAATATTCCACCGCGTTATCGGGAAAAAAACTTTTGAATTCGCCGTAAAGCTGCGCCGCCAGCGTCTTGTTCGGCGCAAGGATCAGCGCCGGGCGCTGCGTCTGCTCAATAATATGCGCCATGGTGAAGGTCTTGCCCGAGCCGGTCACCCCCAGCAGCACCTGATCGGAAAGCCCGTCATTAATCCCTCTCACCAGCGCTTTGATCGCCCCCGGCTGGTCCCCCGACGGGGTAAAGTCGGAATGGATCCTGAACGGCTGTGAGCGATCAAAAGCCCTTCCCGCCTCAATTTGCGCCTGCACCGGCGCATCGTTGTTGTGAATCATCGCTTTCATAAGGGTTTATATAGGCCAAAACCGCGAAGAGGCCAAAAGAAAACGCGGGACCGATCAGCCCCGCGCCTTTATTCTTAAAAGAGAGCACAAACGCACTATTTCTTTGGAGTGGGTTTGCCTTTAGATCCAGGTTTTGTCGCCATGATCTTGTATCCTCTCAATATAACTGCCTTAAGCAGCAGCAGCGATTGTCAGAGCAATTCCGACAACATCATCAATATACACTGAGTCTTCCCGTCCCAATACAAGATTTTTCACGTATCAAAAAAAACGCCGCCAAGGATATCCTCAGCGGCGCTTTGCATTTATAAGACGTTAAAGTCTACTTCTTCTTTGCCGTCATTTTTTTCTTAGGCGCAGGCTTCTTGGCGACTTTCTTCACCGTTTTCGCTTTGCTGGCCGCACGTTTGACCGGCGCTTTAGCATTGCTGTTTGCAGGCGCTTTTGTCACCTTTGCCTTACGAACGACCGCTTTTGTCACAGTCTTCTTCTTAGCGGCAGGTTTCTTTTTAGCTGCAGGCTTTTTCTTGGCCGGAGCCTTCTTGGCTACAGCTTTCTTAGCCGCTGGCTTCTTGGCTGGAGCCTTCTTGGCTACAGCTTTCTTAGCTGCAGGCTTCTTTGCTGCAGGCTTTTTCTTGGCCGGAGCCTTCTTTGCTACAGCTTTCTTAGCCGCTGGCTTCTTGGCCGGAGCCTTCTTTGCTACAGCTTTCTTAGCCGCTGGCTTCTTGGCCGCTGGCTTCTTGGCCGGAGCCTTCTTTGCTACAGCTTTCTTAGCTGCTGGCTTCTTAGGCGCTGCTTTTTTATTAGTGTTAGCCGCAGGCTTCTTAGCAGCTGTCTTTTTCACAGTTGCTTTTTTGGCCGGAGCTTTTTTGGCCGGAGCTTTTTTAGCCACAGGCTTTTTCGCAGCAGCTGCTTTGGTTGTTGAAGTCTTAGCCGCAGGCTTTTTAGCCGTCGTCTTTTTGGCAGCAGGTTTCTTAGCCGCCGGTTTCTTTTTCGTGGTTGCCATGAGTTTTCTCCTGAAATGTTTTGCAAGTGGTCAGAACTGACCGAAAGGAAGGGTGAAATAAATTGGACAAAAGTAGTTACTCTTCCGATAAATATACTGTGAATCGCCTTATTCTCCAAAGGTTTTTTTTCACACGCCTTTTGCCTAAAAAATAATCGCAAAAAAACAAACCCGATTTTTTATTTTTGATGATGAATTTCAACAAACTTTTTGCACACCGTCATCACGCATGTAAAGTAAATTACGATCAAATCGAAAGACCCAAAATGAATATTATCGGACTTCTTTATTCCACAGTCGGAATTGTTGTTTTGTTTGGATACATGCCGCAAATCTCCAAACTCTGGAAAAGCGAAACTGATTGCCGCGAAATCTCAATCACCTCATGGATGATTTGGAATTACACTGCAATTGTAAGTTTACTTTATAGTGTTTTTGATTTAGCCGACATAAAATTCAGCCTCGTCAACAGCGTCAATGTCGCATGCATAAATATTATTATATTACTCACCCTCTATAAACGAAGCGCGTACAAAAAGCGCCGCAACCAAAATCAAAACTTGTAGCTTTCATCAAGACGCTTTGCATTCTTATTAATTCTTGCTAAGCTCGCGATATTCCAGATAATCAACAAAGGACAAAGCCTATGAAAGCTGCTTTAAAAACATGTATATTGGGACTGGCCGTTTTGGGCTTGTCTGCTTGCGAAACAGGTATGGGGTTTTATGATGATGCCCCGCCTTACGAAATCGAACGCACCGCTACCCACATGCAAAGTACGCCTGCTCCTGCTCCGGTTGCCGAAACACCTGCAACGCCAGAGCCATGCTCAAAACCATGCATGGAATGCGACTACTCAGAATGGGAAGCGCGAGCCCTTCAGGCCGAACATGACCTGAGAATGTGCCAGGAAGCCACCGATCGCGTTCGTGACGCATATCGCGAAGAACTAAAGAAATAACAATTTTAACCGGATTTTAAAAAGCCGGGCACGATTATGTGGCCCGGCTTTTTATATATTTGAAAATGCAAAAGAATTTGATAAGCGTAAAGCCATGACTGATATAGACAAAGAAATTGCCCCAGAAATTGCACAAGCATGCCGCGCCTGGCCGTTCGAAGAAGCGCGGCAGATTATCAAACGCCTGCGCGCCATGAACCGTGGTGAAATCAAACCCGGCCCCAAAGGCTATGTACTGTTTGAAACCGGCTACGGCCCCTCAGGTCTGCCGCATATAGGCACTTTTGGCGAGGTCGCCCGAACAACCATGGTCCTGCGCGCTTTTAAACGCCTCGCCCCCGAAATTCCGGTTAAACTGACCTGTTTTTCCGACGACATGGACGGACTGCGCAAAGTCCCAACAAATGTCCCCAACCCCGAACTTCTGACCAAAGCCCTCGGTATGCCACTCTCATCAGTGCCCAACCCGTTCGAAAGCGATCACTTAAGCTTCGCCGAGCATAACAATGACCGCCTGAAAGAATTTCTGGACAGCTTTGGCTTTGAATACGAATTCTTAAGCTCCACCGCAGATTGTTATACCAACGGTCGCTTTAACGATGCCCTACGCATCATGCTCGAAAAATACAATGAGGTCCGCGAAGCCGTACTGCCAATCTTGGGAGCCGAACGCACCGAAACCTATTCCCCCCTCTTCCCGATTGTACAAAAGAAATCCGCCGATGATCACCACCCGATCATCCTGCACAACGCCCTCCTGCGCGAAGTCATTGATGCCGATAAAGGCATCGCTACCTTCGAAGTTCTCGACGACAGTGAAAAAGAACGCTCAGGCTACAGCGCCGGAGAAACAATCACGCAAAGCATCTTTGACGGAGGCTGTAAAGCGCAATGGCGTGCAGACTGGGCATTGCGTTGGTATGCATTGGATGTCGATTACGAAATGGCCGGTAAAGACCTTGTCACCGCCGCAGATATTGCCGCCAAGATCGTCCAGATTCTCGGCGCCGAGAAAAACATGATGGGCCCCGCCGGTTTCAGATACGAACTGTTCCTCGACGAAAAAGGTCAAAAAATTTCCAAATCCAAAGGCAACGGCCTGTCCATGGAAGACTGGCTCACCTACGCCCCTCATGAAAGCCTCGCCTATTATATGTATCAACGCCCGACCACGGCCAAAAAACTCTATTTTGATATTATCCCCAAAGCTGTCGATGAATATATCCAGTTCGTAGAAAAACTGCCCGAACAAGATGCGGCCAAAAAACTGGAAAACCCGGCCTGGTATATCCACGATGGCGCCATTCCGAACGCCCAGCACACGCCGATCTCATTTGCGCTCCTGCTCAACTTGGTAAATGCCGCAAATACCGATGATCCGGCCACGCTGTGGAAATTCATTCAAACCGCCGCGCCCGATGCCACCCCTGAAAGCGCACCGTTTTTAGATCGCCTCGTCGATTATGCTATCCGCTATTACACAGACTTCATCCTGCCCGAAAAACAATACCGCGCCCCTGATGCCCGCGAAACCGCTGCGCTCGGAGCGCTCGCCACCACGTTGGAGAATATGGACTCTGGTCTGCCCGCCGAAGAATATATGACCGAAGTTTTCAGCGCCGGTAAAAACAACGGCTATGAAAAAGACGAACTCCGCGACTGGTTCAAAGCCATATATGAAGTCTGTCTCGGCCAGTCTCAAGGCCCCAGATTTGGTTCTTTCATTAAGCTCTACGGTGTAGAAGATACGGTAAATTTAATTCGAAACGCCTTAAGCGGAGAATTTACAAAAGCCGCTTAAGCTATTAAAAACAAATAAAAATTTACCTTACATAAAACACTCATAAAATTTTATCTAAATTTTACATAAATTTAAACTAAATTAACTATTTCGGATTTAATATAAAACTATAAACAGATTTTTGACTTAAATTACGGTGTGTAAATGTTTGGTTCTCAATATCTTCAAATAAAACCTGAAAAAGTCCTTCAGCGGCTTAAAGATTTTGAACTTTTCTGCCTTGGAGAAAAAAACCTTTCTCCTGAGATGTTTAAAGGCCTCAACGAAGACCTTTCCTTAAGTGCGATTTTACACATCGGCAAACGCCATTTCCGTAGAGATATAGATGGCAACCATTTAATTTGGCAGGGGCTGGACAAACGAGAGCATGATTTAGGCCCCATTGATGACTTAAAAATTACCCAAGCCTGTCCGGGTTATCACAAAGCCCGAACTCTAGCGCTGGCCGGCGATGATGTACTGGGAAGCGATATTGTCAACATCCCCACCCACAAAAGACAAGTCGTGATAGTTAAAATGAAAGACGGTACATCAGGCGTCGGCCCCAATTACAAAATGGCTCTGCGCAATGCTGCGCTCAAGATGCATCTTAAATATGCTTTTGAAAGAACCAATAGATCCGATATTTGGAAACAATACTACGGCAATTGTTAGGAGGAAGATTACAAGCCCTGCACGGCTTTTGCCGAACGCTTTAATTTAGAAAAATCAAACCCGTCTTCGGGAAACTCGAATTTATCGAGATCATAACCGTCCCCCTTTTTAAGGCCGCAACCCCGCTGCCAAAATGTTACAATTTTTTCCAGATCAGGGCGAGGCCGCTCCTGCGCCGCCGCTGCCGGGCTGCCCACATGCATAAACCCGGCCACAACATCGCGTTCATCCAATCCAAACGCAGAGCACGTCCGCCCATCATACGCATACCACTCGCTGAGCCACTGCACCCCAAAGCCCAGCGCATTAGCCGCCAGCACAAAATTCTGCGCCGCAGAGCCTGCGCTCATCATCTGTTCCCACAAAGGATGCTTGCTAGGCCGTGCGCGCATCACAATCCCCACCACCAACGGCGAACGTAAAAACCGCTGGCGCTCAACCTCAATTTTATCTTCGCTCGCATCCGGATTATCCGCCTTAAAAATCTCCGCCAGAATATCCCCGGCCTGCCCCCGCGCATCGCCTTCAAACACCAGAAAATAAAACGGACACAATTTACCATGATCCGGCACCCGCGCCGCAGCCGTTAACAATGTCTGCAGTTGCTCCGCATCCGGCCCCGGCTCCACAAATTCACCCACCTTCAAACTCCGGCGTTTTAATAAGTAATCCAGCATCTCAAAACTGGGTTTCGCAGCAATTAGGTCCATGCTATATCCTTGGCTTGCATACACATTGAAGAACGACAATATTGCCAAAGGAGCGGCAAAATCAATGGATAAAAATCTGGACGAACTCAAAAACATGGTGGTTGATGTGTGGACACACGGCCTTTTCGGCGTTGACATTGGCTCAATCATCATCGCCTTGGGAATCTTACTCAGCTTTTTGCTCATCCGCGGCATCTTCAGCAAATTCGTTCTGGCCAAGCTCCATGACTGGGCGGCAAAATCCACCACCAAGCTCGATGATAAAATCGTCGATGCGCTGATCCCGCCAATCAAATTCATCCCTGTTATTCTCGGAATATTCTTCGCCAGCCAGTATATGGGCCTCAGCGACGATGCAAACGAATTGATCATGCGGGTTGAACGCTCCTTGATCGCCTTCACCATCTTCTGGGCATTGCATCGCGCCGCCGACCCTTTAAGCCACGGCCTCAAAAAGCTTGAAAAACTACTGACCCGAGCGATGATGCAATGGATCTTCAAGACGATTAAAGTCCTCGTCGTGTTCGTCGGCGCCGCCGTCATTCTGGAAATCTGGGGCATCGCCGTCGGCCCGCTCCTCGCCGGTCTCGGCCTGTTTGGCGCAGCCGTAGCATTGGGAGCGCAGGACCTGTTCAAAAACCTGATTGGCGGCATCACGATTATCGCCGAAAAACGCTTTCACCCCGGCGAATGGATTTTGGTCGAAGGCGTCGTCGAAGGCACGGTCGAAGAAATTGGTTTTCGCTCCACCAAAGTGCGCCGCTTTGACAAAGCCCCGGTGCATGTACCAAATTCACAGCTTTCCGATGCCGTAGTCACCAACTTTTCCCGCATGACCCACCGCCGCATCAAATGGGCCATCGGCGTCGAATACCGCACAACCGTTGAGCAGCTCCAGATCATCCGCGATGGCATCATGAATTATATCGTAGAAAACGATGCTTTCGCCCGGTCCGATGAAATCTCAACCTTCGTGCGCGTCGACAGTTTCAACGCCAGCTCAATCGATTTCCTCGTCTATTGCTTCACCAAAACAACCGATTGGGGACAGTGGCTGGAAATCAAGGAAGCCTTCGCGCTTGAAATAAAACAAATCGTTGAGGACAAAGCCGGCACCGGCTTCGCCTTCCCGTCACAATCAATTTATGTGGAATCCCTGCCCGGCGACGCCGCGGAAGTTTTTGTCCCTCCGAAGGGGTAAATTTCTAAGGGGGACCACTCGGTACAACAGGTGTAGGCACTGGCACAACAGCTTCTTTATCAGACTGCCCCCCCACATATTCAGGAACACGCCGTTGCCCCACATCCAGATAATTATCAACATAGGCTTGAGCCGCTTTATTGCTCAAAAATACACCTTCCCGATTCATCTGATCCAGTGTCGAATGCATCAATTGGGGATCGGAGTCTAAAAGCTCACGCGCTTCATGACGATCCGTCGAAACCATCTCTGCAACCTTATCGACCACAGCATCATGAACATGCCGATGCCCAGAGACCTGATCTTCAGGCGAAACAAACGGATCAGAATGCAAATCCATATTCCCCGCATGATCAGGATCATCCAAAGCAATAGCCCCAAATGCACGGGCATCTCGCGTCACTTGGGCAGATTCAGCGCCAACATCAGGAAACACATATTGAACAGCTTCATGACCAACAGCATCCGCCTCCTGTTCTTCATTCAAAACCCTAGGCATCGTACGCTCAGTATCAGGATGTTGAAGCCCGCAATGTGCTGCTTCATGAAGAATGCCTTCCGCTACCACCGCCTTATCAAGAACTTCGCTTTCAGGAATATTGATCTGTGTTTTAACCAACTCGCCATCAGGTGTCTTGCTAAAGCCCTTCACCCCACCCACACGCCGAAAATAACTATCCGCAGTATCATCCGTACGCGGTAATGTGATCACACAATAAGACTGACCATTCTCATGATGATAAAGCTGCGCCGAAGCATCTTCGTTATAAGCATGCTGTGCAGCCTTCGGGACTATGATTGGGGGCGCATCTTTAAATCCGGTACGAAACGCATCAAAGGCCTCTCCGTAATGCGCATAATCATCGCCATGCAAAATATTAGAAGTGCCGTAACGCTGAGCATCAATTTTCTCAATTTCCGGACGAATATCGTCATCCGAAATAAAAATCACATTATCCGCGCCGGAAATCTCTGCGACCACACCAAGCAATTTTGGATCGAGCTGATCGATACTTTGTTGGGTTTGCGGAGATACATATATATTTTGGGTCTGAGTTCGTTCAGGAATTCCGACATCAGCAAAACGGCTCGCAAGACTGGGGTGTCTTACAATCACATCGTGCCCGCTCTCTTTTCCAAAGCCCCAAAAATCCATATAGCCGCTTTTCTTTTTCGCTCGAACTCACCACAATTCTATAGGAAAACCGTTAAAGAAGGCTTTATCAGGGGCTTTTTGCGCGCAAAATCGGCTTTTTGCAGCTATTGGCCTTCGAAAATGCTAATTCTAAGGCATGTTGATTCAAACCGCGCCAGCGCCAACCACCGCCATCACCCTGCCCGATATTCCGGCGCTGTACGTGAATGCGCGCAGCGCTTATATGCTCACCGCCGACGGCGAGCTTAAAACGCTATCCCATGATCAGGCCGCAGCCCTCATCCATAAAAAACCGGCATTAGTTTGCCACGCACCCTTTTGCCGTGCCAAACTTGGTAACGATGTGCAATTCGCCGCCTTTGACGTGCTCGAACTTTTCGCCTTTGTCCACCCGGCGACCTTTTCAACCCCAACTGTAAACGGCCTGTGCAAAACACTGGGCCTAGCCGAACCAACCAGCCTCGACGACGCGCCAATGAGCTTGCTGGACATTACCCGCGCCCTGCTCGGTGATCTGCGCGCCGACCCGCATAAGGCCAAGGCCGATCCACTCGAAATCGCCCGCGTCATGGGCCTGAACGGCAAAGGCTGGGCGTGGACGCCCTTCGTATTTTCCGCGCTGGGACAGCCATATGATGAAGACGTGCCCGTCAATTCAAAAACCGGATTAAACATCTGGAAAAACCTGCCCGAATGGGCCGAAGAAGCCCCTCCTCCACCTGCCTCTCACCATGGCGTAACCGAGGACGAAGCGCGCGAGCGCCTCGCCAAACTCCTCGGCCCCGAAGCCGAAAAACGCGAAGAACAAATGCAATATGCCAGCATGATTGCAAAGGCATTTACACCGCCAATCTCCTCCCAACACAATAATCCCCTCCCCCTTGGGGGGGAGGGTCAGGGTGGGGAGGCATCTTTACACCCTCCCCCTATCCCCCTCCCTCAAGGGAGGGGGGACTCCTCTTTTATTACCCCAACATCCATCATCCATTATTCCCACATCATCCTCGCCGAAGCAGGTACCGGCGTTGGTAAAACCCTTGGCTATCTTGCCCCGGCGAGCGTCTGGGCGGAAAAGAACCAAGGAACGGTGTGGATTTCCACCTACACCAAAAACCTCCAGCGCCAGATCGATCAGGAACTCGACCGCCTCTATCCCAACCCTGAGCTAAAAACCGTCCATGTGGCCACCCGCAAGGGCCGCGAGAACTATCTCTGCTTGCTGAACCTCGAAGAGGCAGCCGCCGGAGCGGCGCTCGCCAAACACCCAGATGCGGTTATAGCCGCCGGAATCATGGCGCGTTGGACCGCAGCCAGCAAAGACGGCGACCTCACCGGCGCGGACTATCCCGGCTGGCTGGCTGGCCTCTTGGGATACCGCCACACGTCCGCTCTGGCCGATCGCCGCGGCGAATGCATCTACTCCGCCTGCGATCATTACCACAAATGCTTTGTCGAACGCTCCGTGCGCAGCGCCGCCCACGCCCGCATCGTCGTCGCTAATCACGCACTGGTCATGATCTCCGCCGCACTCTCTACCCCCGGCGAAGACATGCCAACACGCTATATTTTCGATGAGGGCCACCATCTCTTCGAAGCCGCCGACAGCGCCTTTGCCGCCCACCTCACCGCGCGTGAGGCCCGCGACCTGCGCCGCTGGATTCTCGGCAATGAAAGCGGCCGCCGCGCCAGCCGCGCCCGTGGCCTCAAACGCCGCGCCGAAGACTTAACAGAAGGCATGCAAGACGCCGAAGAGCTTCTGCGCAAAATCTTAAACGTCGCCGAATGCCTGCCGATGGATGGATGGACCCGGCGCCTGCGCGACGGCCTCCCCTCCGGTCCAACCGAGCAATTTCTCGCGCAAATTTATAAGCAAATCCACGCCCGCGCTAATGGCCGTGACGGGCCATATTCACTAGAAACCGAACTTTTACCGGTAGACCCCGATGTGCTCACAGCCTCCCATAATCTCAAAACCGCACTACAACATTTACAAAAACCGATGCAAAGCCTTGCGCGCATTTTCAAAAAGAAACTCGCCAATGATGAAGGCCTCCTCGATACCGACACCCGCAAACGCCTCGAAGCCCTCAGCTCTTCTCTGGAGCGCCGTGCCACCCTGACGCTCCAGGCCTGGATACAAATGCTCGAAAACCTTGATAAAGGACCCTCCTCTGATAGTACTTCAGAATTTATCGACTGGATGGAAATCCAGCGCATTGACGGACACGCCGTCGATGTCGGGTTGTATCGCCACCATATCGACCCGATGCAGCCCTTCGCCACCAGCATCCGGCCTCACATCCACGGTATGGCAGTAACCTCAGCCACCTTGCGCGATTCCTCACAGGAAGATCAAGCCGATTGGACCAGTGCCTTGAAACGCACGGGCGCGGCCTATCTCAATCCCAACACAGAAACCCACAGCTTTGCCTCACCATTTGATTACGCAAACCAGACCAAAATTTTCGTTATCAATAATGTCAATAAACACGATCTCGATCAGGTCGCCGGGGCCTATCGCGCTCTGTTCAAGGCCGCAGGCGGCGGAGCACTCGGTCTTTTCACGGCCATATCGCGCCTGCGCGCTGTCCAGTCCCACATCGTCGATGAATTGGAACAATCCGGCCTGCCGCTCTACGCCCAACATGTTGATGAAATCGACACCGGCACGCTGGTCGATATGTTTCGTGAAAATGAACATGCCTGCCTGCTTGGCACCGATGCCGTGCGCGACGGGGTAGATGTTCCGGGCAATGCCTTGCGCCTGATTGTTTTTGACCGCGTTCCCTGGCCACGCCCGACTATATTGCACAAAGCCCGCCGCTATGCGTTCGGCGGGCGCGCCTATGACGAAATGATCACCCGCCTCAAACTCAAACAAGCCTTCGGCCGCCTCATCCGCAGCGAGGGCGATAAAGGCGTGTTTGTCATGCTCGATTCCGGCCTGCCCACCCGCCTGCAAAGCGCCTTTCCCAAGAATGTAGAGGTAGTAAAAACAGGCCTTTCCGAAGTCATCACCGCCATTCAGAAACATTTAGACACATAAGAACCTCACGCCGTCATTGCGAAGAGCGTCAGCGACGCGGCAATCTATCACAAAAAGCTCTTACAAGAGATGGATTGCTTCGCTTGCGCTCGCAATGACGAAAATCTCGAAAATGTGGATAAAATTCATTTTAGAATTCTCTTATAGACAGAATCGCCCAAAACTAAAAATGTTGCTGTGAACAAAAATGCAGTCTAAACTGCTCGCAATAGCAAAAAATACAACAACAGGGAATGTTTGCGTGAAGGGAGCCAGCATAATGACGCCTTTTATCCGGGAACTGCCAATCCGCGATCCTCTAGAGGCGTTCAGCGCCCTTGAACATTTACCATACTCCCTGCTGTTCGACAGCGCTGATCGTGACCATCCCAATGCCCGCTATTCCTTTGTCGTCTCCCACCCGATTGAAACACTGGAATATAAAGACGGCTCTATGCAAATCACCAATTGGGAAGAACAACTGAATATCGAAGGCGAGCCCTTCAAAATCATCAAAGAGCGCATAAAAAAATGGGTTCCTGAAAGCCAGCCCGTTCGTGGCTTGCCACCATTTCAGGGCGGACTGGCTGGTTATTTTGGCTACGATGTTGGCCGCGCACTGGAGAAACTTCCCCAAGACGCCGCCGACAACCCCGATATGCCCGATCTTGCGCTGGGCATTTACGATCAGGTACTGGCCTTCGACCATAAAAAAAATCAGGCCTGGATTATCACTCACGCGCCCAGTTATCACGAAGCCCGCCGTAAACAAGACTACGTACTGGGCCTGATCAAACACCCAACCCACCACGCGCCGCATCAGAACACCCATCTCGAATGGGAATCCAATTTCGATGCCTGCGATTACATGAATATGGTTGATAAGGTTATTGAATACATAAAGGCCGGTGATATTTTTCAAGCCAACGTATCCCAGCGTTTTGACGCAAACCTGCCGGAAGGTTTCAGCCCCTTTGCCCATTACCGCCATTTGCGCGAAGTAAATCCGGCCCCGTTCGCCGCCTATATGAACTGTGGGGACATAAAAATCTCTTCCGCCTCGCCAGAACGTTTCCTAACCGTCAAGGATAGCCGCGTTGAAACCCGTCCCATCAAGGGCACCCGCCCCCATATCGCCAACACCGCACTGGATCAAAAATACCGCTACGAGCTCGAAAATAGCGACAAAGACCGCGCCGAAAACACCATGATCGTTGATTTACTGCGCAACGATCTGTCAAAAGTCTGTAAAGTTAAATCGATCAAGGTCAGCGAGTTATGCAAGCTCGAGACCTTCGCCAGCGTGCATCATCTGGTCTCCACCATACACGGTGAACTCAAAAGCGGCAAAACTCCGCTTGACCTGATGAAAGCCTGCTTCCCCGGTGGCTCCATCACCGGCGCACCCAAAATCCGCGCCATGGAAATTATCGAAGAACTGGAACCTTCGCGGCGCGGTCCCTATTGCGGGGCCATGGGGTATATTGGCTTTGACGGCGCCATGGACAGCAACATCCTCATCCGCACATTGGTTTATGAAGACCGGAAAGTCAGCTTCCAGGTCGGCGGCGGCATTGTCGCCGATTCAAAGCCCGAAGACGAATATCAGGAAACCTTCTATAAAGCCGAAGGCCTCTTCCGCAGCTTCGAGCCCCCGCGCCACGAAACCGAAGAAGAAATTTTACGAGTGGGTTAATTCCACTTCCGCGTTATTCTGCACTTCGTTTGTAAGTACACCTTGATCGACACCCGCCCTGCAAAAAGAAAGATATTCTTTCCAAACCGGCTTCCTTTCCTCAATAGCAAAAAGTGCGTGCTGGTCTCTGTAACCTCCACCCTCTGGAACTTGTTCAAAAGCGCTTTGCAAAGCAATAGCAACACGCATCCGCTCTTCTTTCTTACCATTCAACCGTTCTAAAGCCTCAGCCTCTTGCATAATAACTTTAACAAAACGATGCGTTTTAACTACATCTGTTTCCCCTTCAGATACAGAAGCGAACCTATCAACAATACGCTGCACATCAGAATCTTCTAACAATCCACACCATACAACGCTTTTTGATACGTCATGACGTGCATCCCCGTTATATTGTCCGGAAAGTCCTGAAACAGCTTTGTTCAACGCTTCAGACACAACAGACCGACCACGATCACCAATCGAACGTAAACTATCCGCCTCATCCTCTAAGGCATGGCGAAGACATTGAAACCGATCAAGATCGCTCCAGCGTGTTCCTGCAGTAACCGCATTAAAACGCGTTAAAATCCGAGCAACAGCGCGATCTTCGTCAACAGCTTTTATTATCGCTACAATTTTCGGCATACAATATCCTCCTGCTTTGAAGGAATTCTTATACAGTTTTTATAGCAAATAACAACTCAAAAATGCACAATGGTACAGAATTTTCATATATTGCCAGCAGCCCCTTCAATATGCTTTAAAGAGCCATGTTTTTGGTCATCGACAATTACGACTCCTTCGTTCACAACCTCGCGCGGTATTTCGAAATCGCCGGGGTCAAAACTAAAATCGTCCGCAACGACGCCATCACGCTTAAAGAAATAAAAGCCCTAAAACCCGAAGCGCTGATCCTTTCCCCCGGCCCATGCACCCCGAAAGAAGCAGGCATATGTATTGAAGCCGTCAAAACGCTCGGCCCCACGCTGCCTATCCTCGGCGTATGTCTCGGTCACCAGGCCATCGGTGAAGCCTACGGCGCCCTTACCCTGCGCGCGCAAACACCTGTTCACGGCAAATCCACCACGATCACACACAACGCACAAGAGCTATTCAAAGACCTGCCCTCACCGCTAAATGTCGGGCGCTACCATTCCCTGATCGTACAACTATCTAAAATCTGCCCACTCGTAACAGACGCCCAAACACAAAGCGGTGAAATCATGGCCCTCAGCCATCCCGCCCATCCAGTTTACGGCGTACAATTTCACCCGGAATCTGTCTTGACACAGAGCGGGCAAAATCTTGTAAATAACTTTGTAGAGCTTGCAAAACGATGGCATAGTCCTGATGTCATCCCCGCCTTGTGCGGGGATCCGGATGCCCGCATAAAGCGGGCATGACAATATTGGAAAAAGCATGAACAACATCAAAACCCTCACAGTTTATCTCGGCTCTTCCGGCCATGCACGGCCCGTATTTAAAGATGCAGCACGTGCCCTCGGCCAAATTATCGGTGAAAAGAACATGCGCCTAACCTATGGCGGCATGGATGCCGGGTTAATGGGCTTGCTGGCCAAAGGGGCACTGGATGGCGGCGCCCACGTTACCGGCATCATCCCGCGCAAGCTCAAAGACAGCGAGCGCATCCTGCCCGGCCTGTCCGAAACCATAATGGTCGAGGACCTCTGGGACCGCAAAAAACGCATGTTCCAAATGGCCGATGCGGTCATCTCCCTGCCCGGCGGTTTTGGCACGCTCGATGAAAGCCTTGAAATGCTCTATTGGGCACAGCTCGGCTTGCATATCAAACCGCTCATACTGGTCAATGTCGAAGGCTATTGGAACGATTTGATCGCCTACCTCAATACCCTGCCCGATTTCGACCCGCGCTTCCTGATCGTCATCGAGAACACCGAAGACATTTTCCCGGCGCTGGAAAATTACCAGCCACCCACCGATATTTATGAAGAGCCGGATCACTACCCCCACTTCGAAGATGAAATCACCAGAGGCACCGATGAGCCCATCATCATCGACATCCCCAGCGTTGAAAACTCATACTACGCCGCCTGCGCGCTCGGCCTGAAACAATTGCACAAACATAAACGCGCAATCGGCTTTCTGAATCAGGACGGAGAATTCGACAATCTTCTGAAATGGATCACCCACGCAGCCAAAGAAACTTTTATCACCAGGCACTGTCTGGAGCTTTTCACTGTCGGAAGCGAAGAAGCAGCCTTACATGAAGCGCTAAAACATCAGAAATTCATAGAAATAGACCTCCACGGCGCCAAATGGGGACCGCGGGAAGGATGACCCTCAACACAATCCTTAAAAAAGCGTAAGTCCATCGCTAGAAAAATTTACAGGTCTACCATATGACTTTTCTGACTGAATCTCATAGGGCAAAGGAAGAAAATCTTGTTGATTTTCTCCAAGAAATGCCTTGTCATACTCTTCGCTCATGATCCTATCCAATGTTTGAAGATAAGCCTGCATTTCAGGCAATTCTTCAATCCCTAAAATCGTAGCAAGATCTATTGCAAAATACACGGGCACAAGCTCGTCCCGCCGCGCGGCATACCCTTCAAGAAACTGCTTATCAACCGCATTTTCTGGACGCTCAACGCCTAAAAAGTGCATAATACTCATCTTAAGATAATCATCGGAATAATAACGATCAAACCATTCCGGCTCTTCCGCTATCATTTGCCCGTGCAACTCAAAAACATCTCTTAAAAAAATCCCTGTCTTATAAATACTTTCATAAATTTTCCGAGAAACATTTTGCCGGTCTACAGTGCCACAAAACAATGTTTCATATTTTTCCGCCAGCGCCGTGCGCAAAGCACCATAACGATCCGCCAGATTTTTAATTTCAAGACCGTTAAAACCAAGCGTCCGCTTCGATAGAGAATACAACGCCGGATCCTCCGCAGTAATCTGATTGTAATCATTCATCGCATATTCATGCGCCATCTTTCCAGAGCAATCAAAATTCGTTGTTGGCTCTGCATCAGGAGTAAGCGACAAAATATCATTATTTTGCGCCCCCTCAGCCGCCTGCGCAAACGCAGCGCTGGCACTAACACTCAAAACAACAGCAACCAAAGCAGCAGGAACTTTTTTCATGAAAATTGAATCCTTTTTTCAAATTAAAAAACGGACCATAAAGAAAATAATAGCGTTATGTCAATAAAATAAAGACTTAAGCCGCCAGTTTGCCCGTCACGGCGGAAAGCTTGGCCTTAAGCAGCACCAGACGCTTTTCGATGCGCGCCTTGTCGGCGGCTTCCTCGGCGATACCCAGATCTTCATTGAGATCGGCAATTTTCTGCTCAATCTTTGTTTGATCGAGGTCGCTCACAAGAACGGCTTCTTCAGCCAGCACCGTGCATTGCTCCGCGCTTACGTCCGCAAACCCGCCCGCAATAAAAATCTTGCGCGCCTCGCCACCGGCCTGCTCATAAAGCTCAACAACACCGGGACGCAAAGACGCTACCAACGAAGCATGCCCGGCCAGCACGCCAAACTCCCCTTCATCACCGGGAATAACAGCCATATGCACCGGCTGGGAAACCAGCTTTTCCTCAGGAGACACCAGTTCAAATTGAATATTATTTTCCATAATACTGACCCTTTTTGGTTTGCGTTGTCGTTAATTTACTTAAGCTTACTTAGCTTTCTGAATATTTTCTTTGCTCAATAAGTTTTTGCATGTACCGCACCTCAAACTGTAAAACGGGATGCAGATAATCCAAAAACCACAAGTCAACAAAATCATTAACAATGTACCCAACCCCATGGGCCGCACAGGAAGAACTTCTTTTTCGCAATTGTTACAATACACTTTGTTCATAACTAAAATCTCACCCTTACTGTCATCCCCGCACAAGGCGGGGATCCGGATGCCCGCATAAAAGCGGGCATGACAGAATGAAAGTTATGCCGCCTCTGCCGCCATTTTCTTGGCTTTTTCAACCGCCTGATCGATCGTGCCAATCATATAGAACGCGCTTTCCGGCAGGTGGTCGTATTGCCCGTCAACAATCGCTTTAAAGCCTTTGATCGTGTCTTCAAGCTGACAGAACACACCCGGCGTACCGGTAAAGACCTCGGCCACATGGAACGGCTGTGACAAGAAACGCTGGATTTTCCGCGCGCGCGCCACAACCAGCTTGTCTTCTTCAGAAAGCTCATCCATCCCGAGAATAGCGATGATGTCCTGCAGGTTTTTATATTGCTGCAAAGTCTGCTGAACGCGGTTGGCCACGTCATAATGCTCCTGTCCGATGATACGTGGGTCAAGAATACGGCTGGTCGAATCCAGCGGATCCACAGCCGGATAAATACCCATTTCCGAAATTGCACGAGACAGCACCGTCGTAGCGTCCAGGTGCGCAAATGTTGTGGCCGGAGCCGGATCGGTCAAGTCATCCGCAGGCACGTAAACCGCCTGAATGGAGGTGATCGAGCCTTTATTCGTGGACGTAATGCGCTCTTGCATATTCCCCATCTCGGTGGACAGTGTTGGCTGATAACCCACAGCGGACGGAATGCGCCCCAGCAACGCAGACACTTCGGAACCCGCTTGTGTAAAGCGGAAGATATTGTCGAGGAAGAACAAAACGTCCTGACCTTCTTCGTCGCGGAAATATTCCGCCATGGTCAGCGCAGACAGCGCAACGCGCGCACGCGCGCCCGGCGGCTCGTTCATTTGACCGAACACAAGCGCCACTTTGGAGTTTTTGTAATCATGCTCTTTAATAACGCCTGCATCCATCATTTCGTGGTAAAGGTCGTTCCCTTCGCGGGTTCGCTCACCGACGCCGCCAAACACAGACACGCCGCCGTGGCCTTTCGCGATATTATTAATCAATTCCTGAATGGTCACAGTCTTACCCACGCCCGCGCCGCCAAACAGACCGATCTTACCGCCTTTGGCATAAGGACACAGCAGGTCAACGACCTTAATCCCCGTCACAAGCTGCTCAACTTCGGTCGCCTGATCTTCAAACGCCGGCGCTGCGCGGTGAATTTCCCAGCGCGCTTTTGTTTTCAGCGCAGGCCCTTCATCAATCACCTCACCCGTCACATTCATAATGCGTGAAAGCACTTCCGGGCCAACCGGCACAGAGATCCCCGCGCCCGTGTCAACCACTTCCGCGCCGCGCACCAGACCGTCTGTCATATCCATCGCAATCGCGCGCACAGTGTTCTCACCAAGGTGCTGTGCCACTTCCAGAACCAGGCGGTTGCCCTGATTGTCCGTCTCCAGCGCGTTCAAAATCGCCGGCACTTCGCCTTCGTTGAACTGCACATCCACAACCGCCCCCAAAACCTGGAGAATAGTGCCAACCGCACCTGTTGCTTTGCTTTTTGCTTTCGCTTTCGCCATTTTTTTGTCCTCTTATCGTTTAACTCTTACTCACCCGGGGCACGGGTGAAATTCATACTGTCTGTCCCGCTTTCACGACTAGGAAACACAGGCTTTCCGCTCGCTGTGCGACGAGATTTAACCCACCATCCATCTCTACGTCTTTCAGCAGTTTCCTGCACTTCTTGCCAATCCCTATTAACAGCAACTTTAACTTTAACTTCATCAGTCATATCAAATACTCCTTCTACTCAATCTTACACCGCCTCCGCGCCGGAGATGATCTCAATCAATTCCTTGGTAATGTAAGCCTGACGCGCACGGTTATAGGCCAGCGTAAGACTATCAATCATTTCCCCGGCATTGCGCGTCGCATTATCCATCGCCGTCATCCGCGCCGCCTGCTCACCGGCAGAGCTATCCAGCAAGCTGCGGAAAATCTGCACACCAATATTCCGCGGCAACAAGGCATTCAAAATCTGCTCTTCCTCTGGCTCAAAATCATACGGAGAGCTTAAACCCTCTTTGGTCTTTCCCGCCTTTTTCGGAGCTTTTTCCACCCCTTCGCTCTCCGGCAAAGCAAAAGGAATAATCTGCTGCACAGAAGGCTTTTGCGTCAACACGGAAACAAATTCGTTATAAACCAGATGACACACGTCAAATCCGCCAGCATCAAACCGCTCCAACACATATTCGGTAACCTTGCTGGCATCGGCAAACTCGACCTTTGACGCTCCCGTGACCCCGATAAACTTTTGCTCAATTTTCTTTCCAAAATCACTACGCAGCAAATCCCGTCCCTTACGCCCGACACAGACAATTGAAACATCCTTGCCCATGTCTTGAAGTTCTTTAATCTTCGCCCGCGCTTTCTTAACAAGGTTTCCATTAAACCCGCCGCAAAGCCCACGGTCAGCCGTCACAATCACCAGCAAATGCTTCTGATCACTGCCCGTTCCAGCCAGTAATGGAGAACTCGCATCGCTCACCACAACGCCGCCAGCAACGCGCGCCATCATATCGGCCATGCACTGCGCATAAGGCTGAGACGCTTCGGCTTGTTCCTGCGCCTTGCGCAACTTGGATGCCGCAACCATCTTCATCGCAGAGGTGATCTTGCGGGTCGATTTAACGGACGCTATCCGGTCTCTATAATCTCTTAAGCTTGGCATAACGACACCTCACCATCACGCTGGGCGTATAATGGACCAGACAGCGCTCTTCCCATAGCATAAACTAAAGCAGCATGTTTAGGGTCATCAAGGGGAATACCGCGCGGTTCACCATGATCAGCAGAAGAAAAAGCTATGAGCAACTCCATTCTCCCACCCCGGTCATCGTCAAACACATGAGAATCCACGCACAACGCACCACATCTACGAGCCGCAGTAAAAGCTTTTTCCAAATCTCCCAAAACATCATTTTCCATAGCTTAAGCTGCCGCTTTCTCACCAGCAAAACCATTGGTAAAATCACCAATAAATTCACGCAGCTTGGCTTCCAGCTCATCAGAAATTTTCTTTTCTTCCGCAAGCCTGTCAAGAAGACCCTGCCCCGATGAGCGCAATGTCTCCAGCAAGCGCGCCTCATAAGTCTCTACATCGGAAACGGCAATCCCGTCGAGATAACCTTTAGTTCCGGCAAAAATCACTACAACCTGTTCTTCAACGGTCAGCGGAGAATATTGCGGCTGCTTCAAAAGCACGGTCAAACGCTCACCACGCGCCAGCAATTTCTGCGTCGAGGCGTCCAGATCAGATGCAAACTGCGCAAACGCCTCCATTTCGCGATATTGCGCAAGTTCAAGTTTAATCGAACCTGCAACCTGTTTCATCGCCTTGATCTGCGCCGCAGAGCCAACGCGTGACACAGACAAACCAACGTTAATCGCCGGACGAATACCTTTATAAAACAGCCCCGTCTCCAGGAAGATCTGACCATCGGTGATCGAAATCACGTTGGTTGGAATATAGGCCGACACATCACCGGCCTGTGTTTCAATGATTGGCAAAGCGGTCAAAGACCCGCCACCTTGATCATTTGACATTTTCGCCGCACGCTCCAGCAAGCGAGAGTGAATATAGAACACATCGCCCGGATATGCTTCACGGCCAGGAGGACGACGAAGCAGCAAGGACATTTGGCGATACGCTACGGCTTGTTTCGAAAGATCGTCATAAACAACTAGACCATGCAGACCGTTATCACGGAAATACTCACCCATGGCCGCGCCGGTATAGGCCGCCAGATATTGCATCGGCGCTGGATCAGAAGCCGTCGCAGCGACCACGATAGAATATTCCATCGCACCCTGCTCTTCGAGTTCCTTCACAAGTTGCGCCACAGTCGAACGCTTCTGACCGATGGCAATGTAAATACAATACAAATGCTTCTTCTCATCAGACGCTTTGTTGATCGTGCGCTGATTAATGATCGTATCAATCGCAACAGCCGTTTTCCCGGTCTGACGGTCGCCAATAATCAATTCGCGTTGGCCCCGGCCAACAGGAACAAGCGCATCGACAGCCTTAAGACCTGATTGCATCGGCTCAAACACAGATTGACGAGGAATAATCCCCGGCGCTTTCACTTCAACGCGGCTGGTTTGCTTTGCCTTGATCGGACCTTTACCGTCAATCGGATTCCCCAGACCGTCCACAACGCGGCCCAAAAGCTCTTTCCCAACAGGAACCTCAACGATCTTCCCGGTCCGGCGCACGATGTCGCCTTCTTTAATGTTACGGTCATCGCCAAACACCACAACCCCGACATTGTCGGCCTCAAGGTTCAGCGCCATACCTTTAATACTGCCAGGAAATTCAACCATCTCCCCGGCCTGAACATTATCCAGCCCGTAAACGCGCGCCACACCGTCACCGATGGACAAAACCTTCCCAATTTCGGCCACATCCGCCTGCGCACCAAAATCGGCGATCTGTTTTTTGAGAATCTCGGAGATTTCTGCTGCTTTGATTTCCATTATTTCAAATCCTCTTTCTTATAAACCGCGAATACACACGAATGAACGCGAATATTCAAGATAAAACAATACGTTTCCAGTCTAGTTTTGAATGCTTAAAATTTAGGATTAAACCAACATCCAAACCTGTCGCCTTCAAATAATTTAAAACCTGTCCTTGCTCGTTCGAACCGATTTTATCAATTGTTTTTAACTCAACAATAACCTTACCAAACACTATAAAATCAGGAACATAAAGCCCAACATTCTGGCTTTTATAGTGAACTTCAAAACCGGGCTGCTGAGAAAACGGAATATCTTTTAAACCAAACTCAACAGCCAACGCGTTTTCATAGACTTTTTCCGCAAAACCACGGCCAAGCTCATTAAGAACAGACATAGCACACCCCGTTATCTGATAAACTTCATCCTTTAACAATAACGGTTCATTCATAGTCATAAATTCGTGTCTATTCGTGTTCATTCGCGGTTTTTTACCCAACCTCTTTCAATGAGACATTCTCGTTCGCACCGCCGCCCATGGAGACTTTCAAACGCTCCAGCTTCCGGCGCACGGAATCATCAATCATATAAGACCCGACTGTCACCACCATACCGCCCAGAATATCTGGCTTCACATTCGCGCACACAGCAACCTCTTTACCGATCGCCTTGGACAATGCCGCCTCCAGCTCTTTCTGCTGCTTCGCAGACAAATCTTGCGCCACATCGACATTCACGGCAATCGCCCCGCGTCGCTTATCCAGAGCCGCCGCAAAGGCTTCAAGTATTTTGGGCAAACCGCCCAACCGGCCATTCTTAACCAACAGCCCTAAAAAATTTTTGGTAATATCCTGGAATTTAGCATGATCGGCCAAAGTCCCCATAGCTTTCAACAAAGAATCCTCAGCATAAAGCGGGCTACGAATCGCCCCGCGCAAATCATCGGAAGCCTCAACCATCGCCTTCAATTCCTGAAGATCTTTCTCAACTTTATCCAGCTTCTTTGTCTTTTCAGCCAGTTCCATCAATGCATTAGCATAGCGTTGACTCACAACAGAAGAGGCTTGGCTTGATGATGACACGCTCTATGGCTCCCTTTGAGTTCTTTTTCCGTGTTGGGCGAGGATTTAGCATAGCGCGCCGACCATGACAAGCCCAAAAACCTTATTAAAGGACGTTTTCAATGCAATGTGTTGCCTCCTGAAAAACCGCACAAAATCCATCCTGTTAACACACAAACTATATTCTAAAAAATGCACCTTGAACCAACTCAAATAAACGCTATACAAAACACATGATTTCACGCAAAGGCACCTTCGCCCTTTTTACCCTAATTATCCTTGAAGGATATGTAGTTCTATCCTCAGAACTCATAGCCATTCGCCTAAACCTGCCTTTTGTAGGCAGCGGCACCGACACCATTTCAATTATCATTGCTGCAATTTTGATGCCCTTGGCCTTTGGCTATCACGCAGGCGGACGGTTTAAACCAGGAAATCATATAATATTCCCCGGCTTTAAAAATCATATAAACATACGCGAAAAACTTATTATCAACCTACTGACGGCGCTCATATTCTTACTATTCGCTTTATCCTATAGCTTCATTGATCTGTTTTTTAACACTATATATGAAACAGGATTTAAAAACCGCATCATTGCCACTACGCTCTACGCCATGCTCTTTCTAGTCATGCCCGTATACCTCCTAGGACAAACCATCCCTTTAAGCTGTAATTTTTTTAAGCAGAAAAAACTGGCCAAAATCACAGGGAAAATCTTATTTTGTTCCACTCTTGGGTCTTTTGCCGGAGCAATTTTTTCAACCTTGGTGCTCATGAGCCATATTGGCGTCCACAACACCGCCATCATCAATTTTTTCATTTTGGGATTATTAATTACCCTCCTAAGCCGCGAACGCATGTCCCTGCGCATTGCCCTGACCTGGACGCTTATACTCGCCGGAGTAATGACCAATTCTTCACAGGCAATGAGAAGAGAACACTCCATTGTAGAAAACAACCAATACAACACGATTTCCATTATTCAAGATCATAATGAACGCCATCTGGTCTTGAATGGAAACATGTCCTCAATGTACTCAGATGATCATCGTAAATATAAATATGTTCAGTTTATTGAACAAATAGCACTTGGCCCCATTTGGAACGAAACCGACAACCCGAAAGACATTTTAGTTATCGGCGCGGGCGCTTTCACCCTGGGATATGGTGATAAAGGCAATCACTATGAATATGTTGATATAGACAAAAGCCTCAAAGATATCGCCGAAAAATTTATTCTGAAACAACCTTTACAAAATAACCAGACCTTCCATCCTCTACCCGCCCGTGCATTTTTGACACAAACGAATAAAAAATACGATGTTATTATTCTGGATGCCTATCAAGGAATTGCCAGCATCCCTGAACATCTCATCACACGTGAATTCTTTGCTGAAATTAAAGATCATCTAAAAGACGATGGAAAAATGTTAGGAAATTTTGCCGTAATACCTAACTTCAAATCAGCATTCAGCCGCAATCTGGACAACACCATTCGCAGCGTATTTCCACACGTTTCACGTCACTCAATCCATGATTACTACGCCCTATGGCAAGAAGAAGACAGCACCATAACAAACATGATTTATATTTACAGCAACAATCCTGACACCGACACAAAAACAATCTATTCCGATTTAAAAAACAGATCGTTCCTCGATGATCCCGGTGAGACCGATTAGCATCACAGGCCTATAGCAAAAATGAAAGCAACTGAGAAAAGGCAAAAACCTTAAACTCGCCAAAAGCAAAACGCGATGGATCAACAGCCATAACAACCGCGCGAAATACCAAAAGATGCAAAACATAAAACTCTAAAGTCCGCCGCCCCAAAAGCATAAGCAAAAGCGCCGGAGGAAAAGAGCGCACATTCACCTTCTCAAACACATGAATATTAAAGCGATAAAGCAGGAAGCTTAAAACGACCATCCCAGCGACAAAAAAGAAAAATTGCCCCGCAGATAAACTCGGCAGCAATAAACTCTGCACAAGAATATACGCAAAACTACCGGCTGCAAAAAACGCCCAGACCATCCAGCTCGGCGCGGCCACATCGCCTTTATGCCGCCGCAAGGCCCCCATAAGTGTAAACAAAAACCCCAACGTCCCATATTCGATAAAAACCAGACTCGGCGGCGCTGCAAATGAAAGCAAAAAGAACATGCCCAAAAATGCTTCTGTGTTGCGTAGAGCATGCCTATAGAGCCAATCAACCGACAACCGTGCCAAAATAAGTGTAAAAAGAATATTGAGAGGAAACAGATACTCCCCGGAGACAAGAGTAGAGCCCGCCACCACCAGCGCCAGTATCCAAAACAGCCGTGGAACCTCACGCGTCTTCGCATAACCGATCAGAAAAAACCAGACCGGCACACTCAAACGCCCAATCACCCGCAGCCAAATCTCTTCAGGAAAGAAAAAATAACCGACATGATCCACGACCATTAAAACCAGCGCCAGCGCTTTCAGAAGATCATACGACGTCAGCGCAGAAGATATTTTCTGAGTTTTTAAAACCCCGCTCAAAGCCATCGCCAGTTCCACAACCCATATTCATGAAGTCCCAAAGCCATCGCCGTAAATTTAAACGCCATAAGATGCAAAACATAAATGACCAGTGAATGACGCCCAAACAACCGAAGCATCCCGCTTAAAACCGGCCCCAAACGATCATCAAGCCCCTCATGAATTTTTGGCTTAAACGGGCTAAGCAGCAATAAGAAAACAGCCGTAACACCAGCCGATACAAACAAAAACTGCGCCGTCGAAAAGCCAAAAGCCGCCGCCTCAATCCCGGCATAAACCAGAATAACCCCGACCATGTAACGCTCTTGTAATTTCTGAACCGCCGCATCATCTTTGGGCCAATGCCGTACCATATACCCGAACCCGGCAATCAAAAACGCCATCGTCCCGTAATCAAATATCACAAAAGTCGGGAGGACCAACGCCGATAAAACGCCAAAAGCCAGCCAAAACCGAGACAATTCCGGCACCAGATAAACCATGACCTTATCAAGAACCAAACGCGTCAGTCCAATCGTCACCAGAATATCCAGCGCCAACACCGCATCGCCGGTAATAAAATCCGTAAGCGTTAGCACCACCGCCCCCAGCCAGAAAACCGCAGGCACCTCCCGGCTGCGCGCATAACCGATGAGAAAAATCCACACCGGAAAGCTCATTCGTCCAACCACGCGCCACCACAAATCATCCGGAAAAAACACCATGCCAATGTGATCAATAATCATCGTGATCAGGGCAAAGCTTTTCAGAAGATCATAAGAAGTAATCTGGGTTGGTAAGGCCTTGGCGTTCATAAAAGAATGCTCTCATAAAATACGCCTAAAAGGAAGACAACCCCGCTCAAACCCCCAACCGTAAACAATATTTGACATAAGGTTGAATTTTTGGCATATTACGCGCCATAGGATTTAAAAGAATTATTCAACACAAAAATTTGGAGACAACCATGCCCGGCGCAATATCATCACTAACATCTAAATTCCCGGCACTAAACATATTCACAGGAGAGCAAGACGATATTCCAGAAGACGCGTTGACAGAATCAAGGTTGCCCGAAAATTACGGCCGAACACAAACCTTAGAAAAAGCTATTCAACACCGACTGGATCAGGCCCGCATCACTGATGAAGACCTCAATCCCAAACCTGTTCACGAACTCAGAATCGCGGGACTTCTTTAACTCCTATAAAAAACTCTGCGGATCGATGTCAATATAAACCCGCACGGTTGACGGCACTTTGACCGCGCCGACCCAATACGCAATAGTCTTTTGAATATCCAGCGCCTTGTCCGCCTGCACCAGTAAACGATAGCGATATTTCCCGCGCAGCCGCGCAAACGGCGCAGGCGCAGGTCCCAGCGTCGTAATCCCCCCACCTTCTGTAGAGCTTTGCGGCGCAGACCGCCCCAGCGCCTTAGCCACCTCGAACGCTTGGCGCTCATCACGCCCTGAAACAATAATCCCGACCAATCGGCTATAAGGCGGCATATGCGCCGCTTCTCGCTCCGCCGCTTCCGTCTCCAAAAACGGATCACGCAAACCTTCGGCCAGCGCTTTCATAATCCTATGCTCCGGCATGAAGGTCTGGAGCAAGACGCGGCCCCGCTTATCCTCACGCCCGGCGCGCCCTGCCACTTGGTGCAGTAATTGATAACACCGCTCCGCCGCGCGCAGCTCGCCGCCTTGCAAGCCCAAATCCGCATCGACCACGCCAACCAACGTCAAATTCGGGAAATGATGCCCCTTGGCAATAATCTGCGTCCCGATAATAATATCGATCTTGTCATCCTTAATGTCCTGCAACATCTTGCTGAGCGCCTCACTGTTTTCCGCCGTATCACTGGCCAGCATCAAAATCCGCGCTTCGGGAAACAGGCTGTGCACCTCCTCATAAATGCGCTCCACCCCCGGCCCGCACGCCGCAAAACTATCCTCCTCCTGACATTCCGGGCAAGCTTTCGGCATACGCTGCGCATATCCACAATGATGACACTGAAGCGCCCCGGTTTTCTTATGTTCCACCAGCCACGCCGTGCAACGCGGACACTCCATCCGATGCCCGCAGCTCCGGCACAGCGTCAGCGGTGCATAGCCCCTCCGGTTTAAAAACAATAACGCCTGCTCCCCGCGTTCCAGCGTCTCGGCAATTGCCTGCTTCAAACCGGCAGAAATGAAATGCTGTGCATCAGGCTTCTGGTTTTTATCGCGCATATCAACGAGTTCGATATCCGGCATTCGCGCCCCGCCAAACCGGTCCGGCAAATGCAAATGCTCATACCGGCCAATCCATGCATTATGCACCGTCTCAAGGCTCGGCGTCGCGGAAACTAACACCACCGGAAAACTGCCCAGAAGCGCCCGCACCACCGCCATATCCCGCGCATGATAAATCACGCCGTCCTCCTGCTTATAGGCTGACTCATGCTCCTCATCGACAATAATCAACCCCAAATCCTGATAGGGTAAAAACAGCGCCGATCGCGCCCCAACCACAACCTTTGTATGACCTTCCGCTACGCCGCGCCACGTCGTTTTGCGCGTCCCACCCGATAAATGCGAATGCCAGAGCGCTGGCGCACAGCCAAAACGAGCCACGAACCGATCCAAAAACGCATTCGACAGCGCAATTTCCGGCAATAAAATAAGAACCTGCCGACCCTGTTTTAAAACCTCCGCCACCGCTTCAAAATAAACTTCCGTCTTCCCCGCGCCTGTCACCCCATCAAGCAAAACCGCATGAAATTCCTTCGCCTTCACAGCCTCTGTAAGCCGCCCGGCCACCGCATCCTGATCTTCCGACAGTGCCGCCCCACTTCGCAAAGCATCAGGCCGCCTGCACGGCGCGGGGTTAAAAATCTCTACCTCTTTGACCAGCCCTTTCCCGGCCAACCCTTTGACAACGCCTGCACTAACATCGGCCATGCGCACAACATCTGCCGCAATCCGGGGGCTTCCATCGGCCAAAACATCCAGAACTTGCTGTTGTTTAACAGTAACGTCATTGCGAGGAGGATCGCCAGATCCGACGCGGCAATCTACATCCTCTAGATTGCTTCGCTCCGCTCGCAATGACGAAGCTATGACATACCCCTTCGCTGGCTTTGGTAAATTCAGCCCCGCCGGAACCGACAGCGCCATCTTCAACACAAAGCCCTTCGGCGACATCGTATAACGCGCCACCCAGTCGATAAATTCGCGCATCACACCGGGCATCGGCTTAATATTATGCTTGCACACAACCGCCTTAAGCTTGCCCAGCTTCACATCACCCGCAGGCTCACCCCACACCACCGCCGGAACCTCTCTCCCCCCCAAAGGCACGGTCACATAATCACCGGGGACCAAATCCAACCCTTCCGGCACAATATAATCGTAAGCCTTATCCACCGGATACGGCACCAGCACAGACATCACTGCCCCCGGCAAAGCCTGCGCTTTTTGCTCTTCAACCTCTTGAAAAAGATTCTGCATCTGATAGTTATAAGCAAATTTTACTGGGCTATATAGTCGTTTCCTCTTACTTTTACAGCAGGCGCAAGCGACGACGAGTAGAAACCCTACTTTAGGAGCACAGCAACACCCTGTAAAAATAAGAGGAAACGACTATCATGAAGTTTTTTGTCGACACCGGTGATATTGATGAAATCAAGGCTCTGGCCGCAACAGGCATGGTTGACGGGGTCACCACCAACCCATCGCTTATCGCCAAATCAGGTAAAGACTTCAAAGAGGTCATTCAGGCAATCTGCGCCATTGTCGATGGCCCCGTCAGCGCCGAAGTCGCCGCCACCGATTACGAAACCATGCGCGCCGAAGCTGAGGTTATCCGCAAATGGGGCGACAACATTGCCGTGAAAGTGCCGCTAACCGAAGACGGCCTGCGCGTGTGTAAAGAACTTTCCGATGATGGCACAATGGTCAATGTGACGCTGTGCTTCTCTCCGGCTCAGGCGATTTTGGCCGCCAAGGCCGGCGCGTCTTTTGTCTCTCCGTTCGTAGGCCGCCTCGACGATATTTCTCAGGACGGACTGCAACTCATTTCCGATATTGTGCGTATCTACGATAATTATCCGCAATTCGATACAGAAGTGCTGGTCGCAAGCATTCGCAACCCCTTGCACATCGTCGAAAGCGCAAAAATGGGCGCCCATGTGATGACCGCTCCCCCATCGGTCATTCGCCAGCTTTACAAGCACCCGCTAACGACCTCCGGCCTCGCCGCCTTCGTCGAGGACTGGAAAAAAACCGGGCAATCCATCCTGTAAATTACCATAAGTTGACTCTTCGCCAATTTGAGATTACAACCAGACTATGAAGAATAGATACCCACGGGTAAACCCGTGGTGTTCTGTCCTACGGACCGCATAACAAAGGATAGCAAACATGTCCAAAATACCAGACGCGCTGGCCCCACAATTTGAAAGCATGGTTAAAGTGGCCGCAGGTGCAACTGCTGCCGCAGTTTTAGCAGTTGCAGTGTACGCTGCATTCGGCAATGAAAAACCAGCAGAACAACAAGAGCCAACAAATATGACAACGCATCAGACAGAGCCTTCCCGCTAAACTTTATCGCTACGGCTATTCTCTTAAGCTATGCGCTATGATAGGCTGGGAGCATGACTAATGCTCTAACCGACCCTGCCGAAAAACCCATGATCACCAAAGACGACCTCGTTGCCTTTTTAAAGGACAACCCGAACTTCCTGTCCAAAAACCCGGACGTGGTCGAGCTTTTGCTCCCGCCGAAAAAACGCCCCGTGCGCGGCCAGCCCGCCGATTTCCAATCTTATATGATTGAGCGCCTTAAAACCGACAAGGACGAGGCCCTGCAAACCACCCGCGAGATCGTCGAAAGCTCACGCGCCAATATGAATAACCAGCAGCGAATCCATGCGGCGATTCTGCGCCTGCTCGAAGCGCAAAACTTCCATAATTTCATCCACGCCATCACCATGGATCTGGCCGATTTACTCGATGTTGACATTGCCGTACTGGTCGTTGAAGCCGATGGAAAAAGCGTTCCCCACATTCAAACCACCGGCATCACTGTCCTGCCCGAAGGCACCGTCGATCAATGGATGGGCGATAAACCCGTTCTGCTTCAAGATAATATCAGCGGCATCGAAGCCATTTATGGCGGCGGCGCGGCGCTGGTCAAATCGCAAATCCTGCTGCGCGTGGATATATCCATGGACACCCCGCCTGCCATTCTGGCCTTCGGAAGCCGTAACCCCGATATGTTCAACGAAGATCAGGCCACCGACCAGATCCTCTTCCTCGCCCGCGTTATCGAACGCACATTCAGGATGTGGCTCAGTGTCTAGGCCAGACGTCTTAAACTTTTGCCTGTGTTCAATATGAAAGACGAAACCCTCGCCCTCTGCGCCGCTGACCTGGCCGAAACCCTACAAAAATGGCAGGATTATCTGCGCCATGAAAAACAGCTCTCGCGCCATACGCTACGGGCCTATAACAGCGATCTCAATGCATTCTTAAACTTCTTATCCGTACATTTGAACAAAAATCCGGGACTGAACGACCTGTCTGAGACATCGATCCGCGACTTCCGCGCATGGATGTCCCGCCGCGCTATGGATGGCGCAGGCAATGCCACCCGTGCCCGCGCCCTCTCAGGCATTAAAAACTTCCTGAGCTGGCTCGATAAACAAGGCATCATGCACAACGCCGCCATCTCCACAGTGCGTAGCCCCAAACTCCCACACAAAATCCCGCGCCCTCTACACCAAAAACAAGCCCGCAATGTACTGGAATCCGCCGATTTATTGGCCAAAGAAGACTGGATCGGCCAGCGCGACCGCGCCCTCTTCACCTTGCTCTATGGCTGCGGCCTGCGCATTGATGAGGCGCTGAGTCTGAATATTGCAGACATGCCAAAGGACGGTTTCATCCGCGTCATCGGCAAGGGCAACAAAGAGCGGCAAGTCCCGGTCATTGAGATTGTTGAAAAAACGATCGAGGCGTATTGGGAAATTTGTCCTTATCACCAAACGTCATTGCGAGCGAAGCGAAGCAATCCAGAAATAGATTGCCGCGTCGAACCCAACGGTTCTCCTCGCAATGACAATAAACCCTTATTTCTCGGCACACGCGGACGGCGCCTCAATCAAGGCGTCGCGCAAAAAGCCATGCGGACCCTGCGCACCACCCTCGACCTGCCAGAAAACGCCACGCCCCACGCCCTGCGCCACAGCTTTGCCACACACCTGCTGCAAAACGGCGCGAATTTACGCGAAATTCAGGAATTGCTGGGCCATGCGAGCCTGTCGACGACCCAGCGCTATACGGAAGTCAACGCCGAAGAATTGCTGCGAATCTACAAAGCCGCCCATCCACGGGCTTAACGCCCAAGCTCAATTGGATCATGAGGCGTTTCGCAAAAATGCACTCTATCCTCCAAGGGAAGGTATCCCAATTTGACTCCTTCGGAAAACCCCTTCTTAAGATCACCTTGAGAACAAGGACATATAATAGCGTGTCCCTCGAATTTCTGTTGCAGCGTTATTCCTGTATGAGCTTCACGCACAACATGATTTCCCACAACTTCGCTAGGCACTCCACACCTCTGAGAACGGGGAGTATAACTAACACTGCCGGGATCTGAGACAACAACAAAACCTTTTTTCAACCCGTCTATAGCACCAATATTAACAACCGGAAGATCACCTGCCAAATAATGCGTTTTAACATCAGATCCCATTTCCATTCTCCTTTTTCATTAGAATATATACCTCTTATATAATCTTATGAAAAAAGGCAACATTTTTCTTAATCAAATATGAATCGCCCGCCTGTCCACCTCCAACCAACCACAAAGGAAGGCGCAAAAAGTGACAAAACATGCTTTTTTATTGCTATATGAGATTTTTATGTTATACAAAACAGCGTATTTTTTAAATAACAGCGAAGAAATTCAAATGTTAACTTACGAAGATCTGAAAGATTTTCAGGATGATAGAGGCGGTACGCCCACCCCACCAGAACACAAAAAAGCAGAGGCTCTCAACCGTCGCATAAACGGGTCCGGCAACACCGGTTTTCAGGGCAAAGTTGTTGACGGCATCATAATTATGCCTTCAACACTTACAATTTTATCTTCAAACATTAAAAACTTGAAAGAGGCGCTCCGCTGTTTCCCGGAATACGATCTTGAGACACAAATTGATAATCCTGAAGCCGTCAAAGTAAAAGGAAATCTCGATCGCCTGAAAAAAGATGAGGTCATTGTTGCATGCACATTGGATATGAGAACGCACAATCCGAAATTTGTCTCTCTCTGGTTAAAAAGCGACCTTGTTGCCCTGCAATTCAATGAACAGGCACGCCCCCTTCTGGATGATTCTAAACCGTTTTCTCTGGAAAGGGATACAAACCACGCAATTATCGAAGCTCCAAAATGCAAAACTACGGGAAACAAGGACCAATTCTATATTATATTTTCCCGCGCAACCGGGGAAGCCGCAGAAAAAATGAAACAAAGAGGATATCTTCTCACAGAAAGACCGCGCATAAAGGACATTCCAATGCCAAGCGGGAAAAGAATGGCGGCAAACCTCCTTTGTGCACTTGGATGTGATCTTTAAAAACAATCCTTATAATTAGAGCATCAAATATGAATCGGGCGCTTATGCACCGCCAGCGCGGCTTCCTTTACCACTTCGGTCAAGGTCGGATGCGCATGGCAGGTCCGCGCGATATCCTCCGCCGTGCCCTGAAATTCCATCACACTGACCACTTCCTGAATAAGATCACCGGCATTCGGGCCGATCATATGAGCGCCCAAAACGCGATCTGTTTCCGCGCAGGCCAGAATTTTCACAAACCCATCCATCGCATTCATCGCACGGGCGCGGCCATTGGCCATGAAGGGGAATTTCCCGACATTGTATTTCACGCCTGCATCTTTGAGCTGCTCTTCGGTTTGCCCGACATTCGCCACTTCCGGCCACGTATAAACAACGCCGGGGATCAGATTATAATCAATATGCCCGGATTGCCCGGCCAGCATCTCAGCCAGAATAACGCCCTCATCCTCGGCCTTGTGCGCCAGCATCGGCCCCACAATCACATCGCCAATCGCATAGATCCCCTCCACAGAGGTTTCAAAAAATTCATCTGTTTTGATTTGCCCGCGCTCGCTCATTTCCACGCCAAGCTTATCCAGTCCCAAACCATCCGTATAGGGTTTGCGCCCCACCGCCATCAGCACAATATCGACGCTCATCTTTTCCTCCGCACCACCGGAAGCTGGCTCCATCATCAGATCCACACCTGTAGCGCTCGCTTTGGCGCTCGTCACCTTCATCCCGGTCTTAAACTCAATGCCCTGCTTCTTGAATATCTTCTGCGATTCTTTGCGCACCTCGCCGTCCATACCGGGCAGGATTTGATCGAGAAATTCAACCACGGTCACTTGTGCACCCAAACGCCGCCAGACGGTGCCAAGCTCCAGCCCGATCACGCCGCCGCCAATCACAACCATATTTTTTGGCACTTCGGTAAGCGCCAGCGCACCGGTCGAAGACACGATTTTCTTCTCATCAATTTCAATACCAGGCAATGAAATAACATCGCTGCCTGTCGCAATCACGATTGAATCGGCTTCATATTCATCGCTTCCGATTTTAATTTTACCAGCCGACACAATCTCCGCCGCCCCTTCAAGGCGCGTCACCTTGTTTTTCTTAAACAAAAATTCAATGCCCTTGGTATTGGCCTCAACCACATCATCCTTAAAACCCATCATTTTTTTGAGGTTCAGCTTCGGCTTTGTATCAATGCCAATATCAGAAAAATGATGTTCGGCCTCTTCAAACTTTTCGGAAGCAGACAGCAATGCCTTCGACGGTATGCACCCGACATTCAAACAGGTCCCGCCCAGCGTTTTACGCTTTTCCACACACGCAACCTTAAGGCCCAGCTGCGCCGCGCGGATCGCACACACATAGCCGCCCGGCCCCGCACCAATCACAATCACATCAAATTTTTCAGCCATAGGAATTCTTCTCTATTCTGGTGTTCAAAACTATTTTAAACTACGCGAAACAGAGTAAAAAACAAGCCTCTATTCCATGCCGAAAAACATCTACGCCCACATGCAGACCGCAGTCGATATCGTGACCACCAGCGATCACCCGACCAACAAGATCGCCGCCACCATCGCCGGAGAAAATTGGGCCTTAAGCTGCGTCAATCACTGGCCGCCGGTCATCGCAGAGAAAATCGGTCGTGAAGCAGACATCGGCAATTCCTCCGGCACCATCCATGCCGAAACCGCCTGCATCATCGGCGCCGGTCAGGCTGGGCATAAGACCGATGGCACATCCATATTCATCACCGACCCGCCCTGCCCCAACTGCATGAAAAACCTAGCAGAGGCCGGGATCACCAAACTTTATATAGACCATAAAGGCTTCGACAAAGACTGGATACGACGGCGAGGCGATGATTTTGAAAATATGTCGATGCGCATAGCCGCCAAGGCCGGCATGGATGTGTTTGTAATTTACCGCAAAGAAGAACGTTTTGAGGTTATCTCCCGCCACGCGCCGGGCTATAAACCCAGCAATGAAAACCCTATCAAAATTCGTCATTGCGAAGAGGAGCAACCGACGAAGCAATCCATAGAGGCGTTCTGGATTGCTTCGCTATCGCTCGCAATGACGCAGCACCGCGACGAACCCTTCGCACTCGCCTTGGCCGCCGACAAAGACGGACAGGTTTTTTCGATTGCCGCCAACTGCCACCCGACCATCGGCTACACTTCACAAACGCTCGAACACCCCGACAATAAATACAGCTATATCCTTGAGCCCGTAAACCGCCTGTTGATGAACGCGCCGCGCTATGGTCTACATATCGACCCGGCCCATATTTACTCTTCCCGCGTGCCCAGCGCGCGCGAACTGGTCAATATGATCGGCGCAGGCCTCACCCAGATCCAGATCGGCGACATGAACGAAAGCCGCGATGAATGTGGACCGAAAGCGTTGGAACTGCTTGAAAATGCAGACATTCTCACAGTCAAAAACCAAAGCAAACAGAATTTGTACGGTAAATAGGAAGACAAGGCGAGCTGCACGGAGCGTATTAAACATACGTGAGTACAGCGAGACCGCAGTCTAACGCATTCATCCGTGCAAATATGGAGCGTTAAACATCCAGAACCAGACGCGCAGGGTCTTCAATCGCCTGTTTGATCCGCACGAGGAAACTGACCGCTTCGCGCCCATCTATAATCCGGTGATCGTAAGAATGGGCCAGATACATGATCGGACGCGCCTCAATAGCCCCATTCGGCATAACCATCGGACGCTGCACAATATTATGCATCCCGAGAATCGCCGACTGCGGCGCGTTCAAAATCGGCGTAGACAGCATCGAACCGAAAATTCCGCCATTGGTAATGGTAAACGTCCCGCCGGTCATCTCGTCAATCGACAACTTCCCGTCACGCGCCCGCACGCCCAGATCAACAATCTTGGCCTCAATCTCGGCCATGCTCATCTGGTCCGCATCGCGTATCACAGGCACAACCAAACCCTGCGGCGTTGAGACAGCCACGCCGATATCATAATAATTTTTATAAACGATGTCTGTACCGTCAATTTCGGCATTTACCGCCGGGAATTCTTTCAGCGCATTAATCGCCGCCTTCACGAAGAACGACATAAAGCCCAGCTTAATACCGTGCTTCTTTACAAATTGGTCCTGATAAGCTTTTCGCAGTTCCATCACTGGGCCCATATCCACCTCGTTAAAGGTGGTCAGCATCGCCGCATTGTTTTGCGCCTCTTTCAAACGCGTTGCGATCACCTGACGCAGCTTGGTCATACGCACACGCTCCTCACGCGGGCCCGTTTCAGTGCGCGGGGGATGAGCATCTGAAGCCGGGGCGGGCGCACTTGGCGGTGGACTCAATGACGCAGCCTTCGCCCCCTTGTTATCAGCAATAAATTTCTGCACATCTTCTTTGCTCAAGCGCTCACCACTGGCCGGAACTTGCGCCGCCTCAAGATTGTTATCAGACAGCATCTTGCGTACAGAAGGAGACGTCTTGGCATCTGCTGAAGCTTCCGGCGCCGATGCGACCTCTTCCTTCGCAGGTGCAGGAGCCGCTTCAACAGTTTTAGGCGCTTCCTCTTTCGGAGCCTCATCTTTTGCCGGAGCCGCAGGCGTATCATTGGCAGCCGCCCCCTCACCCATCTCACCGAGCAAAGCTCCAACCTCAACGGTTTCGCCTTCACCCACAGTAATCTTGACAATCACGCCATCAGCCGGAGCATTCACTTCCAGCGTCACCTTGTCAGTTTCCAGCTCAACAATCGGCTCATCGGCCTTCACCGCTTCGCCTTCTTTTTTCAACCATTGCGCGACAGTCGCTTCGCTAACGGATTCACCTAATGTGGGAACAACAATCTGGGTCATGAGTATCCTGCTCGTGTTTATAAATATGCTCTTAAAAATCTACGCTGAGGTCGTACCAAAGGCAAGCATGAACACCGATAAATACAGCTAAAAATGTTGCCAGCCTGTTTTGGAAAAAGACATTTCATGACCATCCTGATCAAAAACCTTCACACCCGCCACAGCCTCAAAAACACCGACCACAGACAACGCCACACCCAAAGCCCCCGCCTGTTTTTGGAACGCTTCAACATCTGAAGGAGAAACAGCCATAGCCAATTCATAATCCTCCCCCCATGTCAGAAGGTCTTCGGAACTGGCCTTTCCATCCCTAAGCGCAGCGCGCCCCTTATCGGATAGCGGAATTTTATCGAATTCCAGCCGCGCCCCCAGCCCGGAAACACTGCAAATATGCCCAAGATCAGCCAAAATTCCATCAGAAATATCCACCGCGGCCTTCGCATATTTCCGCACCAAAGGCGCCAGCACCACCGGCGGCGAAGGCATATGCAAACGGCTTAAATACGCATCCCCCAGTATGCCGGTAATCACCACCACATCGCCGGCGCGCGCACCCGATCGCAAAACAGCCCTGCCCGTCGGCACCAAGCCCATCGCCGTAATCGAAACGCTTAAGCCCCCCGCGCGCATCCCCGTCGTATCCCCGCCGGACAGCGCGATATTATAAAGCGCTTGATCCGCCGCCAAACCATCGGCAAACCCGGCTAGCCAATCTTCATCCAGATCTTTCGGCAAAGCCAGATTGAGCTGATAAGCCAGAGGATCTGCACCGCTGGACACCAAATCTGAAACGTTAGAGCGCAAACATTTCCGCCCCGCATCAAACGCGCTCATCTCCTCAACGAAATGATCCCCGCGGTTAGAAGTATCACTACTCACCACCAATTGATGCCCGGCCGGAATGTCCAGCACCGCAGTATCGTTCTTCAACCCGTCCATCGACAGCGGCGCAAAATATTTTTCTATGAGATCAAATTCAGCCATTTCTACTCCTGTCATTGCGAGCGCGAAGCAAATGCATAGCATTTGTTCGCATTTTTATAAACAAACAAACCTGCGATTTTCTTTGCGCGAAGCAATCCAGAAAAACAATTCTATAGATTGCCCCGTCGGCTTTCAGCCTCCTCGCAATGACAATTGAAACGCCCGCGCAGCCGCTTCCACGTCCGGCGCTTCACTGATGCTGCGCATCATCGCCACGCCGTGCGCCCCGGCCTCCAGAACGGCCCGCGCATTTTCCGGCGCAATCCCGCCGATCCCCACAACAAGCACAGGCGATAATTCAACCAGCGCCGCAAACTTTTCCGCTCCCAAAACCGGCTTGCCCTTATCAGTTTGGGTTTCATAAAACGGCCCCGTGCCGACATAATCAACCACGCCCGGATCAATCGCCGCCATATGTTCGGGTGTAAACGCCGTCTGGCCGATAATTGCCGCCGCGCCCAGTTTCGCCCGCGCCTCTTCCGGCGAACTGTCCCCCTGCCCCAGATGCACCCCAGCCGCACCCACAGCCTGAGCCACATCGATATGATCATTGATAATAAAAGCAACGCCCGGCGTCATCCATTCCTGTAACATCGCCGCCTCAGCCAGAATATCCGGCATCGGATCAAACTTGTTGCGATACTGCACCATCGTAACGCCCCCGCGCAAAGCCGCAGCCACGACATCAACAATATCCCGCCCCGCACATAACAACGGATCAGCCACAAAATAGATGGAGGGGTTGAAAGGTTTCACCATGGTGTAAGCTATAATAATAGTAAGACACAAACAGCAGAACTTAATCTGGATCGATATATGTCGCTTGCAAATCCAAGTCCGGTTTTCTGACAGAAGAAGAGTTAAGCGATTCTAATCGCCAGTGTAACCAGTCCAAACCAAAATTAAAACGGTCGCGCAAAGTAAGACATCCACCTTTTTGGCGTTGCCCCCTTTCATGAAGGGCACGCTTCTGACGCATTCGACCACAAAATTGGTTATGCAATCGATCAAACGATTGGTCGGGATTTGTATCTCCATAAAGATGTTCATAGATACCCACGGGTAAACCCGTGGTTCTATGGGGCTGCGCCGCGCTTTGTGCATTACAATTCCTCGCGGAATTGACCTGAATCCCGGTGTCCTTGACGTTCTACATAACGGCGAATAACGTGCTCATCAACGCCTATCTGCGCAGCCCTTTGGAGATATAATCCATATTTCCCCAAAAATTTCGGATCACTTGCATACATGTCATCAGCATCCAGCCCTGCTATATATGCGAAGTTCGCCTCCCGTATGCCCCGATTACGCGTAGCAGATTGCCCCTTGTTTTCCTGATGTAAACCCCTCACATTCGCGTTGTTACGAGCTTCAATTCTATCCAAACATTTCAGGGTTTCTTCGTCAGTAGAGCCATCATTAATAATAATGACTTCAAACTCATCATGCGCCAAATTCTGCCGAAGAACCGAACTCACAGCACTCTCAAGATAGTCTCCGGCATTAAAACAAGGAACAACGACACTTACACCATAGGGAAGTAGCGCCCTACAACCATCCGTCACTTCGAATTCAAGCTTCATTTCACAATCCTTAAGCTAAGATTATGAAAAATAACGCATCAATAGGGTAATTGCAAACTAAACGCTTAGCGCCTCATCGACCAGCTTCGCCTGCTCTTGCATATGCCGGCTCATCAACCCCGTTGCCGGCGCGGACGCAGACTTACGCCCGACATAGCTTGGCCGCTTCGCCTTGCCACCAGCCTCACCCAGAGCTTTTTCAATCCGCCGGTCAACAAAGAACCAATAACCCTGGTTTTCCGGCTCTTCCTGACACCATACCACATCGGCATTTTTGTAAGGCTTAAGCTCTTCGGCCAGCGCGCTTTGCGGGAACGGATAAATCTGCTCCAGACGCAAAAGCAAAACATCGTCGATCTCCCGGTCCCGCCGCTCAACCAGCAAGTCATAATAAACCTTCCCGGTGCATAAAATAACGCGCTTGATTTTTTCCGGCGGAACCAGTTTATCCTGATCACTATCCCACAAGAAGCGGTGGAAAGTGCTGCCGTCGGTAAACATATCGATATCCGACACCGCCAGCTTATGCCGCAACAAGGATTTCGGCGTCATCATAATCAAAGGCTTGCGGAAATCACGCAGCATTTGTCGGCGCAGCGCATGAAAATAATTCGCCGGCGTGGTGCAGTTACACACCTGCCAGTTATCTTCCGACGCCATTTGTAAGAACCGCTCAGGCCGCGCCGAGGAATGCTCGGGCCCCTGCCCTTCGAACCCGTGCGGCAAAAGCAAAACAAGACCCGACATGCGCAGCCATTTACTCTCCCCGGAGGAAATAAACTGGTCGATCATCACCTGCGCGCCATTCGCAAAATCACCAAACTGCGCTTCCCACAATGTCAGGGTTTTCGGATCGGCCAGCGAATACCCATATTCAAACCCCAGCACAGCCATTTCGGACAAAGGTGAATCATGCGCCTCAAAACGCGGCTGGTCCGGCGCAATATGTTTCAACGGAATATGCTTTTCCTCGTTTTCCTGATCATACCAGATCGCATGGCGGTGCGAGAACGTCCCGCGCCCGACATCCTGACCGGATAAACGCACGGCATAACCATCCTCAAGCAATGAACCAAACGCCAGCGCTTCGGCCGTCGCCCAGTCAAACCCTTCACCAGTTTCCAGCATCTTGGTCTTAGCATCGAGCACACGTTGCAATTTGCGGTTAATTGCAAACCCCTCCGGCACGGTTATCAGCGTCTTTCCAATCGCCTGTAATTCCTCTGCAGAAATCCCCGTTTCTCCACGACGCGCATCCCCAGACGCCACTTTTAGACCCTCCCAGGCACCGCCGAGAAAATCAGCCGCATTCGGCGCATAATCTTTCGTAGCTTGAAACGCCTCTTCGAGATAGGCGTCAAACTCGTTCACCATAGCCTCGCCCTCCTCCTCAGTGATAACGCGCTCCTCAACAAGCTGATTGGCATATTTCTTACGTGTGGGCACCTGGTCGGCAATTTTTTTGTACATCAAAGGCTGAGTAAAGGCCGGCTCATCGCCTTCATTGTGACCATAGCGGCGATAGCAATACATATCGATCACCACATCACGCTTGAATTTCTGACGAAACTCGGTCGCGATCCGCGCCACATGCACCACAGCTTCCGGATCATCGCCATTCACATGGAAAATCGGCACCGAGAGCATCTTCGCCACATCTGTGCAATACGGACCGGAGCGCGAAAATTTCGGCATCGTCGTAAAACCGATCTGGTTGTTAATCACAATGTGAATTGTCCCCCCCACGCGGTAACCGGAAAGCTCTGAAATCATCAGCGTTTCCGCCGTCACGCCTTGCCCCGCAAACGCGGCATCGCCGTGCAAAACAAGCGGCAACACACTCGTAGACTCTACCCCGCCGCGTTGAATTTGCTTCGCGCGCGCCTTGCCAATCACCACCGGGTTTACAAACTCAAGGTGCGACGGATTCGCCGTCAAGGACAGGTGAATATTATTACCGTCAAAATCGCGATCGCTAGAAGTCCCAAGGTGGTATTTCACATCACCGGAACCAAGCACATCGCCGGGCGTTGAAGAATGCCCCTGAAACTCGGCAAAAATTGTTGTAAACGGTTTTCCCATCACATTGGCCAGCACATTCAAACGACCCCGGTGTGCCATCCCGATCACGATTTCCTCCAGACCAAGCTGCCCGCCGCGCTTCATAATCTGTTCCATCAACGGAATCAAAGCCTCTCCGCCATCAACCCCAAAGCGCTTCGTGCCAGGATATTTTTTATGCAGGAATTGCTCAAAATGCTCCGCCGCAATCAAACGCTGTAAAATCGCGCGCTTACCATTCACCGTAAATTCAGTGCGGTTATGCGGCGCCTCAATGCGCTCTTGCACCCATTGCTTTTCATTCGGATCAGAAAGATGCAAAAATTCAACACCGATTTTCCCGCAATAGGTTTCCTGCAACACCCCAACAATTTCATTGATAGACGCATACTCCAGCCCCAAAACCCCGCCGATATAAATCGGCCGGTTCATATCAGATGGCGTAAAACCGTAATGCGAAGGTTCAAGCTCCGGATGGAATGTTTTCTCCCGCATTTCCAACGGATCGAGATCGGCCATCAAATGCCCACGCATGCGATAAGAGCGGATCAACATCAAAGCACGAATGGAATCGCTCGCAGCCTGCTTTGATTCCTCATGCGAAGGCCTGTCACCAGCGCGGCGCCGCGGCGCATCAGAATCATTCGCCGGATCCTCTACCGCAACGCCAAACCGCCGCGCCGCTTTTGAATTTTCCGGCGGCGTCCAGCTTGCCCCGCCCAGCTCCTGCAAAAGAGCCGTCTCGCTATCATCAAGACCGTCGAAAAAATCCCGCCAGCTCGCATCTACCATATGCGGATCGGCCAGAAACTGCCCGTAAAGATGCGCAATATACTCGCTGTTCGGACCGGACAGGAACGTACGGTTTTCAGATGATTGTGTCACAAATTTAGGCCTCCTAGCCGCTTAGAAATTCTATCAATATGAGCCGAATATTCTACTACACAGAAACAGACAAGAAAACTACAGCGTTAACGCCGTGCGAAGTTGTGAAATCGCGCTATCTTCAGCCGCACTGATATTCATCGGATGATCTGCATCGTCTTGGGTCAAAGACGACAGATTCTTGGTAACTTTTGCCAAGATACTGCCAAAAATACCACCCCCTTCATCCGGGTCGTCAAACTCACCAAATTCTCCATAGGCCTGCGCTACAGTCGTCGCAATCTCCATCAACGCCGCTCTATAATTTTTAAGTTCTTCGTCTGAAACACGCGACTTCAACACCTTAACTGCCTGCTCGGCCTCTTCAGGAACATGCCAACTTTGTGCCGCCCACTGCGACCATTGTTCTCGCATTTCGACAGTTTCACGCATAATCTCTGCAGTAAAAGGTTTAGAAATATGCAGACCAGCAATAGCCATGATGCATTCTTCCAATCTATCCATTTCCTGTTTATCATCACGCTCACCACCCTCATCATCGGCATAGCTGACAAACACGCCGACCTTATAAGGCAAGCACACCAGCAACGCGCGATCCGTATCCGAAAAATCTGAAAGGCTACTCATAATGAATTCCCTATATGCTGTAATCTACCTTCAAAGCGCTGGCCAAACGGTCTAATGCCCTGCGCTCATCCGTACTGATATTCAAAAACTGCTCAAAAGATTTAACCGGTTTTTTCTTAAGCCGAGCTTTAAGGACAGTCAAAGCATAGGCCAGAAAAAGCTTAAACTTCTCAGCGCCGGAAGGCTTGTCATGCTCACGAAACGCCACAGCAACCGCTTCCCCCAACTCCATCAGACGCATCGCATAAACTTTCACATCCTTCTCATCAACATGAGCACTCAAAACCTGTAAAGCCTCGGCACATTCTCCCGGAATTTTTTCAAGATCACCAGACCAGTTCACCCACTCATCTTTGCGTTTTAAGGTCTCACACATAATATATTGCAAAAGCTCGGAACCAAAAACCTGCTGGGAAAAACCATCAATCAAATTCGCCAGCGCCGTCAGCTCCTTCTGATGCGCCTCTTCCCCACCTTCGTCATCGCTGTAACTCACCCAAAGCCCGGCCCGATAGGGCAGACTGACAATCAAGGTGCGCTGTTGCGCGCTCAACTGATCCAAAACGCTCATAATAAAAAGGCTCCCCGGCTCCGCCGTAGCTTATTTCTTAAGTCTACAACGAAACCTGAGGAGCATCAAAGAGGGAAATACGGTTTTTGGAAAAGCCCGGCCATGGTATCCCCTTAGGGGGCGGGTGGGGTTATGGGGTAGTGAGGGGGGGGGTGCGGGGACTGACAAAGCCACATGGACCTCCCATAAAACCGTATCTCCTTACTTCCAGTGCTTGCTTAAAACTTTACTCTAAAATGGCAAAGCAGATTGAACATGCTCAAACAATCGACTAAATGCCGTATCATCAATCAACCAAACCATGCTGTAAACATAAGTACTTGTAATCATTCCATATATATAATTAAACATCTCATTCTTCCTTTTTATGCGTTGTGAGCAAGCCATCATACTTACCCGCTTCATCCTGTAAGAAAGCGTTGCAACCCCTATGCCAAAATTTACATAATGCAATCACCCCCTTTCAAGGGGGGAGGTTAGGAGAGGGGTAATTTCGTTACCCCATAAAAAACGCCCCCCACCCAAACCCTCCCCCTGACCAGGGGGAGGGTTTGGGTGGGGGGATCATTTTATGTAAGCTTGGCTATATTTCTCCGATGAATAAGATTCCTCTACTGCTCAGAATGACAGGTAAGTATTTGATAATAAATGGTATCTACAAGAATCTAAAAAACAAAGAAACACGAAACCCCGTTTTTAAAACGGGGTCCATATAGACTTTTGTAATATTCCATGGACCCCGCATCAAGTGCGGGGTTTCGAGTTTTTACAGTTTTGCAAAAAAGAAAAAATCACGAATCTGGTAATAACTCTTCATTTTCAGTGAGATAAACAGACCGTCACACCACCCCGCACCCGGCCATTTTTGCCGCAAATCCTGCCGCCCGGCAATATTTTCCGTAATGTAAGTAGCTGTTAATCCAATCTTAAATAGCTGCAGCTATCCTGAACCAACGGACAACAGGAAAAACAAAAAAATGTCTGCAGAACTCATATTTGAACAACTATACAAAAATATCGTCAGCAACCTTCATTCACCTGTGAGAAAAACATCCGTTGAAGAAAGAGCTGCAAACTTCATTAACTACACCAAAATCAATGCAAAGTTCTATCAAAAAACATCAGAACAACTGCTTGAAGAACTCGAAAACTCGTCCGCAGATCCCGCTACAGTAAAAGCTCTTAAAACCCATGTTCAAAAACTTAAAGCCTCTGGAAAAGTCTCCGAAGATGTCGCCCGCATTTTCCTTGGCATAATTAAAAACGACAGTTTCAAAGCCACAACAACATTATACAACAATGCCATAGCCATACCGGTCAAAATCCCCCAAGACCACATAAAGATGTTAGGCGATGCGTATTTAGCGGCAAAACAAGATGTCATGCGACACATCCCCTCAGCGGAAGGTAGTGCTCACGACTTCTTCAATGCCCGCCAAGCGCACCCTACCCATTCGAGAATTTACATCTCGCCAAAGCCCGAATATGCGGCCGACGCAATGCGCGCATGGAAAGACGCTCTGTTCGAAACTGGGACACAACGCGACATTTACTTCAAATTTACTGATGAACCACGCAGATACGACAAAATCGTCATCTATGCAAACAGCGGTACTGAAGAACAAATAAAAAAAGCCGTCGAGGCTTTCCAAAACAAATTCCCAGCTGAAAAACTTCTGACGATGCCCTCAACAAAGGCAATCGCAAAAGGCATAAGCTACGCTCACAACCCACAATCATTGAACACGCTATTGGGAAGTCTGGGATATGACAAAATTTCCTATAACCAAATGATCACCCAGCTTTTTCAAAAATCTTTTGGCCTCTCGCAATGGGCCGCACAAAAAGCAGGCAACAATGCCCCCACTCCGGGAGAGTTAAAACCCAAAGCAAAGCAATATTTCAAAGAATTCGTAGAAGTCTCCGGCATTAACCCCGACACGATGATCGCAAAGCACACCGAACTTAAACGCAAAAGCTGGACAAGCTGGCTAACAAAACAATCCGATAAACTTGCCCACGCCGCAAAATTTGTCGGCAAACGCATCCCGGTCATCGGCGCTTTCGTCACCGCCGCCTTCACACTCGCCGAAACAGGAAAACATGCTCTGAAAGGCGACTTCGAAATGGCCGGCGCAGTGCTAACCACAGGCCTTGCCGAAACAGCTGGAAATGTTGTTGGTTTTGGATTAGGCGACGCCGCACGCGAGGGGACACGAAAACTCTTTATAGAAGCCGCCGGAGAAGAATTCGCAGAAATCGAAAAATCCGGTCTGCGGGAAATTGCCGAAGGCGCGTTCGAACTGGCAAACAATGCTTACGATACCTTCACCGATCCGGACGAATCCCTACCTGAAAACCCGGTAGAAAACTCCGGGCCAAAACCACCATCAATGGCCTAAGCCGCCATGGCTTCCACGACCGCTTGCCCCAACCCGGCAGGGCTTTCGGAAACCACAAAACCGCACTCGCGCATTTTCTTCATCTTCGCCGGCGCCGTATCATCTGCGCCGGAAATCAGCGCACCCGCATGGCCCATGCGTTTGCCCGGAGGCGCAGTCGCCCCGGCGATAAACCCGGCAATCGGCTTCTTGGTTTTCAGGCCCTGATAATATTCCGCCGCTTCAATCTCGGCTGTCCCGCCAATCTCACCGATCATCAAAATCGCTTCGGTTTCCGGGTCATTCATAAACATATCGATACAATCGATAAAGTTCGTCCCGTTCACCGGATCCCCGCCAATGCCGATACAGGTCGATTGCCCAAGACCGACCGCGCCGGTCTGCGCCACAGCTTCATACGTCAGCGTCCCGGAACGCGAGACAATCCCGACCTTGCCGCGCGTATGAATATGCCCGGGCATAATCCCGATCTTGCACTCATCCGGCGTAATAATCCCCGGACAGTTCGGGCCGATCAAACGAGTTTTGGAGCCTTTCAGCGCCGCCTTCACCTTCACCATATCCAGCACCGGAATGCCTTCGGTGATGCAAATCGCCAGCTCCATCTCGGCCTCAATAGCCTCAACAATCGCCGCAGCCGCAAATGGCGGCGGCACATAGATCACCGTCGCATTGCAGCCCGTAGCGTCCTTGGCTTCTTTCACCGTATTGAAAACCGGCAAGCCCAAATGCTCCTGCCCGCCTTTTTTCGGTGTTACCCCGCCAACCATGTTGGTACCGTAAGCAATCGCTTGCTCACTATGAAACGTGCCTTGTGCCCCGGTAAAACCTTGGCAAATCACTTTGGTATTTTTATCAACGAGTACGGACATAAGATTCCTCAATTTTCTAGCGTTGCGCTCTCTTTTTTATATAGCGCCCTGAAGTAAAATCAACATCCCAGCATCAGGTTTTCAACATTGGGCACAAAAAAATTCCCGCACATCGGCGGGAATTGCAAACTCTTATGCTCTTTCAAATTAAGAACCTTGCCCTTTCAGAGCACCAATTACTGTGAATAAACCCGGCAACCAAAACAATCTGGCGTTTCAAAGAAAATCCCAGATCACCTCAAAGCCATTAGCGATAACGCAAGACCTTAGAGAGTCGAAGCAGGATCATCATAAACAATACCAACCTGATCAAAAGCAACACTCCCTGGCGCTTCACCCACAAGCTCATCGCCCACTTGAGAAGCCGCAGTAGATTTTCCGCGCTGAAACATCTCCGCTAATTTGTTTCCAGAAACAAGCCCCGTATACCGCACCTTCCCCGTTCCATCATCAGCCATACATTTTTCTCCTTAAGTTAAAACAAAAACTAAGCCGCCGCTTGGGCTTTTTCAGTCGCCGCGACCACCTTGCTCGCCGCATCTTCCAGATCATCCGCAGAAATAATCGGCAAACCGGAACTTGCCATAAGCGCTTTGCCTTTGTCAACATTTGTCCCCTCCAAACGCACGACCAGCGGCACACTCAAATTCACTTCCTTGGCCGCCGCAATCACGCCCTCAGCGATCACATCACATTTCATGATTCCACCAAAGATATTCACAAGAATTCCCTTTACGTTCGGATCGGATAAAATGATTTTAAACGCGACCGTCACGCGCTCAGCCGTGGCGCCGCCACCGACATCAAGAAAGTTCGCCGGCTCGCCGCCTTTCAGCTTGATTATATCCATCGTCGCCATCGCAAGACCCGCCCCATTGACCATACAGCCAATATTGCCGTCCAAACGCACATAAGACAGCTCATTATCCGCCGCGATTTTCTCGTTCTCGTCCTCTTCGCTCTCGTCACGAAGCGCAACGATATCTGGATGACGGAACAACGCGTTATCGTCAAAGTTAAACTTCGCATCCAACGCCATCACTTCATCCCCAGCCAGAATCATCGGATTGATCTCAACGATTGAGGCATCCAGCTCCATGTAGCATTTGTAAAGATTTTCAAAGAACGGAATGGCGCTGTCTTTCGCCGCACCGCTCAGCTGCAGAGCATCGGCCAGCTTTTCAGCATCGGCCTTGGTAATGCCGCCGACCGGATCAATCGCCACCTTGACGATCTTTTCCGGATGCGTTTCGGCAACTTCCTCAATATCCATTCCGCCCTCGGTGGAAACCATAAAGGTCACCTTGGCTGTAGCCCGATCCAGCAATAACGAACAATAATATTCCTTGGAAATATCCACCCCGTCCGTCACATAAAGACGCTGAACCTCTTTCCCTTCCGGGCCGGTTTGCTTGGTCACCAATATGTTGCCCATCATCGCTTCAGCCGCCGCGCGCACATCCTCAATGCTCTTACACAAACGAACGCCGCCCTTGTTATCCGCAGCGCCCTTAAAGTGGCCAGCCCCGCGCCCACCCGCATGGATCTGCGCCTTCACAACAAACAGGCTCGTCCCGCCGGCCTGAAGCTCTTCCGCCGCTTTAACAGCTTCATCAACGCTCATCGCAGCAATGCCTTTAGGCACCGCAACGCCATATTTCTCTAACAGCTCTTTGGCCTGATATTCATGGATATTCATGGATAAGTTGCTCCAGTAGTTTGGGTAAAGAATCTCACCCGCAAGACTAATGCACTCTGCGCGCATTGCAACCCGTAAACAGCCCTGCATACATGTTTTTGCGCCAATATTTCCCAATTTCTTAACAGGCCATTAACCATATCTTAAATTTTATCCATTACGATGCGATATATGAAAATAGATGGTGCGGCATAAACGCATCCGGACAAACGGTAAGAACAAGGGTTGATAAATGGCAGAAAACGCCGAAATCTCTGCAAATGCAGATTCAGTAAAAACACTGGATTTCGACGGCATTTTAGCCACAACAACAACCTTTGCAATCTCTCCAACAGGTTTAATCTCCGAGGCGAATTGGAAACTCATTGGCAATCTCGGCAGGCAGAATTTAACCGGCGCATTCTCGGGAATCGCCACCAGCCATGAAGGAAAAGAAACCGAAGAAGAGCGCGAAGAAAGAAAGTTCCGCGAAAAACTCGCAACCACCCTCCTGCTGAGCGAAATCGACCGCATGATCGCAGAAATCGAAGAACAAATCGCAAACCACGAAAAGCAAATCGCAATACTACTCAAAGACATTTCAGGCCTAGAAAAAGAAAATGTAGAACTGCTGGCCGAAATTAAAAAACTAAAGACAACCGCTTTACCGGCCAATGATGAAGCCCGTGAAGCACTCAAAGAATCGTACAAAACCTATTGCGACGGACTTAAAAACCTTCTTGATGAAGACACGCAAGCAACGCTCGATAGACTTAAAGAAATCGAAGGAACCTTTATTACCGTACGCGCCGATATTAAAGGGATCGACGGCCAGCGCCGCTACATCGTTTTCAAAGACGAACAGAGCAAAAATTACATCAAACACCCCAAAACAGGTAAAGCGCTTTATATAAACGAACTAGATCAGCCTAAAATGAAGCTTGTCGATAAACTTGAAGGCAAAAGCTACTCGATGCAGGACGACATTACCATGCAAGAAGCGCAAAAAGACCGGCGTTTTGGCAATGACGCCCATGAAGGCGAAGTCGAATGGTTTTATGACGGACAAAATGATCTGTTAAAGGCTCTTCCTGAAGGTGATCTGCGCAATGATATCATCGGCTTCCGCGATACTTTACGCTATCAGGAAATCCAGCTTTTCAAACTCGACCAAGACCGAGAGAAAATGCTCGAAAAAATTGCGCGTCTGGAAAAAAGAGTGGCCGAAAACAAGCGCACAATAAACAAAAATGAAGAAAAAATTGCACATCACAGACAAAAAATTGAAACACTTAAAGAACAACTAAGCGCGTTGGATGAACGCCGCAATGAGCTAATCTCACAAACAGCCCGCATACAAGAATACACCGAAGAAAAACGCGAAGAATTAACAAAGCTCTTCACCCGCGCCGCCGAAATGCAAAAAGCCGGCAAAACAGATGCGGAAATCCTTCACGAATTAAAAGAAATAGACAAAAGCAAAACCAACGCTCTGGCCACCATCGCCATGCAAATGTTCAAAATGCGCCAGAATGTCGAAAACAAACAGACAGAGCATAGCAACGTCACAGAAACAATTGAAAATATTGAAAAAATAATCAAAGACTACCCTGATCGCCACGAATTCCTGAAAAAACATTTTGGTATCAATGTCTTTGCAGTGGCCGGAGCGTGGCTAAACCCGATTACCTTGAGCGATGAAGGCGTCTATCGCGACAATGAAACAGGCCAGCTTTATACCTACAACGCAAAAACAAACGCCCGCACCTATATCGAAAACCCTGTAATCGTTGCCGAACTGTATAAACGCGCCTATATCGATGGCGAATTATTCACGAACGAAACACCAACAGGCGACGATCCAGACAATGCATTCTCGCAAACATGGGACGCAAAGCTCTCCACAAAACAAACCACAGCAAGCTTGAAAAGCGCAGAAGCTAAAGCTGAATTTAACCTGCAAGCCGCGCGTAGCGAAGCCGCAGCCCTGGAGCAAAAAACCGGCATTTCTCTATCCCTGTCCGCAGCACGTGACGAAAAAGCCGGTGAATTATCTCTTGTTTACAATCGAAACGAAACCGCACAACCTAACGCGCCCGCAGAAACCAATATATTACATAAAAATCAAATACTTGCAGACCCATCGACAACAAACACACCACAATAAAATCACCCATTTGCGCCCCGGAACCTCTAAAATTTATTTTCAAAGCGTTAATAAAACTTAAACTTTTAAGTATTATGATAAACGCGTGCAAATGTTTTTCAAACAAGGTTTGGAAATCCAAAGAAAAATAAAAAAGGGTGTGGGACTAAGTGTCGCTACTAAGTTACATAGAAGATAAAAAACCACAAATTTTGCCGGAGAATGCGCCTGCAAACACGATGGCTTTTGCATCCCCGCAAAACACCCGCGACATCCTCCAGCAAACAACCACACTAAATACAATTTCACCTGACAAATTCTCTGCCAATCAGTTAGATCGTGCACAAGCAGCGTTGGAAAAAGCGCCGCCGGAAGTCGTACGCGAACTCATCGCAGATATAGCCGATATAGAAACGAATGTACAAAGCCCGCAATTCGAAGCCCTCTTCGGCACCGATGGTCCGGCTGTGCAATTCATACTCCAGAATTTAGCGCTGCAAGGCGCAGGCGGCTCTTTTGTAACCGCACAATCATCCACCTACGCCGCATTAGACCAAGATGCCCGGAAAGAACGCGAACAACGCCTGAGAGACACATTAATAGGCGGCATATTGTTTCCACCCGAAATCGAAGAATTCTTCAATCAAAATCAAAACATGTTCGATGCCGCAGCAGCAAGCATTCTTGCAACCGATGATGTTGCGGAACAAGCCAAAATCAGAGCGCAGCTTCATGAGGAACTCTTTGATAAAATGCGTGAAAACCCTGAGTTCGATAAATACACAGATGAACAGCTCCATGATATGATTGATGCAAAATTCGCGGAGTCTTTGGCACAACAATTACGACAACAAAATCCCGAATTATCTGCCGCACAAGCGCGCGCACAAGCTGAAGCAATGATCCAAAGAATGGACGAATATGCCGCAAACGACCCGGCTTTTGCACAAACTTATAATCAATATAAAAACAACTCTGTTGCCGCTCTTTACGCTCAAGAACAAGGCATAACCGAGCGAATTGCAAAACTACCCGACGAACAGCGCAAAATCATGGAAGGCGTTCAAAGCTTCAGAAAGGACTTCGTAGCTGTCCTGGCCTTGGGTGAAGCCCGTCTCGTTTATGAAGAAATAGAAAATCCCGGCGTATATTACGTCAAAGATGATGACGGTAATAATGTTTACATTGATGATCTCGACCCCGAATACAAAGACCAGGCATACATAGACATAGACCGTCAATTAGGTCAGATGTTTGCTAACCAAGACCTGGAAGGCGCCGCATATGCGGTAAAATCTGTTGCATTATACAATCAGGATGAAACCCTACAAACCATGTACGTGGAACTGACCGATGGCCTGTATGATCAATATGCCAGCCAATACGATCTGGCAAACCAGCTTACATTTTTACAAAATGAGTTATCAGCTTTAGAAAACATCATAGCTGACAAAAACACTGATGAAGCAACATCAGACGCTGCCTTTGACCGTTACCTTGAAATTCAGGATCAAATTGATGAATCTCTGTCAAGCAACCAGGACGAAAACGGCAACCTGACTCTTGATGCTCCTCACCCGGAAACGATGGCACAAGAACAAAAAGTTATAGACCGCGCCCGCTCTTATGCCGCAGAACAACGCTCTCTAGGCAACACACAGACAACCTCAAACGACGTTACCGACGCTGCGAGACCATTAAGCGAAAAAGAACAAGCCCTTGCAGAAAAGGCTGTAGAACAAGAAGGTCTCGCAATCGAAGAGCCTTTCAACCCAAATCAGTACCAATCAGCAGCAGACCAATATGTACCGATAGAAAAACCGGCGGCAACAAATACGCACCCCCCCGCTCCGGCAGCAGACACAAACCTCAAATCAGACTCGGAATTCGACAAACAATTTGCTGAAAACAAGCACATGCTAACCGAACAGGAAGATCCCTCGGCTAATAATGATCTGAATATCGACATGGATGCATTCTCGCCAACAGCAAATACCGGAAGCTCCAGCCCCGGCATGATGAGCTAAAACGACCGTCACCCTGCCGTTACCATACAATATTAACCAAAAATTAACCCTTTTTGCCCATAATAGGGGAAACGAAAAAGAACAAAAAATAAAACGGCAGTAAAAAAGAGGGTGTGACCATGGCTGATATAACAGATTCAGCGACATCTCCCGACAGTGAAAAAAAGAGCGTGGCGCCACAAGAAAGCAACGATAAAACACTTACGCCCAAATTCAAAGCCGCAGATAACGGCAAAACGCAGCCGGATACAAACACTTCCAAGAACGATGCGCCGACCGCAAATGCTGGAAACGCAGATGACAAGATCAAACCGAAATTTGAAGAAGTCACAAAAAAGCCCGCAGAAGAACAAAAGAAAAAGAAAAAATACGAAGAGCCACCGCTGCGCGAACTCACCGACCCGGAAATATCTAGCGGCTACCGGTGGATCAAAGATAAAGATGGAAAAATCACCGGACGCGCCAAACACTCCGACGGTCAATTAGATTTTGGTGAAGCCTTTTCAAAACTCATGCATGTCATTGCCCTGCTTTTATCTGGTGACGAAATGGCTCCCTACATGATAGACGCAATCTATCCACCAGAGCCAAAACACAAAGACATCAACGACATTCTCGCCGACAACCAGTCCGGTTCTCCTTCCAAAATCGCCGACACGCAAAAAGAAGCCTTGAAACGTAAAAAAGAAGCTCTCAAAGAAGTCATCGAAGACAAGAACCACCCGGACCGCCAGCTTGCACCAGAAGATTTTGTCAGCAAATATATCGGCGACAAAGAAGCCATCAAAGCGATCGAACCGCAAATCAGCAAACTCTTTGATTTGATCCTGTCCAAAGAATCAAAAGGCAATCTCGATGTCGTTAACGATTACACAGGCGGCACCGGGTTGCATCCGGGAGACACAACGCGAGGCGGCTTGTATGTTGGCATCCTCCTCGACAAAGACGGAAAACAAACATTTGATCCAAGCCGGGCAGTAGAACGCAAAAAATTCTCAGAATCAACCATCAACCAGGTAATTGCCTGGCAAGATAAATACAAAGATGAGCAACGCGCTTATTACAAAGAGCATAATATCCGCGGGGCAGATGGCAAATACAAACTTCCCTCTTCTGCTCTTGGTATGTACCAGTACACTGGCAACACACTCGAATGGCACATAAAGGAAGGTCATATTGATGGCAATCGTATTTTTGACCTTGACGCACAAACTGAACTAGCCGCCAAACGCTTAATGTGGCGCATTAATAATGCAACCAAAGGCTCCAAAACCATAGACAAAGTCCAGAAAAACCTTGAAAAAGAATTCAAAAACGAATGGGAAGGACTAAAAAGTAAGGATATTAAAGAGGCACTTTCCAACATCACGCGTGAAATGGCCGAAAATTTAAATCAAAATCCAGAACCGCCGCAGCAAGTCGCCATCGCACCGCCGACCATCACTAAAACCTAAAATCTGGCAAACGATTTACCTCGAATTCAGGCTAAACTTATTTAAATCAATACAATCCGTATCGTATAAAAACAAAACGCCGGCCTGCATAAATGCACAGCCGACGCCTGCTTTAGCAAAACTGAAACGATCTTACGCCGCTTTACTCTGGCTACCGAGCAAAGCCTCAACAGCCTTTCTCTCTTCACGCAGCTCTGCATCCGTGGCATCCATGCGCGCGCGTGAAAACGCATTAATCTCCAACCCTTGCACGATTTTGTATGTTCCATCGCCCGGACATGTACACGGATAACCGTAAATCACGCCTTCCTCAATGCCATATGATCCATCCGAAGGCACCGCCATGGACACCCAGTCTCCTTGCGGCGTGCCCAGCGCCCAATTGCGCATGTGATCAATCGCCGCGCTCGCCGCGCTCGCCGCAGAAGACGCCCCTCGCGCCTTGATAATCGCCGCCCCGCGCTGCTGCACCGTCGGAATAAAATCGCTCTCATACCAGGCTTGATCAACCTTCGACATCGCGGCTTCACTCTTCACGCTCACATGATGCAGATCAGGATATTGCGTCGAACTGTGATTACCCCAGATCGTCATTTTTTTAATGTCTGTCGAATGCGCACCCGTCTTTTCCGCGAGCTGCGAAATCGCCCGGTTATGATCGAGCCGCACCATCGCGCTGAAAGATTCCGCCGGCAAATCAGGCGCATTTTCTTTCGCAATCAGACAGTTCGTATTCGCCGGATTCCCAACCACCAAAACTTTTACATCGCGGCTGGCATAATCATTCAACGCCTTGCCCTGCGGCCCGAAAATCCCGCCATTGGCGGTGAGCAAATCACTGCGCTCCATCCCCTCTTTGCGCGGCATCGACCCGACCAGAAGCGCATAATCTACATCTTTGAACGCCACGTCGAGTTGATCCGTCGCCACAATGCCCTGCAAAAGCGGAAATGCGCAATCATTCAGCTCCATCACCACGCCTTGCACGGCGCCCATCGCCGGTGGAATTTCAAGCAGATGCAAAATCACCGGCTGGTCATCGCCAAGCATCGCCCCCGAGGCAATACGAAACAACAATGCATACCCAATTTGACCGGCACTACCGGTCACCACAACACGTTTAGGAGCTTTCATGATAAGAGAATCCTTTCTTTAATTTCTATCGCTTATTTATAAACCAATAACAAAAATAAAACCACAGTGGCGCATAACCACTGGGGACACTTACTTCAACCCCAAAAACTCAAGCTGCCAGTTCAGATCCTCCTCAGAAAGCGGATAATCCGTCCCGCCCTTGGGATAAAGGATCTCTTTTGGATTTACGCGGCCTGCCTCTTTTTGCAGCGCCAACGCCAATCGCATCGACAGCCCCGCATGCCAGGCCAAAGCGACAATCGGCTTGGCCGCGCCCATATCAAAAACCTTTTGCACCTGACTCGCCGTTGTTTTGCCAAGATACGCAATCGCCTCGGCGACGAATTCCTTCTCACGCATCGCCAGCGCATCGGAAATCGTCTCCTCATTCAATCCGCCTTCTTGTATTAACCGTGCCAGCTTATCACGCGGCGTTTCATCCGCTCCATCATCAACAAAATCCACGCGCCGGCGAAACACCGCCGCCAGTTCTTCCGTCGTATTTTCGTCAAAATCACCACGCTTGAGCAGTAAATCACGCACCGACGCGTCCACAAATTCCGCCAGATCCCGCGCAATCGATACCGATAAAGACTTGCGCACCGCCATCGGCTTTTGCCATTCCGGCAAGGTGCGGGCAATCTCGACAATCCGGTGCAAGAGATTATCCGAGATAAGCGCTCCGTCATTGCCAATCAACGCGCTCCCACCATAGCTATCACGCGTTTCAACCACCGCTTCGGACAATTCCTCGCTCACGCTGTCCCGGCTGGCGATCGCCTCAATCACCCAACTGGCCGGATGACTTTTGAGAATATCCAGCAAATCCGCATTCGACAAAGCGCTGCAAAACCGTAAAATCGGCTCCGACACCTGCTGCTCCACGTCCCGCGCGAGCTGCCCGGCGATTTTCGGCGGCGTATGCGCATGGTCTTTCAGCGTTGAAGACAACGCCACCCGGATCTTCAACACCTCATCCAGCGCCAGCGTCCCCAAAGCCTGCACGACAAACGCATAAAGCTGGCTTTGCTGGTCCTGCGAAACATCAGGCAAAAGATCGACCAACCGCCCGGCCAGCGCCAGCCGCACATCGGAATCGCTATCCCCTGCCAGAATGCTCGACACCTGCACCGGCATCGCTTCATTTTCCGCCACAGCCTTGCGCACCTTAGGCGACGGGTCCTTTTCCGCCAGATAATACAGGATTTCCTTATTGGTCTTGGTATTCGAAGCCAGAGACAACCGCTCTTTCACATTCGCCGAGGCCAACGCCGCGCGCTGCTGCTCATAGCTTTTCGGCGTTTTGCCAAAGAATTTACTGAACATAAAAATCATACGTCAAGTGTAACGAAGGCGAACAAAAATGCATTAGATTTTTGATTGACATAAAATAAAAAAATATGCTTTAAAACACAAAACCATAAAAATAAAGGAACTCAAAATGTCAGCATACACAAATAAAGCAGGCTCAAGAGTAAGAGGTGCATTTAATGCCAAAAGTATAAAACACAACACACCTCTATCGGTGTACATTTCTCCTAAAATAAATAAATCAACATCTGACGACACAACAGAAAGAAGGAAACAATATCAAGTAAGCTTTGCTGCTGCGATTACAAGAATTAGATTACGTCTCAATGAGCTAGGCATCCGGGAAAACACCACAGCTAATACGCCATCTCATATCGCCGTCTTTGTCAACAAATCACAATTACAAAAGTTAGCTGACCACCCCGATATTCAGAAATTTAAAATGAATCCTACAGATGAAGGTCACGTCGAAGGAAGAACTATAAACTTGATTTAAAATCAGCTTTATCCGCGCCTCAAATACTCTGCGCTTTGCATCTCCTGCAACCGCGATACCGTGCGTTTAAATTCAAACGCGTAATCATGCCCTCGGTAAAGTTCGTCAGGCAGGGCATCAGCCGTCATCACCAACTTCGTCCCGGCCTCATAAAGCGTATCAATTAAAATCATAAGCCGCTTGGCTTCATTGCGCCGGTCGTAACCCAGCGTCGGAACCCCCTCGACAAACACCGTATGGTAATTGTTGGTAATCTCCAGATAATCCTCCGCCCCGTGCGGCTGTTCACACAACTGCGCAAAAGAAAATCGTGCAACGCCACGCGCAACCGCATCCACCCGAATTGTACGCCCCTTGACCTCCAACATATCCGTATCAGGCAAAGCATTATCCGTTAGACCGTTAAACACCGTATTGGCATGACGCATCGTCTCATGGCCCAGCGGCCAGAAATACGTCCCTTCCTGCGCCAGGAATTTAGTGCGATAATCCGTCGAGCTATCCAGGTACAAAACTTCCATTTTTTCTTTAAGCAGCGCAATAAACGGCAAAAAACGATCGCGCTGCAAACCGCCCTCATAAAGACGATCAGGCTCCCAGTTACTCGTCGCCACCACCACCACGCCACGCTCAAACAAATGGCGGAAGAGCCGCCCCAAAATCATGGCATCGGCGACATCGGTCACGTGAAATTCATCAAAACACAGCACCCGCGCCCGCTCGACAATCCGCTCTGCGAACAGCGGTAAGATCCCATCCATCCCCTCGCACACATCCGCGCTATTGCGCCGCGCATGGTGATAATCATGCAATTCAAGCATAAAGGCATGAAAATGCACCCGCCTTTTCGGAATGCTGTTGGGCAAGCAATCATAAAACAAATCCATCAGCATCGATTTGCCGCGCCCCACCCCGCCATACATATACAACCCGCGCGCCGGACCCGGCGCCGTATTCAAAAACGGAATTTTCTCCTTAATAGCCCGCCACCCCCGGCAAGCCGCAGAATGCTCGGAAATCTCCACCAACTCCCAATAAAGCCGCTCCAGCGACTTCACGGCCCTTTGCTGTGCAGGATCAGGCTTTAAGATGCCTTCATCAAGACGGCTCTGATAGAGTTTTTGCGGAGCTTTTCTTTGCGGCATGACGGATAAGAAAAATTGAAAGTTCGTACAGCCCCAATATTGGCACAGCCAGCAGAATTTGGCTAATCACATCCGGCGGTGTGATAAAAGCAGCCACAATAAATGTAATGATCAGCGCATATTTGCGTTTAGACGCCAGCCACTCAGCGCTCACCAGCCCCGCCTTCCCCATCAGCGTCAACGCGACCGGAAGCTGAAAACACAGGCCAAACGCAAAAATCAGCGTCATAATCAAATCAAGATACTCACTCACCCGCGCCTCAAGCTGAATCGGCAGCGCGGTTTCCTCTGCGCTCGTCTGGAAGGACAGGAAAAACGGCCAGGCCATCGGCAACACGATATAATACACCACCGCCCCTCCGGCAAAAAACAATATCGGAGTCGCCACCATAAACGGCAGGAAAGCCTTTCGTTCATTGTCATACAAACCCGGCGCAATAAACCCCCAGATCTGCACCAGCAAAATCGGAAAGGTCAGGAAAATCCCGGCGAAAAACGCCACCTTCAGATAGGTAAAAAATGCTTCCGTAAGGCCGGTATAAATCAGGCGCTGGCTATCACCCTCGCCCATCGCCCCGGCCAAAGGCGCCACCAGAAAACTGTAAATCTGCTCGACAAAACCAAAACATATACCTGTGCCTAAAATCATCGCACCAAACACCCACATCAAGCGCTGACGCAACTCAATCAAATGATGGGTCAACGGCTGAGCGGTGTTTTCAGTCATTTTTGTATACTCCCGTCATTGCGAGCACAGCGAAGCAATCCAACTCCGCAGATGGATTGCCACGTCGGCCTTTCGGCCTCCTCGCAATGACGATTATTTAGCTTCACTTTAAATCTTCCTGATTCTGTTTCAAAGGCTTCATCACGTCCTCATCTTCGGCAGCCTCGTCGAAATCGGATGACCCATCATGCCGCACTTCGAAATTCACCGCCTCGTTCAGCCCTTCCGCATCCATAAACTCATCAAATTGCCGGGAAATCGAATATTTCATATATTGGAAACGCCGGAACAACCGCCCCATGCCGCGCATCAGGCCGGGAATTTCCTTTGGCCCAAGGGCAAACACCACCACAGCCATCACCAAAAACAACTCTGCCCAGCCAAAATCAAGCATATCAGCCTAAACGGATCTCCATATTTGTACTATCGGCAGTAAACCCTGCCTCCTCAAACAAAGCAACGCTTTTAGAATCATTAACCGGAATCTCCACAAGCATATGTTCAATCCCCTTATCTGTAGCCCACGCCTGTGCTTGCTTCAACAAACTCGGATTCATTTTTGCACCACTGCCGGGGCGAAAAAGAACATGCGCCTCTCTTTCAAAATTCGACCAACTTAAAGAAGAGCGCTTTTTAGACACGACAGCAATAGCTTCATTCGGCTCGAACACCGTGCTTCCTTCAAAACCCATCACATGATGCGAATCAAAAACCTTATTATTATAACCACCAAAATTAATGCTTCTGGGACTAAAGCCAACCGCCTTATAAAAAGCAAGGCTCACCTTATTTTTATTCACGATCTTCGTATATAGAGATTCATGCCCGGCATTCTCAGCCCAGCCTTTAGCCGCGTCCAATAACGCAGTCCCGATTCCTTCTTCTCGATATTTATCAGGAAAAACAACAATATTATCCAGATAAGCTTCCGTAACGCGCGCCCTGCTACCAGGAAATTTTTTTGTCTCCGGCCACGCGAAAACAGCACCGACCGGAGTCCCTTCCCGCTCCGCCACTTTAATGCAGTAACGATTCTCAACATAGGAACGAAGACCGGGAACTTCCCGCCCCAAAGCCAGCGCATTAAACTGCCAGCGCGGCGCAATTTCGTCCACTTCCCGGTATAAACCCGGCTCCATTTTGCAATGATCACGATTTACTTGCGCAAACGCTGCACACAGAAAATCATAATCAAATTTAACCGCATCACGAATTATCGTACTTATAAGCTTACTCCTAATATAAAAAAGCTAGCTCGATAAAGCACAAACACAAAAAAACATCAATAAAATATGGAAATTTCAATCATCTTTTTTAGATTGATCGTCGATCGACTTGGGTACGTCATCATCGTCTTTAAGCCCCTGCTTAAAGCTCTTAATTCCCTTGGCCAGATTTTCGGCAATCATCGGCAAACGGGCCGCACCAAACACAACCAAGATCAACAAGACAACGATCAGAATTTGTAACGGTCCCGGTGCCATGGATTTAAATCTCCTCTAATTCCTCTTCGGCGCGTTCCTGCTCGTAATCAGCCTCGGCCTTTTCCAGCGCTTCGCGCTCAATCTCGCCCGGCTCATCCGCATCCTGTTCTACGCGGCTCAAAGCCTCTTGTCCAGCAAACAGATCATCACTGCCCGGAATGGCCTCAATCGCAGGGCGGCGATCCAGCAGGCCCGAGGCCTTCAAATCATCCAGCCCCGGCAGATCCATCACCGATTCCAAAGAGAACTGATCCAAAAACGCATTCGTCGTCACCCACGTCAAAGGCCGACCCGGCGTTTCACGCCGCCGTCCCGGCTTCACCCAGCCCGCCTCAATCAAGGCATCCAGCGTCCCGCGATGCGTCGCCACCCCGCGAATATTCTCAACTTCGGCCCGCGTCACCGGCTGGTGATAGGCAATAATCGCCAGCGTTTCCAGCGCCGCACGCGACAGCTTTTTCGAAACCTCTTTCTCAATCGCCAACGCCTCGGCCAGATCGGCAGACGTGCGAAACGCCCACTTACCGTCAATCTCAACCAAATTCACCCCGCGCCCTTCATAATCGCGCTTCAGGCTCATCAACGCCGCCCCGACATCCGCACCATCCGGTGTATATTCATGCAAATCCGCCGTAGCCAGCGGCTCGGCACTGGCAAACAACAACGCCTCGACGATGCGGGTAAGTTCATCCATGGCAATCATTCGGAGTATGACTTCATCGTCGCAAATCCATCACGCATTTCATGACGCATCGGCTTAAGCTCTGCAATATCGCTTTGCAGCTTTTTCAGCACCTCATAAAGCAATTCATTCGTAATCTGAGCCATATGTCAAACTCCTGTTTTCATCATAGCGTAAACTTGACTTATTCATCATCCGCGACCACGCCGCGCATATAAATCGGACGAAACAGCCCATCTTGTTTATATATGAAAATGGTCTGTTCAAAATTTATATTCAGAGAGATAAGCATAAAACTACAACTCCGCAAAAGGGAGCAAAAATAAATTTATATCCTCTGCTCATAGACATTTCATTTTCTTGCTTTGCAACAAGCAAAACTCCTTTAATACTTAAAAATAAAACTATTAAACTTACTACTATCAACCATATCCATCTTAAATAGAAAATATAATTTGGTGTATAAAGAACATCACTGTAGATCCCGTCAATAAAATAAATTACACATATATAAAAAAAGAATAAGTTTATTAGAGAAACGATAATAGGAATTACTAATGTTATTATAATTGATGTTGCTTTGTTCATCCTCCCCCCCCCTTCAAAACTTGCAGCCATTAACTGATTATGCAAACCTACGCTTTATCCCCTGCAATAACGCCGCGCATATAAATCGGACGGAACAGCCCATCCTGCTTAATCTCCAGTTTGCCTTGCTTAACCAGCTCCAGCCCGGCCGTAAAGGTCGAGGCCAGCGCGCTGCGCCCAAACAGCTTACTTCTAACCCCTTCCGGCATAAAGCTTTCCAGCGTGCTCCACACCGAATGCATCCCCTTACGCGGCAATTGCCCGAGCATCCGGCTCAGCCGTGACATCGCGTTTTCCATGCTCATCAGGTTAAAGGTCGGCAAATCGTAACTTTGTCCTTCAATCCGCTTTTTGATATCGCCATAGGCTTTCAGCAAATCATACAGCTTCACATCCCAGCGCGTAGTCGTATGCACCCGCACCCCTTCGGGCGCGCCGCGAGCAAAGACCTGCTGGCCAAGCTGTGGCTGGCCTATCAGCCTATCCGCCGCATTTTGCATCGCCTCAAGGCGGCGAAGCTGGAATTGCAAAGCCTCAGCCATTTCTTCCGCACTCGGATCAACCTCATTGTTTTCACGAGGTAAAAGCAGGCGCGATTTCAGATAAGCCAACCACGCCGCCATCACCAGATATTCCGCCGCCAGATCAAGGTTAAGTTCCTTGGCTCGCTCCATAAAGCTTAGATACTGGCGCACCAACTGCAAAATCGACACTTGCAACAGATCAACCTTTTGGTTGCGCGCCAGCTCCAACAAAACATCGATTGGCCCTTCATAACCGTCGATATTCAGCAACAATGCATCCGCCTCGCTCACCTTTTCGGCACGCGGCGGGTCTTCCTGAAATTCGGAATTTTGAATCGCAATGTCGTTCATGCCGCCATACTGGCGCGGCCAAGCGAATTTTGCAAGCGTTTGCGCGCCTTGCGCGAGAGGTTAGGCACAGTTTTTACGATCTTTTCCATCACCGCCAAATCGCCTGCGCAATACAAAGCCGCATCACACCCCGCCTCAATCGTGAGCGCCGCACGAGCTGCAATCGGCCCATAAGCGCCCAGCGCCTCCATATCCAGGTCATCGGAAACCAAAAACCCATCAAAACCAATATCTTGCCGAATGATCTTCTCAATAACATCTGAAGAAACCGATGCCGGGCGTTCATTATCGATCTGATCATAAACAATATGCGCTACCATCGCCCAAACACGACACCCAACATCACTTTCAACAACGATACGAAACGGATCGAAATCATTTTTTTGTAGAGTTTCCAAACTTTCAGCAACGTGCGGTAAGTCCTTGTGACTATCCACTTTTCCGCGCCCATGCCCTGGAATGTGTTTAATCACCGGCATAATCCCCGCAGCCAGCAAATGCCTACATACAGAAAGCCCAAGCCGTCCAACAACTTGGCCGTCATTGCTAAATGCCCGATCACCAATCGCCTCATGCGTGTCATCCTGCAAAACATCCAGCACCGGTGCGCAATTCACATTCACCCCGACCTCAACCAGTTCCTCAGCCAACTGCAAAATCGTAAACCGTAAATCCTCCAGCGCCCCGTCCATATCCTCCCGCGCCTTGTCACCAAAGCTTTTCATGGGAGGATACTGCCGCCACATAGGCGGCTTCAGGCGCTGCACCCGCCCGCCTTCCTGATCAATCAGGATCGGGCAATGCCAGCCCACGCAAGCGCGCAATTCATCACACAAAGCCTTAACCTGCCCTGGACTCTCACAATTACGCACAAACAGGATAAACCCGACCGGATGCGCCTCTTTAAAAAACGCACGCTCATCCCCCGACAAGACTGCGCCCGCACACGACAAAATCACCGCTTTTATCAAATCGAAACTCTTCGCCTCTTACCCATAACTTAGATATCATCATGCTGGATAGAAAAACGGCACATATAGCATTTAAAAACTATCAGCACCCTTTTCTCAAAAAATTCAACAGCCACGCGCTGATCTGGAAAAGCATTTTGGGCCAAAATTGTAAGCTCTTCTTTAGTGTAGGTACGCAAGTTACTAACAAAACCATCATACGCAACGATAAGGGGTATAACGGGAATGAAAGAAAACAAAAATTTCTGCCAGCGCCGCTTTTTCGCAAAAAAAGGCGCGAGCATGCTAAAAGGCACCCCAAAAAGAAGAAAAATATAACTAAGTGGGTCGTATCGCGATGTGAATTCAAAAACACTAAGAGATCGCCCTTTCTCTAAGACAGAACGAATCAACATCACCGCACGATCCTCCTTAAAGTGATGAAATGCCGTAAACATCGTATAATCACAATTATCAGCATTATCAGGAAGAGCAAGCGCATCGACAGAATGCTCTGTGTAATCAAAACACTTGTATCTCTCTTTGAGCACTTCCAAGGACGCAACATCAGGACAAAGATCTGTCCCAATAATTTTAACACGGGTATCAGCGCGTTTTTTCTCCAGATATTTTAAAAAAAACTCAATAGATTCCCCTCCACCCGTAGCCAGATCACAAATAACACCACAGCGTAAATCATCAGCAATTTGTTGTGCAAAAGGATGGTACGGTCGAAAAACTCTATAAAATAGGGAAAGGCAATCCATAAATCCCTCCCGCATCCAGCCTGCAAACCAAGACTGGTCACAGAATTCAAACAAATGTAACCGCTTTTGAAAAACGAGGCCGTTATCACTAAACATTATACCTCCATTCTGCCCAAAGATGTTATTACTGCGTCACCAGACACCCGCCCGGTTTTTGCGCTTTAATAGAATCGCAAATCTCGCCCGCACTGGCCTTGCTCATAGGCCCGGCCTGAATACGGTAGAACGTCCCACGCTCACCCAGATCAGCCGATTGAACGCGGTGAGACGCACTGCCAAGCTCGGCATCAAAAGCCTTCTTCAATTTACCCCACTCGGCCTCAGCCCCGCTCAAAGACTTCACACTCCCAAGCTGCACATAGTAGGAGCCCGGCGTAATGTTAAAATCACGCCCCACCTCTCTTGCAGCATTCCCGGCCGCAGGAGCCACAGACGCCGCGCGCGTCGCCACATCATTGGCGCTCGCGACAGCCTGACCGTCTTTCTTATCAAGCACGGAACGCACAAAATCGAGTGTTTCAGGGTTTTCACCCGGCTTGTGAATAATTTTACGGCGCTCTACATCATCAACTGGCGGTGGTGGTTTCGGAGCCACTACCTGCGCAACCTCACGGCCCGCAGCCTCCGAAGCAACATCTTCACTCTGCTTGGCAATCTTCTGGAGGGTTACAGGCGCAGTTTCGCTCTCTTCGCCCACCACACGGTCTTCCTCAACAGCCTCTTCAACCTGACGCGCAAACGCCGCCAGCTTATCAACAGGCTCTTCCTCAGCCAGCAAATCCTCAAGCGGCGCAGGTTCAGACGGACCTTCCCCGCTCATCGCAGAAAAAACTGTACTGTCGCGATTAGGAATGCTCATCCCGCCCGGATCGCTAGGAATTTCTTTATAGGCCAACGTTTCCGCTTTCACAACGGGAATATCATTCTGATCAGGCGAATCGGGATACACGGCAATAATCACCCCGGCAAAAGCAACGCCCGCAATCACAAACGCCGCAGTTGCAAATAAAGGACTGGAAAATTTCTGCGCAATCCTTTCCCCTAAAAGCTTTTCAACAATACCTCTTCTCGCCGACGGCGTATCAAAACTATGCAACCCATACTGATGTGGCGGTTGCTGGCCAAAACGTGGGTAATTCGGATCCTGATTCATTTTTCGTCCCTCACAAAAACACAGTGATTCTTAAATTTAAGCTGCTCAAAGTTTATTTCAGATCCCAATACAGATCAAATAAACGCTCATGCTCCCGAATAGCGTAACGGTCAGTCATCCCGGCAATATAGTCAGCCACAATCCGCACACGAATCTGCTCATTCTCTATGCCTCCAGCCTCACGCACACGCCGTTGCCAATTGTTGGGAAGCACTTCATAGTTTTTCGTAAAAGCTGTGAATAAGTCACAGATAATCCGCTCGACCTTCAAATGAATCCGGTTCATCGTATAATGGTGATACATCCGCTCAAACAAAAACCCGCGCAGTTCATCAACCTTTTCACGCATATCCTCGCTGAAAGCCACCATTTGCCGCCCCGCCGCGCGAATATCGTCTGGGCTTTGCGGATTTGAATCCTGCAAGCGCGATTCGGTCTCTTCCAAAACATCCTCAACCATCGCGCCGATCATCTCGCGAATCATTTCCTGCACCAGCACATGACTGTTCAAATCACCATATTCATCGCGCACACCGGCAATCACTTCTCCAAGCAAACGCACCTCTTCAAGATCCTTGAGGCTGAACAAATGCGCGCGCAGCCCATCCTCAACGTCATGATTATTGTAAGCAATATCATCGGAAAGCGCCGCCACCTGCGCCTCAATGCTGGCAAAACTATCCAGCCCCAGATCAATCTGCTCCTGCAACTCGCGCACTGCAATATCAGCTCCGCTGGGTGACATATCATGCGGCCCGTTATGCTTCACCACCCCTTCCAGCGTTTCCCAAGTCAGATTGAGCCCAACCCAGCGCGGATATTTCCGCTCCAGAGTCGTCAACACGCGCAAGGACTGGTCGTTATGCTCAAACCCGCCATAGGGCGCCATGCACTTGGCCAGATACTCTTCACCGATATGAGCAAACGGCGTATGGCCCAGATCATGCGCCAGCGCGATCGCCTCGGCCAGATCCTCATTCACCATCAGCGCCCGCGCAATCGAGCGTGTAATCTGCGCCACCTCCAGCGTATGGGTAAGCCGTGTGCGGTAATGATCCCCCTCATCATAGACAAACACTTGCGTTTTATATTTCAACCGCCGAAACGCACTGGCATGAATAATCCGGTCCCGGTCCCGTTGAAACGCGCTGCGATGCGCACTGTCCTTTTCCTCATGCACCCGGCCACGAGATTGTTCCGGCACGCACGCATACGCCGCCAACGGCAACGCACAATAATTATAGGAAGGTTGTGGGTTTGGACTGTTCATCTGAAACTCTAACGCTATATAATAGAGTTATGAGCTTAAACATTGACGAAAGCGCCATCAAGCGCATTGAACACTTACGCACAACCAAAGACCAACCGGGCCTTTGCCTACGCATCACGGTTGAGGGCGGCGGGTGTTCAGGCTTTCAATACATCATGGAACTCACCGAAAGCGCGAAAAGCAAAGACCTAACCTTTGCCGATTGCATCGTCACCGACGACATTTCCCTGCCCTTCCTCGAAGGTGCAACCATCAAATTCAAAGACGACCTAATCGGCTCTGAATTCATCATCGATAACCCCAATGCCCAATCCGGTTGCGGTTGCGGTAGTTCTTTTTCGGTATAACCAACACCGTCATCACAACACAAAGATTGCATGGACAAGCCATGCAATAACGAAGAATCTGTGTTGATCTGTGTTCATCCGTGGTTAAACTTCCTTCCATGAAGATAGCCTCATGGAATGTGAACTCTCTGAAAGCTCGCCGCGCGCATGTTGAAAACTATCTTGCAAGCAGCGGGCTGGATGTCCTGATGGTGCAGGAACTCAAAGGCCTCGACTTCCCACATGAGGACTTTGAAAAGCTCGGCTGGCATACTGCCGCCGTCACACAGAAAACCTATAACGGCGTCGCCATCTTCTCCAAAACCCCGGTTAAGGTGATCAAAGACGCCCTGCCCGGCGATAAAGACGATGAACAAGCCCGCTATCTCGAATTTGAAACCGGCGGCATACGCCTGATCGATATATACCTGCCCAACGGCAACCCCGTCGGTACCGAAAAATTCACCTATAAACTCGACTGGATAGAGCGCCTGTATAAACGCCTGAAAACCCTGCGCGAAGACAACATCCCCTTTGCCATTGGCGGCGATTTCAACGTCATCCCAGAAGACAAAGATTGTTACGATCCTAAAAAATGGATGGACGATGCCCTCTTCCAGCCTGAATCCCGCGCCGCCTTCCGCAAACTCCTCCATCTCGGCCTGACAGAAGCCTTCCGCGCCATGCATAACGGCGCCGGACACTATACCTTCTGGGACTACCAGGCCGGGGCATGGCCCAAAAACCACGGCATCCGCATCGATCATTTTTTACTCTCCCCCGAGCTTGCCGATCGCCTGATAAACTGTACAATTGATAAAGCGCTGCGCGCACTTGACAAACCCTCTGACCATACACCCATCATTATCGAAATTGAATCATGAAACACCTGCTGGCATTTTTCAGCCTCCTGCTCTTAATTGCTTGCACCACCGATGAATCAACCTATCAGCATTATTTGAGCAACAAAGGCCTTGAGAGCCAACTCCCCGAACGTTTCCAGCATTGCCACGGCTATGGCTGCAAATACATCACGCCCGTCCGATTCACCCAAAGCGAATGGAGCGAAATCGAAGCCCTCTTTACGCCCCCCCTACAATCGCCGGAAGCCGAACGCGAGCGCATAAAAACCGCCATCGGCCTGTTCGAACAAAAAGTTGGAGCTAAAACCGGCACCAGCGTTGACATTCATGGCACCTTCTTCAAAACCGGTAAATACCAACTCGATTGTGTCGATGAAAGCACCAACACCACCGTATATCTATCTCTACTCCAGCAAAAAGGCCTGATACGCTTCCACCGCGTCGAAGGCCCAAGCGTCCGCCTGCCTCTCATTCATGCCGGACGCTGGCCACACCAAACCGCCGTCATCACCGAATTAAACACCAGCGAATTCTTCGCCGTCGATTCCTGGTTTCACGATAATGGCGCCCCTGCTGAAATTATTTCACTAAAAGAGTGGAAAGAGGGTTGGAAACCAAATGCAGACAGTGATTCTTAAAATTGACTATGCTAGAGTATTCAAAAATACGGGGTATCTCATGAATAATTTTCTCAAACTCTCAGTTTTGGCCTTAACTGGAATCAGCGCCCTCGGCCTCAATGCCTGCGGCCCGCACGAACCTTTCCGCGAACAGGTCGCCGCGCGCCTGGCCAGCCCGGCATGGATGATAAAGCGCCCCGTTGAATCAGGCCCATTCATCATCACCGCCTTTGAACGTATGCATGAACGTGGCAAATCTGCCAACATTTACATTGAAGGCGCAGGCGAGGCCGATGAAACGATGATCAAAGGCGTACTATTCAACCCCACACCGCGCAACCCTGTAGCCCTGCACCTCGCCTCAATGGATAAAGCCGATAACGTCGCCTATCTCGCCCGCCCATGCCAGTATTCAGGCCTGCGCGATCCAGAAAGCGCCTGCGATGAAAGCTATTGGGGCGATGCCCAATTCAACGCCGAAACCGTAACCTCTTATCACAGCGTCCTCGACAATATTAAGGCCCGATACGGCGTCACCGAATTCAACATTGTCGGCTATAACTCCGGCGCCACACTGGCCGCACTGCTGGCCGGACAGCGCAAAGACGTAAAATCCCTGCGCACCGTTGCCGGACATTTTGACATAGTCGCCCTTTCAGGCGCCATGGAATCCCTCAAAAATGTGCCGCAACATCACTTCATTGGTGGCCAGGACGAAACCGCCCCGCCCGCATATTTGGAAAACTACCTGCAAGCTTTAGGTGACACCCCTTGCGTTGATTACACCTTTATCCAAGAAGCTGCACATGAAAAAGGCTGGGTCAACAAATGGCCGGAGCTTTTGAAAAACGATGTTCCTGAATGCTACATCCCGCCCGAACCGGAATTCATCCCGATCGAAAAACCGGAGCCCATTTACGTTCCACGCATGGGTGGTTCCAAGAAATAAATTTGAAAAAATGAATAACCCTGCCGCAAGAGGCTAGGTATCCTATCATTGCAAGCCTCCGAAGACGGTGAAGCAATCCAGACAGGATAGGGTTTTTGCGGGTTTGACCGGGATAGTTTTTGTAGCAAATGTAGCAAATACAGTAAATATCAAAGCAATATAGATACCCACGGGTAACGGAAACAACATACCGCCTCCGGGCTCATTCATCCACGGGTAAACCCGTGGTGTTCTGTCCTACGGACCGCATAAAAACAAAATTTCCACTAACTCATTGATTTTTAAAATGGTGCCCGGGGGTAGAATTGAACTACCGACACGGGGATTTTCAATCCCCTGCTCTACCACTGAGCTACCCGGGCATGTTTGAGAGATCAAACGATAGAGCGTTATAGGAAAAAGGACCGCTCTTGTCCATACCCCTTCATCATAAAAATCACCCTAAAAAACACTCTTATGCTTTATTCATTTCCCAAAAAATATTAGAATTAAGGTTGAGGGAAAAAATATGAGTATTGCAGACGAATTACAAATTCTTAAATTTAAGCCTGAAGAACGGATTATCTCACAAGGTAAACACTCCGATAAAGCCTATATGATTTTGTCAGGAAAGGTCCGGGTTTTTATGGAAGATGGTACCAAAATCGTCGAACTCGCCACGCTGGGTGAAGACGAAATCTTCGGCGAAAGCGCTATTTTTAGCGGCGAAGCCTACGGCGCAAACGTTGAAGCCGTTGAAGAAAGCGAACTCTATGTCATCACCAAGGACTCACTCAACGAGATGCTTAAAAGCACGGATCCTATCATACGCGCCCTCATCCAGATGCTGATCGCACGCCTCAACGCCACTAACGAAGCACTACTGAAAAGCGAAACCCGGGAATTCATAGACGTCGCCCTGATATAGAAACAACGCTCCATGGCTTCAGGCTCTAAAAAACTATCCTCGCCAACATCTCTCTCAAATTTAAAAACGGATTAAAGACCGGTCGCATAGAATAAATTACCCAAACACTGGACAGAGAAATCAAAACGGCCCATCTTTAATCAAGCGCATTTTCATCGAAGCGGAGACAAAGAATGAGTAATCTCAAAGGAAAAACCGCCATCATCACCGGATCCACCAGCGGTATCGGCTTAGGGATAGCACAAGGACTGGCCGCCGCCGGCGTCAATATCGTAATGAACGGCTTCGGTGATCCCGATGAAATCGAAACCCACCGCACCGCACTGGAAAAACAAGGCATAAAGGCAATCTATCACGCCGCCGACATGACCCGGCCCAATGAAATTAAAGATTTGATTTCTACCGCCCGCACTGAATTGGGAAGCGTCGACATCCTTGTCAATAACGCAGGCATCCAATATGTCGCCCCCATCGAAGACTTCCCCCCCGAAAAATGGGACGCCATCATCGCCATCAACATGAGCAGCGCTTTCCACACCATCCACCATGCCCTGCCCCTGATGCGCAAACAAGGTTGGGGCCGCATCATCAACATAGCCTCTGCCCACGGCCTCGTCGCCTCCCCTTATAAATCGGCCTATGTCACCGCCAAACATGGCATATTAGGCCTCACAAAAACCGTCGCCCTTGAATGCGCCGAGAATAATATCACCGTCAACGCCATCTGCCCCGGTTACGTCAAAACCCCGCTGGTCGAAGGCCAGATCGCCGACACAGCCAAAGCCCGCGGCATTTCAGAAGAAGAAGTCGTCAACGATGTTTTACTCAAAGCGCAATGGACTAAAAAATTCGTTTCCGTTGAACAATTATCGGGCCTGGCGCTATTTTTATGCTCCGACGCCGCCGAAAACATGACGGGCGGACACATCTCCGTCGATGGCGGCTGGACAGCTGCATAAAATATCACAATAAATCAATACGTTACAAAGAAGAACAGCTTTCAAACCGCTACCGACAACATATAACCTTGTAGATATAATTACATAAAATTTTACGTAAAAATCAGCTCTTTTTAAGACTTTTTACCGTAAAATAAGGGATGAGCTGCAAATATGCGGCCTATAGGGTTATGAAATACTTTTGAACAATTTTGGGGTACACTTAGCGTAAGAAATAAGGGATAGGGACAATGGCTTACAAAAATTTCGACGATCTTTCACTTTCACCAACATCCGGCGCAGCAAACGAAACGCTGCAGATCAACGGCCCGTCCGTAGACCTGCCTGACGCCTCATACGTGAAAGACGCCGCACTTGAGCGCGACGGCGCAGATCTCGTTCTTGACGGTCCACAAGGCACGCTCACAATTGAAGGATATTTCTCTGCGGCAGAAACCCCTGATCTCGTTGCCCCCAATGGCGAAACCCTGACACCCGAACTTGTAAATTCCTTTGCCCGCAGCCCCGCTCAATATGCTCAAAGCCATAGCATGAACGATGAAAGCCCGGTCGGTAGCGTTGATGAAATCTCCGGCGAGGCGACAATCACGCACTTGGACGGCTCTGTTGAGCACATCACACAAGGCATGCCCATATACCAGGGCGACGTTATCGAAACCGCAGCCGACGGCGCAGTGAATATAGCCTTCATTGATGAAACCAGCTTTGCCGTATCTGAAGACGCACGTCTGGCCATCGACGAATATGTTTATGATCCTTCAACAGAATCCGGATCGCAGGACTTTTCCGTCCTCAAAGGTATGTTTGTTTTCACCTCCGGCCTCATTGGCCGCGATGATCCCGATGATGTGAATATCGACACCCCCAGCGGCTCAATCGGCATCCGCGGAACCATCATTGCAGGAAATGTTGACACCGGCGAAATCACAGTTGTTGAAGGCGCAATTGTTGTGCGCGATCTTTCCGGCCACGAAATGACACTGGCCACACAGTTCGAAACAGCAAAGCTCGACCCATCCGGCGGTGAAATCCAGAATATGGGACAATTGCCGGCACATGAAGTTTCACAAAGATTTTCCGGGGTCGTAGGCGTATCTCCGACGCTATTTTCATCCATCAACGATGCCGCCGCCGAACAAGGAACGCAACCTGTCAACGGACCGCAAGAACAACCGCGTGAAAATTTCGACGCGGAAGGCACACTCGACCACAATAACGACGGCGAAGTCGATGGCTCGGTTGAAGGCGGTGACGATGCCGCAGGCAACGGCGATGGCGCACCTCTGGATGGTGCCAAAGACCCGGCCTTAATGGATGGCGAGCCTGTAAAATTAACCGGCGAAGATGGCCTCGCGCCCAAACCGATGATGAATCCTATGCAAACCGGCATGATGGGCACAGACCCCATGGGCATGCACCCAATGGGTATGAACCAGGCCGGAACGATGAACACAACCGCAGGCATGGAAACGCTTGATGGCGGCAAAAACACCATGGACGGCATGGATCTGCTTGAGGGCATGAACCCCGATGGAAGACATGCTGGCGACGATAACATGCCGCCACCACCGCCGACTGGAGAGAACCTGCAAGATCCAAACACAATCATTCCACCAAATAGCGACACAACGCCACCCTTGCACGTCAGCGATTTGAACTCATTCGCACAAACTCAAATCAGCACTGCGCCGAATGAATTTTTCGCAACATCAGACAATATGATCTGGGATTATCATTTTGATAAGGAATTTATTGATCCGGATGGAGGAGATTTACACTTTGAATTAAGTGCGGGCACAAAAGACATACTCAACACAACATCAGGAATTACAACTTGGACTTTTGATAACGCAAATGGCCACCTCACGATTAATACCGCCTCACTTCCAGGTGACTTTAATTTCAATATCCAGGTCCGCGCCATTGATCAGGCAGGAAACGCCGGCAGTTTTGAAAACTATACGTTCCACCTAGAACAAAAAACCGGAACTTTTCCATCGACGGTTGACAGCACAGGAACAGACGTTTTAACCGGAAGCGCCAATGCAGACACCACAACACTAGGGGGATCAAGCACCACAACCAACAAAACCATTTTTGCAGGCGATGGCGATGACAACATACTCATATATGATTATGGATACAATAACACAATTCATCTGGGGAATGGTGAAAACATATTCGTAGTCACAGACGGAGCAACCGGAAACACGGCCATTGGCGGATTTGAGAAAGATACATTCAACATGGGCGGTGTCCAAAACCACGCCATTGGCATGGACGGCGACGATATCTTTAAAATTAACTTCTCAACCGGCCCGGCGAAAACAGAACTGGAAACCTCAGGAAACTCCAACATTCTCATGGATGGCGGCCACAGCTCCTACCGCATGCCGTTCCTGCTACACGGCCAAACACCGCCGGCAAGCGAACTTGGCCGCGGCGACACCTTGTCACTGGAAGGAACCGGGGTAGAGCTGGATTTCACGCTCGTTGACAATAACTATTTCCGGGGAATAGAGCGCATAGATCTCTTAAACGGAAGCACAACCGGAGCCGGCATAACACTCGGACTCAATGATGTCATCAACATGACCGATCACAACAACATTCTTCTTATCCGCGCCGACAGCAACGACTGTCTAACTTTTGTTCCTGGAGATTTTGCAAACTTCACAAAAACAGTAGATAAATATCTGGATGATAACCCCACCTTTGGAGGAGCATCCACCGACTTCACCATGTATACGAATGGAAACGTCACCCTTCTGATTGAGGACAACGGCGCAACTGTAAGCGGACTTCCCGCATAAACACAACGTCTAAAAAAACACATAAAAAAAGACCGCCCTGAATGCGCGGTCTTTTTAAATGATATTGACGAAAAATTATAGCCTACATCATATAAAATGATCATAAAAACCGTCATTGCGAGGAAGCGAAGCTGACGAAGCAATCTAGGTTTTCCGCTGGATTGCCGCGCTCCCTACGGTCGCTCGCAATGACGAAAATTGAATCAATTTATCCGGGGTAGGCTATACATATCCGCGCCCGGCCCATTGTCATTATTTTCAACAACGTCATCTTCACGACGGCGCAGTGCCAAACCCAAACCAGCGAGCCCCGCCCCGAGAAGAGCAGGCACTGCAGGCTCTGGAACGGTATTAGCATTAACTTCAGCAAAGGAAAGCTCCGGGTTGTTGGTCTCAAGTACACCGCCTATATTATCAAATCGAAGCTGAGCAAATCGATCATTCAAACTATTCAAACTAGACGCATCCAACAAAATAGTGCCTAAATCCTTGCCAGTAAACACCGTATAATCGCCAGTTAAACCAACTTGTACACCAGTAATGCCCCAGGAATTAGCCTCTGCATCGAAAAGCAAACGGAGCTGATCGGTTGTTCCGGATATTCCGCCATCATCCACAACCATAAAAGGAGAGGAAGAAATACCTATAGTCTCACCGCCAGCCTGGAAACTCCCGGAAACATCGACCCCTGTAAGCAAAGCAAGGGACGGAATCGAAGAAAGATCCGTCCCGGTGCCAGTGTCGATCCGAATAGTCCCCTCAGTTCCAGTAATGCCTGCTGGAACCGGCCCGAAAGAATTTTCAAAATTTGAAACATCGAAATTCAACTTAATAAACGCCGCCTGCGCTTTATTCGTCACCATATCTGCCGCAGCGACAGCGAAGAACACCACCGCACTTGCTGCTGTACTTTTTGCTAAACCCATATTCATTATTCTGCGTCTCCCATTTCATTTACGCAACGTATTCAAAACTTTTAAATCAAAAATGCTATAAGATCAATCAACTATAGAGCGAACCATCAACATTGGGCGCTTTTATATAGTAAATTTACGTAAAACAAAAGAAGTTTTTTCAATTTTCTTGCAAAAGCATACTCAAAGCCGCTTTCCAGCCATCATAGAGCGCATCCCGCGCCTCGGCGCCCATCTGCGGCCCATAACGCCGCGCGGCCTTCCACCCCTGCGCAACCGCTTCTAAATCCTTAAACACCCCGGCCTGCACCCCGGCGAGCGTAGCCGCGCCCCACGCCGTTGTTTCCACCACCGCCGGAACTTCAACCGGCCTTTGGAGCATATCGGCCAGAAACTGGCAGACAAAGCCGTTGGCCGCCAGCCCGCCGTCAATGCGGATAACATCGGCTTTATGCCCGCCATCATCCTCCATAGCCCCCAGCAAATCCAGCGTCTGATACGCTTGCGCCTCCAGCGCCGCGCGCACCACATGCGCTTTTGTGCTCTCCCGGCTCATACCCGTAATCATCGCCCGCGCATCCGGCTTCCAGTGCGGCGCGCCCAGCCCCGTAAAGGCCGGCACAAAATACACCCCGTTATTATCGGAAACGCTATATGCCAGACTTTCCGTCTCTCGCGCATCTTCAAACAGCTCCAACCCGTCTCGCAACCACTGCAGCGCCGCCCCGGCCACAAAGATCGAGCCTTCAATTGCGTATTGTATCTGCCCGTCCACTCGGTACGCAGGCGTCGTCAGAAGCCGATTTTGCGAGCGCCTAAACTCACTCCCAATATTTATCAGCACAAAACACCCCGTGCCATAGGTCGATTTAATCATCCCCGGTGTTAAGCAGCCCTGCCCGATCAGCGCCGCTTGCTGATCCCCAGCCATCCCGCCAATCGGCAGCGCCGCACCGATGGTCTCTTCATCACTCACGCCAAAATCCGCGATATTATCCCGCACCTCGGGAAGCAAGCTCGCAGAAATATCAAAAAGTGCCAACAAATCATCGTCCCAGCACTGCTCCACGATATTATACAGCATCGTGCGCGATGCATTCGTCACGTCCGTTGCATGAACTTTCCCGCCCGTAAGCTTCCACAGCAAATAACAATCGACCGTGCCAAACGCCAATTCACCTGCTTCAGCCCGCGCCCGTGCACCGGGAACATGTTCCAAAATCCACGCGATCTTCGTCGCCGAAAAATACGGATCCAAAAGCAGCCCCGTCTTACTCGCAACCATCGCCTCATAGCCCTGATCTTTCAAAGCCGCACAAACTTCCGCCGTGCGCCGATCCTGCCAGACAATCGCATTATAAACCGCTTCCCCCGTCTCCCGGTCCCAAACTATCGTCGTCTCACGCTGATTGGTAATCCCGATCGCCGCCGGACGCTTTTCACATTTTTCTAAAATTTTTGCGCAAGCCGTCCGCGTATCATCCCAAATATCGTCAGGCTTTTGCTCAACCCAGCCTTTTTCAGGATAATACAACTTAAGCTCTTTTTGCTGCACATCCAAAACCGCACCACCGACAGAAAATAAAATCGCCCGACTACTCGTCGTACCCTGATCAATCGCTAAAATCGTCTCGGCCTTACTCACGCCAGCACCTTTTTCTTCAAACCCGGCAACGCCTTTTCCAGCGCCGCCAGCGTCTCATCGCCAACATGCACACCCAGCTTCGATCGCCGCCACAAAATATCCTGTGCCTCCCTCGCCCACTCATAACGAATCAGATACACCACCTCCGCCTCATACAACCCGCCGCCAAAATCAACACCCAAATCCTCAAGCCCCCTCGCCCCTTCAAGAAAACGCTCCATGCGTGTACCATAGCTCCGCGCATACCGCCGCAGCAAATCCGCCGTCAACCAAGAATAACGCTCACGCTGCCTGCGCACAAACGCATCAAAATCACCTTGAGGAATATCCCCGCCAGGCAACGGCGCATCAGTCGTCCACGGCGGCGCATAACGATTATCCAGATTCAAAAGCCGCCCCATCACTTGTTCAGCCAAAACGCGATATGTCGTAAGCTTCCCACCAAACACAGAAATCATCGGTGCGCGCGATTCCAGATGCTCATACAGATAAAAATCACGGCTCACAGCGCGGTTCTCACTCTCCCCGTCATCAAAAAGTGGCCGCACCCCGCTATAGGTCCATAACACATCATCCCGCGTAATGTCGGCATCAAAATGCGCACTATACGCCGCGCACAAATATTGCAACTCCTCTTCAGAAATCCGTGGATCATAAAGATCGCCCTCAAAATCTTCCTCCGTTGTCCCAATCAGCGTATAATCTCTCTCATAAGGAATCACGAACACAACCCGGCCATCGGGCTGCTGCAAAATGTAAGACTGCCCCCCAGTATAAGCACACGGAATGATGATATGTGATCCCTTCACCAATCGAACCCGCGGCACCGGCTTCACTTCCGAATCCAACCCTGAATCCTCAAGCACTTTTCGCACCCACGGCCCGGCGGCATTCACCACCATAGATGCACGGATACACCGTTCTTTCTGATCACCCTGACCCTTATAATGTACAACCCAAAACTCACTTTTCGGTTCAATTTTTGTGCATGGCGAGCGCGTCAAAATCCGTGCCCCCTTCTCCGCAGCATCCATCGCATTGAGCACCACCAACCGCGCATCATCAACCCAACAATCCGAATAAACAAACCCGCGTGTATAATAATCCGCCAGCGGCACGCCCAAAGCACTAGCCTTCAAATTCACCCCGCGCGATCCGGAAAGCCGCTGCCTTCGGGCCAAATGATCATAAAGAAACAACCCCAGACGGATCATCCAAAACGGTCTTTGCTGCGCATTATGCGGCAATACAAATTCCATTGGTGAAATAATATGAGGCGCAATAGCTAAAAGCTTTTCACGTTCCTGCAAAGATTCTCGCACCAGCTTAAATTCAAAAAACTCAAGATAGCGCAAACCGCCATGAATAAGCTTCGTGCTCGCCGATGACGTACCCCGAGCCAAATCCTTGGCCTCAAGCAACAAAACGGAAAGCCCGCGCCCGGCAGCATCACGCGCCACACCCGCGCCGTTAATCCCCCCACCGATAATGCACAAATCATAATCAATCTTGTCCATAACGATAGATTACAGCAAGCAAGCCCGGCTTTAAAGACGATTGATATAAAAGCAAAGGAAAATTAGGATCAAAAGCCTAGGGTCTAAACACACAGGTAATTTTATGATTCAATGGTTTGGTGATTTGAGAAAGGAGCCAAACTATGCGTCATTTTTATCTTTCAGACACCCAATGGGAAGCGATCAAGCCTCACTTGCCGCCAGATAGGGGACGCAAGCCCCGCGTAGATGACCGCCGTGTGATCAGCGGCATCATTCATGTTTTGCAATCGGGTTGCCGCTGGCGTGATGCGCCGTCCGAATACGGTTCTTACACCACCCTTTATAATCGTTATAATCGCTGGTCTGCGCGCGGCATCTGGCAATATCTGTTCCGCGAGATTGTTGGCGCGTTATCGGACGAACGGGACATGGCGGCGATTGACAGCACGCATATCAAAGCGCACAGATCAGCCGGCGGCGGAAAGGGGGGGGCGCATGCTCAGGCGATCGGCATAAGCCGTGGCGGACGCAACACCAAGCTGCACGCGATCAGCGATATGAAATGCCGTCCGCTAGAGGTGGTCTCGGTTCTTCGGCCAGCTTTGCGGCGAAGTTAAGCTACGATCGGTTGGTTATTGTCATGCCGCCTGCCTGTGGTTTTGTTTCTCCGGGTGAAGGGCGCGGCCGCCGGAGCCGTTAGGCGGAGGCGGCAAGCCCGAGGCCGGAGAAACAAAATTTCGTTCATCATAAACGTCGTCCGGGGTTTGTCCATCAAATACCGAATGCGGCCTCTGCGCGTTGTAAAACGCCAGCCAGCGCCCGATATCCCGCCTGGCTTGCAGGCCGCTCTCGAACGCGTTCAGATACACGCATTCATATTTCAGACTCCGCCACAGCCGCTCGATGAACACATTGTCCATCCAGCGGCCCTTGCCGTCCATCGAGATCGCGATCCCGTTTTCTTTCAGGACGCCCGTCCACGCGTCCGCCGTGAACTGGCTGCCCTGATCGGTATTGAAGATCTCCGGCGGCCCGTAGCGGGCGATGGCTTCCTCCAGCGCCTCCACGCAAAAGCGCGTTTCCATCGTGTTCGACAGCCGCCAGGCCAGCACCTTCCGGCTGGCCCAGTCCATGATCGCTACCAGATACAAAAACCCGCGTTTGACAGGGATGTACGTGATATCCGCGCACCATACATGGTTCGGGCGGGTGATCGTGAGCCCCTTGAGCCGGTAGGGATAAATCCGGTGGCCGGGATGCGGCATCGAAGTGCGCGGCCTTTGATAGACCGCCTCGATTCCCATCAGGCGCATCAGACGCCGCACGCGGGTGCGGCCTACCTCGTACCCCTGACGGCGCAGATGCCGGGCCATCTGACGGGACCCGTAAAACGGGGTTTGCAGGAATTGCGCGTCAATCAGCCGCATCAGCGCCAAATTGTCCGCGCTCTCCCCGCGCCGCTCGTAATACCAGCCAGAGCGGCTGATCCCCAGCAACCGGCACTGCGCCGCGATGCCGATATTGTCATTGGACGGGTCTACCATTTCCTGCCGCCCCCGGACCGCAACCGGGCGGAGGCATCGGCTAAAAAATCACGTTCCACTGTCAGCTGTCCGATCTTGGCGTGCAAGTCCCTGACCTCGGCGTTATGCGCGTCCGCTCGCGATTCCAGCTTGCCCGCAAAACCCGCCTCCAGCGCAGCCAGAGCCTCCTTCTTCCAACGGTGAATGACCGTCGCATGCACCCCGTAACGGGATGACAGCTCCGTGATCGGCGCGTCCTCCCGCAACGCCGCCAGCGCAACCTGCGCTTTAAACTTCGCCGGGTAGTTCTTCCTTGTCTTGCTCATAATCCATGACCCTCCTTCGGTCATAGATCGTAGCTTAACTCACTGTCCGAATTCTTGGGGCCACCTCTGCTGGCTTTGTACATCACGCAAGGGCAACGCGCCGATATCAAAGGGGCGGTTGCCTTGGCAGGATCATTACCGTCAATAAAATATCTCTTGGCGGATAAAGCGTATGACGCGGGACATTTTCGCGGCTTTTTAATGAACCGGAAGATCGAACCTGTCATTCCCTCCACGGCCACACGCAAAATCAAAATCCCGCACGACGAGAGACGCTATAAAAACCGCAATGTCGTGGAACGAATGTTTGGACGCCTCAAAGACTGGCGGCGCGTGGCAACAAGATACGACAAACTCGCCAGAAACTTCTTCGCCGCTCTATGCCTTGCTTCCCTCTTATGTTTCTGGATTTAAGCTGTGAGTCCGGACCCTAAGCCGCTATTTTATGAAGAATAATCCGCAATTTCGCTTCAAGCTGTTTAGAAGAAAAAGGCTTACGAATATACGCCGTCACACCGGCAGACTTTGCTTCAACTACAGAATCCATATCTATGCGCCCTGTTACCATCAAAAACGGCATAGTAGAATCAACACTGCGCAATTGTCGAAGCAAATCAACCCCCGTCATTCCTGGCATATTCCAGTCACACACCAAAAGATCAATGAAGTCATAGGCCGAATCTAAAAATGTCAGCGCCTCGCGCCCGTCACTAGCCTCAAAAATTTGCGTGATGCCAAGCTCACCCATCATATTACGAATCATGGCCCGCGCTTCAGCCTGGTCCTCAACCAAAAGAATTTTAAGATCACTTAAAGCAGAACTCATCAAAATCTCTCCTCTTCTTTTTCAATACCACCCTTACTGGCCCACCGTGAGATTTGCACGGAATCCTCGATACTTTCTCCAACTCCAGACGATAAAATGGTATAAATAACTTTAACCAAAGCATCGTATTCAATGGGCTTGGCAATAAACACAGCGTCTTCAGGAATTTCTACGCGGGCCATTTGCCCTTTTGCCGGATAACCACTCATGAAGATAACATTGACATCCGGGCGTAATTCTTTCAACAAATCTGCCAGATCCACACCATTGAGTTCAGGCATCACAACATCTGTCAGCAATAGATCAATTTTTCCCTCATAATCATCTTGCACAGCCAAAGCCTCATTGCCATTGCTGGCCCGCAACACCTTCATACCCAAATCTTCAAGCATATTACTGACCAATGCCAACAAATCAGGTTCATCCTCTGCTACAAGCACGCTATAACCATCAAACCGGATAGAAGAAAGATTATCCTCTCCACCCAAAATTTTCTTGGGAACCTTGTCACTCAAAGGCAAATAAACGCTCATTGTCGTTCCCTGCCCCAAAGTAGAAAACACATCAATATGCCCGCCAATTTGCTTCACAAGCCCATAGACCATAGACAACCCCAACCCGGTGCCTTTCCCTTGCTCCTTTGTAGTAAAGAAAGGATCAAAAATACGATCAACTACATCCTTCGGCATCCCCATGCCCGTATCTGAAACTATGATGGACGCATAAGATTTGTCAGAGTTTTGCTTCAAAAGAACCGCTGGCAAAGTTTTTTGCGGACAAGCCCGCACCTCCAGCAGCAACACCCCCCCATCAGGCATGACATCACGCGCATTCAAGACCAAATTCATGATAATTTGCGTTATATTCTCTATTGGACACTCAACATACATCTCCTGATGGTCTATCAAAACGCTGCACTTAACAGATGCATCCAGCAAAGGCCGCAACAACAACTCCTGCTCGCGCACCACTGCGCCTAAATCAATCACAGTATCATCGACAATCTCATGACGACTGAATGTCAGCATTTTTTTGATAAGATTTGCCCCGCGCCTTGAAGCTGTGCGAATACGATCCAGATCATCCATTGCCCGCGCTTTATCATCCCAGTTTTTTCCGGCAATGCGGGCATACCCGTCAATAATCGACAATATATTATTGAAATCATGCGCCACTCCAGCCGCCAACTGCCCGAGAGCTTCCAGCTTTTGTGTCTTGGAAAGCTCAGCCTCCCGCATTTTCAAAGCCGTCATATCATTCAACAGCCAAATCGACAGATCCAGTTTTCCGGTATAACCCTGCACAGACGTATGTTTAAGCTCATACCAACACGCCCCGCAACACTTCTCCCCGCCAGAACATAAAATGCTCAACTCAACGCTGCCATCCTCATGCCCCTCACTGATTTGATAAATTTTTTCCATGGTCTTGGCGTCGACAATAGTGGCAAAAACCTCATGAACATTCTTACCGAGAATATCGTCGCGCGAGAGATGCATATCCTCACAAAACGCCTTATTCGCAAATACAATCCTTTGTAAACCTGAAACATGGTCTTGCTTGGTCACGACAATACCGCTCGTCGCAGCCTGAATAGCCTGGGTAAGTTCATGATTATAATGGTTAAGCTTAAGGAGATAGTCTTCCTGATTTTTAAGATCCCCGACATCAATCAAAATCAGGTTCGTACCAACATGCGGAATCTTTTGCACTTCAACCAGACACAACCGATTCCCGGCAGTCATAATGACCTCACGAAAACCTATATCAGTGTTAGTCATCGCTGAACGTCCCAGCGTATTAATCAAGGACTCATCACACTCAACAGCCATATCATAAAAATAAATTAAAAAATCCTGAAGATTCAAAGGCTCACCTGACAGCCGCTTCCCCTTATTCTCCAATAAATCTGGCAAAAATTCATGCGCCTGCACATTGGCAAGAACCAAACGATCATCAACTCCAAAAAAAACAAGCCCATTTCCAATAAAATCAGCCGCCTTTTCAAGCGCCGATGTATAATTGCGCGTCTTACAACGACACCGCATCATATAAAACATAAAACCGCACAGCATCAAAACTGCGAGCAAAAATATACCGCTAGCCAACAGCCAATAATAAGATTCTGTAAACAAAAACTCCCCCTTAAGCAAAACTACTGATTTGCAACTCTAAGTTTATGTTTATAACTACCCCTTGTCTAGACATCTCTGTAGAGAATCTGAATACCCGCGTATATACTACAACAAATCTGCATATTCTCTTCAAAGCCTTGCACTAAACGCCCATTACAAAACGCTTACAACAATGCCTTGTGTAAAACCTGACTTTTTTTATAAGGTACTCCTGCACAGCGCCGCACTATGGGGAGGCGCAATTTACGCCCATGCAGCCCCGCCGCAACCCTCCACCTCTCTCTACGGCCCGCTCGGCCTCCTCGCAATCCCCAGCGCCCGCATGGACCACGCGGGCACATTGCGCGCAGGCGTTTCAACACTCGATCCATACGTGCATAGCTGGCTCAGTGTCCAACTCGCCGATCCACTCTCCATCACGCTGCGCCAAAGCGCCGAAATCTCCAACATCAATGAAGATGCTAAACGCCTCTATCCCGGCGTTGATTTTAAACTCCGCCTGCTGGAAGAAAGCGCCTACCGCCCCGAAATCGCCATCGGCGCAAGGAGCGCCTTTGGCCATAAACGCATGGCCGGAGAATATATCTCAGCCTCCAAACGCTATAAGGATTTCGACTTTACCGCCGGTCTCGGCTGGGGCCGCCTCGGAAGCGCAGCACACTTTAAAAACCCGCTCAAATCACTCAGTTCTCACTTCGGCGGTAATCGCAATCTCGATGGTGAAATGCCAAGCGGCCCGGAAAACTGGTTTACCGGGGGTGACATCGGCCTGTTTGGCGGCGTCGAATATTTCACTCCGCTCAAAGGCCTCTCTCTAAAAGCTGATTACGGCGCCGACCGGTTCAAAGCCGAACAAGCGGCCTTCGACTACAACGCACCCGCTCCTTGGGCCGTAGGCCTGAACTACCAACCCGCCCCCTGGATTGATCTCAGCCTTGGTATGCAAGGCACAGATAAACTCATGGCCCGCCTGTCCCTGCAAGGCAATGTCAAAAAATGGCCCGATCAAGACCGCAAATATACGGCTAACGATGAATCCCCCTTCCGCCCTTACCGCACTGGGCTGGCCCTCCCCGCAGAAATGGAGCTTAAAGCCGCAGGCGAAAACATCATGCTCTATGATGCACAAACCGACTACGAAACCGCCAGCGCCACCCTGACATTGGAAAATAACCGCTCAAGCCCATGCCAGCTCGCCCGCGCTTTTAAGCACATGGCCAATCACGCAGGCCCCTCCATCGAGCGCCTCGAAATCACCCCTATCCACCTCGGTTTACGCGGCCCAAAAATAGCCCTGCTACGCGCTGACCTCGAAAACGCACTGGGCCGCCAAGCAGGCAGCGCCGAGGAAATCTGGCACAATATGGAGATCATACCCTCCGCCGAAAACCCCTTGCGCAAGCACCACCAACCACTGGAATACGGCTATGGCCTGCGCGATTACGCCCTCACCCTCGATACACAAGCCAGCCTGTCCGAAGAAGATAGCGGCACCCTTTACCGCACCGCGCTCGTCGCTGGCGCGCAGGCGCCCGAACTCTTCGGCCTGATCGACAATTTCGTGAGCTTCCGCCTCAACCTTGCTGATAATCTCGATCGTCTCACCGACATCCGCCCGCGCGCCGCCCTGCCCGTACGCTCAGATGTTGATCGCTTTGCCCGCCGCACCATAGCGCTCGACACTGCTTTCAACGCCTTCACCCACAGCTTCCGCTCCGACCTGCATACGAGCCTCATGGGCGGCTATCTCGAAGAAATGTATGCCGGCGCCGGCGGAGAAATCCTCTACCGCCCCTATAAAGCCCGCTGGGCCGTCGGCGCCGAAAGCTTTCTGGTCCTTAAACGCAATCCAGAAAGTACGCTCAATCTCGGCCTAAACGGCGACCACCTGCTCAGCGGCCACATCCAGGGCTGGTACGATCTGCCCCATTGGGATATCACCGTGAACGCCAAAGCCGGGCGCTATCTGGCCGAAGATCTCGGCGCGACCCTGTCCTTGCAAAAGCGCTTCCATGGCGGCGCAGTTTTAGAAGCCTATTCCACAATCACCAACCAGAGCGACTTCGACCTGTTTGGCGGCACTACCCACGCCGATCACGGCATCCGTCTCGCCCTGCCCCTCGGCGGCATCAAATATATCCCGCGCAATGCCAAAGCCAAATTTACTCTCGCTCCGTTTGGCCGTGACATCGGCCAGAAACTCGAAAACCCGCTGCCACTCTACGAACTGACAGAAGGCTTTTCAGCCCGGCATCTTGCACAATACTGGGATGAAATCACACCGTAAATTTTGGAAAAAATAAACACCTCCGCCCCAAGGGGCGAGGTATCACGTCATTGCAAACCGCCAAAGGCGGTGAAGCAATCCAGAATTTATCCTTGTGGCACTGGATCGCTTCGCTTCGCTCGCGATGACGATTACGCCGCAAGCAGCGAGGAATTAAACCTGAAAGAGATTAAACGATTAGATTATCCGCCGCGATCATCTGATACAGATCAAGACCAGTGACACCATTCAAAACCGCTACATTTGTAAAGCTCGCGCCGCCGGTTGCACCGTTTGCATCAACTGCGATGGTGGTGTTACCAGAAGCTTCAGTAAGTGTCACAAAATCATTAATATTGCTTGTCGTATAACTATACCCGCTCAGCAAATCGCTAATATCAATCGCATCACGACCCGTTGCGCTGAAATTCTCAATCGTATCCGTTGCATCCCATGTCGCCGTCTCGAACAAGAAAATATCAATCCCGTCATTGCCATAAAGCGTATCGGCACCAGCCCCGCCATTGATCGTTGTGTAATCAACACTGGTAAGCAATTCATCAGCATCCCATTCGATAACATAGTCTGCGCCCGCATTGCCCGTATAAACGGCATTATTATTTTCAGTCCACCACTGCCCGCCAAGAGCCGAATTCAGGATAAAATAATCGGCTGTAGAAGAACCACCCCACGGCTCAGACCCGTCAGATCTCCAGTTATCATAATGCCCGTTTATCGCCGCACCGCCGGAATTTGCGGCACCGCCAGTCCAGAAAGTTAAACCTGACTCAGAACCACCCTGCCAGACCCAGTTCCCTTCTGTCGTAACATCTGTTGCACCGCCCCATAGATTGTTTCCACCTCCCAAGGACCAGACATAATCCTGTTCAGCCTGAGATGTAATCGTGGCCAAATAACCGTTTCCTGTCAAACCGGTCAGTGTGGCTGCATTAGCGTTTGTATTGGCTGTAGTCCACGTTGCATTGGTCGTAATATGTTGGTAGAAACTATTGGTCTCGACACTGTAAACAACACCGGCATTATCCGCAAGAACCTGCGCGACCAAAGCGTCCCACGCTTCATTCGCCGAAGCCGAATAAATTGTATCCGCTCCCGCATCGCCGTTAAGTGTATCCATCCCGGTACTACCGTAAATCGTATCGGCGCCATCACCACCGCTGACAACATTGGTTTCCCCGGCATCTTCTACTCCCGTCGAACCGCTCCCGACAGTAGTATCAACCCCGGTCAGGAGGATGTCGTCAAAACGAATCCATCCATCTTCAGATGATTGACTTGTATCATTGAGGTAAGCCCCAATTCTAATCGTATGACTCCCTGCAGAAAGATCGGCAATATTCAAAGTTTCAGTCAACCAACCCGTCGTATGATCGGCACCATCGCCATTGACCCCATTTAATTCATCAACCCAGTTATTACCCCCAAGACCATATTGGGTCCCATCAACTGTGACATACAAATAAAGATTCTCACCTGTCTCCGTAGTCCCATCAAGAAACATGCTGTAGGAAATTGACATTTGGACAGACGTCAAATCAGCCGTCGTAGTAATCGTCTGGCTATAAGAACCGGAAAGCGGCCCGGTAGGGTTACCGGTCGAATTGATATTCACCTCGATACTTCCGGCAGACGTGTTCCCGTCCCCACTGATATAATTTCCACTAATCGTAACATTGGCACCGTCAGACCCGCCAACCCCGGGAAAGCCGTCTGCATAGGTAAAGCCATCTTCATCCGTATCAAATGTCGCCTCAAGAGCCGTGACCGTCGAACCGCCGCCCGCAGTGCCACTAGTTTGAACCGTCGCATCATAGGCAAAAAGCACATCATTGCCGGAACCGCCGTCAATAATATCGCTACCGTCACCGCCAAAAATCACATCATCGTCACCATCGCCATTAAGGGTATCATCGCCATCATAGCCGTAAATCCAATCATTACCAGCACCGCCACTCAAAATATCAGCCGCGCCATCATCGCTCATCAAGCCGGCTTCCCATTCAATCACATAGCTGTGAGTTGACGTATCAACCCAATCATGCCAAACGCCTGTCGTATATAAAATAGCGTTATACTCTGTGTTTACCTGCGGCTGCCCAGACGCCCAATTCTCGTACATACCGTTAACAGATGTTCCGCTGACATCGCTGAATTGTACACCTGCTTCTAAGCCGGCATTCCATTGCCAGGTACCGTTTTGAGCAATATCTGCACCACTGATATACGAATCATCGCTTAACAGCCCAGACACATAAGTATTTTCCGCCGCAGAGGTAATTGTTGCAAGGTGCCCGGCAACACCATTGAGTGTCGTCGCAGATGCGGCGGCAACAGCAGCCGCATAATCAACATTCGCGCTAACAAATTGGTAGAAACTGCCTGTTTCCTGAGAATAAACAACATTGGGGTTATTAAACAAAATATCGGAAATAGCGACCGCATCCAGACCATGCGCATGCAAAATATCATCTCCGGTGCCACCATTCATCGTATCGGCACCAGCTCCGCCAACAAGCACATCAACGCCAGCATCACCGTCTAACGTATCATCTCCATCCCCGCCGGAAATATAATCATCATCATCGCCGCCGGCAAGCTCGTCGGCGCCGTCATCGCCGTAAATACTATCGTTGCCTGCCCCGCCAGAAGCTATATCATCGCCTGTACCCGCAATAATCTCATCTGCGCCATCGCCACCGGAAAGCAGATCATTACCAGTACCACCGGAAATGTAATCGTCTCCATCACCACCGGCTAAAGCATCGTTATCTGCCCCGCCGATGAGCGTATCATTGCCATCATCGCCAAAAAGAATATCGTCTCCGTCATCGCCAATCAGCCAGTCATCGCCATCTTCGCCAAAAAGAATATCGTCCCCGGCATCACCAAGCAAACCATCGTTACCCGCACCACCATTAAGAATATCGTTACCCGCACCGCCAATCAGGTAATCGTTATCAGCCTCTCCATAAAGAATATCGTCACCATCATTGCCAAAGACCATATCATTGCCGTTACCGGCAATAACAGTATCGGCGCCGCCTTCACCAAAGATCATGTCATCACCGTCACCGCCATTAATGGTGTCATCACCACCAAGACCACGAATGCGATCTGCCCCGGCCAACCCATCAATAGTATCCGCCGCATTCCCCCCGGAAAGATTGGCATCATCCCCGGCTGTTCCAGTAACATTCGGAACACCGATGCTCGGCGTCGTATGACCAAAAAGATCCGTACCTGCAGAAACCACAGAGCTCTGAGCCTGCGCCAAAATCGTAGCCGTAAGATCAGTCCCCAAATTAAGAGCACTACTGTTAATCGAAACGGCTGTGAAAGTGATGGTATCGCCCGGATCACCAGAAGCGCCATCAAATCGAAAACTTAAGGATGAAGGAGCCGTACCGGTATATTCAATGAAAACATCATAGCTGGTGGCACCGGAAACCATCGTAACAGAGCTGACAACAACGCCACCCACCAGTATCTCCAAAGTCGGAGGATTTCCACCTGAAAAGCTGGTATTCGCATCAAATGATAATAAAAACGTATTCATCGCCCGGTTTTCTGCCCTTAACTAGTAACCCAAGTTCTCTCAGTAGTTAAAGCAATGCCTTTTAACGCATTGTTTTTTATATTTATTCTTATTAATAATACCAGAATATGGTTAGAAAAACATTAACGCATAAAGCTTAACAAAATCTTGCTTAATCTGCTAGAACAGACAAAAAAATCCGCCCCAAGGGGCGGTTTTAGAGGTACCAGATCGGATGAAGTAGTCTTAAAAAGTATGTCTCATTAAATGTAGTAGTCTTAAATTGTAGCAGTCTTAAAAGGAGATTCAAAAACCCTGCTAATATTGCTTTAATTTCCTCCGCCATTCGTCCGCTTTATTTATTTACTCACTTGATAAAATCGGATCTCTTATGTCTCAAGCGGGGGGCCTATTTTGCCCTGCCCCCCTTGCTCAGATTTGGTCTTACGCACTGACCTTATATCTTCAGAATACATAAAATTTTATGTAAATACAATAAAATTATCAAAATTTTATGTAAAATTTTATGTAAGTGTATTTTTTACAGTTTTTTCAACAGGTTAAAAAAATCATCTGGAGCATCAACTTCATAATTATGCACCTCACCACTGAGCGGGTGCACAAATGAAATACTTTTCGCATGCAATGCCTGTCTGGGAAAATTCAATGCGGCCATAATAACATCTTCTTCATAACCGGCCTTTTTCATAGCCCCGCGCACCGCCGTATCCTGCGCGCGATAAAGCGGATCACCGATCAAAGGATGCTTAAGTGCCTGCATATGCACCCGAATCTGATGCGTTCGCCCGCTCTCAAGCTTACATTCCACCAGGCTAAGCGCCTCTCCATAAGCTTTCAAAACCCGGTAATGCGTACGCGCCGGCTTGGCATTTTGCCCCTTCACACTCATTTTTAAGCGATTTCGAGGGTCCCGCCCTATCGGCATATCCACAACACCCTTAACCGGCACCGGAACTTTAAGCGCCAAAGCCTCATAAATCCGGCTTAAAGACCGGTCCTCAAGTTGCGCCGCCAGCCCCTGATGCGCCCGGTCGTGCTTGGCCACCACCATCAACCCGCTTGTATCTTTATCAAGCCGATGGACAATCCCCGGACGCGCCACACCGCCAATCCCCGACAGGCTTTCCCCGCAATGATATAACAAAGCATTGACCAAAGTCCCGCTGGCATTACCTGCCCCCGGATGCACCACCAACCCGGCCGGCTTATTAATCACCAGCACGTCCTCATCTTCATAAATAACATTAAGAGCGATTTTTTCAGGTTGCGGGGCCGCCTCTTCCACAGGAGGAATCTCAATCTCAATAACGCTGCCAAGCGAAACTTTATGCGATACATCACGACACACCAGCCCGTTTAAATGCAACGCACCGTCCTGAATTATACCTTGCAGACGCGAACGCGAAAAACCATCCGCTAAAGCAGCCAAAGCCTTGTCAAGCCGCTGCCCCACCTGCTCTTCACTAATTATAAAACGTAACGTATCTTTTTCTTTATCTGAGCACTCATCCATATTACGGCATCACCCGCTCTCTTTGCCGACAAGGATCCGGATACGGATCAACCCCCGTAGCCGCAACCACCCACCCTTCCTGACTACGCACAACCTCATCGGGAATCTCCGGTCCCTGCTCATTTATGGCCCTGCTGTGCTCAATTTTATATGCAACGCGCGTCTCACCAATAATCAACCGCTCCGCCCCTTTACTGGCCATCAACGCGTAAGCATCCACCGCTTCACCATTAAAAAACTCGTCACTCGAAAACAGCACGCCACGCGGATTTAACGTCAATAAACGCACATGCTCTATCTCTTCACTGCCCTCAGGAGTCTGACCATCAATAAGCACACTGATTAAACCATCCTCACTCACCATCACATCACGTCCATCAAAATGTAAAGAGCCGTTGAGATAGCGCTGCCAGACCACATCGCCGGTTGCATCATTCACAACCATAACCCAGGCTGCACGGTTGCCGTCACCCATCGGCAACGCGCTACCGACAACCGCCAGAGTATCGGCAAGCATCTCATGCGCCCGTACGATCTCAGCCGCCGCACCGCGCGGATAAGACTTCTGCCACATCATATTAAGATCCTCGGCTATGCGCATAACCCATCCCGTCTTACGCCCAATAGCATTATCAATAGAGCCGCTCGCTACATAGCCGCCATCTTTCATTGGATATAAATCATAAACAGCATTTTCCGAACCAATTACAAACGCATGATCCGCAATCACCACGCCAGCACTGTTCACGCGGTATAATACCGACCAATCAGGTTTATCCTCTTTTGGTGATGATGCCGACGCCGCGATCACAAAAGACTGACCAGACGCACTGGGCTCCATATCATGCCCACGCAAATGATTACCTGGATCGCGCACCACCTTGCTGAACAGCAAATCACCTTGTAAATTGAATACCCCAAGCCAGATATGCTGCCGTCCTTTTGGAGGCGTGATATTCGCAAGCATAACCATACCCTTATCGTGCGGCAAAACCTTCACAAGCTCTGCCAGCCCCGGCACCTCATAATCCTTCTCCCACAACACCCGGCCATTGCGCCCAATCTCGACCAACAACAAATCCTTACGATCCCCTTTAGCAGGAAGAACGCGCTCACCGGCAGCCAGAACCGTCCCTGTTTCGTTAACCAAAGCACTCTTGAACCGCTCATGCGTAGGAATTTCCCCATGCACACTGTCCCACACATTATAGGACCCCAACGTCGGCGCCCGCAGCTTTATAATCGCCTCATACTGAATATCGCAGTTTTGTGCCCATACACCGCCAGACCACAGCGCAAAAACACCGACAAATGCAGAAAACAAAACCAGCCTGTTTATCATTTTCACGAAACCTTTAAAGCCTTTGAAAGACTATAAAATTGACAGCGACAAATGTCTATGCCAGTAACAAAAGACCATTGCAGGAAAGCACGACAAACCCGATGAAACTCTTGATTATCAGCGATGCCTGGCACCCGCAAATTAACGGCGTTGTGCGCACCTATGAACATATTAGTCAAGAAATGCAAAAACTGGGCCACACTGTCAAAGTCATCGGCCCGGCAGATTTTCCCATGAGCGTGCCCATGCCCGGCTATAAAGAAATCAGACTGGCCATAGCCCCCTACCGAAAACTGCAACGCATAATAAAAAAATATAACCCCGACCATATTCACCTTCCCACCGAAGGACCTCTCGGCTGGGCTGGACGCAAATATTGCCTGCGCAATGAACGTCGCTTTTCAACCGCTTTCCACACCCGTTTCCCGGAATATGTCGCCCAGCGCGCCGCACAAATTTTGCCCTCATCACACGATTTCGTCCATGCCCGCGTCGTGAATTACGTCCGTCGTTTCCATGCCCCCTCTTCCGGCATGACCGTCGCCACCGGAAGCCTTGAAGAAACGCTGAAAAACTGGGGCTTTCAAAACCCGATGCACCGCGTCACGCGCAGCGCTTGTCTCGATACATTCACTCCAGGAGAAAAAACACTTTTTCATGATCTCAAAGGTCCGATCGCCCTGTATGTCGGACGCATCGCCATTGAAAAAAACATCGAAGACTTCCTCAAAATGGATTGGCCGGGAAGTAAAGTCATTGTCGGCACCGGTCCGCAAAAAGCCGAACTGGAACAAAAATATCCCGATGCGCTCTTCGTCGGCAAAAAAACCGGCGCTGAGCTTGTAGAACACTACCGCTCCGCCGACCTGTTTGTTTTCCCCTCACGCACAGACACATTCGGCATCGTCCTGATCGAAGCGCTGGCCTGCGGCCTGCCGGTCGCCGCTTATAATGTAACCGGCCCCAAAGACATTATCACAAAAGATTTTCTCGGCTCTCTGCACGACACGAACTTAAGCCTGGCCGCAAAAACCGCTCTGCAAAACAAAGACTTGGAAAAACGCACCACCCATGTGCATAAAGAATATACGTGGCAACATGCCGCTGCCCAATATGAAGACATGATACTGAATAAAATCCTCCAAACACGATAAAGGAAACGACTATGGCCCACATTCTCATTGCCGAAGACGACCAATCAATGTGCAGCTTCCTCCAACTCGCGCTGGAAAAAGCCGGCCATAATGTACAAATCGCCTATAACGGCATTGATGCCCTGAAAATTATAGAAGAAAGCAACCCCCCCATCGATTTACTCCTCAGCGATATTGTCATGCCCGGCATGGATGGTGTTGAGCTGTCCAACAAAGCCACAAAAACTCATCCTTCAATCAAAATCATGTTTATCACCGGCTTTGCCGCCGTAGCCATGGAACGCGAAGACCTGGACCGGGAAAAAACCAAAGTCCTGTCCAAACCTTTCCACCTCAACGATCTCGTAGAACAAGTGGAAACCTTGCTGTCCACCTGAACACACTCCCGACTCAGAGACCCGAAACACTGCAAACACAGCGACTTTCAAGCATATCCTAACACTTTATTAACGAAATTCACCGATAATAAGGTGCAAAACTATATCTGCTCCGCAGGTGCAGTAGAATTGAGTTAAGGGCGTAAAATGGCGGAAAACACCCATATTGCAGAGGAATATATAAAAAAACTGGGCGGTAACAACACCGTCTGGGCAGACACAATCGCCCCGCCTACCGCCGAGCAAACCGCCAGATTAGCCAATTTCGCCAACGAAGGCATGAAAAACTCTCTCCTTCAAGGCTATGCCGCAGACATGGGACCCGACACTAACTTTTGGAATAAAATAGGGACAAAAGACGGGTTTCACACCGCCCCCGTAGACGGAAAAACAGGACAATTTCGTTTCGAAAACCTGACACAGACAACACTTCCTACACTCGGCGGAACAGTCGGCGCCGTTTTCGCGCCTCTTGAAGAAGAATGGCTGGTTGGTCTGGATTTCGAAGTCAATGTCAAAGGCACAATTCTGGTAGAAATGGCCAAGCCGGGCGAAGAACTTGGACCAGCAGGCTATAAGCTCTCTCACAACGTCAAAACAGACTTGAACTTCTACAACGAAAAAGTAGAGGACCCGCTAAAAGTCTCAGGCAAAGCCTTCTGGATTGAAAAGAGCGAGGAAATACCGAGCTTCGCTTTCAAACACCAAGAAGAAACAAACCTTGGAAACGCAATGGCCGACCTCGGCAACGCGCCAGCCGGTCTGTCTTTCGCCTCCCTCGACACGGCAAAGAATCCAGACATGTCAGGCGTTATCTCCGATACAACACCCCTGCCGCCTGCTGCTCCAGTTGAAAAAAGCGTTGATCCATTTACTCAGCTTAACCCGGAAGAAGCACATAAGGGTTACTCAGGGCCTGCCCCGGCGCTCATCGATGCAAAAGTCACCTTTTCCGGCGAATATCAGATCAACGCTAAAATAAATGTCGAAGTCGAACACACCTTGACCGTATCACGTCAGGACTATGAACGTATTAAAGCCGAACTTGACGGCCAAACGATATATTCCGCCAGCGTTGCCGGATCCGTAACCGTATGGAACCCCGGTGCAGACAGCGAAGGGAACGCCAGCGAATTCTTCGTTCACGTAGGGCTTGATAAACTTGAGATGAAAGGCGGCATAAACGAAACCGTCGCCATGACCAAGCTGCTGCAAGATGAAAAAGACGGCGCTGGCCAGCAATATATTGCCGAACTCAATGGAAGAGCACCGCCCCCGGTCAATCCATACCTTCAAGACAGCCCCGGCAAAACCATGATCGCCAAGGCAAGCCCCACCGGCACAGCGGATGACGTCCGGCTTGCCCAGGCATCATGCAATCTGCTCAGCGACGCCAACCTCGCGATTGACGGCGATCCCGGCACCAAAACGCAGAGCTGCGTCGGCACAGTTCTGGGCGATGATTATGTCGCCGATGATTGGAAACAAAACGCCGAAAATCTGCAGGAAATCGTCGCCCTCAGCCCCGAAGCCGCAGAAAAAGGCCGGATTCTGGCAACAAAAACCCTCAACGGCGAAATAAAGGATTTCTCAAAAGAAGCCTACGAAACTCAGGCATTCCTAAAAGCCAAAGAAGGCATAGCCTTTGACGGCGACATCGGCCGAGGCACCCGCGCCGCCGCAACGGCCCATCTCGACATGGAAAACCAGCCCAGCATCGAAGCCATCGCCAACGCACCGTCCCCGGGGAAAGGCACTCCATCACTCAGTTGTGAATTTGGAAAAGTCTGCGGCCCGGAAAACGCCGCCAACGATCCAAGCTTTGATCAACCGGAAACCGACGCTCGGGCCGTTGCTAAAACGCAGCCCCCCATACAACCAACCAGAGAGGTGGTCTCGGTTCTTCGGCCAGCTTTGCGGCGAAGTTAAGCTACGATCGGTTGGTTATTGTCATGCCGCCTGCCTGTGGTTTTGTTTCTCCGGGTGAAGGGCGCGGCCGCCGGAGCCGTTAGGCGGAGGCGGCAAGCCCGAGGCCGGAGAAACAAAATTTCGTTCATCATAAACGTCGTCCGGGGTTTGTCCATCAAATACCGAATGCGGCCTCTGCGCGTTGTAAAACGCCAGCCAGCGCCCGATATCCCGCCTGGCTTGCAGGCCGCTCTCGAACGCGTTCAGATACACGCATTCATATTTCAGACTCCGCCACAGCCGCTCGATGAACACATTGTCCATCCAGCGGCCCTTGCCGTCCATCGAGATCGCGATCCCGTTTTCTTTCAGGACGCCCGTCCACGCGTCCGCCGTGAACTGGCTGCCCTGATCGGTATTGAAGATCTCCGGCGGCCCGTAGCGGGCGATGGCTTCCTCCAGCGCCTCCACGCAAAAGCGCGTTTCCATCGTGTTCGACAGCCGCCAGGCCAGCACCTTCCGGCTGGCCCAGTCCATGATCGCTACCAGATACAAAAACCCGCGTTTGACAGGGATGTACGTGATATCCGCGCACCATACATGGTTCGGGCGGGTGATCGTGAGCCCCTTGAGCCGGTAGGGATAAATCCGGTGGCCGGGATGCGGCATCGAAGTGCGCGGCCTTTGATAGACCGCCTCGATTCCCATCAGGCGCATCAGACGCCGCACGCGGGTGCGGCCTACCTCGTACCCCTGACGGCGCAGATGCCGGGCCATCTGACGGGACCCGTAAAACGGGGTTTGCAGGAATTGCGCGTCAATCAGCCGCATCAGCGCCAAATTGTCCGCGCTCTCCCCGCGCCGCTCGTAATACCAGCCAGAGCGGCTGATCCCCAGCAACCGGCACTGCGCCGCGATGCCGATATTGTCATTGGACGGGTCTACCATTTCCTGCCGCCCCCGGACCGCAACCGGGCGGAGGCATCGGCTAAAAAATCACGTTCCACTGTCAGCTGTCCGATCTTGGCGTGCAAGTCCCTGACCTCGGCGTTATGCGCGTCCGCTCGCGATTCCAGCTTGCCCGCAAAACCCGCCTCCAGCGCAGCCAGAGCCTCCTTCTTCCAACGGTGAATGACCGTCGCATGCACCCCGTAACGGGATGACAGCTCCGTGATCGGCGCGTCCTCCCGCAACGCCGCCAGCGCAACCTGCGCTTTAAACTTCGCCGGGTAGTTCTTCCTTGTCTTGCTCATAATCCATGACCCTCCTTCGGTCATAGATCGTAGCTTAACTCACTGTCCGAATTCTTGGGACCACCTCTCAGCGCCATGAGCCCGTCTTAAGGCCCGTAAACCGGCAGATCCTCTTGCACTTCACAACGTGTCTGCATATATCTGCCAATTTTTTCACTCGTGCACCCTATTTTACGCCGCGCCCCCTCATACATTTGCTTAAGCTCTGCAATATCAAGCCCCCGCGCAACCAGCGCCCCGTCAATCACCTCACGCAAAAACGCCTGCTCCAGCTTTGGATAGCGCCGTTTGCCCTCCGGCTGAGAATCCTGATCATACAGCCCCAATATCGCCGCTACCGCCGGATAATTTGGCTGGCCATTACCATGATACAAATCCCCCACCTGCGTATCGATGAAATCAATCGCACGCTTTTTATCAAATTCATCAACGCGAACCGTCAGCTTTTCTAAACTGCTATCGTAACGCTGCAACATCTCAGTAATAGCCTGGTGCGTCGCTTCATCCTGACCGGAAGCCAAAAACAACAAAGCCATGCTTGCAATAATCCCAACTTCGTTGTCCTGTTGCGCCTCGGCCGTAAGAACCAAAATCTTGTGGGCCTCACATTGCTCATTGAACCCCTTATTAATTCTGAAACGCTCAACGATCTTATCAACCGTTTTTTCACGCTGCTCTACTTTACTACTCCCATCCTTCGAAGAAACTTCAACATCCTCTTTCACAGTTTTGCTAATAAACTTGGTATAAGTCTGCTGGTCTACACAGTTTGGCGTTGTACTTTCCTCCATAACCTCTTTAGTCGAAGCGCAAGCACTTAAAAGCACCGCTAAACTCACAGGTGCAAGCACCCTCAGAGCGCGTGCTCCATATCCACGCACAAAATTATCGTTTGCGAAAGATGAAAAATCAGCCATATGTTTGAACGCTGCCATAATACAATCCTAAAAATCAGAATAAACTTGTACAAATTATGTAAATAAAAGTCAATAAAAAAAGAACCCGCCACCAAGATAGCAGCGGGGTCTTTTAAACGACCATTGAAAAATAAACGCCGTTTCCTAGTTCGGAGAAAGAACATCAAAAATATTGTTCGTTCCAGATTCATCAGAGACCTTGCCATTACCAGCACCTTCGTTCTTCGGAGGTTCAGGAATAGTTGTCTTAAACTCACATTCAGGAATAAGCTTGGCGCGCTGTTGAGCCACTCTACCTGTACTCTGATCTTTAGTCGGTTTTTTAAGACCAAACATATTCATCATAACCTGCGTCGGCGTTGGGCGATCTTTTTGATTAATCTCACCTGTCCCGCCTTCGTTAACATATGATGTCATCGTACATCCCATAGCATCACGATATACAGAATTAGCCCCCATAACATACATGTGAGCTTGCATATGTTCTGCTACAGAAGCTTTTTCTTCATCTTTTACACCTGGCAAATTCTTTGAACGTTCCCAATTATGGCGTTGCGCTTCTTCTGTAACAATGTGTCTGTGCACTCTATCTCCAGTTCCATAAAGCGCTTCAGCAAAACACATTGCCAACGCAATAGTGTCTTCGTCCATACCATACGTCATATAACCACGATCTACGGGAGCAGCATCCCAAAGCTGTTGCCCACTAAAAATAGCGCCCGTTTTTTTATTTTGAATTACAAACTTAAGGCTGGGGTGATAGGAAATGCCCGCGCCAGCATAATTACCAAAAACATCACCAAGCCGTCCCTCAACAGAAAAACGAGATTCACAAGCTTGAGCCAGGAACCTTGCCGTTTCAAGGCGCGCTGCCATACCATTCGTTGCCGCACCCTGACGCGCATCAATTTTATTGATCGAATGATCATCAACTTGAATTTCATTATTCCCGTTCGTCTGTTCTTGCTCTGCAGCGCCGCCATTAGCAACAGGTTGAATGGCCCCAGGTGCAATATTAACATTTGCTCGTGAATCTGAACCAATACGCTCAACTTCAAGACTATTGTTTCCGGTCAAAGTATTCCGGCTATCCACACGGCCCGTCACGTTCGCATGATTGTTCGCTGCAGCAGAAGGATTCAAACTTCCTTCCATTTCAAGACCGGCCGTCGCAGCCGCACTGGGAGAACCACCATTCATGATCAACTCATAATCATCGCCATAATAATTATTCTGTTCACCAATCTCATCACCGCCACCATAACCACCGGCCTGCGCCGCACCTGACATCGCAACCACAAGGGTCCCTGCAATAACTCTGCTATTTGTCACATTACTCATCTCATCACCTCATTGGTCGAGTTAAAAAATCCAAAGAATTCTGTAAAGAATGCGCATTTAATTCCATAACCTGAAACTTATGTCAAGATATTTTGTAAAACATTTTATTTGCATAATTTAAAAACCGGCGCTATAACACCCCTCTCATTTGGGATATTGAAATATGAGCGCAACCGCCGCTGCACAGCTTTATACACCAGCCCCCTCCTTGCGCGATCATTGGCAACGCGCCGGTACCGTGGCCGAGCGCGCCAAAACCGCTCTGCAAAACCGCATCCACAAAATCACCGACAACCCGCTGACCAAAACCTTTGCCAAAGCCGCCATGGGCGCTGGCGCGGCCTATGCGGTGAAAACAGCCGCCATCAGCCTGGCTTCAACAGCGGGCTCCGGCGCAGTTGCCGCAGCAGTATTGGGCGGCGCTGCCGTCACAACCTACAAGGCCGCAAAAGACTACCGCACGCAAAATAAAGACCGCCCACACGGCTTTTGGGCAAACCTGAAAGGATTTTTCTCATTTCTCGGCCAGAACAAGGCAAAGTATGCGAAACAACTAGCCATAAGCTCTGGCCTGGGCATAATCGGCGCTGCCGGACTGGTTGAAACGTTCGCCCACGCCGCAAACGCCGGAGAGATAGACGACCTGATAATGCCGGAAAATATTGCCAATCATTATCAACCACCAGAACAGGGAATAACCACCCCTCCGGCAGAAATGCCTGCAACAGAAGCAACAGAGCCGCAAACTGCCGTAACTCAGACCGAACCTCAGAAAATCGCCGCCACCCCGGCACTCACCCCGCTGGAAAAACTGAGTCAAATTAACCCCGATAATTTCTCAGGCCGCGCAGCCGAAACCTTATCCTACGCGAAAAAAGGGCATGCCTGGGCCGTCAAGGAAATGGCCATTCACCTCTTAAGCGGCAATAACGGCTCGCCGCTCAACCGTGAATTTGCCGTCGAACTGCTGCAAATCGCAGAACACAGCGACAACCCGAAAATCGCAAACCAAGCCTCGCGCGATCTGGACACAATTAAAAATCTCTGGCCTGAAGCCTTCGCGCAGGAAGAAATAACTATCGCTGAAGCACCTGAATTTGAACCAACGACGTCAGAGGTGGCAGAAAAACCAAAAGCCCAGGCCCTGAAAGAACACATCGTCACGGCAGAGGCTCCCGCCTCCCCCCTCGAACGCCTCGCCGCGCTCAACCCTGAGAATTTCGGCCAGCGCGGCCAATATGTCCTGCAATTCGCCGAAAAAGGCCACGGCTGGGCGCTCAATGAACTGGCCTCCTCACTGCTTTATGAAGGCAACGGCTCACCGCAAGACCGAAAACTCGCCGTCGAACTCTATCGTCTTGCCCAGGAAACCAGCAATGCACGCATAGTCGAACACGCCACAAAAGACCTGGCCGTTGTCGAACGCCTCTGGGGCGTAGACAACATTATGGGCACAAGCGCCCCTAACGAACCAAAAACACTTCTGGCCGGCGGCAAACCCACACCGCAAGAACTTCCCATGCCGAAATTACCTGCAAACACGAACATCCCGGTGCTTTGCAACGCCGCTTCAACCGAAACAGGGATAGACATCAAATGCGTACTCGACCCTAGCCAAATCAAGAGCAGCGACACCTTTACAATAAATTTGCCCGGCAATGCGGAAATGAACTTCTATTATGATGGAAAGGCAGCCAATCTGGGAATTACTGAACCGGGCGACGCCATCGCCTCGCCGAACCGAACAAGCAACATCGTAAACCTAAATCTTCACTTCTCACACGAAGCCATGCAAAATCCGGAAGCCATGTACTCAATCACGGCAGGCAACAACGCCTACGGTATCAGCTTCTCTCCACAATCCGAACCGCCAATTCAATACGCAAAAGCCGCCGATGGACCAAAACTTGGCGCCCTATAAGCCTTTCCCACCATGGTCATCGCAAAAGTTGATAGCCAGGCCGCACAGGTTTATAGTTTACCCAACAATGCTAAACAGACCCGGAATAAAAGCTTGCATTTTTTTAGCGCCATAATTTTACATAGTGTTAAAAAACTGAAACACACGAAACATATATTCTCCTAAAACCCGCGCATTTAAAACTTAAGTAAAATGCATGCAAAAAGAAGGTGATTCTTAAGCCCTTTCCGGCTATACTGAAAAATATAGTCCTTCTCCCTTATCAAGGGTTTTTCACATGATTTTTTCAAAATATCTTAAATTCGCGCTTTTCAGCGCCATAGTTTTGCTCCAGAGCCTAAGTGTCAATGTCCCGTCCTTTGCGCAGGAAAATGGCAGTCAGCCACCTTTGGATATCCTTCCTGCTACAACAGCGCAAGAACGCGGAATTATCTACGACGACCAAACTCACACCCACCCGGCCATAAAGCTGACGCCCGATAAATCTGAATTGGTGCACCTTGATCGCCCTGCCGCCTCCATCATCGTCGGCAACCCAAATCATTTAAGTATCCTCGCTGACACATCCCAAACACTTGTATTAGTAGCGCGCGCGCCCGGAGCAACCCAATTTACCGTTTTGGATAAAAACGGTGCCATAGTCATGCAACGCCATGTCATCGTCGCAAGCCCAAAAGAAAAATACATGCGCATACGTCGCTCCTGCGCAGGCTCCGATGATGATACTTGCCAATCAACCAGCGTTTTCTACTGTCCTGACATGTGCCACGAGATCATAATGGGAAGTGAAGAAGCAGACTCAAACGCAGGAGCTCTGGTAGAAGGTGGCAATACAAATACCAACGAAGCAGACGCTCTCACAAGCCCTCCTGCTGAAATTAATGATACCGAATAATGACACTTAAGACTTTCAAAACATTTGTGTATAATGGTCGCGGGCAGATAGCCCAAAATTCAATAAGGCGAAAATAATACAATGAGCATAAAAAAAACCACCTCCCTGATCCTGACATTAGCATTATGCAGTGCACTCACCGCTTGTCAAACAGCGCAAAGTACCGATGCGCAGCTCCGCACATCCTCGATGGATGGTGCAATTGAGCGCGCGGCAAACTATACACGCAAACCAAGTAAATCCCTTAGTTACCTCGAACGCACCTACAAAAAACAACCTGATAGCGAACTTGCCGCAGTCGATTACGCCGTAGGCCTGCGCGAAAATAGCAAATACGAGCTTGCCGCAACGATACTCGAACCTTTTGCTAAAGGAAAAAACGCCTCCTCTCTGGCCACCTCTGAATATGCAGCCATTCAATTAGCACAGGGGAATTACGAAGCCGCTGAAAAATACGCGCAAAAAGCCGTCATCGCCGATGAAACCAACTTCAAGGCTTATCACCGTCTCGGCATCGCCCTGGACACGCAAGGCATGCACCAGGAAGCCGAACGCGCCTATCGCAAAGGCATAGAACTCTGGCAAGGCGACCCGACAACCATCATGAACAACCTCGCGCTAAACCTGGCCTCACAAGGCTATCTCAATGAATCCATAGAAATTCTACGCAAAGCTCAAGACGTTTCGCCTGGTCGCGTCGAAATCGAACGCAACTTACGAATTATCACAGCGCTGCAACAAGCAGACGGGACCCCTGCCCCCAAACCAGGCAAAAAGCCAATAACAACCACGGATTAATTCTCCTTAAAAAAAACTGATACAAAAAAGCCGCGGAGCCATGAACAGGAACCGCGGTTCTTTTGTGCGTTCAGTCACGCACAAATTTCAATCATTAATTCAAAGAGCTCGCTGAAATCCCCGCCGGACCGAGAATAATAATGAACAAGGCCGGTAAAAAAAACAGGATCATCGGCACTGTCAATTTCGGCGGTAATGCTGCAGCTTTTTGCTCTGCCTTCGCCATACGCATATCACGCAATTCATCCGACATAACGCGCATAGCTTGTGAAATAGATGTTCCATATTGCTCCGCCTGAATAAGCGAAGTTGCAAAGCTTTTTGCTGCACCGCTACCCACACGCCGCGCAAAATCCTGCAACGCCTCGCGCCGATCATTCAACATCGCCATCTCCGCACTAAGCAGGCCTAACTCTTCAGCCAAAACCGGCGAATGCTCCGCCACTTCTTCTGCAACACGATCAACAGTCTGCTCCAAACCAATCCCGCCCTGCACACAAATAAGCATCATGTCCAAAGAATCTGGAAACGCCAAACCGATCTCCTCCTGACGCTTCAAAATCGTATTCTTAATCAACACATCCGGCAGTTTATAACCAATCACAGCCGCTGTAAAAACAGACAAAAGTTTCATCATATCAGAAATTTCTTTCTCAGTATTTGAAAGAACCAAAACCGTCAAACCGGCAAGAACAATTGGCACAACCGCTTGCGCAATCATAAACTTAATCGGCGCCTTGGGACTGCGAATACCTGCCTGCAGCATTTTGTCACGCACTTTTTCACCCATAGCACCCGCGATTTGCTGCATCTTATACAGCGCTGCCATGGAATCAGCCGCCGAAACATTCTTTTCCGTTTTTGCCTTATGAATGCTGCCATCACGCGTCGCCTGAAAAAGATCCTTACGGCGCTTATCAACCACCGATCTATAATGTTCCTTCTTCTCTGTCTTATTTAAAAATGGCAGTGCAAATGCTGCAAAAGACCCGGCAGCAAGAAGCGCGCTCACCAATGTTATAATAAGTTCATTATCCATCTATACACCTTCTAATTAAGTTTGAATTCTAAGGGCGGCGAAAATGTTTGTTTTTAAAAACCCGGATCGCAGCATATGTTTTGATATGTGAGAACCGGAAGTTTTAAAAATGAACATTTTCGCCGCCCTTAGAATTCAAACTTTAAAGTTAATCATAATTTTCATCACCATAACACCCACACTCATCCAGAAAACCGCAATCGCCAGCAACACATTGCCAAACGGATCAGTGAACAACACGCTAATATATTCGTAATTCACAAAATACATGCCAGTCGCCACCAAAACCGGCAACGCCGCAATAATAGAGGCAGACGCAATAGCTTCTGAGGACAGCGCCTTAATCTTACGCTTCAAACGAAACCGCGCACGGATTACATTCGATAGATTAGTCAAAACCTCTGACAAGCTGGAACCTGTTTGCGCCTGAATAGACAGCCCCGTGGCAAACATCTGCATTTCGGTCAAAGGCATAGAGCGCGTCGCCTCCAACGCAGCCTCTGCCAAAGCCACACCGATCTTCTGCTTATCATAAATATTCCCCATCTCTTCTCCCACAGGGCCGGTGAACTCACGGGAAATCATAGCTATGGCTTCGGAAACGGGCATCCCGGCCTTCAACAAACGCACAGTTGCTTCCAATGCATCGGGAAACTCTTCCAAAAATTTCTTCTGCCGCCGCGCGGCCATTTTCTTAAGTACAAATCGTGGAAGACCAAGCAAACCAATCACAGCTACAGCAATCAAAACATGCGGCGGCTGCCCCATAAGCTTTGCCAAAAACGTCAACCCTATCATCAGCGCCACAGACATCAACCAGAACTGCTTCACGGAAATACTAATTCCGGCCTGTAATATCATCGTCGAAATTGTGGTTTTCTTTTTAGAATTTTCTTCACCCTTGGCCTCTTTTAGCTTCTTTGCCAAATCCGCCCGTCGGCGATCTTTTGATCCACGCTCGTCAGGCCCGCGAGCACCGCCACTTTTCCCCTGAATCACGCCCATAACCCGTTTTTTGCGCGTAGATTCCTGCGCCGCCATGTAGGCAACAATGATCCCCATCACCAAAATAGCGATCAATGTGATCAAAACAATTTGTACAACTGACATAAACTCAAGACCTTATTAAATCTATTATGGGCAGATAAATTTTTAGTCGAAAGCGCCTTCCATAGCTTCCAGCACCATCCCGTCAACCCCAAACTGACGCGCATTATCAAAAAATTTAGGCCGCAAACCTGTAGAACGATGTTTAGTCACAAGCTTGCCATGTTCATCTTCACCCTCAATATCCAGCACAAAAAGATCCTGCATGGTGACAACCTCGCCCTCCATCCCGGTAATCTCAGTCACATGCGTTGTTTTTCGCGACCCGTCACGCAAACGTTGCACCTGAATAATCACCTGCACCGCACCCGCAATCTGTTCACGCACCGCTTGCTGCGGCAAATTCAAACCGCCCATTGCAATCATATTTTCCATCCGGCTCAAAGCCTCGCGCGGGTTGTTAGCGTGCACCGTACCCATCGAACCATCGTGACCTGTATTCATCGCCTGCAGCAAATCAAATGCTTCCGGGCCGCGCACCTCACCAACAATAATCCTCTCCGGGCGCATCCGCAGACAGTTTTTTACCAAATCGCGCATCGTCACCTCACCCACCCCTTCCAGGTTTGGCGGGCGCGTTTCAAGACGCACAACATGCGGCTGCTGCAGCTGCAATTCACATGCATCTTCGCATGTGATAATCCGTTCACCAGGCTCAATATAACGCGTCAAACAGTTCAGCATCGTCGTCTTACCGGACCCCGTACCGCCAGAGACCAGCACGTTCACCCGGCAACGACCAATCGCCATAATCAACTTCGCACAACTCGGCGTCATTGATCCAAATTGCTGCAACTTATCAAGCGTCAGCTTATCCTTGGTAAATTTACGAATGGTCATACACGCGCCGTCCACAGCCAAAGGTGGGATAATCACGTTTACACGGCTGCCATCCGGCAAGCGCGCATCACAAATCGGACTGGCTTCATCAACTCGTCGGCCGATTGCTCCCACAATCCGCTGACAAATCGTCGTCAAATGCTGGTTATCACGGAATTTAATCTTCGCTTTTTCAATCTTACCGTTAATCTCAATATAGGTCGTATCCGGTCCGTTAATCATAATATCGGCAATACCGTCTTGCTCCAAAAGCTCTTCCAAAGGACCAAAACCAAGCATATCGTCGGCGCATTCCTTGGCAATACTTTGCAACTCCGCAGCAGTCAAATCGAGATTACGGAACCGCGCAATTTCCTCAACCGCGCTCAAAACTTCTTCACGCGCCGCCTTGGCCTCCATATTTGCCAAAGCTTTCAGATCAATCCCGTCACGCAAATCAAGCCAGATTCGATTGCGTGAACGCTGCAACCGAAGCGTCGTTATAGAATCCGTACTATTTTCCCCCTCTTCTTCCGCCGGCGCCATCTCCTCAGAAAATGGATCTTTTGCCGTGGGTTTTCCCTTTTCCCCCTCTACCTTCTTCTTGGAAACAGATTTAGGATTTTCAGGAACAAAAGCAGCCTTCTCTCCAACCACTGCCTTATCATCGGACTTCTTCTCAAGCGCGTCCCCTAATCCAGCCAACATCGCCGCAGGATTATCAGCCTCCCCGCCTTGCGGTTTTTCATCCCTCACCGGCTCTGGATCTGATTTTGGTGCAGATACAGGAGCAGACTTCTTCTCTTCAACCTTAACCTCTTTCGGCGCAGGCTTTTTCTCCACCTTCGGCTTTGGCGAAGATGCAGAACCGCCCTGATCTGAAGTTTTCTTTCCAAACATAGAAATACGTCCTACTTAAAACTTAAAAGCCCGCGCGATGCCATCACCCTTTAGACTTTAACTTGCCAAGCAAATTACCCAAAAAGCCGCCTTCTTCACCGCCCTCTTCAGCGCCTTCAGTTGTAATTTCCGTTAAAGATTTCTGCAAAACCGGCAACAACGTCTTTTTAATCAAATCGCGCGCAACCTTATCATCGGTCAATTTGCGGCTCTCACTTTCATTTCCCAAAAACATCTTCGCATCATAGGGCAAATACGCCGCTACACTGAACTCCATCGCCTTTTCAATATCAGACTTTGACACTTCATTAGCGGGTGCCTGCCCCTGCATATTGACAATCAAGCTAACATCGCTATCTTCTCCGCCGCGCACCTCTTTCACTTCCTGAATAAGACTGCGTGCAAGCCGCAAAGCCGGCAAAGTCGGCGTAGCCGTCACCAAAATCTGGTTTGCCCGCGTTAAAATAATTTTCTGTAGCGCCGCTGCAGATTGAGACAAATCAACAATCACAAACGGATATTTCACCATCAACATATCAATTAGCGTTTCGAGCTGATCTGGGCTTACCCCCTGTTCCAACATCACATCACCGCCGGTTGCCAGCACACTAAGCTTGTCACTCACCGTATAAAGCATACGCTTCAAGCTATCCTCATCAGCATTTTCCGCCGCGCGCACAGCCTCGCTCAGCGTTGTGCTCGGCTCAAATCCCAAACCAACTGCCAAAGTTGACCATCCGCCGGATGCATCAAGCAAAATCGCCTTTTGCCCCAAAATATCGGTCAAACCGCAAGCCAGCGCTTCAGAAATAATAGACGATCCCACACCACCCTTCGCCCCCATCACGGCAACCAGACGGCTTCCCGTTACACCTATCTTTTCGATCAAGGCCTTGGAAACGACTTTAGCCAAATCCGCTGAACTTATAGGGCGCACGAGATAATCACTTACCCCCATATCAATCAAACGACGATACAAATTCACATCATTGTCCGGCCCGACAATAATCGCCGAAGTGCCTGCTTCACAATGTCCGGCCAATTCCTCAAGACGCGCTGTAAAGCTTTTATCAATCACATCGGTCTGAATAATAATCAGTGTCGGAGAAGCAATATCCTGATACGTCGCAATAGCATTCTCGACATCACCTTCCTCATCCTGCACACTAACGCGCGCAAACCGCCAATCATTTTCAAGATCTCTGGCGGCCTGTAATGTCTTTTGATCTTTTGAATAAACAGCAACACTCGATGCAGGAAGCAGTATAGAGGTTGCCTGACTGTCTACCTCACTCATTGATTATTATTTTTATCCTCGTCCGTCATGCTTATTTAAAGCCATTTAAATTATAGTTCCATTTGTTTAACACTTTATGAGCAGTCTTCAGCCCTATTCTGACGCGCTCTCACCATCCAACGGCTCATTAGGCACACCCATGCGATACACAGCAACCGTATTACTCATGCGGCGACCGTCGGTAATAGGATCGACCGTGCCCTGTCCTTTAAGATCCTTAGGCCGGGCAACTTGACGCGCGAACAATGTTTCAGTCGTACAACCAAGCCTATAGTCCTCATCAACCTTAACATCCAAATCTTCAAAGCCTGGAATTGTACTGCAATCCTTCGGAGCCAAAGCATTATAGGCCGTATAAGATACCATCGCATTCATGCCGCCAGAACCATTCACCGGCAATATATTTGCATCTACGCTATGCACACCGGCAGCGCGCAACTCCTTCACAATGCGCGCAGCTTCATCATTGGCATGCATCGCATTAGCCGATCTGGATTTAGGATCATACGTCACCGTCAACTCCAAAGGCCCGCCACCGTGCTGATCGTAATGCCTGGCCAAGCCTTGTACAGCCGATCCGCTCAATTCCGAAGCCGGCAACGTATCGGTAAATGTCTCTTCCTGCACTTGCACACGGTTTTGATTAAGCATCGTCGGCTCAGACAAACACCCGCTCAAAACCATTGCGAGCGTAATCATACCTAAAATCGTATAAGGCAAAGACACCGTCCATCTATGTTTTTTGCTTGTTCTCACAGACATATCAATCACCCCTTAATCCAGCAAATATCCAAATTGCTCATCCAGAGCAAAAATCGCCTCATCCTCAACGTCATAGACCCTACGAATATTGGCAGCAAACGCTTGCGCCAACGGATTATTTTTCTGCTTCGGCACAGGTGCCGCACGGTCTTCTTCCGCATAAGGCTCAACCAGATATGGCGTCACAATCACAACCAACTCAGTTTCGCTACGCTGAAAGCTGTCAGACTTAACAAGATCGCCAAGAACAGGCGTCTTACTAATCCCCGGCAAACCGGTCATCCCTTCCAGCGCATCAGAACGTAAAATCCCGGCAATCATCAAACTGCCACCACTGGGGATTTCCACAGTCGTATCCGCCCGGCGAATATCCAGACCCGGCACAACCAGATCAGCCAGCGTCACCGCATTTTCAAAATCAAGTGAAGACACTTCCGTATTCATCTGCAGACTGATCCGCTTGCCGGACAACACCACAGGACGGAAATTCAACGATACGCCGAACTCACGAAACTCAATAATGATATTCCCAACCTGATCACGTCCAGCAGGCACAGGAAACTCACCACCGGCCAAAAAGCCGGCCTGCTCACCGGACACCGCCGTCAAATTCGGCTCAGCCAGAATATTGACCAAATTACGCTCTTCAAGAGCATTAAGCTCCAGCCCAATCAGACCAACACCACGCAAGCCGCTCTCGATAAGACCACCTGCGATCCCCGCTGCATCCTGAGACAACGCAATCCCGCCGCCCGTACCAAACGTAAACTGATCCCCGCGCGACGTCACGCTACTACCGGGATTACCGCCAAACAAGGTCGTCGTTGAAAGCTCGTTCGGATCGTTCATATACGTTTCCATCCCCAGCTCTTTAAGCGCCGTGCGTGAAGCTTCCATAATCTTAACCTGCAACATCACCTGCTGCTCGCCGCGCACTTCCAAAAGATTGGAAATCAATTCATCAATCGGATCATCCTCATCTTGAAGATCACTTACATAATGCCCGACAATATTGGTAATCTTGGAAGCCACATCAGGATTAGAAACCGTCCCCGTCAACAAAATCTGGTCATGAATAGCCCCGACCTTAACAGTCTCTTCGGGATACAGCTCATTCACAAGCGACTGAATAGCCTGCAAATCATACGCGACATGAATATCAATCCGCTTCACGATATTCCCCATCGCATCCAGCGCAATAATGTTCGTATCACCAACATTCACACCAACGACATACAAGCTGTTACTCTGCACAGCCATGACATCAACAATCGAAGGATCCGCAACCAACACATCCGAAACATCTCCCTCGACCGAAACCAAATCCGCTTTACCAAGCGTAATCGTTAATGGCGCCTTGATTTTCATTTCGCTCTGGAGCGTTTTCAAATCACCTTTGGCCGCCGTAACCGCCAAAGGGGCCATAAATACAACAAACACCGCCGCCAAAGCCAGCGCCGCCCTAATTCTGGATAAAAATGTGGACATCGTCATCATCTATAAGACTTTCAGTTAGTTACGCAGAGAAGAGAAACAAAATTGACAGCAAAGAATGCTAAGAGATTTAACGAGCAGGAATTGCCGTGACTTGCTCACCGCTATAGATTCGCACAATATTACGATTAATTCCAGCATCCTTTTTCATTTTTTCATATTCGGCATAAACTTCATCGCCCATACTCGTCAGGCGCGCATCAGATATAGTCGGCCATTTCTTTTCAACAAGCACATCATCACCAACAGCGCGCAGCACCAGAGTCAACTCGCCAAGCTGGGAAGCCAGAGATAAACGCTCAGCATCCTGAGCCCCTACAGCCAGCGTCACAGTTTTACCAACCTTAATCTTATCATCCTCGGGACGCTCGGCCAGTTGATCAACCGCAAGAACCTTCACATTCTGCAAGATCGTCTCCGTCGCCATCTTATCGAGGTTCAACTCAATCATCTGCGTAATTTGCGGATTATCATCCTCGGTGCGAATACTTTCCTTATAAGTCAAAATCACATCGACAAAATCACCAGGGCCTATAAAACCACCCACCATAGTTGACGCGGAAACCTCAATCGCAATCGCGCGCTGACCGGGCTCCAAAGTCGCCGCAACCAAATTACCTTTCACCTGCCCAAGCATCGCACTCTTCATAACAGGCTCACCTTTGGCAACATTGCGCCCCAAACGCCCCTCAAGAGCTTCTTCAGGCTTCTGCTCATCCTGACGTAAAACCGCACCAGGAAACACGCTGCTTTTCGGCCATTCCTGCCAACGCATATCCCCCTCTTTCAACTCACGTCCAAGCACCAGATCTTTTGACGCCACAAGAACCTCAACCTTAGCCTCCTGCAAGGCTGCCGCCTCCTTCTTGCCACCCAAAGTCACCTGCACAAGCATGGCAACCAACACAGCCACAAGCACAGCACCTCCAAGAACAATGAGAATATTCTTATTCATAGCAAAACCTCATCCGGTTTTTGTATTATTGAAAATATAGCAAAAGAACGCAGCAAAGCCCGAAACAGGCAAAATAAATAGTCTATTTTTATGATGCGCCTATTTTCTTAAAAAAGCGTAAAACCTAAAAAATTACAAAGAAAAGCAGAAAAACAGGCGCTTAAGGAACTACTCAACAACAAACGATGATAAAACATCCAGATCAAAATACCCTATTTTTACAAAAGATGCCAGCGCGCCAAGCACAATTGCAACGCCGTAAGGAACCTTACTCGCCCCGCCTTGCACCTGCGCCACCCAACTCTCAGGCTTAGGAGCCTTCACAGGCGCCCATTTCTTAAGTGCCAGAGCCGCTAAAGCGAGAACGCCGCCTGCAACGCTCATATAAAAGATAAACGGCACCAATCCCTTTAAACCGGCCCATAACGCAAGCGCGCTTGCCAACTTGGAATCTCCAGCACCCATCAATTTACCCATAAACATCGCCAGCGTGATCAAAAACACAATAAGAGCCGCAACAATATGTGAAGCTAAAGACGCAAACACGTCATCGCGCCCACCAAACCACAAAGCACCATAGCAAAACACAAATGCACCCAGCACGATCAAACTGTGCAGGTTGGGAATAGTCATACCGCGCAAATCCGACAACGCCGACAGCCCGCCCGTACCAATCACCACAAACAAACACATCAAAAAGACGATAAGAAGAAGCATAATCGAAACCCTGAAAAAGGAATAATTGAAAAAGTTAAGGACCGGAGAAACCGTCCTCGACCTCCTGAAAAAGAACAGCGAGCTCATCACCAATTGCAAACACAACCGCGATAATAACCAAAGCAATCCCACCTGCCATTAAAGCATATTCAATTGCTGTCGCCGCTTTACGCTCCAGCCAAAACGCCTGAATGAAAGCAGAAAAACAAACATAGATTTGAAGAAATTTTTTCATGTGCAGAAACCCACATACAAAGAACAATAAAAAAGCCCACCCGCCAAGGATGGGCTTTTCCTAAAACATCAGCACATATTAACGTGCAGCAAGTTCATCTTCAACATCTTGGAAAGTCGCTGAGATTTCATCACCGAGCGTAAACACAACTGCAACAATCGCAATCGCAATACCGGCAGCAATAAGGCCGTATTCAATAGCCGTTGCACCGTCTTCGTTTCTAAGATAAGCATCTTTCAAAGCAAGCAATTTCAACATGGTTTTCTCCTTTTAGATTTTTTCGAATTCCGGTTACCCACACTTCAAAACCAATGAGACTTAAGGACTTGAAGCTCCCAACCGTTTACTCTTTTAGAATATCGAAAGTTGATTAATGGAAGGTTAAAAAACGCAGTATTTGCAGCAATAATACAATAAAAAATCACCACCCTTCAAGTATAAAATTGAATCTTTTTTAAATAAAATTTTAAATAGTTTTCAATACTGATATTTACTTTATATTTACTTATAAAATACTTAAACAACTCAAAAAGACTCTGTTTTATTTCACTTTTTCTGAGCAGTTTTTAAAAACAAAAATAAAGCACAATAAAACACCAGGCCTTTACTAATATTCCACTCAAAAAGCCTTGCAGATCACATCAGCAAGGCTTCCTGTCACGCATAATCTTTTATGCGTTTAACTCTTAATATGCAGATTGCTGAGTTCCTGCGCGATACTGCGAAACACCTGAATCAACTCATCAGACGTCGTCACATGCTTATGCGAGCCGCCATTACCGGCACAATCCTCATAGAGCTGCTCCGTGGTTGAATCAATCCCCCCCGTATCGAAGGTAATCGTATAGACAGTCACATTGTCCTGTGCGTCCATATTTTCACAAACATCTCTCAGGCGATCATCCAAAACACTGGAACTGCTGACAGAATGCGTACCGTTTATACCAAAACCACCATAAGGGCTGGAGCGCACATTATCACCATCGGTCATCATAACGACCACCTTGCGCCAGGCGGTATTATCCCAATCAACCCCTTCGGTAAACGGCACCTCGGGAGAAAGCATTCGCCAACCCCAGGCCATACCGATATTCCCGAATGTCCAGCCATTGGCTTCCATTTCTCCGATCCGGTCTTTGAGCGCCGTCATATCATCCGTTAAAGGCAACACAGACGCCGCTGGACAACTATATTCAGGCGCCCGGTAAACCGTTCTGGCTCCAGCAGAATAATCCCAATCCAGACAAGTTGAACCGGACGAGTTATACTGATCACCGACGCAGATATAATTGTTATAATAATTACACTGCGCGCTATCATCATTCTTATCCCGGCACCAGCGATACATATACCACGGTCCACTATGATCCAGCACATCGCTACCGTCATCTTCTTCCAAAATACAGATATTCGTATCCGCATCATTACTGAAACTCAGCCCCAGAGGATTATTCAAGAAAGGATCGGCATACACATTACCATCATCGTCATAGCCCAACCCGTAAGGACCGACATTCACAGATGTAGCATAAGGAACCAGCCCGATCTTCACATATTCGTTCTGCGCCGTAACATAGGAGCCATAACGATCCAAGCAATCACCAGACGCATCCTCATCATATGTACCATATAAAATTTCTACAAACTCGCATGCCGCCGTACGGAGCTTGCCAATATTATTATTCGACGCCATCGAGCCGGTGTTATCCAGAACCAGAACAACCTCCAGCCCCTTCACCTCACGCTGCACAACCGTCTCGGCCGTAACATCAATGTTATCAATACCAAGCACCCGCAGAAACGAGGTTAAATAACTCGCATTACCGGTCACCGTCACCAGATTTCCCTCAATGACAACAACAGGATCAAACGTAACGCCTAATTTTTCTGGCGGATAATTAACATCAAAAAAATCTTGAACTTTTTGTTCAATCGTCGCCTCATCACTGGAAATAGCCGCCGCCGCCAGAGCCGCCGCATCAATCGCCTGCGCCAAGCGCTGCTGAACAAGATAAGCCTGCGACAAATCAATCGCCATACCAACCGTCCCGATCAACAAGGGGGCCATCAAAGCAAAAAGGATCGCAATCGCCGCGCGCGTATCGCGATAATAACGCACAAAATTTAAAAACATTCTCTTAAGCATAACAACCACCTTAGTTTTTACTTTTTTAAGGACTATACAGCCCATTTTTAATTCCGTTCGATAACCGCGCCCTGACGCCCGCGAGCAAAGGCAATTTCCTGCATCGGGATTTCTTCAATAAGAAAACCGGCAAACATGGGTTCAAATTGATATTCAACCGCAACAACCAAAACCCCTTCACCGGCTTGCGCCAAATCCTCAACCCGAACCTCCACATCCGCCAAAGGCGTCATATTACGCGTTTCCCGCCATTCAATCACTGGGTTAGCATCGTCATCAAAACTAACACTGACAACATCCACCCCATACGTAGTCGTATCAAACGGCTGAAACGCGAGCTCGCTGGCATCCAGTGCATCATCAATCATCGACGTATCAACAACGCTGCTGCGTGCGATAAGATCCGCCGCAACCTGCGAAGCGCGAATAGCCTTTTGGTTGGCCAAAATTCCATTTCCTAAATCAACCAATCCAAGCAATAACGTCAACAAAATTGGAAAAACTAACGCCGCTTCAACGGCGGCCACACCATCTTCAGATTTAAACCAGCATTTTACAAAATTCACGATCATGCCCCCGCCCCTGCGAAATCATACGGCTCAACTTGCAAAACGATTGTTGACATAAACAAGCGTGAATTGTCAGAACCTGAAATCAGCCTTCCAACAAACGGCGTCATCATTTCATAGCGATATGCCACCCGGATCAAAATCCTGGCATCAGAACCACCGGCATCAAACCCCTGACTAACCATGTTGCCATCGGCGTCAAATTGCGCAGGGGATGTCGCCACATCGGAAAAACTGCTCAAGGTCAAAGATTCAACAACCACGTCATTGCAGTTTATCAACACCGTCGTATAATCACACAAACCATCCCGGAACGCAGTTTCCGGATCTGCGCCCGATTGCTGTAATTCACCGGTCCTAATCATCCGTGATGCAGAATTCGTAGCGCCTTCCAACAAACTGGCCGATGCATACATAATCGCAATTTCAATGATACCAAGCGTCAACATAAGATACGGAATTGCCAGCAGGCTAAACTCAATTGCCGTTGTACCTTTTTCATTTTTAATGAATTTTTTCAAGAATTTAGCCAACACAACCCCAATATTTATCATTTAAATTAAATTGGTTTTAAATTTATGGCATAAAAAAAGCGGCTAGCGCACGCTTCATAAATACCCAATAACCCAACACCTCCAGTATGACGCCTATATATGAACATTTATTTAAGTATAGATAGGATTTTAAGTACCTTCCCCAGCGCTACCCTCAACCGGAAAACCTTCATGGTCTATTGGAATTTTCCCATTCACCTCTTCGCCCCACCGCTCAATAAGCTCAGCCTGTCGCTTTTCAATCGTATTTTTGCGTGAACCACCACGTTGATAAAGAAAATTAGCCACCAACATCGTCACCGCCCAATCAATCAAATACCCAACACCAGCAGCAGAATAAATAACAATAATCGCCATCGGGTCCACAATAATCGATAGTGCCTTGGACATAGACATATCCGTTGTCCACAGCTCCATAATAAAAGGCATACACCCGGCGATATTCATGGCCCCGACCGTGATAGGTTTTATTTTCTTTTTATTACGGTCGGCATAAAACGCTACAAAAGTCGGCAACAATCCGATAAATAAAATCACCGCAACAGGCAAAAACACCGCCGCCATCAAAACCAGAACAATCAAAAACAGGCTTGTCCAAGCCGAACCCGAACGCTTGACGCCCTTTTTCTTGGCTTTTTGACCAGTATTCTTCCGTACAACTTTCTTTTTAGCCATTCTCAGTAGATCCCTAAAACAATGTATTATCGGACAAAAACACAAACGCAGTTCCCACAATAACAATAAAGGCCAAAATACATGAAAGAATAGCAGCCACTTCGCGCCCGGTCTCAATACCAAAGGAAATTTTATTTTCCATACGCATCTCAAGCCTCAAACGCTCTGTTTCAAGCGTTTTAAACTCCAGCATAGCCTTACGAAAAGATGAAAAATCTTTCTTCACAACCTCAGCATTTTCAAAAATACTGGCAATTTTCTTTAAATCTCCTGTCGATTGAAACTCAGCTACGGCCTCCCTCATTCTTTCCTGAACGCGCCGATCATGATAACGCTTTACAACCGCTTGCAAACGCGGCGCCATCACCTTGGCAATCGCTGGAAAGTTGCCCAAACTGTATCTTTTCTGTATCGCCGCCAGGCATTTCAAATTGGCGCCAATGACCCTATGATTCTCATGAGTATTCAAATCATAGAGATACGGCTCAATAACCTTTTGATCTTTTTCGTATAAGAACGCCACAGAATGCAGATCTAAAAACGTTGTGGATGCATGCCCCTTTTTACACAAATCCTCATACGCATTGAGCAAATCATCCGCGCCAACAATATAATAATCTTTAATCACCTCACTCAAACACGGACATTCCGGACTTAATAAATAAATCACCCGTTCAATACCATCGCCAAACTTGCTGGTTTTAAGATAACGGCGACATTTTTCAAATTTACCGAACAACCCGTTCACATCAATAATATGAGGATCTTGCACCGACAACCAATTGAGTACCAATGAATTTCTAAAAACCTCAACAAAAGCGCCAATTGGCTGTTTTAGAACAATGGCCTCAACAATTGCATTTCCAATACCATCACCAATCAAACGTAAATTCCGAAAACGTATAGGCGCACCAGTATCTAAAGCGATAGACACATTCCCCGCCAGACATGATTCATAGCCAGAGCTGGTAGATTGCTGACGCGAATCCACCACAGCCTTTTGGAACCGTTCAGAGATATCCTCGTCCTCTAAAGAACGTTCAATCCAGTTTAAAAGACTATCATCCTCAATAGAGCTCTTAACGGCCTTAACTTTATTTTCAATATCCATTGCCATGAGCGGCGTAACAAAATATTTATCACCCCCTAAATCAAACGGACGTGGAGCTTTTTTAATCGCCGTAGATTGCTTCGGACTCAAGCGCCGCCCATCCAGCCACTCTAAAACTTCATCAATCGTCCACCGTTGCGAAGACTCGTCATGCAAAAGCCCGCGTAGCAATTCTAAAATTTCACCCTTAAACCTGTCTTTACCAGTAACTGCGCTGTAACTACCATGTGAAATCTTGCGCCTGACAATCTCATCATCACTAAGCCCTTTAAGCGGGTCGTTGTGACGCATGATCACTGCAATAGAAACGCCAAGCGCATACAGATCAATCGTAGGCGTAGCTTTTCCACGCGCAACAGGATCCGCCATTCCACGCGCAATCGGCTCATACAAAACAGGCTGCGCCAACGACTGTGAAACAGACAAACAATCACCCAGAATAATCTTGGAAGGCTTTCCCTGCACACCATCACAAAACATGTTGTCAGGACGGATAGCCCCATGCACAAAATCTTTATCGCGAAAATCCTGTAAAATACCGGCATATGGTTTAACGATAAGCGACATTACATCATCTTGTCTCCACCCTAAAGCGTTCCTTTCTCCCCGCTGCAACAAAGGCTTCCCAAGATTGTCGTAGTAAATAAAAACATAAAGTTCCCTCTTGGTCGGCGGCCAATACACAACACCATGTGCAACCAGCTTCGCAAGAGAGTTATCAACTATTGTAGAATATACATCAGCCGCCGCCCGACGCGGCACCAAATACCGCTCACAAACAATAGCGATCAGAGGCGTTTTATTACTATCATTGGAATACGCTCGATAAGCCTTGTTCGGACCGGAATTATACTCTGATAACGGCACCTTGCATTGAATTCCGACCTTACCTTGAAAATCGGCAACATTCTCACCCTGAACGTCTTGAGTTTTCTGCGAATCTTTCAACCCAGACTTCTTTTGCTCCTTACCACCATGATCAGACGAATTCGCTCTGGTAGAATCCTCAGAAATCTTCGTCTCTTTACTGTCTTTAGCGCCTGTTTCTTCAGACATAACAAGAACTCTTTAACATGAAATAGCTACATTACCTAAGAATCAGGCAACGCCAAAATGAAGCATGCGCTTAAAAAATAAAGCGCAACGCACATTGTAACCATGTTCATACAAAAAGTAAATTGATCAGCCCGCAAACGGGTCCTGCATCAAGATCGTATCCTCACGCTCCGGACTCGTAGAAAGCAGCGTCACCGGAGCGCCAATCAACTCTTCAATATGCTTCACATATTTCACAGCCGCCGCCGGCAATTCCGCCCATGTGCGTGCTCCACGTGTACTCTCACTCCACCCGTCCATGGTTTCATAGATCGGCTTGGCCGCAGCCTGTTTCACTTGCGAAGCCGGAAGATAATCAAATTTCTCACCTTCGATCTCATAACCAACGCAAATCTGTATTTCCTTAAGTCCGTCAAGCACATCCAGCTTCGTCAACGCAATCCCGTGAATCCCGCCCAACTTTATTGTTTGACGCACCAATGCCGCATCAAACCAGCCACAACGCCGCTTACGCCCGGTCGTTGTGCCAAATTCATGGCCATTTTCACCAAGAAATTGCCCAACTTCATTATCCTGCTCAGTCGGAAACGGGCCGCTCCCGACGCGCGTCGTATAGGCCTTGGTAATCCCCAAAACATAACCGACGGCATCCGGAGCCACACCCGACCCCGTAGCCGCTTGCCCGGCCGCCATATTTGACGAAGTCACATACGGATATGTGCCGTGATCCACATCCAGCATCATCCCTTGCGCCCCCTCAAACAAAATCTTTTTGCCCTCAGCCCGTGCCTGATCAAGCACCCGCCACGTCACGCACCTGTATGGCAAAATCTCATCTCGCACAGCCATTAGCTTGTCGAAAATATCGTCTGCACTCACCTCTTCCGCACCCAGGCCTTTAAGCAACGCATTATGATGCAACATCATCCGGTCCAGCTTTTCACGCATCACATCAGGATACTCCAGATCGCAAACCCGGATCGCCCGGCGTGCAATTTTATCTTCATAAGCCGGGCCAATCCCGCGCTTCGTCGTACCGATCGGTTTGCTCCCGCGCGTTGCTTCCATCGCTTCATCCAGCGCCCCATGCACCGGTAAAATCAACGGCGCATTCTCCGCAATCATAAGCTTGTCTGGATTCACATCCACGCCTTTTTCTTGAATGGCTTTAATCTCCTTCATCAAGGCCCACGGATCAATCACCACGCCATTGCCGATAATCGAAATCTTCGATTCACGCACTATCCCAGAAGGCAACAAATGCAGCTTATACGTCACTCCGTCAATCACCAGTGTATGCCCGGCATTATGCCCGCCCTGAAACCGCACCACCACATCAGCGCGAGATGAGAGCCAATCGACAATCTTCCCCTTACCTTCATCGCCCCACTGAGCGCCAATCACCGCAACATTTGTCATTTATATACCTTTATATACCTTTCTAAAATTTCTACCCTCGCATCCTGACGAAAGTCAGGATCTCCCCTGTCATAAAGATGCTGATTTTCATCAGCATGCAAGGCCATTTATCCCCGTTTCACAATAAACCCTTCATCCTGCAACCGGGCCACCTCGGCCCAATCCGCATCCGCCGATAATTCTTTGACCTCTGCAGTCTCTTGCACTTTCAACCCTTGGCGCAACGTGTCCATATACAGCGTAAACCCGGCTGCACTTTCCTTCGCCTGCTCACCCTCATAAATATCATAGCGCCCACCCCGGCCCAACTCGCCACGAATCCCCGTTGCAAACAAGGTAAAAGCCAGCCCGCTATGATACTCAAACCCGCGCGTTTCGAGCGGATCAATCGTCAAAGAAATCGCACTCATATCCAACCCAGCGATCGCCGCTTCAACTCCGGAAACAACCGCACGCAAACGTGCAATATACTCGCACGCCGCCTCCGGCAACGCCAATACATCCAGCGCCGACAAAGCCTTATCGACCGGCCCGGCCAATGTATGACGCAGCCCGTCAATATCATCCTGCCTCGTCTTCGTAACCGCAAAAAGGTCATCCACAATCCGCGGCAAGGCAAAATCCATCGTCACGCCGCAAGCCCCCAAAGCAGCCAAACCCTTCAAAGCTACCACACAAATTTCAACATCGCTGGCCACATCGTTCCGGCCGATCATCTCACAACCCACCTGCGTAAACTGGCGCTGTGTGCGCGCCTGAGAAGCCTTTGTACGGATTACGTCATTCGCATAAGTCAGCCGCAAAGGCCGTGCCTCATCGGAAAGCCGCGAACGCGCAATCCGCGCGATCTGCGCCGTAATATCGCTGCGCAGCCCCATCATTCGATGCGTTACAGGGTCCATCACCCGGAATGTTTCAGACGTCAAGGCCGCACCCGGCCCCGGAGCCAGCAAGCTTTCCTCAAACTCAGCCATCGGCGGCTTCACCCGCGCATAACCAAAACTGCGAAATACCGCCATCAGCCGCGCAATCGCGTCATATTCCACCTCCGCCTGTGGGGGAAGCAAATCCTCAAACCCACTGGGCAGAAGGGCGCTATTTTGGGAAATATCTTTCATGCCCTAACGCTTAAGGGGCAAAGCGTTTAAAGTCAATAAAATCAAAAAACAAGCTACCATCTAAAAACTAAACAACCCAAGCAATCAGATAAACCACCACATGCAAACTCTTTAGGCACTAACACCCTTAAGATCATTCTGCATAGATGGGTGAGGACCGCCTTTACAATTATTCTTACATGAAGGGGTTCCTTTACACCTGTTCTTACATGAAGGGGATCCCTTACAACTGTTCTTACAACGACCACCATCATTTACAGAAGGCCAAATACCCTTTAACGGACTGTGACCAAACTCTATTTCATAATCATTAAAAAAAAGTTTGTATGCATCCCTCGTTTCACTTGCAGATTCTTCATCCGTATCAGGATGGTGATGTATATAGCCTTCCCCTAAAAAATCACAAAAATCATGATATTGAACGGTAGACAGTATAAAAGTATGCCAGTATTCATCAACAATTCCGGCCATACCATACTGTCGTTTGTTTTTTGCAACTAAAAATAGATATCTCTTTAATTCTAACGATATCAAGTCTGCTTTATCTTTATCAATATCGTATTTTTCACTGAAATATTTAGTTATTGCAGATAGATTGTAATTTTCAACTTCAGAAAATCTCATGTTAATTCTCCTTAAAAATTATGAACAAAAATTTAGTCCTATTCTATAACCGCTATCCTCTATTTTCTTGAGATTACAACAATCAACGCATATTATCAAAAACAAAGTAATTTATGACTAATTTTACCCCACTGCCTTCTCAATCACCGCGCACAGATCATTGACCACGCCTTCAACCTTGCCCGGGTCATCGCCTTCCGCCATCACGCGGATCAGGCTTTCCGTCCCGCTGGCCCGCACCAAAACGCGCCCCTCATTGACCAGCGAACTTTCCGCTTGTTCAATCGCGGCCTTGACCTCATCCGCGTCCAGCGGCTTGACCGTGCTTTCAAACCGCACATTGCGCAAAATCTGCGGCAACGGCGTGAACAAATGCAGCGCCGCGCTCGCCTTCTTTCCACTCTCTTTCAGGAACGAACAAATCTTGATCGCCGCCTGCAACCCGTCACCCGTCGTATTCAAATCCGACAAAATCAAATGCCCGGATTGTTCCCCGCCCAGATTAAACCCTTCCGCCCGCATCGTCTCGGACACGTACCGGTCCCCAACCGCCGTGCGGATCAGACAAATTCCCCGCTCCTTTAAAAACCGCTCCAGCCCCAAATTCGACATCACAGTGGCCACCAACGCACTCCCTTGCAACTCACCGGCCTCCTGCATCGAAACCGCCAGCGCCGCCATCAGCTGATCGCCGTCAATCTTCGCGCCTGTCTCATCAACCATAATCAGCCGGTCCGCATCCCCGTCCAGCGCAACGCCAATATCCGCTTTATGCTCAATAACCGCCTTCTGCAGATTCTCGGTCGCCGTCGCACCATAACCATCATTAATATTGCGCCCGTCCGGCTCCGCGCCAATCGATATAACCTCGGCCTCCAGTTCCCAAAGCACCTGCGGCGCCACCTTATAGGCTGCACCATTGGCGCAATCCACCACGACCTTAAGCCCCTCCAGCGTTGTTCCACGTGGTAAAGAGCGCTTCACACTTTCCGCATAACGCCCGATCGCATCATCCAAACGCGCCGCTTTCCCCAAATCGCCGGGCAACGCGAGATGCTCGCCCAGATCCTCTTCCAGCGCCGCTTCAATCTCCAGCTCAATCTCATCATCCAGCTTGTACCCGTCCGGCCCAAACAGCTTGATCCCGTTATCTTCGAAGGAATTATGCGAAGCCGAAATCATCACCCCGACATCAGCCCGTAAAGATCGCGTCAACATCGCAATCCCCGGCGTCGGCACCGGACCCGTAAGGATGACATTCATCCCCATCGATAAAAACCCGGCCGTCATCGCTTGCTCAATCATATAACAAGACAACCGCGTATCCTTGCCGATCACCACCCGGTCCGTCGGCAGCCCGCCATGGCGTTCGCGCAGCACTTTCGCCGTCGCCATCGCCACCCGCTGCACCATGCCCGGCGTCATCGGATAGCTATTGGCCCGCCCGCGAATTCCGTCTGTTCCAAAATATTTCCGTTTTTGCATTTGCGTCATCACCAACACCCTCAAAAATCCATAGAACAAATTAATAAATCAAAGCTTCAGAACATCCGGACCGTTACCGCTTAAAGCCTCAGGGGGCTTCGTGCTTGCAATACGCTTCAACACCGTGTTAAACGGCCAATACCCCTCCGTCTCTACGAGATCTTTATATAACGCAGAAACTTCCTGACCCAAAGATCTTCCTGAAATTTCATAGAGCTTCTCATTTCCATGATACATACCATCTCTTCCGTCATAACCTCCGATAAAAATGAGAAGCCCCCCTTCTTGAGAAGGTTCATAGCCAATTCTGAAAAGCCTCTGATGACCACCCTGCCGACCATTAAAAGACGTTAAACAAAGGTCTTCCCTGCCACCCTCTAAACACTCCGCCGAGTAAACAAGCCACTCCGTATCGCCCCACTTATAGAGAGGGTCTGAAAAGCTTAAAAACGTCTCCCCACCCTCTCCGTAACACACCGAAGACCCCTTTTCAAAAAATCCCCTGTAATACTCAAAAACATCTCTGGCCGTCGCCGGTGTCCCGCCATCCGGACTCTTTTCCGCACCTGCCTGATTTTTTCTCGGAAAAACTCTCTCAAACAAACCACCTGCGGCACACTGAGAAAAATAATCCACAATCCGCCCGCTACTGTCTAGCGCCATAACAAACCCTTACTCCAAGATATTCCTATGTCACAAGCTCCGTTGTACTGGCAAATACGGAGGATAACAAGCGCGGAATTCGCAGACACGCTCACACAGACCCATCGCGCGCACAGACAATCAACACATTTTTGTGCACAAAATATACTTTTTTATTGTCATATATTTCAAAAATCTCTACCGTTTCCGTAATAAAAGAAACAAAAGACATAATGAAACCGCAAACAACGACGGTACAATTCTGCGAAATCAGCGACCCCGGCCCTCCGAAAACAAACCTCGGAGCCATTGCCTTGCGCGAAAACGATCCCGTTTACCACCTGCACACGGGACTCAGCCCCTTCACGCTCTCCGCGCCCCACGCCGGCTGGAAAGTCCCCCGGCATATGATCGATCAAGACGGCAATCCACTCGGTGCGCCCGCATGGTGGTTTGATCCTGACATCAATGAACATCGCCACGAAGTCTGCGACTGGGGAACTGCCGAACTGGTCAAACGCTTAAACAAACTCAGCCCGCACCTGTCCTCAATCGCTTCAAACGTATCGCGCCTGGTGGTTGAAAAAAACCGCGCATGGGAATATGCCATGACCCCGAATTCCTCTGAATACGGTGCCAGGCTCTGCGTCCCCGGAAACCACAATATTTCCAAAGAAAAGCTCGCTCAGCGCAAAACCATCTACGACACCTATACAAGAGCTGAAGAAAAACTGGTCTCGAACATCAAAAACACCCATAATGGCGCAGCACATATAGCACTGCACAGCTTTTCACCTAAATGGCACGGCCATGGCCGCGACCATGAAATCGGCATCACCTATTTTGAAGACACAATATTGTCCAGACTAATCGAACACGCCTTTATCGAAAGAATAGGCAACCGCGCCGCTTCGCAGTATCCATACAACCTGAAAGACGGCCAGTTCAGCAATAAAATAGCCGCGCCAAAACTCAGCAAAAAATACGACACGCCTTTTATCATGATCGAAATCCGCAACGACCTGCTTCAAGACCCGCAACGCCTTGAAGAAACAACGCAGCTTTTTTTACAAATACTCAAAGACATCGAGAAAAACCCGCTATACAAACACTGCTTTTCTCGAAAACAATCAGCGCGCACATCAATACCCGCCGCAAGCACCCCGGCTTTCGAGCCTATATAACGGACAATCCGGAAAAAGGACTACTCAAGCATCCTTGTCGTCAGAAGACGCCTGATCATCATCAGCCTTTTCAACCTTACAAGAACCGTCACGACAGCACGTATTCATGCCCATAAACGTATAAGCCGGACAAAAACCGAAAAAACTGGTAACAACCATAACAACCGCCAGCAAAATCAATACATTCCCAACAACACCGGAAATAAAGAAACTCGCTGCAAAAAGCACAACCGCCGCAGCAATCCGGGCTTTTTTATCCTTATCTCCAATATTTTTCTCAAATTTAAACATAGCACTCTCCCCTTATGTATAGACGGTATAAAAATCTAAACATCTAAGCTCCTTGTGGCGCTTCCCCACTGGCAAAACCTCCACCTGATGGCACAGAAGATTTTGGTGTCGTATCCTCCGGCGGTTCATTATCACTATCACGAAGTATCGGCTTTCCGGCAAGCAGGTCCTTGATTTCATCACCAGACAACAATTCATATTCAATCAAAGCCTTGGCCAATTTATGCAAATCATCCAGATTTTCAGTCAAAATCTGCTTGGCCTTGTCATAGCCCTGCTCAACAATCCGTCGAATTTCAGAATCCACGGTCGCCGCCGTCTCATCAGACATATTTTTCGATTGCGCAACCGAATGCCCAAGAAAAACCTCTTCCTGATCCTGCGCATAGCGGATTGTACCAAGCTTATCAGAAAAACCCCATTCCATAACCATCTTGCGCGCCATATTGGTCGCCTGTTGAATATCGCTACTCGCACCCGTCGTAACCTTATCATGTCCGAAAATAATCTCCTCGGCAACGCGCCCGCCCATCGCCACAGACAAATCTGCCTTCAGCTTCTCAAGGCTCATCGATAGCCGATCAGCTTCAGGAAGACGCATAACCAGACCCAGCGCCCGCCCGCGCGGCACAATCGTTGCTTTATGCACCGGATCGGACGCCGGCTCATGCATCGCCACCAACGCATGGCCCGCCTCATGATACGCAGTCAGCTTTTTCTCATCTTCGCTCATCACCATAGACTTACGTTCAGAGCCCATCATGACCTTATCCTTGGCATCTTCCAGCTCATCCATACCCACAACGCGCTTGCCGCGCCGCGCCGCCAAAAGCGCCGCTTCATTAACCAGATTTGCCAAATCCGCCCCGCTAAAACCGGGCGTCCCGCGTGCAATAATAATGGCTTCAACATTGTTCGCCAGCGGCACTTTCTTCATATGCACTTCAAGAATCTTTTCCCGGCCCTTAATATCCGGAAGCGGCACCACAATCTGACGATCAAAACGCCCCGGACGCAAAAGTGCAGGATCAAGCACATCCGGACGGTTCGTCGCCGCCAGAATAATCACGCCCTCATTGGACTCAAACCCATCCATCTCAACCAAAAGCTGGTTCAAGGTCTGCTCGCGCTCGTCATTCCCTCCGCCCAGCCCGGCCCCGCGGTGCCGCCCCACTGCATCAATCTCGTCGATAAAGATAATGCACGGCGCATTCTTCTTGCCCTGCTCGAACATATCGCGCACCCGGCTCGCACCAACGCCAACAAACATCTCCACAAAATCAGAACCGGAAATGGTAAAGAACGGCACATCCGCCTCACCGGCCACGGCCCGCGCAATCAGCGTTTTACCCGTCCCCGGCTGACCGACCAGCAAGGCCCCTTTCGGAATCTTCCCTCCCAAACGGCTAAATTTCTGCGGATCCTTCAAAAACTCAACGACCTCTTCCAGCTCCTGCTTAGCCTCTTCAATACCCGCCACATCCTCGAATGTCACACGGCCATGCTTTTCATTCAGCATCTTAGCCCGGCTCTTGCCAAATCCCATCGCACCGCCGCCTTTACCGCCCTGCATTTGCTTCATAAACATAATCCACACCCCGATGATCAGGAATGCAGGCAACAGCGAAATCAAAATACTCATCAAACTAATCTGCTCAGGATCTTCCTTGTCAGCCGCAATCTGCACCGCGCTACCCTGAAGGCGGTCTACCACGTTTTCGTTCGGCGGCACCATCACCTTGAATTCTTCGCCGCTTGAAGCAAATACGCCGTGCAATTCCTGCCCTTTAATAACGACATTCGAAACACGCCCCGCCTGCGCATCCGTCATAAATTCACTATAGGAAATCTTATTCCCGCGGTTAATTGCCCCTTGCTGCGCGCCCTGAAAAATATTGAACAGGAAAATCATGGTCAGGCCAATCGCCAGCCAGAAAATCAAATTGCGACCAAATCCATTCACAGTTGCCTATCCTTCTTCTAATTCAGAATATCCAATGTAGTACAATTTCCGCTCCAGACAAGGAAAATCAAGGCTAAAACCGTGGTTTTTCAAACAATCATGATTAAGAACCATATAAAAAACGCCTCTTTTTTTCTTTCCCAGACTTTTTCGAAAGGGTTCTTAAGAATACTCGCGCGTCAAACGCAAAATCCCCAAATTCTCGTCCATTGCAAACATCACCCCCCCCAATGTGCGCTTTCGAAACGGCGTGCCCTTATTTTTAACAGCCATCAAATCATATAAAATCACCTCAACCCTTTCCATACGCGGCGCATAATCGGATAGCGGACGCAAAACCGACAACGCCTTTAACAAACATCGCAAAATAACCTCTTCAGGCTGCATAAATAAAATATTAATTTTAAATACGATATGTTTCGTATTTGATTCAATGGCCGCATTTTGATAGGCCTGCGCGCTGATAACCTCCAAAGCACGGCGCGCGCGCCCTAGGCGCTGTGCCGTTACCGCCAATCGCTTCGAAGTAAGTCCCTCTTCCTCCAAAACACACCGCGCCTTACGCAATCGTACCCGCGCAAAATCACTATTTGCATTACTGGGGTCCTCAAAATATGAAATATCTTCCGCCCCGCATAATTTCAATAACTCCGCCTTACCACAATCCAACAAAGGCCGCACTAACGTTAAACGCTCATCATAAGCCTGACACTCCTGCATCCCGGAAAGCCCATCCAGCCCACTGCCTTTGGCCAAACGAAACAACACCGTTTCCGCCTGATCATCCCGGTGATGTGCCAAAAACAAATACTCAATATCATGACACTCACAATACTCAGCCATCAGACCATAACGTGCCCTGCGCGCCTCTTCCTGAATGGCTGTGTCCGCTGGAGTCTCCCAGCGCAAAATATGATGCCCCACCTGCTGCGACCAGCCATCCAACCACGCGCCTACCTGTACAGCCTCATCAGCCGCTTCAGGCCTGAGCCCGTGATCAACCGTCAAAGCATGAACATAAACCCCGCGTCCATCCGCCCAGCGCGACAACAACCAGCACAGCGCCATAGAGTCCGGCCCACCTGACACAGCCACAGCAATCGGCCCAGTGCCCCCCACACCCAGCGCCAACATACGATGATTAAAGTCTTCAAAATTCAAAAGATTTCACCAGCTTCCAAAGAGCAAACAGCTAAACGATAGCAGCTCTTTAACACCCGATCCGGGACATTTCCTGATCGGCCCGACGCATCACGGGCGCAGCCCCGGACGGATTTTCTTTCTTAAGCTGACGAAGCGCCACGCATGCATCATCCTTCTTCCCCAGCGCATCCAAAGATAACCCCAGTTTCAGCAAGTTATCCGCCGCTTTAGAACCTTTCGGATATTGCTGATACCCCTCAGCAAAAATCCGCGCAGCCGTTTCAAAATTCCCGCGTACATAATGTGTCTCGCCGAGCCAATATTTAGCATTACCCGCCAACGGATGATCAGGGTGATCACGCAAGAAACTCTCAAATTCGACCTGCGCCCCCTTATATTGATGATTTTTCACCATCGAAAATGCATTTTCATAAGTTGCAGACGCTAAATCAGAAGACGATGTCCCGTCCCCCGATTCCGTATACGAACCAAGCTGCCCGACCGCACCTCCACTGTTGGCATTACTGGAACTCCACTGATAAGTCTGCCCGACGCCACTACCAACAACGCTCGGTGGATTGCTATCTCTAAGCGGCCTAGCCGTATAACGACTGGCCCCACTCACCGGCGCAGCGCTGCCGGAACGCGAAGCTCCAGAACCTTCCAGATCATTCATCCGCAATTCCATATCACTGGTAAAACGCTCAAGCTGATCTTTAAGCTCACGAATCTCAAAGCTCTGCTCTTCCAAATCCCCCCTCAAACCACGCACTTCCGTTTCAATCTGCTGCAATCGAATTTCGGCATCAGCCCCGCCAGACAAGCCTCCGCCAACGCCCGCAGGCGGCTTCTCACCTCGATAGACCGCACGGCTGAGCGTCTGGATCTCATTTTCCAACCGTTTAATGCGGTTTTGCATATCCCAATCACCCCCCTGCGCACCCGCCATAAACGGTAACCCCGCAAGCGCCACAGCCAAAAGGCCTGAAAAAATCCAGGCCCTCCGTTTGCGGATATAAAAAGAAAGAATCGTCATTTACAGACCATTTATCACAATTTGTTAGTCAATCTTGGTGACAGAACGACGGTTCTGTGACCACGCAGACTCATTCGCACCCGGAACAGCCGGACGCTCTTTACCATAACTTATGACCTGAATGCGTGATGGAGCAATACCCAGCGCAGACAGATAATTACGCACAGAGTTTGCACGGCGTTCGCCCAAAGCCAGGTTGTATTCACGTGTACCGCGCTCATCTGCATGACCTTCAATCGTAACATTCAAGCTCGAATATTGCTCAAGCCAGGCAGCCTGCTTATCCAAAATCATACGCGCTTCATTGTTCAAATCATAACGATCCGTACCAAAGAAAATACGATCACCAACATTAACAACCAGATCAGCCTGCGTACCAGGAGCCGGTCCTTGCTGCGCACCACCTTGATAAATTTCATCCAACGGCCCATCAGTAATGCCCTCACGCGCAGCCGCACTCTGGCCATCAAAAATAACCTCCTCGTCATCGTTCGATGAACAAGCCGAAACCAAAAACACAACAGCCAAAATCATCATCAGCCGGGACAGTGCAAAAGAGTCCTTCGAAACTTTGCGGAACAGTGAGAGGGTCATAATATTCTCCTTAACAAGATTGAGCACACTCCATAAACAGTACAGATGCCTGTTCAGAATCAAGTTCTATTCGGTTACAAACACCCGCGCAAGAGCCATCATTTTTTATAGCCAACTTATCCTTACAAACATATACGCTCATACACGCGAAACCCTTCACCGCTCTTTAATTCAGAGCATCATTAAGCTGCTGCAATAACAGCTCAGCCTCCATCCGATCACGCGAATTGGGCGCCTTTTCAATATAGGCAACCAGCGAATCAATAGCTCCTCGCGGCTCACCTGTGCGCGCCAAAAGCACCCCTTCATCCAGCAATAACCGATATTCCTGCGGATCAATTTGTCGCATCCGTTGCACAGTTTCCAGCGCACCTTGATAATCCTCAGCCTCAATCTGCCGAAACTTGATAATATTTTGCAAACGAACCAGAATACCCCGATTCCCCACCGGCTCATAATATTCCGACGAAAGCTCCGCCTGCGCCCCAAAAACCCTCTTAACAATTTCGCGCATATCTTGCGCCTCAACAATGCGCCCACCCTCAAACGGATCAAAAATAATGCGCTGCCCGCCCGCTTCCAAACGGCACAGAAAATGCCCTGAAACATCAAGCCCCACAATATTCCACCCTTGCGCCCGCGCACTGTGGATATAAAGAATACTGAGCACAATCGCCCGCCCTTTGGCCCGGTCAATCACCCGAATTAAACTGGCGTTTTGTAAATCATCATAACTTTCACGATCACCGCTATAATGATAACGCCCGTGCAATATATCGCTCAAAGCCTCTAATTGCGCTTTAGCACTGTCACCAAAAATCTCTGCATAACGCGCCCCCACTTCATCACCAATCACCTGCAAATGATAAATATAGCGCCCCAAAGATACGCCTTCATGACTAAGCGCTGCCAAGGCCAAAGCCGCGTGCGCCAGATTGATTCGATCATCAGGTATGCTTCCTAAAGACTGGATATAACTTTCAGGATCGAATGCACCAGACAACTCTTCCAGTCCGCTAGGATTACTGGTCATTCCAGAGAATTTCTTCACTTTCAATGCCCTGACGCTGGGTTGGTCGTGCAGGCGCAGACGGCTCCTGAGAGAACATCGGATCAACATTATTCGAATAAGATGACGAATCTGTACCATAATCAGGCGAAGGCTGTGACCCGCGCAAATCAATCGGCATATTTGAATCTTCATACGGACGCACCGGAACACTTTGTCCCTGTGCGTTCTGATAAACATAATTATCGTCATACGTACTTTGATATGTTGAGCCATCATCAACACCACCAGTTTGTGTCTTGCCGCCAACAAATTTCACATAGCTCACCACACCATTCACACCGTTAATCGTGCGCGCTATTTCAATCACCCGGTTAAGCTCAGAGCGGTTTTGAGCGAAGCCCATCAAATAAACCGTCCCGCGCACCGTATCGATTGAATAGTTAATCGACAATATTTCCCGATCAAACGTAATCGCCGTACGAAGCCGTGTTGTAATCCATGTATCCTTGGCAAAACCAACAATACCCGCACTCTCGGCAATTTGAATCTCGTTAATCACCTGCTTCACACCTTTAGGTTGCCAAGCCAGCCGCACCGCTTCCACCCGAGCTTCCGGATCTTGCACAACCCCCGTAATCAAAACACGCCCCTGATTAATCGTCAGATCCAGCTTACGAAATGTCTCAACGTCATACTTAAACCAAAGATCATTAATCTCAATCTGAATGCGCGCATCATCAACCGCAGCCGACAAACCGCCCTCTTGCGCTGCGGCAATGCCCGCAGTAGCGCCAACACCAGCCGCCACACCCAGAGCGGAACAGCCAGGCAAAAACAAAACACAAACAGATAAAATCAGAAATTTACGAACCATGATGATCATCCTGAAAACCAAACACGAAGCAGCTTACATTATTGACCAGACAACCACGCATTGTCCAGATGACGTATAGAAACTGCCCCCAACAGATTAAGCCCTTTTCTTAAAGATTCAGGCGGCACCACAATCACATCAAACCGCATGGAAAGGCCCGACGCCTCCTCATGATCCGCCAGATATTGCCCCGCAGCGCCTTCAATCCGTCGACGCGTACGCGGCGTAACCGCATACAGCGCGCTCTCCGGGTCTTTATGCGCCTTAACCTCGACAAACACCAGCATCTCCCCCCGACGCACGATAAGATCAATCTCCCCAACCCGCGTTTTATAACGCTGCTCTAAAATCTTATACCCTTGTCGCTGCAAATATCGTGCAGCCGCCTGCTCAGCCGCCACGCCGCGCTGATAAGCAGCCTCTTTCGTTAGCCTGCTCACTTCGAAATCTCCAGCGCCAGTGCATAAAGTACCTTTTTCGGCTGTCCGCTCACCTCAGCCACCTGCGCCGCCGCATCTCTCGTACTCATTTCTTTAAGCGCCTTTTCCAACAACGCCTTCAGATCATCCTCGCTATACGTTCGCACCTGCGCAGCCTCAATCACCAGCACAATCTCCCCCTTTACTGGCCCCCGCTCCTCATAATGCGCGCGCAAAGCCGCCACATCATCACAACGCACTTCCTCATAAAGCTTGGTCAATTCGCGCACCACAGCCACACGCCGACCCGGCAACGCACTCTCAATATCATCCAGTGCCGCCAGCAACCGTGGCGCCGTTTCAAACGCAATCAACGTCCCCGGAGATCCTTGCCACTCACATAAAATGCTCCGGCGCGCAGCGCTTTTCGACGGCAAAAATCCCATAAATGAAAACCTGTCCGAACCCAGCCCCGAAAGCTGCAACCCAGCAAGCACCGCATTCGCCCCCGGTACGCTAGTCACATTCAAACCAGCCCGCTGCACGTCTGCCACCAGCTTATACCCAGGGTCAGACACCAACGGCATCCCCGCATCACTAATCAGGGCCAGCGCCTCACCACGACCAATCCGCGCCACAATCTTCGCACGCACCGTTTCATCACTATGGTCATTATAAACGCTCAGCTTCTGCGCAATCTCGTAATGTTTCAGCAACTTACCCGAAACCCGCGTATCCTCACACAAAACTCCATCTGCCTGGCTAAGAGTATCCAGCGCCCGCAAGGATATATCGCGCAAATTCCCAATCGGCGTCGCCACCAGATATAATCCCGGCGTTAAACCCCGCCCGGCATCATCTGGCAGTAGCCATCCGCGTTTTTTTTCTTTACTCTCGCTTTGTGATAATTTCTCGGACATTTGAAAACCATACTAAACAAATGATGATGGATACAATGACACAAAGATTTAAAACCGCTTTTATTGCTCTCTTTCTCATCGCGCCCCTTCTTGTGCTCGGCGCATGCCAGACCGGCAGTGGATATAGACCGCACACAAGCGTTCCACAAGCCCCGGCCCAACAAGCCCCCGGCATCTTAAGCTCAACATCCTCTGACGAACTCCTTGGCAACCAGCAAAACCCCATAACACCCACGGACCACATGATTAACCTGCCCACCGTAAAAGTCGGCATCCTGCTTCCTTTAAGCGGTCAGCACCAAAAACTCGGCGATTCAATGCTCAAGGCCGCACAAATGGCTCTGTTTGAAATCGGACACGCCAACCTTGAACTCATCCCGCGCGATACAAAAGGCACTGCCGCAGGTGCGCAAGCCGCAGCCCGGTCTGCAATCGATTCCGGTGCTCAACTTCTCCTCGGCCCGGTCTTTGCCCCGGCAGTTCGCAGCGCAAAACCCGTCGCCCAACGCGCACACATCAATATGATCGCCTTTTCCACCGACTGGACCCTTGCCAATAGCAACACCTACGTCATGGGCTTTATGCCCTTTGACCAGGTCAAACGCGTCACCAGCTTCGCAGCAAGGCACGGCATAACCCGAGTCGGTGTGCTTGCCCCCGATACCAATTATGGCCGCATCGTTTCAAACGCATTTAACGCCGCCGCCCCACACTATAACATCACCATTACTGAAAACATCAGCTACCCTGCCGGAACATCAAACCTCGCCCCCATCGTAAAAACCTTTACCCACTATGAGGCACGCAAAAGCGCTGGTGCCTTGGCCCAAACGCCTTTCGACGCCGTACTGATGCCCGTAGGCGATCAAGATGCACGTGCTATCGCCAGCCTGCTCTCCCACTATAACCTCCCCCCGCGCAGTGTCCGGCGTATTGGAACTGGCCTGTTTGATGAAGCCTCACTAGCCAGCGAAGCCAACCTGGAAGGCGCATGGTTTGCCGCGCCTGATCCGGCTGCGCGCCATAGCTTTGAACAACGTTTTATAAACACCTATGGAACCCACCCCCCGCGTTTAGCGACACTGGCCTTCGACGCCACAGCCCTGTCCGCTATTCTTGCTAGGCGCGGCCTGCAATCAACGGGTCGGCCAGCCTTTGACCACACAGCGATAACCAACCCGAACGGCTTCTCCGGCCTTGACGGTATATTCCGCTTCCGCCAGGATAACACAGCTGAACGCGGACTGGCCGTTCTCGAGTTTCGCCGCGGCAGGCTGGGCGTCATTGATCAAGCCCCAAAAAGCTTTCAGAATATGACCCAATAACGTACACCACAAATAAGTGTAATAATATTAGACTTTTCTGACATTATTTATATCATCCACAGATGTACATTTTTTTGTAAAAATCACACATTCTCCTCTTGAATTTTATTCAAAAAGTCGCCACTCTGCGTTTCCTAGAGTAAAATTTTTAAAATACGATACGAACTGTTTCAATTTTAAACCAGAGGGAAACATTGATGTCTCAGGCTGCATTACAAAAAAACAACGCGCAAACCACACCAACAATGCAAGCGCGCAAAGGCCGTCCGCGCAGCCAAAAATCGAAAACAGCCATTTTGAAGGCCACCAATTCTTTGCTGCTGCACATGAGCGTTCAGGAACTCTCCATCGAAGCAATCGCTAAAAAGGCCAAAGTTGGCAAAACGACAATTTATCGCTGGTGGCCGAACAAAACCGCCGTTGTCATGGACGCCCTGCGCGCTCAACCTGGCATCCAAAGCCCCCTCCCTACACCGAAAAACAATACTGAAGCCATTATCATGCAGCTTGATAAACTCATCCGTATGCTCGACGGCAACAATGGTGACACCATCGCCCAACTTTTTTCTGAAGCACAAGCCGATGACAAAGCTCAGAAAATTTTCGCAAGAACATTTCTTACCCCCCTCATCGATGCCGTCGAATTCAGCATCGAACAAGGCAAAGACCACAAAGAATTTCGCTCATCCTTAAACACAAAACTGGCTGTGGATTTACTGTGCGGACCAATATTCTTCCGCCTTATGTCCCGTCCGGCGGATTTAAACGAAGAATTCCGCGAAACATACCCGAAAGAAGCGGTGCGCCTGATCAGCGCATAAAGTAAGCGCTTTTAAACAAGCTCACAACAACCGTACTCATACAATTGCCTCTTTTCAACCCCGTCAAGAGCGCCTAGAATTGTGCCATGCTGGAAAATATCAACATCGAAGAATACTGGAATATCATTACAAACTGGTGCGCCAATCACTTTTGGAATACCGATACACTCTATCAAGGCATTTTACTCCTCATCGCCTTTGTCTTAGCCAGCATCAGCTACAGTATGTTTCGCAGCAAAGCTGCAAAACTAATCGAAAAAACAAAAATGCCGTATGCCGCGCGGCGTATATCAAACAACCTGCTGCGCCTGCTCCTGCCAGTCGTTGCCTTGATCATTCTGGTGATCGGCGACCAACTCCTCAAATCCGATATTATGGGTGTCAACACCGCTCTAACCGAAGGTGTAATGAAAGTTTTACTGGCCTGGGTTGCCATCCGCACCGCCGTCCAGTTCATTGCCAACAGCGCCATCCGCAACTTCTTCGCTCTCGTGATCTGGACCATAGCCGCGCTCAGCATCTTCGGCCTGCTCCACCAAACCATGACGACATTGGATTCCATATCCTTCAGCATCGGAGATTTCCGCCTCTCCGCCCTCATCGTCATAAAAAGCATCCTGTCGATATTCACATTGCTGTATCTGGCCATATTCGCCTCCAGCTTTGCAGAACGCCGGATATTCAGAATCAAAAGCCTGACCCGCTCTTCACAGGTTCTGATAGCCAAAGTGATCCGCGTCGCCCTCATCGTCTTCGCCCTGCTCGTCGGCGTCACATCAGCCGGCATCGACCTCTCCCTGTTCGCCGTCTTCGGCGGCGCCATCGGCTTGGGAATTGGTTTCGGCCTGCAAAAAGGCATCTCGAATCTGTTTTCCGGCATGCTACTGCTGATGGACCAGTCCATCAAACCCGGCGACGTGCTGGAACTTGAAAACGGCACCTTCGGCTGGGTCAACCAGATGGCCGCACGCTACACCGAAATCGTCACCCGTGACAACAAATCCTTCCTCATCCCCAATGAAGAACTCATCACCCAGCGCGTGGTAAACTGGAGCCACGGCAACTCCCTCATCCGCCTGCAGGTAAATTTCGGAACGCATTACAACTCCGACCCGCATAAAGTCATAGAAATTGCCGAAGCCGTCGCTGCCGCCGCGCACGAGCGCATCCACAAGGATCCGCCGCCCGTATGCCATCTAACAGAATTTGGCGACAGCTCGATAAACTTCTCTGTGCGTTTCTGGATCAAGGACGCCGAAGCCGGAGTAACGAACATCAAAGGCGCCGTCATGCTCGCCTTATGGGACGCGTTCAAGGAAAACGCCATCGAAATCCCCTACCCCCACCGCGAAGTCTATGTGCACGAGGTTAAAAAAGGCGCTTAACCTTAGGGCACGGGGGTCCCTTCGGGTTCAAACACAGGCCCCTCCTCATACGGTTCGACCTCAATTTGGATGCCCGGCCAATCAACACCCTTAAATCGCGACAAAACGGCAAGCACCCGCCCCTCAAAAAAGCTATCGTGCCCATATTCTATACGCTCTAATGCATTCATACAGTCTTGAGGCTTATCGAGCGATAAAGGAGCATCACTCATTCCAGTCGTACCAAAACGCATAATGGGACTGGCGCTCCACGAAACTTGATAACGTCCCAAATATCCCTTAAAAACTAAATCCTCCGTACTTTCCGTACGAGGAATAAGCTGGTCAATAATCTCAATAGAGCGCGTATGATCTTCCCTATGATCTTGCATCTCACCCTTCAAATGCTCAAGATAATCGGCAAGACCAAGTGGCGGCCCCAGAAAACGATTATAATCTTCCTTAGAAAACAACTGACACTGCAATACTTTATCAAGAGAAACATTTCCCAAAAACTGCCTCACTCCTATTTCAGGATCATCGTCAGTAATTGTCTCTTCATACAACATCTGAACAGGACCATCCCGTTCATCATCCAAATCAAGGCCAAAACGCTCGTAAAGCCCACACAAAGCATCATTTGTAACACCAAAACGCATAAGTAAAACCTCGTCCACTAAATCCGACAAAAATTAACCGTTGTGAAATTATGTAAAAATGAGTGCCTTGTCAAATAAAAAACGCGCCCGTAACTACACCCTAACCGGCATATTCAACGCTAAGTTCATGAGACCCATCCTGCAGTTCCTCAGAATGTAACTGACCTCGCCCAGCAAGCCTTTGACAACTCATACAAACCCCATCCGCCCAATTGCAATTCAACTTTTGCAGTTCTTCCAAGGACCGGACCACCGGCGGCGTATCTTCAGCAACCTTAATCGCATCCGTCTTTGCCCCCCATCTCATAAAACCCCGCTTGGCAAATCTCTCAACCGCCTCGACATTGCCTGCATTCAAAACCGCATTGACCGTATGACAATTTCGCCGCACCAAATCATAATCAAGTCCTTGCCTGTTAATATCCTCCGCACGCTCCTGATAAACCGCCCACAGAGCCTCGATACAATCCTGATCATCGCTAATCGCCACCGGCTCCTCTACAACATAATCGGCGTCAAGCGGCTCTATACCATCTCCATACCAGCTAAAAACACCCAATTTACATTTTTTACTCTTGAAAACGGCATTGTTAAAAGCATCCATCAGCCGCCTTGGAATGAAAGTCGAAACAATATTCCCAACAGTATGCGGGTCAATCCTTAGCCCAGTCCACTCGCCTGTCTTAGGATCAATGGCTCCGGGATTTAACTCCCCGCGCACGCAAATCTGCGGATAAAGCCGTCCCGTTTCCGGGTCTTTCAACGGCTTGCCATCTTCATCACACCAAATTTGAGCCATCCGCGTAAAAGAATGCTCAACGCTATTGCGCCCCAAAAAACTGGCCAGCTTGTGGCTCCCTCGCCATTTAAAGCTATCAACCGTCGCAATTTGTATGGCCCAGCGCGCCCGCGCCCCCGGATGCCGTTCAGGAACGAAAGACGTATCTACTGTACTTTGATCAATCCTGCCCAATTTTTAAAAACCATCTCAAATTAATTTCCGTAATAAAATACCCAATTTAAACACAAAATGCAAAAAAAACGCGCCCATAACAGGCGCGCTCCTATAAAATACATCGATAACAAGCTTTTAAGCCGCCTGTGCGACATCTCCCCCCAGTGCCGCAGCCCCGTCCAGAACAGCCGAAACCGCCTGCACAACCGCCGCAATCCGCACCGCGGTTTGCACCTGCTCCAAGCTCAAACCGCCCTCACGGATTTTCTTTTCATGCGACTTCACACAGAACTGACACCCGTTAATCGCCGAAACCGCCAGCGACCACAGCTCGAAATCAACCTTGTCCACGCCCGGATTCCCGATAATATTCATCCGCAATTTCGCCGGAATGGCCTGATAATCCGCCATCATGCCGGTGAACTTATAATAAACATTATTCATCGCCATAATCGCCGCCGCCGCCTTGGCCGCCTCCAGCGCCTCAGGCGAAAGATATTGCGCCGCTTCTTCCTCAATCTCACGAATTACAGCCACATTGCGCCCGGCATGCGCTGTCGCTACAAACGCCCCCCAAAGCTGCTGCGAGTTCAGCGTCTCCTCATTCGCCAGCGACGACAAATTCAACTTAATATCCTTGGCATAGTCCGGCATTTTATTTTTCAAATTATCAATAGACATCGTTTTTCCTTTCTCTAAAAGACAAAACAGGCGGCAAAGTTCTTCAAACCTGCCGCCTGCGAACCTTAATTAAGCCGCGATCTTCTGAGCTTCCTTATGAACATCAATCGTCTCGCCACCAACCGCACGGTTACACGGACACAGCTCATCAGATTGCAACGCATCCAGAATGCGCAAGGTTTCCTTCGGATTGCGTCCCACATTCAGGCCGTTCACGGCAACATGCTGAATTACGCCATGAGGATCGACAATGAATGTCGCACGCAACGCAACGCCAGCCTGCATCTCACGAATACCCAAACCGTCAATCAAGGAACCGTTCGTATCAGCAAATGACCACTGGTTCAGCTTAGACAAATCAGGATGCTCGCGACGCCATGCCAGTTTACAAAACTCATTATCTGTAGAACCACCCAAAACCACACAATCACGGTCTGCAAATTCATCATTCAGCTTTGCAAATTCGACGATTTCTGTCGGGCAGATAAACGTAAAATCTTTCGGGTAGAAAAAGAAAACCTTCCACTTGCCTTCAAAACTTTTTTCCGTGATCGCCTCAAACGCGCTTTCGCCATTTTCTTCGTGCACGTTAAAGCCGGGCTTCACACCTGTAATTTCGAATTCAGGAATTTGATCACCAATACCGAGCATTTCTAAATCTCCATTCTTTGTTCGGGTTAAAAATCCATGCCCGTAACTTGCACCCTCAGAACGACAAAATCCAACAAAAATTTCCACTTATTAATATCGAAAAAATAAATACTAAAATACACATTGATATGATATTTTCGATATATGCATAGACCCAGTCTCAGACAATTAAGTTATCTGATCGCCCTACGCGAACGCGGATCATTCATCGCCGCAGCAGAAGAATGTGCCGTAACACAAAGCACGCTGAGCGCAGGTATTAAAGAACTTGAAATCATCCTCAGCCAGCCACTCGTCATCCGGGGACGCAAAGCCACGCACCTCACGCCATTTGGCCTTGAAGTCTATGATAACGCACAAAAAATTATCAACGATACAGATCGTATCGTAGCAAGGTCAAAGCTAATATCTCAGCCCCTTAGCGGGCCACTGCGCCTCGGGATAATCCCCACCATAGCGCCCTATATGCTTCCCGATATGCTCCCAAAACTGATTGAAAAATTTCCCCGCCTGGAGCTACAAATCCACGAAGACCTTACCGACAGACTACTGGAATCATTAAGAAAATCACAAATCGACCTCGCCCTGCTCGCCTTTCCGTATAACACTCCAGACATGCATCAACGCATTTTGTTTGAAGAAAAATTCTACGCCGCCGTCGGCAAGCATGCTGGCCCAGCCGCAAATTCAATCAATATCAAAGACTTGAAGCCAGAAGAGCTACTCTTACTCGAAGACGGTCACTGCCTGCGCGACCATGCCCTGTCCGCCTGCGACCTTCAACTTCCCAAAACCCGCAAAACCTTTTCGGCAACCTCACTGCCCACCCTGATCCAAATGGTCAAAGCGGGCTACGGCATCACCCTCCTGCCGGAAATGGCCTGTACGCCCGAAACAATTCCGCCGGGCATCCGTCTGCTCCCCTTTAACGACAAACACCCGCCTACAAGGCAAATCGGCCTGTGCTGGCGCCGCGGCGACCCCCGCGCCCGCGATTATGAGATGCTCGCAAAAGTATAGTCAAACTCATATAAATTGATTACACTTCATGGATGACGTATTCATCCGATTTCCGCCGTAAAGTCTTATCTGTCAGCGAGAAGGAAGGCCTTACGATAGCCGAGACGGCGTCCCGGTTTTGTGTGGGTGTGGCCAGTGTTGTACGGTGGCTTAAACACCCGGAACCGAAGATGTCCCGCAACAAGCCCGCAACCAAGATCGACATGAAGGCCCTGGCCAGAGATGTTTTGGCCCATCCTGATGCTTACCAGTACGAACGGGAGCGCAGGCTGGGGGTCAACGAAAAAGGGGTCGGTCATGCCCTGCTTTTCTTGCCGCCTTACTCTCCAGACCTCAACCCCATCGAACAAAAATGGGCTCAAACCAAAGCCATCAGAAAACAACTCTTCTGCTCTATTGACGCGCTTTTCAAAATTGAACCATTTTATGTGGCGTAGGCTATACACCCCCTGCCGGAAGTCATCATGATCAGAAAAAACTCCTTCTTGCTGTATTGGCTATTGCGTCGGCGGTGACGGCAATGATTTTTATATCACCGATTTTTTCCTCGCGCTCCCGGATCATGGTAGCGGCTTCAAACCCGTCAATCTCCGGCATCTGGCAATCCATGAAAATCAAATCGTATGTATTTTGCTGCGCCAGCTCTATGGCCTTCCTGCCGCTTGCCGCCTCATCCACCCCGGAAAAGCCGAGATTTTTAAGAACCTTGCGCAGGAACAGCAGGTTATGCAGGACATCATCGAAAAGCACCAGCCGGATCTCTGGATTTACGGCCACACGCATGAATGCGATGATCAGGCCATCGGCAAAACCCGGATTATTTCAAACCAGCTGGGCTACCCCAATCGGCATGGCGGCTTCGAATGCGCCGGGTTTGATGAGAGGGGCAAGGAGATTGAGATTAAAAAGTAAAATGTGCTTTACTTTAATTGTTGAAAAATTAACAAAAGTAAGTTATATTTTACTTTATAGCCCGATAAGGGCTTTTGAGTTAAAAGGATTTAACCGTGGCAAATTTATTATGGGGTAAGGTCTATTACAAGGACATCTTCGCGGGCTATTTGCGTGAGGAGCCAGGAGGCCGTGTCACTTTCACCTACGATAACAGCTATATCGATGGCGGTCAGCCGCCATCAACATGGCCGTACAGGGGCTGGAGAAGCACATCGAGGCCGCCAAGGACGCAATCCAAGAGGCGCCACTCGGTGGGGCTGATTTCAAGGACAATCTCATTAAACTGATAGGAAAGCGATGGAACGGAACGTTCGTCTTAATTGGCAAGGCTTTGTCGAAGAAGCAGTAAGACGCCGCAAGGAGCAAAAGCTCACGCAGGAGCAACTGTCGGTTCTGGCAGGCGTCAGCAAGCCCACGCTCAACAGCTTCGAACAAGGCAAGACAACCATCAAGCTCGATAGCGCTCTCAAAATTTTGAAGGTGCTGGGTCTGGCGTGAGTCAGTGGTGTGTTACTAAATATATTGGGCTATGATAGAGTTAGAAGGATAGGAATAAAATGGTTTTAGAAAATAAACTGAACATCACAAATCAGGTTGAGTTGGCAAAGGCCGAGGAAAAACTCAGCAAACAAAAAGCCAAACAGCTTTTTGAATCCGGTGACATCAACAAGATTGAGGTCGGAACATTTACTGGCCTTGCCAAAATTCACCAATATCTGTTCGAAGACATCTATGATTTTGCCGGTAAGGTTCGTGAGGTCAATATCGCCAAGGGTAATTTCCGTTTTGCACCCCTGATGTACTTGCGCCAGTCTCTGGATCATATCAACGCCATGCCACAGGGCAACTTTGATGAAATCGTCGAAAAATACGTTGAAATGAATATCGCGCATCCCTTCCGCGAAGGCAACGGGCGTGCAACACGCATCTGGCTGGATCTGATCTTTAAAAAAGAAATCGGCAAGGTCGTGGATTGGAACCGCGTTGATAAAGATGCGTATCTCTCGGCGATGGAGCGCAGCGTTGTCAAGGATGTGGAAATCAAAGCCCTGTTAAAAGATGCCATGACCGACAAAATCAATGACCGCGAAACTTATATGAAAGGCATTGACGTCAGCTATTACTACGAGGGTTACAGCGAATTCAAGACCGAGGAGCTGTAAGACCGCAATCAAGCTCAATAGCACTCTCAAGATTTTGAAGGTACTGAAGCTGTCATGATTTTAGGAAGGGATTGAAAATGCCATTAGAATCAATGGACAATATATTGCTGCCAAATACATTTGGCGTTTTTTATTGCCAAATATATTTGGCTATGCTATAGTTAAAAGGATAGGAATATGGCACAACCGACTGAGCCGAAGACAGTCATGGTCTATCAGGATGAAAACGGTAAAGAACCGTTTACCGACTGGCTGAACGGCCTTCGCGATCAAAAAGGGCGGCGTGCCATTCTGAAACGGATTGGAAGGCTGGAGCTGGGATTGTATGGCGATTGTGAGCCGGTCGGCGAAGGCGTTTTAGAATTGCGAATATTCCTTGGGCCTGGATACCGGGTCTATTTTGGAGAGGACGGCGACAATATCGTGGTGTTGCTCTCAGGTGGCGATAAAGGCTCCCAGGACAGGGACATCAAAACCGCAAAGGAATTTTGGAAGGAGTACAAGGATCATGGCTAAGAACAGACCATACAGAGAATTCAGAGCCGTTGAGGAAGAATACTTCCGCAACCACCCTGAAGAGATCGAAACCTACATCGAAGAAATTTTTGACGAGTTCGCGCAGGACAACAACACAGCAGCGTTACTTGCCTCTTTGCGCGTGATTGCAAAAGTCAAAGGCATCACGAATTTGGCTGAAGAGGCGCAGATGACGCGCCAAGGTATCCAGCATGCTTTGTCCAGCAAGGGCAATCCTCGCTTTGATAATGTAAATGCCATTATGAAAGCCATGGGCTATCGCCTGATGCCTGAAAAAATCGATATGGTGCACGCTTCCTAAAAGCCGGTTCAATTAGAGGTGGTCCCAAGAATTCGGACAGTGAGTTAAGCTACGATCTATGACCGAAGGAGGGTCATGGATTATGAGCAAGACAAGGAAGAACTACCCGGCGAAGTTTAAAGCGCAGGTTGCGCTGGCGGCGTTGCGGGAGGACGCGCCGATCACGGAGCTGTCATCCCGTTACGGGGTGCATGCGACGGTCATTCACCGTTGGAAGAAGGAGGCTCTGGCTGCGCTGGAGGCGGGTTTTGCGGGCAAGCTGGAATCGCGAGCGGACGCGCATAACGCCGAGGTCAGGGACTTGCACGCCAAGATCGGACAGCTGACAGTGGAACGTGATTTTTTAGCCGATGCCTCCGCCCGGTTGCGGTCCGGGGGCGGCAGGAAATGGTAGACCCGTCCAATGACAATATCGGCATCGCGGCGCAGTGCCGGTTGCTGGGGATCAGCCGCTCTGGCTGGTATTACGAGCGGCGCGGGGAGAGCGCGGACAATTTGGCGCTGATGCGGCTGATTGACGCGCAATTCCTGCAAACCCCGTTTTACGGGTCCCGTCAGATGGCCCGGCATCTGCGCCGTCAGGGGTACGAGGTAGGCCGCACCCGCGTGCGGCGTCTGATGCGCCTGATGGGAATCGAGGCGGTCTATCAAAGGCCGCGCACTTCGATGCCGCATCCCGGCCACCGGATTTATCCCTACCGGCTCAACTGGTTGGGGAGTTAAAAGAAAAAGGCTATCAATCAAAAAGCTGGGTTGCCAGATCCGGACGTTTCCATCCCGGAAAACCCATCACAAAAAGCTCGATTTACAAAATCTTGGATAATCCGGTTTATATCGGAAAGATCAGTCATAAAGGCACTATCTATGAAGGCGAGCATGTCGGTTTTATTGATCCCGCCGATTTTGAAAAAGCCAAAGAGATAAGAGAAACCAGAGCGCCTAATTCATCGCCGTTACGCTGCACCCAGGCACAATATCTTTTGCGCGGATTGCCAAACTGATCATCCAAAAAGTGGTGGTCTATCCGGAAAAAGTGATTATTGCACTGCGTCCGCTGGGGATGGCCGGGCTTTTGCATGAAATGATGCCGGATGCCAAAATCAAAAAAGGGCAGCCCACAGAAAACACACCGCTGGAAATAACAATTCCGATCAAATTAAAACTTCACGGCGGTAGGAAATATATCACCACCCCTGATGGCCGTGATTTGGCCATTGCACGAAAACCCAAATACGAAAATAATATGATCAGAGCCGTTGGGCGCGGGCATCAATATCTTGAAATGCTGGAAGCCGATCCTGATTTAACCATCATGAAGCTGGCTAAGCGAGAAAAACTCGATCACGGCTACATTGCCAAGACAGTACGCATGACCCAGTTAGCACCCGATATCATTGAAGCCATCCTGAATGGCCGCCAGCCTTACAGCCTCAACCTTACCGATTTCATGAAACCCTTCCCGAATAGCTGGGAAGAACAACGCCAGCATTTTGGATTTTAATCAGAAGTATGCCAAAAGATATTGACATTTCTTGTATATGTCGATTATTCTCGACATATGGACATACAAAACGCAACGATTATGTTTGACGCCCTTTCTCAGGAAACCCGCCTTGGGGCTTTCCGTCTATTGGTCAAGGCCGGGCCGGAAGGGCTGCCTGCTGGCGCAATCAGCGATGAGCTTGGTACGCCGCACAACACCATGTCGTTTCACCTCAATCATTTATCTAATGCGGGGATTGTGACATCGCGCCGCGAAGGGCGTTCCGTTATATATGCGGCGAATTTCGAAGTGGTGCGCGATCTGATCGGATTTATGGTCAAGGATTGCTGCAGCGATGAATTCGCTAGTATCCGCGAAGATAAGAAAAAGGGCTGCTCAATTATCGAGCTGGCCAAGTGTTGCTAAAGGAAAGGAAACGACATGAAAATATCTGAAGTGAAAGAGGCGCTTGAAACGCTGGACGCTGTGAATTTCAAATTGCCGGATGGTTCCACCCTGCCGCCACATTTCCATGTCACAGAAGTCGGGCTTGTGACCAAGCATTTCATTGATTGCGGCGGGACGGAGCGCACCGAAACCGTAGCCAATTTCCAACTTTGGGAGGCCGGAGATTACGATCATCGCCTTGCGCCACAAAAATTTCTGCATATTCTAAACCTTTGTAAAAAGGTGCTGGGCGATGGGGATCACGAAATCGAGGTCGAATACCAGCAAAACACCATCGGCAAATTCGGCCTGCGTTTTGAAGATGGGGATTTCATCCTGACCAACAAACAAACCGCCTGCCTCGCGCAGGATGCATGCGGGATACCCGATAAAAAGCCCAAAGAGGCAAGCGCCTGCTGCGCCCCCAAAAGCGGATGCTGCTGACATGAAAGACATTCTTGTCCTATGCACCGGAAACTCATGCCGCTCCGTGATGGCCGAGGCGCTGATCAACCAGCTTAGCGCAGGGCGGTATAAAGCGGTGAGTGCAGGCAGTAAGCCTGCCGGATATGTGCATCCCAAGTCCATTGAAACCATGAAACGCAATGGCATTGTTGCCGGGACACCACGCAGCAAGTCTTGGGATGAATTTGAGGGTAAAAATTTTGATCTGGTGATTACGGTTTGTGATACCGCCGCAGCTGAAAGCTGCCCAGTATTTCTGGGCAAGCATGAAAAGTTGCATTGGAGTACGCCTGACCCTGCCGCCGCCACGGGCAACGAAGAAGAAATTAACGCCGCCTTTGACGAGGCGTTTAACTTACTAAAAACCAGAATAGAAAAAGAATTATTATGAGCACAGCACAATCACCCCTCGGCATTTTTGAACGCTATCTCTCGTTATGGGTCGGGCTGTGCATTGCCGCCGGGGTTGGGCTTGGCCTGCTGGTGCCGGGCGCATTTCAGGCTATTGCCAGCCTTGAATATGCCAACGTTAATCTGGTCGTTGCCGTATTCATATGGGTGATGATTTACCCGATGATGGTCAATGTCGATTTCGCCAGCCTTAAAGATGTCGGCAAAAAGCCCAAGGGGCTATGTATTACGCTGGTGATTAACTGGCTGGTTAAGCCCTTTACGATGGCCGCATTGGGGATTCTGTTCTTTGAGCATATTTTTGCTGGACTGGTCGAGCCGCAGGACGCCAAGGAATATATCGCTGGGATGATCCTGCTCGGCGTTGCACCCTGCACCGCGATGGTGTTTGTATGGAGTCAGCTAGTGCGCGGCGATGCCAATTACACGCTGGTGCAAGTGTCGATCAACGATATCATTATGATTTTCGCCTTTGCGCCGCTGGTAGCGCTCTTGCTAGGCGTAACCGATATTATCGTGCCGTGGGAAACGTTGCTGCTCTCCGTCATCCTCTATGTGCTTATTCCCTTGGCGGCGGGATATATCACCCGCAAAAAGCTGGATGGTTCAGGCAACCACGAGCGCATTGCCAAATTCACAGCTAAGGTAAAACCGTTTTCTATCATGGGTTTGCTGGCTACGGTTGTTTTGCTTTTCGGCTTTCAAGCAGGAACGATCATTGAAAAGCCAATGGTCATTGCCCTGATTGCTATACCCTTGCTTATTCAAAGTTACGGCATTTTTGCCATTGCCTTTGGATGGGGCTATTTCTGGCGTGTTCCCTTCAGCACAGCCGCACCTGCCGCCCTGATCGGCACATCCAATTTCTTTGAACTGGCCGTGGCGGTGGCCATCAGTCTGTTCGGCCTTAACTCCGGCGCAGCTTTGGCCACGGTCGTGGGCGTTCTGGTCGAAGTGCCTGTCATGCTCTCTCTGGTGGCTTTTGCCAATAAAACGCGACAACATTTTCATCCGTAAATATTTTCTCTCACGTCTAAATCGGTTTACGCTGCGACCTGAAAACAGTTAATTTCCCAGAACAATCAACACATTGATAAATAACGACAAAAACCTGAAGGGCGTTTTTGTAATCGCCTCTACAGCTTTGGAGAAAAATCGGTATTTAGAGAGAAAACGGGGGTATAAATGGCTTTTTGAAGGGGCACACACCCTTTAGCTTTGGACGCAAAAGCCCAAAAACTCTGCCCTTTTGCAAGGGATTACAAGGCTTAGAGAGAGTTTGGATTTAGAAAATTGGTTGCGGGAGCAGGATTTGAACCTGCGACCTTCAGGTTATGAGCGCAAACCAAATCTCTTTAACACATTGATAATACTAAAACTTTTCTTGCGTTTTCATTATGTGTGTAAGTAAGTGTGTAAGTCAAGCCCTTCCGGTTTTCGCCCTGAAGGGCGTTAAAGTTTAGAAAAATCGTGAAATTATGCCAACGAATACCACACGCCGCGGCCATGGCCGTGCATAACAAGATGCCCTTTTTCAACGAGAGCGCGGAAATGTTCTTTGAGCGTATTCCGGCTTGTGCCTGTAAGCTTAATCATGTCACCAATCGTCACGCGGCCATGTTCACGAGCCTGTTCAAGAATTTGAACGGAAAGCTCCGGCAATGCCGCAAGAACGATTTTCTCGCGCTCCACTTTCTTTGAAAGCGCTTGCACTTGGCCTTGCAATGATCGCAAGAAAAACAAAATCCACGGCTGCCAGTTTGGTTCATCCGTTCTGATTGTACCTTGCGTTTGTCTGAGCGCGAGGTAATAGCTCTCTTTGCTTTTCTCAATAATACTTTCCAGCGATGAATACGGCACATAAGCATAGCCAGCGCGCAAAAGTAGGAGCGTTGTAAGAACGCGGCTCAGTCTTCCATTCCCGTCTTGAAACGGGTGTATCTCCAAGAAAACAACAATGAAAATTGCAATCACCAGCAAGGGGTGCAGAGTCTTGCTTTCAAATTCTCCCCGCGCCCACGTAACCAATTCTTCCATCAGCCTCGGCGTATCAAAGGGCGTGGCCGTTTCAAAAACAATAGCAACTTGTTTTCCTGCCTCATCAAAAGCGGCAACTGAATTTGAGCTTGTTTTATAATTGCCACGATGGCGCTCGTCTTTCTGGCTATGCGCCAATAAATCACGATGAAGCTGCTTTATATGGTTTTCCGTGATGGGTATTTCTGACCAAGACTGAAAAACCGTTTCCATGACATCGGCATAACCAGCAACTTCTTGCTCATCTCTAGTTTCAAAAGATTTGATTTCTAAATTGGCCAGAAGCTTTTCAACATCACGATCAGAAAGCTTGCTGCCCTCAATCCGCGTTGAAGAGCCAATGCTTTCAATCGTAGCCACGCGCCGCAGCGCTGAGAGTCTTTCCGGCGCTAAAGTGCCCAAGGCACGCCAAGCGCCCTTAAACTCGTCTATGGCCGAGATCAAAGAAAGTATATCTGTGGTGATATTTAAATGGTTGGTTTTAATCATAACAACCAATAATACACCCATTTACACCCATTTAACAAGCCAATAATACACCCATTTACACCCATTTCTAGGGATGCTCTTACATCCTATGCCCGTCAGGTTTACACCCTGAGGGGCGTTAAAAATGAAAATTGAGCAAGCAATTAAGGCTTTTTATTTGCAGCACCAAAAGGATCAAAAGACGTTCTGCCGTTAATTTGAAATTCCAAACCCAGAGCAGAAAGCACGGCCAAAATCGTTTCCAGCTTTGCCGCCGGATGGCCTTTTTCAATCTGTGAAATTGTGGCTTGGCGAAGTCCGGTTTTCTCTCCTAGTGCAGATTGACTCATGCCGCGTTTTTTTCGTACGCGGCGAATTATATTTCCAATTTGTTCTGGGCTACGGGCTAAATCAGACATAAGAAAAATTATACGCTAAAATGTATAAAATGAAAATATACGAATTGGCGTATAAATAAAAAATACCTGATTTCATACCCGATTATACCCGATTCAAAATTTTCCTATTCAAAGCATTCTTGATAATCCATATAGTTATTCTGAAAATAAAATTGATTAGGCTCTACAAATGGCACTGTATAAAATTGAAGACAGAAAAATTAAAGCAATAGAACGCACCACATTCGCGCACCAAAACATTAAAGAGCGCGATGATCTTCAAAAAATGCTCAAAGAAAATATAGAAATAATTTCTCCAGACACGCTTATAGTGGCCGAAGAATTTGGTGAATGGGAAGACAGTAGAAGGCGTATTGATTTACTGGGTTTAGATAAAGACGCAAATTTAGTTGTAATAGAACTAAAACGCACAGAAGATGGTGGCCATATGGAGCTTCAAAGCATTCGTTATGCCGCGATGATTTCAACTCTCACATTTGAAAAGCTTGTAGCTATTTACGGGCATTATTTAAAAGCAAATCAAATAGACAACGACCCAACAAGCGCCCTTTTAGAATTTTTAGATTGGGAAGAGCCGGATGAAGATAATTTCGCTCAAGAAGTAAAAATCATTCTAGCCTCAGCGGAATTTTCTAAAGAATTAACAACATCGGTAATGTGGCTTAATGATTTTGGCCTCGATATAAAATGCGTAAGAATGCATCCTTACGTTAGCGGAATTTTGGACATACAAACGGTTATACCAATTCCAGAAGTGGCTGATTATCAAATTAAAATAAGAGAGAAAAAGCAAAAAGAACGTGCATCACGTGAAAACTCAAGAGATTTCACAAAGTTTGATGTGAGCGTAGCTGAGGATTCTTTTCTGTTTGCGGGGTGATTCTATAAACCCGATATTCCTGCACCTTGCCGCCTGTGATTTCTTTAATAGGCAGATCGCCGAGGAAGGGCAGGATATGAACGCGCAAACGGTCTGAATGGCCTCGAATCCATGCAGGGCTACGCTGGCCTTCGGTGATAACGGAATATTCTTGAATGAATTTGTCCGCGACATCGCGGAAGGTTAGAACTTTTTCTTTTTCCTGCTTCTCGGCGGGCGTTTCTAAAACGCCAATGCTCGCCTGACCGCGCAGATTGAAATACCACTCTTCGGCGTAGTGTATCGCTTCATGCAGATATGTTTCTTTTGTCGATGTACGGTAATTATACCCGCGCAGATAAGCGGCGGCTTGCCAATAGCTGCTGCGCCCGCGTTTATAAACATAGGCTTTACCGCCTAAAACTGGATGCTTTTCTGGTGTCTGCTGTATCTCCATAATACGATGCCTTTCACAGTACAAAAGTGTGTAAGTAGTGTGTAAGTCAATTTTAGCAGTATTATGGTTAAAGAAGTGTTGCTAAGTCATTGATTTATTGGTTGCGGGAGTAGGATTTGAACCTACGACCTTCAGGTTATGAGGGAGATTCTGACAATTAACTACAACACGCAAAAACAGAATACAGCAAACAAATCAAACGGTTAGAAGAAAAATGTTTTTGCCGTAATTCGTGGTTTATTGTCCCTTTTTGCCTCCAACTGTCCCGCCAGTGTCCCTTGGGACAGTAGATCACCGTTAATATTAAACCCCGAAAAATAAAATTTTAAACGTTATAGCACCCAAAAAACTTATATAATAGAGAAGCAAACAGTTTTAATGCCCGCTTTATAGAACGCGAAGGATATTCTGCCAAATGCCAAGAACTGATCTCGTTCTTAAAGCCACACCGCTATCGAAATTTTAAACCTTTGTGTAAGGGCGTGCGACTTATATCTTTAGCAAACGCAGCCGCAAGGCATTGGCGATCACGCTCACAGAAGAGAGTGACATCGCCGCTGCCGCTATAATTGGTGAGAGCAGAATACCAAAGAACGGATAAAGGATACCTGCTGCAACTGGTACGCCCGCCGCATTATAGACAAACGCAAAAAACAAATTTTGCCGGATATTGTTCATTGTTGCGACAGAGAGATTGCGGGCGCGGACGATGCCAGTGAGGTCGCCTTTGAGCAGCGTTACACCCGCGCTTTCCATCGCCACATCCGTTCCGGTGCCCATTGCAATGCCCACATCGGCTGCGGCTAATGCCGGAGCATCATTCGTGCCGTCTCCGGCCATGGCCACAATCTTGCCTTCACCCTGTAATTTTTTAACAATTTTGCTTTTATCCTCCGGCAAGACTTCCGCTTCCACTTCCTCAATATTCAGCATTCTAGCGACTGCTTCCGCCGTGCGGCGGTTATCGCCGGTCAACATTACGATGCGGATACCTTGTTTATGCAGGGCCTCAATAGCCTCTGGCGTAGTTTTTTTGATCGGGTCGGCAATTGCCAGTATCCCAGCAGGCTTGCCGTCCACGGCGATAAAGATCGCCGTAGCACCGTCCGAGCGCAGTTCATCGGCCTGCGCCGATAATTTATGAATATCTACGCCGCGCTCTTCCATCAACATCACATTGCCAAGCGCCACCGCACGGCCATTGACGGTGCCGATCACGCCTTTACCGGTCGGCGAGTCAAAATCATCCACTTTCGCTAAATTCAGCCCCTTGTCTTTTGCGGCCATGACAATGGCATGAGCCAATGGATGCTCGCTGCCCTGTTCCAGCGAGGCGGCTAACATAAGTAATTCATCTTCACTGTAGCCCTCGGCAGGCACTATTTTGGTAACGGTCGGTTTGCCTTCAGTCAAAGTTCCGGTCTTATCGACCACTAGCGTATCGACCTTTTCCATGCGCTCCAGGCTTTCCGCGTTCTTAATCAAAACGCCGCCTTGCGCGCCCTTACCAACACCAACCATAATCGACATTGGCGTGGCCAATCCCAAGGCACAGGGGCAGGCAATAATCAAAACACTCACGGCAGCAATCAAGGCATAGGCAAAAGCCGGAGTTGGGCCAAAGACCATCCAGCAGATAAAGGCGACAATCGCACAGAGTATGACGACCGGAACGAACCATGAGGCGACCAGATCCGCCATGCGCTGAATGGGTGCGCGGCTCCGCTGTGCCTCGGCAACCATCTGCACGATCTGCGAAAGCATCGTATCCTTACCCACACGCTCAGCCTTCATAACAAAGCTGCCGGTCTGGTTCATCGTACCGCCGATCACTTTGCTCTCCGCTTCTTTTTTAACGGGCATGGATTCCCCTGTGACCATAGATTCATCGACCGCACTGCTGCCCTCGGTCACAACACCATCCAGCGGCACTTTCTCACCGGGACGTACGCGGAGCAAATCGCCCGCCTTTATTTGATCAAGCGGCACATCTTCATCCTCGCCATTTTCATTAATCCGGCGTGCGGTTTTCGGCGCGAGATCGAGCAGCGCACGGATAGCCCCACCAGTCTGTTCGCGCGCCTTTAATTCCAAGAGCTGACCGAGAAGAACAAGCACGACAATTACCGCTGCCGCTTCAAAATAAACGGCAACAGCACCTTCATGTCCTTTGAACGTATCGGGAAATAAGCCGGGCGCTACCGTAGCAATAACGCTGTAAACCCACGCTACACCTGTTCCCATCGCTATAAGAGTAAACATATTCAGATTGCGGCTTTTCAGGGATTGCCAGCCGCGTTCAAAAAACGGCCATCCTGCCCATAAAACTACAGGCGTTGCCAAAACAAGTTGTATCCAGTTTGAAGCAGTACCGCTGATATAATGATGAAAATTTAAAAGATGTGCGCCCATTTCCAACGCAAAAACCGGCAATGTTAGGATAAGACCAATCCAGAAACGGCGGCGAAAATCAGTCAGTTCCGGGTTTTCGCCTTCTTCGCCGGTGATCGTTTCCGGCTCCAGCGCCATGCCGCATATTGGACAGTTCCCCGGCCCTTCCTGCCGGATTTCCGGGTGCATAGGACAGGTGTAAATCACATTGGCACCGGCAGGAATTTTAACAGGCTTTGCTTTTTTCCCATGCTCATGATGACAACATGAATGGTTTTCGTGACTATGTTTATGGTGTTTATGCTCCATGTGAGTGTCCTTCATCTGATCTGGAATAGTGTTTTAAAAATAGTCTCTCTCCGGCAAAAACAAAGATCATGCCCGCCAGCGAAACATAAATCACCAGCATATCGGTTTGTGCTTTTACAATCAGGAATGCGCTCAATACGATCAAATCCAGAATAATCGCCGTGATAAGCACAAAGGCTTTGGCCTTAATCTCTTTGCGCAGATAACGCAATACGCCCCAATGCACAGCAATATCCATGATGATGTAAAAAATCGCGCCGAGTGAGGCAATCCGGCTGAGGTCAAAAAAGACCGTCAGCACCATGGCCAGAACAATCGTATAGACCAGCGTATGTTTTTGAATATCGCCTGGCATACCGAAATGACTATGTGGAACCAGTTTCATATCGGTGAGCATAGCCAGCATTCGGGACACCGCAAACACGCTGGCAATCACACCGGACACGGTGGCGATAATGGCAAAGCCGACCGTCACCCACAGGCCGTATTCTCCAAAGGCAGGCCGTGAAGCCTCGGCCAGAGAATAATCTTTGGCTGTAATAATCTCGTTAATCGAAAGATTACCACCAACCGCCAGCGTGACCATGAGATAAAGAACAACGCAAATAGCAATCGCAATGATAATCGCCCGCCCGACATTCTTATGCGGGTCTTTAATTTCGCCGCCGCTGTTGGTGATGGTGGTAAAGCCTTTATAAGCGAGTATGGCCAGCGCCGTTGCCCCTAAAAACCCGCCGGGCGTGGTTTCTTCCGGTTTCACGGAAATGCTTTCAAAACTTAAACCCGAGGCCCACAAACCGCCTGCAGCTAATAGCGCAATACCGGCAACTTTCAGGAAGGCCATGAAGAACGAAAATGTCTGGATGAATTTGTTACCGAGAATATTAACGAGAAACGCAAAGGCCAGAAGTCCAACCCCCAAAGCCGGAACCAGCCAGCTATCTTTCCCGCCGTCAAAAAGTTGCAGTGTATAGGTACCGAACGTCCGCGCGACAAGGCTTTCGTTAATAACCATGGAAAAATACATGAGCAACGCGCACCCGGCCGTCATAAAAGTCTTGCCGTAGGCTTTCTCTAAAAACATGGCAATGCCGCCCGCAGACGGATAGGCGTTGGACATTTTCACGTAAGAGTAAGCGCTAAAGCCCGTAATCACCGCCGCCGCCAGAAAAGCCAGCGGGAACCATTCCCGCGCCAGCTCCGCCACCTGCCCGGTCAGGGCGAATATCCCGGCCCCGATCATCACCCCGGTTCCCATTGAAACCGCGCCGATTAAGGTCAGGCTGTTTTCTTTGTAGTGTGCTGAACGGTCGTGGTTATGGCTCATTCCTTATCCTCCTTGTTATGGTCTCCATGCCCGCCGTGACCATGGCCGAATATGTGCATGAGGGGGCAGGCCAGCAGAATAAGATACGGTAACGCCACAGCCAGATGATCCAAATGCTGCGTCAGAAGGTAATAACTCAGCCCGGCTAAAGCCAAAATCAGGGCAACGCCCTTCCATGACAATATGAAAGCTATAAAACCTTTATGATGTTGATGATGCATAATTCTAACTCCTTTTTTCTTATTCTTCTTCCCAGCCGCCGCCCATGGCCTTAAATAACTCTACGCGTGCGGCCAGTGTTTCGTATCGTGCCCGTTCATACTGATCTTCTGACTCTAGCAGAGTGCGCTGTGCATCCAGAACATCCTGAAAATCAATAACGCTTAAGGAATATTGCTGTTCGGCAATATCATAAGCTTTCCGCGCTTTACTAACGGCTTTGTTTAAGGATTGTTCGCGCTCTTTCGTTTTTTGCACTTTCGTCATGGCATTTTCAGCTTCCTGAAACGCAACCAAAACTGTCTGCTGATAATTTTCCGCAAGCTCTTTTTGGCGAGCGGTCAAGCGATCCAGATTACCTTCCAAGCGGCCACCCTGAAAAATCGGCGCAATCACTGATCCCGCCAAGGTCAAAGCAGAAGCCGATGGGTTCGCGGCCAGCAACAGGCTGGGGCCGATATTGACAGATGGATAAAATGCGGCCCGTGCTGCACCGATGTCGGCATTTGCGGCAATCAGCATGGCCTCCATACTTTTAACATCCGGTCTGCGTTCCAAAAGTGCGGCAGGTTGCAAGGCCGCCGGATCGGGCAGATGAAGAGCGTTTATATTTTTACCACTCACATGAAAGCTCTGCGGCGGTTCACCAATCAGCACCGCCAGTGCGTTTTGCGCCAAGGCCAGTTCCTGTTCTAATGCTGTCACAGCGGCTTTGGCTCTGGCCACCTGTGTTTCCTGACGTGTGATATCGAGTTGTGTTCGCGCTCCGGTTTGAAAACGCGCCTCAGCGACATCCAGCAAATCTTCGCCCGCGCGCAAATTGCCCTTGGCAATGAGCACACGCTCTCTCAAATTCAGGACATTGAAATAATTTTGCGCCACATCACCCATAATCACGAGCGCCAATGCATCATGCTGATATGCTGAGCTAAGGAGCTTGCTTTCTGCCGCGTTTGTTTTTGCGCGGTTGGCTCCAAATAAATCAAGTTCATAGGATATGCCGATATCTGTCGTGTATTCAGGAATGCCATTATTGCGCATGTCTGTGATATTCATAGGAACGGTTGAACCGCTCATATAGCTTGCAGTTACATCCGCCGAAGGGAGCAGCGAAGCACCGGCAACTTTTAAATCTGCACGCGCCTGTTCAACCCTCTGAAGCGAGGCTTGCAGGTTATTGTTATTTTCAAGGGCGCGATTAATCAGGTCATTTAATTCTGCACTTTCAAACCCCGTCCACCAGTCGGCAGCGATTTCGGCATTTTGAATACTCTGCGCACTTCTCCATGCAGGCGTTTCAACATCCGGCCTTTGGTAATCGGGTGTCATAGAACATGCCGATAAAATCAGAAGCGATGTGGATATGAATGCGAATTTCTTAAAGTTATTCATCTTGGCTATCCTTCATTTTAATGCTCATGGCTGCTGTGGTCATGATGGTCTGTAGAGGCTTCTGGCTCTTGTGTTTCATGATGATTTGTCTGTGGTTCATCACCATGGCTATGACTACCATGGCCACCATCCCCATGAATTTCAGGTATTCTCATCACGCCTGTGCCGTGGCGATAAACAACTTCACCGCCCTTATATCCTGTAACAGCCAGCAAACTGGAAGCCAGCACGATAACGCCAACGAATACAGGACTAACCGTTTGAGCGCCGCGCTGTTTCCATGCAGCCCATAAAGCCAAAGCCAGAAATATTCCGGCAGTCGGCAACGCCCAGTTTTTATGATCCGTCATGGCGGCATGGGACGCAGCATCATGGCCAACTGAATTATACGCATCAAATCCGGCAATCACTGTACCAGTGGTCAGAACGGCACCAATCCATAAATTCCAGCGTGCCGCTATAAACAGATTTTCTTTTTTAAGAACACTTCCCAGCAGGTACAAAAGCGCCGAAACACTCAGCAAGCCAATCGTGAAATGCACAAAAATGGGGTGGTAATTGGGAATAATTTCTATGTTCATGTCCATCATTGTTCAGTCCTTTCTTCTTTTAAAGGCAATTTCAGTTGCCATTGCATATACACAGCATAGAGCACAGGTATCAGGATCAGTGTCAGAACAAGCGTGCTGACCATGCCGCCGACCATTGGCAGAGCAATACGGCGCATCACATCAGAACCCGGCCCGTCGGTGAGGAAAATCGGGATCAAGCCAAGAATGATGGTGCTGACCGTCATGAGTTTCGGGCGGAGCCTTTGAATTGCTCCATGGCGCACATTTTCTAGGAGTTTCTCGAACGTATCCGGCCAATGCTCCCGCATTTCATGATCGATATAAATCAGCATAACGATAGCGGTTTCCACTGCAATTCCGGCCAGTGCAATAAAGCCAACGGCCACAGCAACGGAAAGGTTGTATCCTGCCAACCATAGCCACCATACACCGCCGATAATGCCGAACGGTACAGAAAGCATAATCAGGATCGTGCGATCCCACCGTCCAAAATGCAGATACAGCAGCGTTAGAATAATGAGGATGGTTGCTGGAACAGCTATTTTCAGGCGTTCACCCGCTTCCTGCATTTGCTCAAACTGACCGGAGAATTTCAGCGTATATCCTTGCGGAAGCTCTAATGTTTTCAGAGCTTCTTTAAGATCAGCGATATAAGAGCCAATATCACGCCCCTCAATATCGACAAACACCCAGCCGTTCAGACGTGCATCCTCGGACTTGATCATGGATGGTCCCTCAGCAATACGGATGTCCGCCAGATCGGCAAGCGGAATGTGCGCACCATTCGGAGCGCTGACCAGAATATTATCCAGATCGGAAATATGCTCTCGATAAGGACGGTCATAGCGTAGCATGATCGGATAACGCTCTCGGCCTTCCACGGCCTCATCAAGCTGCATCCCGCCAAGGGCTGTCTGGATAACCTGCTGCACGGTTTTAAGAGCAATGCCGTATCGCGCAAGCTCACGGCGATCAGGAACAATCTCAATATATTTCCCGCCAACAACCCGGTCAGCAATCGCGCTGCGCGTGCCGGGAACATCTTTAGCGCGCCCCTCAACATCTTTGGCGATGCGGTCGATTTCCTGTAAATCCGATCCGGCAATCTTGATGCCGACAGGGGTGCGAATACCCGTAGTTAGCATATCGAGGCGGATTTTAATCGGATAGCCCCAGCTATCCATCATACCCGGCAGGCCAACACGCTTATTCAGATCAGCGATCAGCTTTTGCGGTATCATGCCTTCGCGCCATTGATCGCGGGGTTTAAGTTCAATCCATGTTTCGATCATGGCTAAGGGTGCAGGATCGGTCGCTGTATCTGCACGTCCGGCTTTGCCGAATACATGTTCGATTTCCGGGGCTTGCATCAACTGGCGATTGGTAACCTGCAATATCTCCCGCGCTTTGGCTGGTGAGACTCCCGGCAGGGTCATCGGCATATAAAGCAATCCACCTTCATAAAGCGGCGGCATAAATTCACTGCCCAGCTTGGATGCCGGAAGCGCAGTAGAGATAAGCGCAGCCAGTGCCAGAACAATCGTTGTTTTACGCCATTTTAGCGCTGCATTGAGAAATGGCTTATAAAGCGCAATAAAGAAACGATTGATCGGATTTTCATCTTCACGTTTGATCTTGCCGCGTATGAGCCAGAGCATCAGCACAGGCACAACAGTAACGGATAACAAAGCCGCCGCCGCCATTGCATAGGTTTTGGTGAAAGCCAGCGGCGTAAACAATCTTTCTGACTGCCCGGTTAAAGCAAAGACAGGGAAGAACGAGACAGTAATAATCAGCAATGAAAAAAACAGACCCGGACCAACTTCTTTTGCCGCTTGCACCAATGCTTTTTGTTTATCTTCTGGTTTTGCGTCAGCGCCCATATCAGAGAGTTTTCTATGCGCGTTCTCAACCATCACAATCGAGGCATCGACCATCGCGCCAATCGCAATCGCAATCCCGCCTAGCGACATTATATTCGCCGTAATACCTTGCGCGTTCATGATGATGAAAGCTGCAAGAATACCAAGCGGAATGGTGATAATCGCCACCAAAGCACTGCGCGCGTGGAGAAGAAACAGGAAAGTAATCAGCGCGACCATCACGCTTTCTTCGATTAGCTTATCTTTCAGATAATCAACAGAGCCTTCAATCAGCTCGCTACGGTCATAGACAACTTTCAGCTCCACACCTTCGGGCAAGCCTTGCCGCACGCTTTCCAGCCGTTCTTTGACATTATGAATGACATCCAACGCATTCGCACCGGGGCGCATAACAACAATGCCGCCCACGGCTTCACCTTCACCGTTCAGTTCGGTAATACCGCGCCGAATGGCCGGACCTTCGACAACACGAGCGACATCACCCACGGTAATTGGCGTACCGTCCGCAGTCTTCAAAACAGCCTGCGCCAGATCATCCGGCTTGTTCACATAGCCGTAGGAGCGGATAAGATATTCCGTTTCCGCCATCTCTAATGTGCGTCCACCCGTTTCAGCATTTGCGCCGCGCACGGCCTCTACCACTTTTTGCAGCGGTATATCAAAGGCGCGAAGCTTATTCGGATCGACCTGTACCTGATATTCTTTAACAAACCCGCCTACAGAAGCAACCTCTGCCACACCATCAATCGTGGCTAGTTCAAAGCGTACGAACCAGTCTTGTAGGCTTCTTAATTCAGAAAGATCATGCTGGCCTGTCTTATCAAATAAGGCATATTGAAAAACCCAGCCCACACCTGTGGCATCCGGCCCAAGTTCAGGCTCCACGCCTTCAGGCAAAAGCCCGCGCGCTTGTGAAAGATATTCGAGCGTCCGGCTACGCGCCCAGTACATATCGACGTTATCTTCAAAAATAATGTAAACGAAGGATGTTCCAAACATGGAAAAACCGCGCACAACTTTGGTTTTAGGGAGCGATAGCATCTGCGTTGAGAGCGGGTATGTGACCTGATCCTCAATCACCTGCGGAGCTTGTCCCGGCCAGTCAGTGCGGATAATAACTTGGGTATCCGATAGATCGGGAATTGCATCGAGCGGGATTTTAGTCACCGAGACCATGCCAGCCGCGAGCAACACAAGCGCGCCCAGCATCACAAAAAATTTATTTGCCACAGACCAATCTATAATTTTGGCCGCAAAACTCTTGGACGGGTCGTGCATATGCTCTTGATTAGTGGACATGGCCTTGACTTTCTTCACTTGAATTTTGTTCTGGCTGCATATCTTTCATATCGCTGCCGCCATGATCGTGTCCCATCGCTGCCATGCCGCCTTTAAGATTGCTTTCAGCATCGAGCATAAATTGTCCAGACTGAACGATTGTCTGACCGTGTGAAAGCCCTTGTGTAATCTCGGTCAATCCCTCTGCTGTAATACCTGTCTCCACCATCACAGGGCGGAAATACCCGTCACCCAAATTCTCAATTACATAGGCGCCCATTTTACCGTAAAGCACGGCTTCGCTCGGCACAGCCAAGCGGGATTGCGTGTCGGCACTAAAAGAAACATCAACATAAGTATCGGGCTTTAATGTGCCCTCCGGATTATCCAGCACAAGACGCACAGGCACCGTCCGGCTTTTAGGATCATTCACTGGATGAATAAAATCTATTTTTGTTTCATACGCTTTGCCTGTTTCAGGCTCGGTAACAGTGGCAGGCGCGCCGACTTTAAGAAACTGAACATCACGGATCGGAACATCGGCATTCACCCACACTGTTGAAAAATCCTGTAATTTTAAAACGCTTCCGCCTTCATTCACATGCCCGCCCTTGCGAACATTCAGCATAGTAACGGTACCGTCTTCTGGCGCGTAAAATGGTGTTTTTTCAAAAAATTTGCCGCGCTCTTTTAATTCAGCAATCGCCTTATCATCCATACCGTAAAGTCGCAGCCTTTGTGTGGCATTGCCCACACGTGAGCCAATCAGAAAATCTGACTGCGCGTTCATCAAATCAGGACTGTAGTAAGTAAAGAGAAGGTCTCCTTTTTTGACGGTATCGCCGAGCGCATCAACGGCCAGATCGACAATCCAGCCCTTCGTACGCACATCAATCGCATATTCCAGTCTTGTACTTGGTGCTACAGATCCAAAAGCGCGAATGTTTCGACCAAAATCATGGTGGCTATCAGATTGCTGCAACTGAACGCATCATGTGGAAGATTAAAAGCTCTTTCGAAGGAAAAAGCTGGAGCACGCCTGAAAGCGGTGGCTATATCTGGCATACGACGGGATCGGGAAAAACACTCACCAGTTTTAAAGCTGCTAGGTTAGCAACCGAACTCGACTTTATTGATAAGGTATTTTTTGTGGTCGATAGGAAGGATTTGGACTATCAGACCATGAAAGAATATCAACGCTTCTCGCCTGATAGTGTGAATGGCTCTGACAGTACAGCCGGGCTTAAACGCAATCTAGATAAAGATGATAACAAGATCATCGTGACGACTATTCAGAAATTAAACAACTTGATAAAAAGCGAAAGCGATCTGGATGTTTACAACCAGCAAGTTGTCTTCATTTTTGACGAGTGTCACCGCAGTCAGTTTGGGGAAGCGCAGAAAAATCTGAAAAAGAAATTTAAACGTTATTATCAATTCGGATTCACTGGCACACCGATATTCCCGCAAAATGCTCTAGGGGCAGATACTACCGCCAGCGTCTTCGGGCGCGAGCTGCATTCTTATGTAATTACGGATGCTATCCGTGATGAAAAAGTTTTGAAGTTCAAAGTTGATTACAATGATGTTCGCCCGCAATTCAAAAGCATTGAAACCGAACAGGATGAGAAGAAACTGAGTGCCGCCGAAAATAAAAAGGCTTTCTTACACCCAGATCGCATCCAGGAAATATCAAAATATATTTTAAATAACTTCCGTCAAAAAACACATCGACTGCAAGGGGGAAATAAGGGCTTCAATGCGATGTTTGCCGTCAATAGTGTAGATGCAGCAAAACTTTATTATGAAACGCTTAATGCGCTACAAGCGGACAGTGATAGACCCTTAAAAATCGCAACAATTTTTTCCTTTAATGCCAATGAAGAACAAGATGCTGTCGGTGATATTCCAGATGAGAGTTTTGATGTTTCTGCGATGAATAGTAGTGCTAAAGAATTCTTGGGCGCTGCTATCAACGATTATAACGCATTTTTCAAAACCAATTTTAGTGTCGACAGTAAAGGCTTTCAAAATTACTACCGTGATTTAGCCAAGCGCGTTAAATCTAAAGAGATAGATTTGCTAATTGTCGTAGGCATGTTCCTGACTGGCTTTGATGCACCAACGCTAAACACATTGTTCGTTGATAAGAATTTGCGTTATCACGGCCTGATGCAGGCTTATTCTCGTACCAACCGTATTTATGATGCCACGAAAACATTTGGAAATATTGTCACTTTCCGTGATTTAGAGCAATCAACCATCGATGCCATTACTCTGTTTGGTGACAAGAACACCAAGAATGTCGTTCTTGAAAAGAGCTATAAGGAATATATGGACGGCTTTAGTGATGCAACGACGGGTGAAGCGCGTCGTGGCTTTGTAGATGTTGTGACGGAACTGGAACAACGCTTCCCCAATCCGGAGGATATTGTTAAGGAAGCCGATAAGAAGGCCTTCGCAAAGTTATTCAGCGAGTATTTGCGCGTTGAAAACGTTCTTCAAAATTACGATGAGTTCGCCAGCCTTAAAGCGTTGCAAACTGTTGATACGAATGACCCCGAGGCCCTAGAAGCGTTTAAAGAAAAACATTATTTAAGTGATGAAGATATTGAGAACCTCAAAGCGATCAAGATTCCTGCAGAGCGTAAAATACAAGACTATCGTTCTGCATATAATGATATTCGAGACTGGTTGCGAAGGGAAAAGGCATCCAACGAACAAGATAAATCATCAATAGACTGGGAAGATGTTGTATTTGAAGTTGATCTTCTTAAATCTCAAGAAATCAACTTGGATTATATTCTTGAGCAGATCTTCGAGCATAATAAAAAGGTCAAAGATAAAGCAGCGCTCGTAGAGGACGTACAGAGAATGATACGCTCTAGCCTTGGAAACCGTGCAAAAGAAGGGCTTCTGGTTGATTTTATCAATCAAACGGATCTTGATAAAATAGGCGATAAAGCTAGCGTTATTGATGCATTCTTTAAATTTGCACAGGCAGAGCAAAAGCGTGAAGCAAAAGAATTGATTGATTCTGAAAATCTTAATCAAGATGCTGCCAAGCGTTATATTAAAGCTTCTATTAAACGTGAGTTTGCAAGTGACAATGGAACAGAATTAAACGCTATTTTGCCAAAAATGAGCCCACTGAATCCACAATATTTAGCAAAAAAGCAGACTGTTTTTCAAAAAATATCAACATTCGTTGAAAAGTTTAAAGGTGTTGGCGGGGATATTTAAACGAAGCGAGCCATATGGCAGACATATCTGGACTACTAACAGATAATCTCTTTAATCCGCTTAATATTAGCCTTCGACACACCACAAGATTTGGCCAGTTCTTTCCACTGCTGCAGCACTGTCACGGTTTCATCGATGATGCGCTGGGCGTCTGCCCTTGATAAATCCGCAACCTCGGCCAGTTTCAGCAGCTGCTCAACACCCGGGTTTTTACCTTCTCCCATCACCATGGTGCTTTGCTCTCCGCCCGGGCCGCTGGAGAAGGTGAGGTCATAGGCGGGCGCCATTTTCCACGTACCGCTGTCATCCATCAGGAAAGAGAAGTTTTTCGCGTGGTCATCGCGGTTATGGCTGAGCACGTTAAACACCGCCAGACGGTACATCTTCTGGGCCTCACGAATATCGCGCGTCAGGATCATCGTCGCCTTGATCAGATCCTGATAATCGAGAGACGGCACTCTAAAATCAGAGTGCAGCAGGCCGCATGCTGTATGCATATGCAGGCGTCCGCTACTATCTGTCCGATCAAAACGTTTGGTTGCAAAATACCCCGCGCCCGTTTTGGCGGGGAAGAGATGCGCGTCCATCACCTCCAGACCGGCTTCCTGCGCCATCAGGCTATACACATATTCAATCGCTCCAGCATCTTGACCATCTGCCGTATTTGCAAATTTAACCAGCCATGGTTCATAGCCAGTGGGCAGGTCCTCCACGCCCTGAATGACTTTGGATTTATCACGGTTAACGCCGATCATAGCTTTAGGGCGAGCCCCTTGTGGTGATCCGCCCAGCGCCAGAAGCTCTTCAAATACTTCCTCGCTGCTGCCCTCTAAAATTGCCTGTGACTGATCAGCCAGCACATCAAGGTTAACGGTCTCGCCATGCACACCCTCGCTGTAATCCGGCGCATAAATCAGTGCGCCCATACCTGAGGCACCCACATACGCCAAACGATCCAGCGGTGAAAAACTATCTGGAGCAATCCCTTTACGCCGCAAAGCACGATCCAGCAAAAGCCGTCCCCAGCCATCGGGCAGGCTGTCATTAAACAGGCCGGGAAGCCCCTCAAACAATCCTGGCTCAAAAACCTGTAGCTCCGGTGTCAGGGGAAGCTTGAAGGGAGAGACTTCGAGCTTTTTAGTGATAAAGTCTGCGTCATATTCAAAGAATATTTTGCCATCACGATGCGCGAGACGCCCGACAGGGATGGGCGCATCTCCAAAATCCAGCATGACATTCAGCGCACTCACGGGCGTAAAATTCTTAGTCATGAGACACCTTCTTCTTTCTGGCCTTTTTTCTGAAACGCGGCGCGGTTTTTGAGACGGGCTTATCGCCCTCACTCGCTTTCAGCAATTCATCCATGCTGGCAAATTGTGTTTGCGGCTGGAGGGCTTTGACCAGCCTTTCATTCAGCCCCAAAACAAATGTAAGCTTAACAAAGGATTCGAGCGATATTTTACCTGTCTGCTCGAATTTCCTGAGCACAGCAACGCTCACGCCGGAACGCTGCGCCAGCTCAGCCTGCGTCATGTTTCTGGCAACCCGATGCTCGCGCAAAAGCCGAGAAAACTCCAAAAAACTGTCTTTAGGGGTCAATATAGCTATCATAATGTTAATTATACCATTAAATTACACTTAAATGGTATTATTATATTAATAAAATTGATATTTTTCATTTGTCAGAAAAAGTAAACTAAGGGGTAAACTGGGGCAGTTTACCGGTCAACTAAACTATTTAAAAAAAATCAAACACTTATCATGTCAAGTAAGTTGACAATTTACCCCATTGCTTGACGTATTTATTTAAAGAAAACAAAGGCTTGCGCGAAATCTGTCAAGTAGCCGTGTCAACTAAGTTGGAACTCCTGACGCTAAAAAACTCCCGCACGTTCCCCGCCCCTATAGGAAATGCCCCCACAGGACCCGCGCGAATTCCTGCGAGAACGCAAGACCGCTCTGCGCAGGCCTGCGTGCATCACTGAATGATGTGCGAAACTCTGCATATTCCACTGGCTATTGCGGGCGAAGGAAGCATTCATGTTCACATGGATGAGATACCGACCATCACCATTTACACGCGCGGCCATCCTCTGGAGACGAGGATCCTCGGTATGCAGGATCTGACCAGAGAGCAGGTGGGCAAGGCGTTGGAATTGTATGCCAAGCAGCATGACACCGTCGTCGGCACCGTGCTCGGCGTGACCGCAGGCGCCGTCGTCTTTACGCCGGTGACAAACTGGAATCGAAATAGCAATCCCGAGCCCGCCGATATCCATTTTATTCCTTGGGAAAAGATCCGCGAGTTGCTCGGCATAAAACTCTGACCGACCGGGATGGGGTGCGTGGATCTGTATCCCACGCCCCTCCCTTTAGGGAGGGGTGGAGAGAGTGACATCTGCTGACATGCCGTAAACCCATATGCACTAAGCCATACAGCCAGAAAATCAGACGGTATATGCAGATACACCAAAATTTCTGCGCTGCGCGTAACCTCTTGTAATAAAACAAAAGCAGATATCACCGCCTGGCAGATCTGCTGCAGATTCATCAACGCGTCTTCTCTTCATCATGATAAACCCAGCTGTGTGCATTTTCGACCTGACGCACACCACCGGATCCTTCATCCTTGTAATGCGTGGGCAAGACAGCAATGGCCGACGTCATAATCTCGCCAGTATCCTCATCAATGTCATCCTGCCCCAGCTGCATATTCTCAACCACCAGATAGCCATACTTGCTGCGCTCCGCCGTTTGTTTCGTTAGCGGATGCGGAGTCTTCAGGCATTTGATATAGCCCTTGCCCATCAGAACGCTGATACGCTTCTTGATGGTCGTCTGGCTGCCCAGCCCATCAATATCCTCGTATGCTTCGCTGAAGCTTTCAATCGTATATTTGGGACGGTGTGGCGGTAGAATTTGAAACGGAAAAAGGCTTTATTCTGACGCTTGAACATGGCGCGCCTTTGGAGGTCGCTATTGAAGAAGGCTTTAGTTTTTGGACACAAGACGAGAAAATCTTACCGGTACAGGTCGGCGGTGGTTTCTTTGAAGGAGAGGGGCAACCCACAATTATTGACGGTGCTGATTATGCCTTACAAGTCGAGGGCTTGGCACCTTACAGGGAAATTTTAAGCGCCGGAGAAGGTGTTACGCCGAAACAGGGGCAAGGGTACCTCATTCTAAACAGCGTCATAACGGATATAGACGGCAGGGCTGTTATTCCGATCATGCCTAAACTGCGCTCCGGTATTGAGGAGCAACCGCTTATTGTCGGCATAATAAAAATTCATATGCGCCTAAACAATGATGAGGCCGGGGATAATCCTACCAATGCCCGGCTGCAAACCTCTTACACCTTACAATTTGAAGAAATCTTAAGCTGAAATGTCTGAAAAACGTTTAAATGAAACTCTGTCCACTGAGACAGAAAAGCAAGTCGTGCGCCCTATCCTAATGGCTGAATTCGATTTTGACACCAATGTTGAGCGCGCTTGGACTGGTGTTGGCGAGTTGGTTTGGGACAGCAAAACCTTTTACGGCACAGGCAATCTCGGCAAGGTTTCAAAAATTGAAGAAACAACTGAAATGAAGGCAACAGGCGCAAGCTTTCAATTAAGCGCCATACCCGCCGAGCTTATTGAGGATATTCTTGCCGCGCCGATTCAAGGGCATTCTGCAAAAATGTGGTTTGCCCTTATGGATGAGGATTTTCAAAACATTATTGATGAGCCTCACCTTATCCATGACGGTCGCCTTGATACCTCTGAGCTTATTGATACCGGCGACACAGCCACCATCACTTTGAATTCTGAAACCCGCTTTAGGGATTTAGAGCGCCCGCGCACCAAACGTTACACCGATGCCGAACAGCAAAAACGTTATCCGGGCGATAAGGGCCTCGAATACGTGCCTTCGATGCAGGACAAAGAAATCACTCTAGGCGCGCCAAAGGAGTAATCAAACATGCTTACACGTTTAACCGACTGGTCAATCCGCCTTGACCGGTTCATCGACCTATACCGTAACCGTCCGTTTGTTTGGGGTGAAAACGATTGCTGCCTTTTCGCCATGAATTGCGTGGAGGAAGTGACAGGCCAAGATTTAGCCGATCCTTACCGCGGATATAAAAACCAGAAAGAAGCCTTACGGCTTTTAAACCGTTGCGGCGGTGTGGCCGGAATTGCGGACGCTGTAGCTGAAAAACACAACATACCGGAGATCCCGCCAGCCAACGCGCGCCGCGGTGATGTTTGCCTGTTTGATATTGGCCGCGGCGATACGCTTGGCATTCGTGCCGGGGAATTCATTTATGCCCCCGGCTACCGGGGCCTTATTGAGTTTCCAATTTTACAGGCTCTGCGCGCTTGGAGGATTGGATAAATGCCTCAAGCCGTTGCCCTTGTGCCTGTCGTTCTTGGCGGGCTGACTTCGCATTTTGTCGGCGCTGCCGTGGGCGGTGGTGTAATCGGCGCTATCGTGGGCGGTTTAGCCGGTGCCGCAGTCGTATCTTTTACCGCGCCTATTTTTGCTCCGAAACCAGACGTACCGAAATTCGATGCAAGCGTATCTGTAACGAATGTCCCGGCCAGCGCTAAAGGCCGCACGGAAATGATACGCCAGCCAATAACTACGCAGCGTATCGTATATGGAGAGATACGTGCCAGCGGCCCGCTTGTTTTTGCCCATAGCCGCCCGATTGACGGAAATTCCGACAAGCTTGATATTCTGCATTTAGTCATCGTGGTTGCGGCCCATGAAGTCGAAGCCATTGGCGATATGATTTTCAATGATGAGGTCGTTACCTTAGACGGAAACGGCGAGGCTACTTTAGAGCCTTACAAAGAAGACGGCACAGTTTATGCAACCGTGTATAAGCATCTTGGAGAAAGCGACCAAGAGGCGGATTCCGTTCTTGTTAGCAATAGTGGGGGGAAATGGACAAACGCACACCGGCTGCGCGGGCTGGCTTACCTCCATGTTATGCTCCGTTATAACGAAAAGGCTTACGCTTCCGGGATTCCAAATATCTCGGCTTTGGTAAAGGGCCGAAAAGTTTATGATCCGCGCTCGGAAACTGAGGCATGGTCTGACAATGCCGCCCTTTGCATTCTTGATTATCTGCTGGCAGATTTTGGCCTGGGCGCGAGCATTAATGAAATTGACGTAAATTCTTTTATTGCCGCGGCAAATACTTGTGACGAAGAAGTCGCAACACTGACAGGCACGGAAAAACGGTACACCTGTAACGGCGTAGTGGATTTAGGCGACAGCCCCCGCGCCATTTTAGAAGGCATGTTGAGCAGCTGCGCCGGGTTTTTGGTTCACACCGGGGGCAAATGGCGCTTGCATGTTGGTGCTTACGCGCCGCCGGTCAAAACTTTGGATGATAGCTTTTTACGGGACGGTGTGGTTATGCGCCCGCACCGATCGCGCCGAAAGTTATTTAATACACTGCGGGGCGCTTATGCCTCCCCGGATCACAACTGGCAGCCGATTGATTACCCGGCTGTTTCAAGTGATTTATATATTGCCGAGGATAACGGCGAGGAAATAACCTCAACGCTTGATTTAAGTTTTACGACTTCTCACACAATGGCGCAGCGTATAGCGCGCATTGCTTTAGAACAAATCAGACGGCAAAGACAAATTGAATATCCGGCAAACTTGGCAGGGTTTCAGGTTTCCGCAGGCAATACTATTGCTTTGAACTTGCCCCGCCTTGGTTTAGCGGACATGCCGTGCCGCGTAACGAATTGGCAAATGGTCGAGGATATGGGCATAAATCTTACCCTCGATGAAGACGGCCCGGACGTTTATTATTTTGATCCCGGCGATTTACAGGATATTGGCGATAACCCGCAAATCGTTACGCCAAACAATCAGGCGCAACCGCCTACGACACCGCGAAATCTGACCGCCTCTGCCGGAGATAATTTTATCACTGTTAGTTGGGACGCTATTACGGATAGCGACTTGCGCTATGTCGAGGTTTGGGAACGAACCGCCGACACCGAAAACCCCGAAGTTGACGCAGCCCGCATTCTGGAAGTTTACGGCAATTCATTTACTCGCAATCTTCTGGCCGGAAGCGAAACCCGCTTTTATTGGGTGCGCTCCGTTGACCGGTACGGAAATAAATCCGAATTCGCCGGGCCGGTTGAGGCCACTACGTCCGGGGATCAAACCGTTGTCCTCGTCCTTGAATAACCCGCTAAAGGAGCCAAAACATGACCACAACCAAGAAAATATCGGAGTTGCCTTCCGCGGTAACTCCATTGCAAGGGGATGAAGTCGTCCCCGTTGTTCAAGATGGTGCAACGCGCCGCGCCACCATTGACGAAGTACGGGAGGGCCTCGCGGCAGACGACCATAATCATACTTTAGAAGATATTGCCGATGCGGGAAGCGCGGCGGGTGCAGAAATTGCCGACTTTGCCACCGCAGCGCAAGGGGCAAAAGCTGATTCCGCTTTGCAGGCCGAAGACATAGGAAGCGCGGCTTATAATGAAACTGAGGATTTTGCGACAGCCGCGCAAGGGGCTAACGCGGACAGCGCTATACAGCCGGAGGATTTGGAGGACGTTGCGACAAGCGGTGATTATGATGATTTAATAAACGCTCCACAGCCGGGCCTTATTAATGCCGTTATAAACGGAGGCTGTATGGTTTCTCACCGCGGCGAGCTTTCTTTAAGCGACAGCTGGCAATATGGCCCTGTGGATTTGCTGGCCGTAACTGCGGAGGGGACAGTTTCCGCAGGCACAATCAAACAATTTACCGGCGCTTACAGCCTTACAGAAACCGGCGCAGCCTGTATGGTTGAAAATGCGACCTTGACCGGTTCAGGAAAAATCAATTTCCGCCATCGTATAGAATCTAAAAATGCACGGCCCTTTGCAAACAAAGCAGCACATTTCTCGGCCCGCACATATCACGATAGCGGTGCTACGCTGGATTATACGATTACAATCAACAAGGCGGATTCCGAGGATGATTTTGCCACGGTAACGGAAATAGATAGCGACACTGTTTCAGTAAATAATGATACGAATGACGGTATTGCATTCTCTGTTGCGGATATGGGCGATTGTCGGAACGGTATTGAAATTATTGTTTCAATTGATTGCGGCGCTATTACCACAAAAGATTTCTTTTTAGGCCAGCTGCAATTCTCCATAGGCGCTAACCAGCGGCCCTTTGAAATGCGCCCGGCAAGTTTAGAGGAAAAGCTTGTCCATCGTTTCTTAAGGCCAATTGGAGGCATTCTTGGCGTGGCCAATTCCGGCTCGAACATGCAGGCCGTATTCTCCCATCCCGGCATGCGCGCTGCGCCAAGCTATGAAGTAAATGCGCCTATCGCCATGACGGATGGTTACACCGCAGATTTCACACAATCAGAGGCCAGCATTACAAACGTCCATGAAAATAACGCTCATCATGGCCGCGTGGATATTGCCTATTTCTCCGGCCTTACTTCCGGACGCTTTCATATTCAACGCGGCACAGGCGGCTTAATTTTGGCCAGTGCGGAGCTTTAAAACATGCCTCAAATTGATGAAATATTGGTGCCAGGGCAAAGCGTGAATAAGCAGCACTTGCGGCAGTATCTTGCCGCACGAGAGTTTCCGCGCCCAGAGGATTACGGCGCAAAAAGAAACGGTATTGATGATGACGCGCCCGCCATTAACCAATGCTTACAGGAAAACAAACTGGCTATTTTATCGCCCGGAACATACCGTATTGCCGAGCCTATCGTCCTGAATTACGGCATGAGTATATTGGGCTATGGCGATATGAGTATTATACAGGCGCAAGAGGAAGCCTTAAACGAAAACGAGCTTCCGCCTTATTCTGCGGATTTTAACGCTATCGAAATTGTTGAGGGTTATTGTCTTGTCCAAGATTTAAAAATCATTGGCGGGGCCTCAGCACTTTTCCTTGCGGGAAAAGTCGGCCCTTGCGTTAAAAATGTTATTGAGAATGTAACCATTTGGGACGCACAAATCGGCGTAACCTTGGATGGATGGAATGATACTCAAAAGCCTTGCTATTGGAATAATATAAGCCGTGTTCTTGTCGCCCGCCCCGGCATTAACGGGGTTTTGCTTACAACCACGCCGGATGATTGGGAAGACCCGGAAACGTTCGGGGATTCACCAAATGCAAATAAGTTTTACGATGTGCGCGTTTATTCACTTTCCTCGCCTCTTTCCGGTTCCGGGTTCTTTATCTCAACCGGGCAATATAATAATTCCTTTATTGATTGTGAGGCTAACGTCCACACAGATGCAGAGGCGTGTTTCCGGCTCGGTTTTCTTGCGCGGCATAATGTTATTACCAATTTTTACGCAGAATGCTTAGGGCTTGCGCCGGGTATTCGGATAGATAACGGTTCTATTGATAATACAATTATCCGCCTTTTCTCAGCGACCGGCGGCGCAGCTATTTGGGACCCCACCTTGCAGGGCGAATATCAAGCCTTTGACGCGGGCTATCCCAAAAAGAATTTTATCAAGGATGCATATATAACCGATGTGCATATAGACGGCATGACGCGCGGGACAACTTATATTGATCCGCCTGAGGATCATGTCGGCGACATTTCAATTGATTTGGAGCATACCTTTTATCTTTTAAGCTCCTTCAACAAATCTTATGACCTGATTTTGCCGAATGCCGGAAACGCAACCGGGCGGTGGGTTACGCTCAAAAAAAGCGATTTAAGGGATAACCCAATTTACGTGAAAGAAGATAGCGGCAACGGGCCGGATAACCGGACGCTTACGCTCTTACAGCAATACGACACGGTTACGCTCGTTTCTAATGGTGCGACTTGGTGGATTTGCCAAGACAACCGTATGCCCCGGCCTAGCCGCTATATTGATAATGCCGCCGCACCTTCCGGTACGTTTCAGGCAGATATGCTTAACCGGGTTTATTTGGTTTCAGCTTTTTCAGGGCAAATCATTTTTGAAATTCCTACCCCCGCGCAAGCGGCAGGCCGAATGTGTACGATCAAGAAAATTGATCCTTCCGGTAATCATGTGAAAGTCCAAATGGCGGGCGGCTCCGGTGGGCCGGACGCTCAAATCTGGTCATTAACAAGCCATTTTGCCGCCATAACGATTTATTCGGACGGCGGCCAGTGGATTGTCATTTCAACATATTAACCAAACAGAAAAGGAAAAAGTATGACACCAGCAGAATGGGGGCTGCTGTTCGGCATTATTGCCCACAGCGTGGCCGTGATTATGGCGCTTGTAAAGCTTGTGGTTTGGGTTACGTCCCATGTTACGGCCAGCGAGCAGAAAATTCAAATACTTGAACAGCAAGTCAATAATGATGTAACGGGTCGCCGGGTGGTAGGAGAAATGAAAGAAGACCTCGCCACGATCAAAGCGCAAATTAAAGATATGCGGGAAGATATGCACCACCTCCGCAAAAAAGTGGATGAAAACGGGGGGCAATAATGGACATTCGACAGCTTCGTGATTATGTGGTGCGGCCCGCTTTGGAACGCATTAACGCTTGGACACCAAACGCCGAACAGTTGGTTATAGGCACCGCCCTGGCAGAAAGCAGGGCGTTTTTCATTCATCAAGTCGGGCGCGGCCCTGCGCGCGGATTCTTCCAAATGGAGCCGGTTACGCATGACGATATTTGGGAAAGATATTTAAGCCGCAGGCCCGCGCTTCTGAATGAGCTAAAGGGCCTCATAATGCGGGATATGGATTTGCATGACCAACTGCATGGCAATCTGTTTTATGCGGCGGCCATGTGCCGCATTTTTTATCTTCGCTTTAAAGAGCCGTTGCCGGAAATGAACGACTGGCCCGGCATGGCCGCTTATTGGAAGAAATATTACAACACGCCGGCAGGTGCCGGCACTGTCGAGGGTTTTATACAAAAGGCTCGGCCCGCCTTTGATCTTTATGTAGGAGGAATTAATGATTAAACCTGACAATACCGATCCCATAAGAGTTAGGCGTTTTCTTGCCTTTTGGGTTTCTGTCTATGCCTTTTTGATACTCCCAAACTTGCTGGTGGCCTATCAAATTTTAGCCGGGGCCGACATTGGTTTGCTTCAATCCATCCTAACCTATATCGGCATTTTAGCCTCAGGCCCTATTGGAGCTTATCTCTATGCGGCCCACAAAAACGGGAATAAGGAAAAATGATTAGTTTTATTTTGAAAAACTGGAAATGGTTAAGCGCCGTTTTCACGGCCCTTATTCTCGTAGGTTATATAGCTTGGCAGGATCACGAAATTACGAACCTAGAAAGAAAATTGCTGGCTTCACAAGCCAGCGCCGCCTCATACGAAAAGAGCCTTGCCGAATTGCAAACGGACACCAAAGCAAAAATTGAAGCTTTGGAAAACGAAAATAACCAAAGCGTCACACGCGCCAAGGAGCTTGAACGCTTGCTTGGTACTATAGAAGGAGCAGACGATGAAAAAGACGGCCCTTGCGCTCCTGTACTGTGCGATACAATTAAGCGCCTGTACGGGAAACCCGCAGACACAAGTAAAAGTGATTAAACCGGAGATCCCGCCAAGCCTGCGGCAATGTCAAACCTCTCCGGCCTATCCCGGCGATGAAGTCACACAAAAGGATATTGCCGCATGGGGAGCAAAACTCTGGTACGCGCACCAAGATTGCCGATCAAAGCTCGAAAATATTAATAAAGCTCTTGGTTATACCACCACGAAGGATAATTAAAATGTTAGTCAATACCGGCAATATGTTTGCTTACGGGCGGCGAGAACGTGACCCGATTCTTTCCATTGGAAATCTTTATCACTACAGCGACCCGGCACTTTCAAAAAAAGTTTTTCATTCGGAAAATTATTTGGAAGAAATTCATCCCATTAAAGGAACATATATTCTTGAACAGCCTGCACCAGAATCTGCCATGCATTTTAACCCTGCTTTTTTTAACGGATTAGGCGGGTATGGCTTTGAAGATGTGGCGCGCTGGATGATGTACGATGCAGACCCCACACCGTTTCAGGTTGAAAGGACAATCGGTATGGTGATTGATATGCCTGGCCCATTTGAAAACAATCAAATTTTTGGGTTTTCTAAATTTAATGCCTTTAACACCCATTGGCGTTTATCGACCAGCGGTGCATCAGGTGGCCGAATAACTTACGGGAGAGCTGAAGACCACCCGGACGGAGAATTTCCCTCCCTTGTAACAGGAGCGCTCGGCGCATCCTATATAATCATTATTCGTCAAGTTTCCCTTACACAGCACGAATTTTATATCAACTCCCCGGACAATCCGGTCATTCTTAACCCAAACGATGGTTACTGGACTTTTGATAGGATAAGGCTAATGCTTGGGCGTATCGGTGGCACACGGTCGGAAACAGGTGTAAGAATTGGCCCTATTTTTGATGCCTTCTGCCTTATTAGCCCCGGCCACCTTCGCAAAATCATGGAATTTTGGTCTGCCCGCACCGGCATACCTCTTACTTAGTTTTTAAACGTTCTAAGGCTTCTGCGGCTTTGTTATATCCCAATGCCTCAGCGCTCAGATAATCACCGAGAGCCTCGGCTTTATTGCCAAGCTTTTCGTGAGCGAGTCCGATGCCATACATATAAACGGCTTGCTCTTCCACGGTCGCACCGCTTTCGATTTGGTGCATAAAATATTCGGGCGCTGTCGCCGGTTCTGAATAGGCGCGCTCTATAACCTTCCTTTCAAATGCTGAATAGTTTGTGCATCCGGCCAAAAGTAACAGCGTCAAAAACAATCTCCCCATTATTCCCCGCCTCTCTCTTTTTCCTTTTCGATTAACTCGTCCAGAAATTTATTTACTTTTTGTACGTTGTGATGGTTGAGAAGAACGGCCTCCGTGTATTTTCGTATGAAACAAATCAACGCGCCATTTGTTGACAGGTTTTCGACTGTTAAGGCTGCATTTAATTTTTTTCGTGAATCCTCTAATACATGGAGAAAGGGCTCTTGTTCATTGTCTGAAAGGCCCGCGGTTTTTTGGATTTGGCTTTCTTCATAGCCGTAAACAAAATAATCAAAAGGCACATCCAAAGCTTTACTAACGTCATATAAAACGCCCGCCGCTACACGGTTACTGCCTTCCTCATATTTTTGTACTTGCTGAAAAGTTTTATTGATTGAACTGCCAAGCCGTTGCTGTGAAATTCCTAAAAGGCAGCGGCGTATTCTTATGCGCTTGCCCACATGAATATCAATCGGTGTGGCGCGCGGCCCTGTGTTTTTTGATTTAGCCATATGATCCTCCCTAATGCTGGCATGGTAAAAAGTCGGGAGATAGCTTTTCTAATACACAAGCCCAAAAAACAGCCCGGCTAAAGTCTGATTGTTTCCATGCCTCCGTTTCCCTTTCAAAAGCTTCATTGATGGCGCGCCCTCCGTAAACGGAAACCAAAACCCCTGCGGCTTCCTCCGGCTTTGCGGCTCCCCAAATATCACCGTATAAACGGTTTTCCAGAGTTTGTTTAAAACTGCTTAATGACATAACAGCTCCTTTCATGTGCTAATGCCATGAACAGAGCGTCTCTCTGGAGCCGAGAGGTTGATAACACCAACAAGCGGTGCGCGCGGTATTTCCGCAAAACGGTATTGTATTCCCGCGCCCTCTCGACATAAGAGAGCGCGCAATTTTGTGAATACTTAGCGCGGTGTAACTTGTTCGGGTTATCAAGCCCTGTCACGGTATTAATGTTTAAACTAATCATTGCTTTTTGCATAGCGTTGATACTCCAAATAAAAACCACCATGCCGTTTTATCGGGCATGGTGGCCGGAGGTTAGTAGACCGAACATTAGTACAGCCGCGACAGCCTTTAGGCCGGAGCCTTGGACATACGCTGCCGCCCCCCGGCCATAAGACCGAGAAGCGACAAATTACGTTTTGCCAGACGCTAATGTTCGGGCCTACTACAGCCCGGCCTTGCCCTTTTTTCGACAAAGCACTCTTATCTAAGCAGATTTTTAGGAAAATGTAGAGAGCTGAATTTGCCCGTATTGCAACTAAAAGCATTGAAGATTCAAGAGGAAATGCTAAAAACATAAGATATGTTTACAGTTTTGTTGAAAAACGTTTTGGGGAAAATGCCAATGCCGGAGCCGGAAGTCCCGGAAAACCGGCACATACGGCTCGTGGAAGACGAACCTCAGACAGAAATTGAGGCGGAGGAGCAGGCGGAGGCACTTGCGGATAGCATAAGCACGGCCGTCTTTATTACATATAAAAACTCCAAAGGGGAAGAAAGCGAGCGCCGTATTAGCGTTAAGCGCGTAAGCCGGTCTGCCAAAGGAGATTTGCTTGTCCGGGCCTATTGTTTTGAACGAAAAGCCGTTCGGTGTTTTCGCGCGGATAGAATTGTAGAGGCGGTCGATTTGGCGACTGGCGAGGTTTGGGATACTCAAACGGAAATCCTTGAATGCTTCGGCGTGGTCGAGAAGACCTTGCCGGTTGATCCCAAAGCAGCCACCCGCGAAGCCCTTACAAAGTGCCGCCACGCTATGAATGTTCTGGTGTACCTGGCACGTTGCGACGGTCATTTTCACCATGAAGAAGAAAACATTATTATTCATTATTTGATGGATGAGTGCTTTGATTGTGAATTCCATGACGAATATTTGTTAGCGCGCATAAGAAAACTTTATCCGGATACCGATAGTTTCTTTGACTCCCTTGACTATTTGGAAGAGAAAAACCCCGAAGCTTTGGGGAAATTGGCTCGATATGCCGCCCGCCTTGTGCAGGCCGATGGTGAAATCGCAAAAGATGAAATGGACTTTATGAACGAATTACAAGCCTATTCCACCTGAATACCGCCCTCAGGCTGTAAAGCCCGAGGACGGCGAATTGCTTAATTACAAACGGTATTTTCAAACTCCAATGTTGAATGCTCAATATCGAATTTGTCGTGCAATATTTTCTTGAGGCGGGTTTTTAAATCATCCATTTCCGCACTTTCACTTAAAACCACATGAGCCTCTAAAGCATTGCGGTGTTCGTCCAGTTGCCAAACATGGACATGATGAACGTTGACCACGCCTTTTTCGCTTTCCATTGCTGCAACCACTTCCTTAATGTCCATGCCCTCCGGCGTACCTTCCATGAGCAAATGAATGGTTTTAGGAATCTCTGTAAAGCCCTGCCACAAAACGTAACCGGCAATAATCAGCGTCATGGCGGCATCTGTCCAAACCCATCCGAACAGCAAAATAAGCGTTCCTGTAATAATGACCCCGACCGAGGCCAAAGCATCCGTTAAATTATGCAGAAAAACTGCTTTGATATTCATGCTTGTTTTGGATTGATTATACGTTAGCACCGCCGTGAAAATATCAACGACCAGCGCAATTCCGGCAACGGCAATAACTGTCCAGCCTGCAATTTCCTGCGGCGTTATAAAGCGTGTGACCGCCTCATAACAAAGATAGAGGCCGATAACGATAAGCGTGGTCAAATTGATAAGCGCCGCCACGGTTTCCGCCCGTTTGTAACCAAACGTTTTAAATTGATCGGGCGGCTTACGGCCTATGCGTATTGCCACCAGCGCAATGAGAAGCGAGGCTGCATCACTAAAATTATGCAATGCATCGGCAACCAGCGAAAGTGAGCCGGAAATAATCCCGCCGATGACTTGCGCGACTGTTAGCAACATATTGGCTAGTACCGCCCACCAAAGGCGGCGCTCACCAATTTCAGACGGGTTTCCGTGATGGTGATGATGTCCCATTTTTAATATCTAACCTCCACTGGCCTTCCGGTCATTTCTTCGCAAACATATTGCATTCTTTTATGTTGCTCTATGTTTTTAGGGTTGTCTTTGACAAGCCCGCGCTCAATTTCCTTTTTACATTCTTCGGCCAAAATCAGGCGCTTTTCATCTTCTGTTTTGCCGTCCAGTTTCTTTTCCAGCATTCCGTAATGCGACCAGCTGCAAGCGGACAGCACGGCAACAAAAGGAAGTAAAAGTAAGGTTTTCTTAGGCATGGTTATTCCTCCGTTTCTTTATTGAGATCATCCATATGGTGGCATAGCGCCTCTCTATGGGCTTCATGGCCGGGGTAATGCCCGCCGCCATAGATAGGGTCGCCAAAGCGCTCAAGGCAGATATAGTAAAGCTCCTGCTGGCGTTCTGCGCCGGTTTTCCCTGCCAGCCTTTGCTCAACGGTTGGTGCCCTGAAAGACTCGCATCCGGCCAAAGCAAGGCAGGCAATTAATATAGGTATGGTTTTTTTCATTTTTTGCTCCTTTCGTTACGAAACTTTTCTCTTGTGCTCTTCTACAAAGCGCCGTGAAAATACGCCGTATAGAACCGGCAAGACGAACAGTGTTAAAAGTGTTGAAGAAAACAATCCGCCGACGACCACAGTTGCCAGTGGCTTCTGGACTTCTGAACCTATACCCGTTGCCAAAAGCATCGGAATAAGACCTAAAGCCGCAATAGAGGCGGTCATAAGAACAGGGCGCAAACGGGATAATGCGCCGCTAAAAACGGCTGTATCCGCGTCTGTGCCACCTTCAATGAGCAAGTTGATTGCATTGACCATAACCACGCCATTCAAAACAGCTACGCCAAACAAAGCGATAAAGCCGATTGATCCGGGAACGGACAGGTATTGCCCTGAAAAATACAGGGCAGCAATACCGCCGATCATGGCCAACGGGACATTCAGCATAATCAGCGCTGCCTGGCGCACCGAGCCGAAAGCAAAAAACAGCAAAAGAAAAATAAGACCAAGCGAGAGAGGCACAACAATCATAAGCCGTGCCTGCGCCCGTTTTTGGTTTTCAAATTGCCCGCCGAAAACAACGGAATAACCGGGCGGCAATTTTACTTCTTCCTTAATGCGCTTATTGATTTCTTCCACAAAACCGCCCATATCGCGTCCGGTCAGGTTAGACTGAATTACAACGCGGCGCTGCACATCATCCCGCCTGATTTGCGGAGGGCCTGCCTCAATCGAAACATCGGCCACATCACCAATGCGAACCCACGCACCGCTTGGTGCCTGCATAATTAGGTCGGCAATAGCATGGGGATCGTTCCGGTATTTTTTGGCCAGCCGGACATAAATGTCATAGCGCTCGTTGCCTTGAATAACCTGTCCGGCCTCATTACCGCCAATAGCATCGGAAACAAGGGACATAACCTGTCCGACTGGAATGCCGTAACGAGCAAGCTGGTCACGATCAGGCTTGATAACAAGCTGCGCTTCACCAGCAATCTGTTCCATTTCCACCGATTGTGCACCTTCAATTTTACGCACTAACGTTTCAATGGCCTTGCCTTTTTCTGCCAAAATATTCAGGTCGGGGCCGAATAGTTTGATAGCAAGTTGTGCTTTCACACCGGAAAGCAACTCATCCACGCGGGTTGCAATAGGCTGTGAGAAGGTAAATAACAAGCCCGGATGAACGGACATTTTTTCTTCCATCAACCTTTGCAATTCAAAGCGGTTTGAAGCCGAAGTCCACTCCTTGACCGGTTTTAGCCCAACGTAGATTTCCACGTTAGATACCGGCTCTGGATCACCGCCAAGTTCCGCGCGCCCAACACGGCTTGAGGCGTAAAGCACCTCGGGAAACTCCATCAGCTTGCGTTCCAAAGTTTGAGCGACTTCCAAAGAGGTTTCCAATGACGAGGAAGGGGCTAGCGTAACACGGATATTAACCGTGCCTTCTTCCAGCTCTGGCACAAACTCGGTTCCCAAAAACGGGACAAGAGCCATAGAGCCTATAAACAACGCAACAGCGGTTATCACAATCGCCTTTTTAGCTTTAAGGGCTGCCGACAGGCTTTTCTTGTATCCTGCGTCTATAGCATCAATCAGTTTGTTTGATTTGTGATCGACACTGCGCCGGAAAAGATAGGTTGCCAGTGCAGGAATAACCACCAAGGCCACCATAAGAGAAGCCAGCATAGCCAGCACAATGGATACGGCCATAGGCTGGAATAGCTTGCCCTCCACACCCTCAAGCGTAAATAGCGGTGTGAAAACAACAATAATAATCAAAACGGCAAAAAAGACTGGCCGTCCCACCTCGCGGGCTGCTTCTAAAATACGCAAGCTTGTACCTTGTGGATTGTCGCTTTCATCGTGATGAGAAAGATGTTTGAATATATTTTCCATCATCACAACCGAGCCGTCCACCATCATACCAATGGCAATTGCAAGACCACCAAGGGACATGAGGTTTGCCGAAATTCCCCAATAGGCCATTGCCATCAAAGCCATAGCAATTGAAATAGGGACCGAAAGCAGAACCAAAATTGCAGCTCGTATGTTCATCAAAAATAAAAACAGAACAATGACAATCAGTACAAAAGCCTCAATCAAAGCCTTGCTAACCGTGTGAACAGCTTTACCAATAAGGTCTGCCTGATCGTAAAACGGCTCAATAATAACCCCTTCAGGCAAGGCGTTTTGAATAATTGGCAAGCGCTCATATATCTGGTCAATTGTGTTTTTAGTATTCGCCCCCATGCGCTTCATAACTACGCCGGTAACGACTTCTCCCATCTGTTCGGGTTTACCGCTTTCATCGCGCATCGTAATGCTAACGGCTCCTTGGCGAATTTCAGAGCCGTAAGAAACTTCTGCAACGTCACTAACTTTGACTACAACACCGTCTTCATCCTTGACCGGGACATTGGCAATATCGCGCAGACCGTCTTCGCCGCCCCGAACCCAACCCACGCCGCGAATAACAAGCTGCTCTGAGCCTTTGTTCATATACCAGCCACCGGCATTGCGGTTATTTTCCTCAATGGCCTCCACTACATCTTCGGCATGAAGTTGGTAGGAAAGCAATTTTGCCGGTTCAAGATTAACCTGGTACTGCTTTACTTCACCTCCAAATGACAAAACTTCGGTTACTCCATCAATCGGCATAAGCAATAATTTAACCACCCAGTCATTCAAACTGCGAAGCGCCATAATATCGAATGTATCGGGATCATTCGTGCGCAGCATATATTGGAACACTTGTCCCAAGCCAGAGGTGTTTGGCCCCATTTCAGGTGTTCCCACGCCCTCAGGAATCTGCTCCCGTGCATCCTGCAATCGTTCAAAAACGAGCTGGCGGGCAAAGTAAATATCCGTTCCCTCTGTAAAAACGACTGTAACAATGGAAAGGCCGGTTTTTGAAATCGAGCGCACTTCCTCTACGTCCGGGAGGGAGTACATAACCGCCTCAACCGGGTAAGTGATAAGCTGTTCGACTTCTTCGGCTGCAAGCCCTTCGGCCTCCGTATTCACCGTGACTTGTACGTTGGTAACATCGGGAAACGCATCCAGATTTAGGTTTGGCAAAATCATAATTGCCCCGACCAGAATGGACGCCAGCATTAGAATGACCATTAGGCGGTTACGTACCGCACCGTCAATAATTGTATTAAGCATATTTTTTCTCCCGGCTTAGTGGTTGTGTACTTCAAAGCCGCTTTTGGCGAGTTCCGATTGCACGAAAAATGCACCCTCTGTAACAACCCTTGTGCCTTCCGGCAGGCCGTCAATGACGGTATAGTCTTCAACCGTTCTTAGCGTTTGCACTTCTTGTGGTTTAAACTGTCCCGGCTTTTCTTCGACATAGACCACCCAATCTCCGTCCGCCGAACGAAGGACAGAAGATGTGGGAACAGCTAGGTATTTTTGCTCCCCGCCCGTTTGTATGGCTGTATCGACATACATACCGGGATGGAGGCGGTCTTCCTCGTTATCAACTTCAATACGAATTCCAATCGTGCGGGTTTCCTCATCGAGCAAATGGTGCTTTTGAACGACCTTTCCTTGCAGCCAGCCATTGCCGGGCACATGAATGCGGGCGTTTGCTTCGGTTTCAATCTGCTTTGCATTTTCTGGAGATAAGCGGCTTTCAACCCATAAAGCGGACTCATTAACAATATCGAATAGAACGCGGCCCGGCTCAATCAATTCGCCTTCAATAAAATTATCGCTGACAATTGTACCGGCTTGTGGGGCAAGGAGTTGAAACTCGCCCGGATTTCCTTTGGCCCCATTTTTATGCAGGGCCTCAATTTGTTGCTCTGTCATACCGTAAGCCATAACTTTGGCGCGCGCTTGTTCATCGGCAATTTGGGCTTCGCTATAGCGTTTTGCAGAAACGGCTGCCGATCCGAGCTGTTGCACCCGCCGCCACTCTTTATGGGCCACTAGAGATTCACCAATGGCCGCAGCCATTTCAACGGAAGAAAGTGTTACAAGCGGTGTGCCTTGTTCGACCTTATCTCCTAACTTAGCGTGACGAGATACTATTTGCGCTTCGATGCGCGGTGTCACTTTACTGCTTAAATAGGAATTCAAAACAACCTCGCCGGGGGCTTGAATTTCACCTTCCAGATTTTGCAAGGTTAAAGGTTCCACAAGAATTCCGGCGGCTTTCAGAGATTCTGGCGAAATCTCTATCTCACTTTTTTCTTCGTGTCCGTGGCCTCCTTCTTCGCCGTGATCGCCGTGACCTTCTTCACTTTCTTTTTCGCCGTGATCTTCATGTTCACCGCTTTCTTCATGTCCGGCCCCCGGTTCATCTTGTTCTTTTTCAACATGCGATCCCTCGTCATGGCCGTGACCATCCTCGGCGGCATAAGAATAAAAAGTAAAACTGAAAGCAGCCAATATTGTTAAAACTAATAATAATCTCATTGATTTTCTCCTGTGTTTTGTATCCATTGCTCAACGCTGCCCGAAGCAGCCAGCCACGCAAACCATGATTGCCAGACTTTTCTGTGCAGTTCCTTTGCCGCCACTTCCGTATCAAGCGCTTGCTCAATTTGCACCAAATAATCCGTTGCACTTAAATCTCCGACCTTGACTTTACGGTCGAGAATATCGACTTGTTCTGCCAAAGCCTGAGCGCCGTTCTCTTGCCAGTTTTCCCATGCTTTTCTGGAAAGCTGGTAAGCGCTGCGGCTTGCCTGCAGGCGTGTTCTTGCTGCATGGTAAGCGTTCTGTCCGGCCTTTGCTTCGGCCAAGGCCTCTTGCTTCGCCTGTTCTACCTCCGCGCCGTAAGTATTGAATACATACAAAGGCATCGAAACCGAGAAACCAATCATATCGGCTCCGGCATCTTTCCCGCCGACAAGACCGACGGTCGGATCGGGAAGGCGATCCTTTTGAGCTTGGGTAATAACAGCCTTGGCCGCTTCTTCCCGGTGCTTCCTTGCGCGCAAAGAGGGCAGCTGCATTAAAACCTGATCTTCGTTATCAATGCCAAGTACAGGCTCCGGGAGTGTTTCAGGCAACTCCGGTAAAGCAAAGAAGTTATCGGGAGCAAAGCCGATTGCTGCGTCCAGCGCCTGCCTGCTTTCGGCCAATGCTGTTTCTGAATCCGCCTGCTCAATCAAGGCCTCTGACAAAGCCAATTGCGCCAGATTATATTCACTTTGGTCAATATCGCCCGTCTTAAAGCTTTTATCTGCAAGCCCTGCAAAACGCTCCATTAAACTTGAACGCTGCGTTGCCAGCCCAAAAACATCCTTAGTCGCATTGTATTCGGCTAAGGCTGCCAAAACATCAATGGCGATATTTTGCCTAATTTCATCACGTTCGGCCTGCGCCGCCATTAATTCAAATTTGGCCGTTTTGCCGGAGGACAGGAATTTTCCACTCCAGTCTATTGTTTGACTAACACCGAGAACCTGGGTTTTTTCTTCGCCCTCAACATCTTCCACTTCATATTCTACTTCCGGATTATGTTGCCAGCGCGAGGCTGCTTTTTGTCCTGCCTGGGCAGCGGCGACCCTCGCCTCTGCTTCCTGTACGGAAGGGCTTGCCTGCCATATGTAGTTAATGAAATTTTCAATACCCGGCTTTTTCGAGGCTAGTTCCTGCGCTTGCGCTATGCCGAACATAAAAGGCATAACCAAAGCTGTTATAGCCAGAATTTTTAGGTGTTGTATCATTGTATTTCTCCTTGGTTTTCAGATTGAGCGGCGCTCTGATTTTGCTGTTCGCGCGCCTGCCTTTTCTCAAAGATTTCACGCCGCACTTCATGTTTGCATTCAAGGCGTTTTTTAACTGATGGATAGCGGGATTTAGGGCAGCGCTGTTGCTCGATGCTGGCAAAGCGCGGCATATCCTCAACCGCAATTGTTTCTGCGTTTTGGTCGGCCTTCGCCACTCCCGAAACCCCTAAAAGGGCTATAAAAGTAAATGTCAGTAAGCTTTTCATTGATTCGTTCCTTTCGTTTGATAAAAAAGCGACATGCAGGCAAAAGCCGGGCTTTTGCCTGAAACATACAGGAGTGTTGTGTTTGGAGATTAGATTAGACGTATTACGCCCAAGCCAAGATACACTTCACCCCTGAAATTAAATCCGGGGTGGGCGTTTTAGGCCATAAACGAAATCGGAAAGGTAGATTGATTCTGCGCCAAAACCCTGCCTGTCTTTTGTTGCGGCCTGTAAGGAAAAGCCGTCACTAAGGCCATTGGCTGCATGGTGGTGATGGTGCATACCGCAGCCACCACAAGCCATATCACAGCAGCCCGGATAAGCACTGTTATCAGGCCCGCTATCCATATCAGCAGAAATTTGGGTTTGCGTATCTAGGGAAGTGGTATGTGCATGCGCTAAGTCAGCCGTTATAGAAACGACCAAGGCAAAAACAGAGAATATCATCAAAAACTTGCGCATCGTCATTAAGCTAACATTGCCCTTCAAATTATTCAATAAGAAGGATACTAAAAAGCAAAAAAATGGAAATTTTTCTATAAAAGTGCTCCAACAACTTTCAAGGTTCTTTTCACATATCCCTTAAGCTCATTGTCATTAATAGCTTCCGTGGCGGCATTAGGATTTTCGCCGTGATGATAACGGCGCGAATACCCATTCAATTCTTCCAACTCATCACAAACATCCTTAAGGGGGAATTCGTCGTCGTATCCCCTGATTTTCCCAACAATGGTGCCAAGCGCATCGTTATCCGCAAACCTAGTGGGATACAGATTCCGGCAATATCCCTCCAAAACAGGGCGTATTTTTTGGACAACATCCCTTTGGTTGCCGTCATTGGCGCTTGTGTAATATTTGCTCAATGTATCAATGTCGGCCCGGTAACGCGCTTGTACAGCCTTTTCAATATCCCATTCGGCAATGCCGGTGTTTTTCTCCGATATGCGGAAAAGCTGAAAAGTCTTGCGTTCATCCGTAGGCAAATCGTCCCAAACAAGCTTTAAGAAATGCTGGTCATGCGATAACACAATAACTTGCGCGCATTCCCTTCCGCATTTTTTGATGCGTTGTGCCGTATGGCCTTTTCTGAAATCGTCCTGGCTGTTAAAGGGGTCGTCAAAAACCACAATCTTGTTTGCTTTATCCGGGTCATGTTCCAATTGCGCCAAGAAGAACGACAACGCAAGCGCGCTACGATCACCCGAACTAAGGGTGTTTTTGAAACTCGGCTGGTCAATTGGCGTATCCGAATTGCCAAGATCAACCGGCGTTTGATTGATAAGGATTTGATAGCTTGTGCTTGGCGCGCCGCCCCTGTAACCGTGTGACGTTTCGGTAATTTGAAAACCGGCGTTAAAGCAATCAAGATACTCATTGATCGTTTTTTCGTATTTCTTGATTATGCTTTGTGTGTATTCATCCAGCTTTTCTTTGGCCGCGGTCTTCCGGTCTTCCAAGTCTTTCTTTTCCATTAAAAGCTTGCGGTATGCGGTGCATTCCGCGTCTATTTGTTGGTCACAGCGCCTTTGGGCGGCTTTCAACTTTGCCAATTCCGTTTCCACTTGCCGCACTTCGCGGCCTTGCGCTTGCTCTTTCTTTGCGCGGATTAGGGCGTTTGCCGTATCTACAGCTTGATTGTATTGCACGATTGCCGCCTGAAACTGGCGCAGAATTTCAAAATCTGAAAGCAAGGAAGCGTCCGGATTGATTTGCTCAAGGGGTGCTTGCGCTTTTCGTTCCAAATGAGTGAGGGCGCTTTGCCGCAAGCGCGCCAAAACGACGATAAGGTCGTAGGATTCCTGCAAGGCCGGGGCGGTTATATCGCAGTATTGCGACCAAAATTCCACGGCGGCGGCGTTCTTATGCTGAACCCGGTCAATTTGAGCCAAGCCCAAATCGCCAAAACTATCCGAGATCTCATCACTAAGGGCCTTGATTTCATCTTTAAGGGCATTGTAAGCGGCGCTAAAGAACCCTTTATAGGCTTCGATAAGATCAACGCCGGTCAAGTCCTGGCCGCAAAAGGGGCAATTATCATCATGGATATAAGAGCAACCTTCCGAAAGCCATGTTTTACCGCGCGCCTGCATATTGTGAGTTTCGATATGGGCGGTTATCTGTCTTTCCGCATCGGCTTCAACGCCGTCAATGGTTTTCGTCAAAATCGGCAAAAACTCATCCGGGACGGCCGGAAGGCTCATTTGTTCCAATTCGGAGCCACGCTGCAATTGCGCGGATTGTTTGACGGCCTGTAAATCTCTTTCCTTATCCGCAACCTTGCTATCAATGGAATCGTCTTCTTTAGGCAAGGTTATAAAATAATCCGCATCCATAACGCCGTCCGGAATTCTGGATTCCAGAAAGGCTTTCTTATCTTTGATTTCACCGTTTTTGATCTTGATAGCCGCGTCAATGGCGTTGACTTCAAGGGCCAGATCAACGCCCGCCTTGCCTATGATGACATTATACAAGTTTCTTCTATGGTCTATTTCAACGCAATCGCCGGAAAAAACATTTTCGGCCACAAAGGTTGAATCGAAAATAGCAATATCGGAAACTTGCTGGTTCCATTGTCCGTTCCTGAAGACGGCATTACCGCCGTTAAGCCGGATTTGAACCTCGGGCGGGTTTTCTTCGCCACCTATGGTTTGCCGCCCCATAATATAGGCGGGCATGCCGGTTTGAAGTGAGCGCAATATAGCGCAAAGGGTTGTCTTGCCCCGGCCATTTTCGGCAAACACTAGGCTGTTTTTGCCAAAGCTTACGTCACCGGCAGCCTTACAATTTTGAAACCGGCCCACGCCCTTTATTGATATGAGCTTCTCAAGCATCCCCGCATCCTTTTAAAAATTTTCTGATTGCCATTAACAATATTATTAAAATGGACAAAAATAAAGCCGCTATGAAGCGGCTTTATTTAAAACTGGTTGCGGGGAGTGGATTTGAACCACTGACCTTTAGGTTATGAGCCTAACGAGCTACCAGACTGCTCCACCCCGCGTCAAAAAAATCAATTCATATATAACATAAAAGCGTATGACAATCCCGTATGACATTTCACTGCTACTTACTGCTACAAATAGCACTTTTTAACTTTTTACGCTCTTAAAAACTCCTATACTTTTCAACCTCTTAATCCGTCCATTTTTTCAACTCGTTAGGTTATGAGCCTGACGAGCTACCGGGCTGCTCCATCCCGCGATACAAAAAAACAAAAGACCGCAAGGCCCTTCAAAGAATGGATGGTGATATATAGCGCCCCGCCCGGTTAAAAGCAAGTCACATCAATTGACTTTTTACAAAATAAGCATAAATTGGCGAAAACACTCACCGGCGGTGCCCATAAGGAGCTGAGATTATACGCCCGGGACCTGATCCAGATTGTACTGGCGTAGGAAGCGTGAGACGAAAGATGAGCCAACAACCACAAAACATAGCCATTATCGGCGCCGGCATTACTGGACTCTGCTCCGCCTATACCATGCTTGAGGATGGCCATGGCGTAACACTCTATGACCCCGCAGGCTTCCCGGCCGATAACGCCAGCTTCATGGCTGGCGGCATGCTCGCGCCTTTGGCCGAAATCGAACATATGCCCCATGAATGGATCGAAGCGGGCTTAGGCAGCATCGCCCTGTGGGCCAAATTTGCAGAAAAGCATGGCGATGGCCTAGGTTTTGACTTTCGCCAAAACGGCAGCCTCCTGCTCGCCCATGAGGAAGATCGCTATATCTTACAGCGCTTTGCCGCCCACCTGCCCGCCGGTAAGGGTGAATATACCGCTACTAGTGAGCTCGAACCAGCACTGGCTGAAAAATTCCCGCAAGGGCTATATCTGGCTGAAGAAGCCCACATTAATCCTGCCCCGGCCATGCACGCCTTGTGTGATTATCTCAAAGCCGCAGGCGTAACCTTCATTCAGGAAAAAGCCGACCCCACGGCCATAAGCGCACAATACGACCATGTCCTTGACTGCCGCGGCATGGGCGCGGCATGGGAAGACAAAAACCTGCGCGGCGTTAAAGGCGAAATCGTCATCGTCCACAATACCGAACTGGCCTTAAACCGCCCGGTCCGCCTGATGCATCCGTGCTATCCGCTCTATATCGTCCCGCGCCCTGACCACATCTTCATGATCGGCGCCACCATCATCGAAAGTTCTGACAATACACAGGTCAGCATCCGCTCCGGCCTAGAGCTCCTCAGCGCCCTGTACAGTCTGCACCCGTCTTTCAGCGAAGCCGAAATCATTGAAGTTAAGGCCGGCATTCGCCCATCCTACCCCGACAATTTGCCGCGCATAGAAATATCAAAAAATGACAACATCATCCGCTGTAACGGCCTGTTTCGCCATGGCTTTATGCTTTCTCCAATAATAGGACGGTGCGTAGCGGATCATATTGCGGGCGGACAAAATAATTTCCTCAACCTGCTAAAGAAAGACCGCGATGAACATCATCATCAACGGGCGGCCTAAAAACTTCACCGCCCCGCTCAACCTCTATGACGTGCTCGCACAAGAAGAAGTCATCGGCATGATGATCGCCGTGGCGCGTAACGGCACCTTCGTGCCCAAAGGCGATTATGCGCACACTATCCTCAAAGATGGCGACGACATCGAAATCGTCGCCCCGATGCAGGGAGGGTAGAAATGAAGAAAATATTTTTGTTACTAGCTATTTTACTTTCTGTTTCAGCATGTCTCAAAGAAACAAGAATTGACGCTTCAAGTGAAGAAAAGCTACAAAAAAGCATTGCAGAAATTATGAAAGAACTCGAACCAGACCAACAGAAGAATTTCTCACAATCTTTGAAAATTATTATGTTTGGTGATGTTGAAAATATTATGGACTTGGCCTCTATAGGACAAAACACCGCAATTTTCAAAGGCATTTTCCAAGCAAAAGTTGATGGAAAAACTGCTCAAGAAATTGTAGAAATGGCAAACAAAATAAGTTTTTCCCGTGAAAACACAAAACCAATCGCTGAAAGAGCTGGCGTACCCATTACGGCGGATGATTTTTTAAACGCGCAAAGAGATGGACAAAAAAGAGCTGGTAACCCTATTTTAGCAGATGATTTTTTAAATACTAAAAGAGATGAATAAAAAAAAACTCGTCATTAACGAAACCATCCTCAAATCCCGCCTGTTTTTGGGCACGGCTGGTTACCCGTCACCACAGGCCTTAGGCGAAAGCATTGAGGCGGCACAGCCCGGCCTGATCACCGTGTCTTTGCGCCGCGAAAGCAAAGCCGGTAAAGGTCAGGATTTCTGGAACATCCTTAAAAATTTCGACGTACCGATCCTGCCCAATACCGCCGGATGCCACAGCCCCGAAGAAGCCATCACCACAGCCGAAATGGCCCGCGAGGTTTTTGAAACCAGCCGTATCAAACTTGAAATCATTGGCGACCAATACACCCTGCAACCCGACCCCTTCGGCCTGTTAGAAGCCACCGAAGCCCTCCTGAAAAAAGGCTTCGAAGTCTACCCCTATATGACCGACGATCTGGTTTTGGCCCAGCGCCTTGCCGATCTGGGCTGTAAAATCCTCATGCCCTGGGGCGCGCCGATCGGCTCTGGCCGCGGCCTCAACAACCCTTATGCGCTGAAACAACTGCGCGAGCGTTTTCCCAATATCACCCTCGTTGTCGATGCCGGCATCGGCGCGCCATCACATGCGGCTCAGGTCATGGAAATGGGCTATGACGCCGTTTTACTCAACACCGCTGTCGCCAAAGCCGGACACCCCGCCGAAATGGCCCGCGCCTTCGCCCAAAGTATCGAGGCTGGCCGCGCCGCCTATCTGGCGGGGATCATCGCCCCGCAGGAAAACGCCACCCCTTCAACCCCGCTGATCGATAAACCCTTCTGGCACCAACAATAGATACCCACGGGTAAACCCGTGGTTCTATGGGGCTGCGCCGCGCTTTGCGCATTACAATTCCTCGCGGAATTGACCTGAATCCCGGTGTCCTTGACTTCCTGCGCAACGGCAAGAACGCGGACGGTAGCCCGGTCTATGGGGTGCCTAACACTGGGTGCCAGTGTTCCTAATTCCCTCCTGTAAGTGCCTGATAAAAAAGATGGATATTTCGCGCGGATTCTTTATGCTTGTCCGTGATCTGTTGTACGGGCAGGTCTGGGCTTAAGAACCCAAATCCAAAGTGGCAGGTACATTTCGCGTGTCGAAAGTTGGAAAGAGGGTTATATAGCGGGCTATTTAGAAGGTGCAAAATTGCTTATTGGTACATGGCCTGAAAACAAGGAAACACTTTGTCAAAGCAGCTTAAGTGCGCTCAATTAACCCTGCACAGAAACCCGTAAGCTATCAGCCTCTTTCACACCTTCTGTTTCCAGTAAAGTATGGGTTACTTGATTTAGATTGCTGAGGCTTGGATTGCCAGAAGGGCTCAGCATGCGCATAAGGCTTTCTTTTGGTATGCCCGTGCGTTTTGACAGTTTAGGAAAGCCAATCGTCGCGTTGATATAATCTCTGATATAGGATTTACCCACTTGAACATCTTCCGCATCGCCCGCAATAAGCATAGCGATGCCGCGCATAAGCATGCCACGACGAAAACCAGCGTCGCGTTTTGCCCTCTCCATAATTGTTTCTTTAAAATCGCGTGTAATAGCCATTTTTCACCTTACCCATTTCTATTTTTATGCTAACATATATGTTATTATTTGGCAAGTCAAATGTGTTAAAACGCTTATTTTTCAGACTTATAAGCACCCCAAAGCTTTTTAGCTTTAGCAATATCCTTGTCTTGCTTACTTTTTGTGCCGCCGACCAAAAGCACAATAAGCTCTTTACCATCCATAGCGTAATAAATGCGAATAGCGGGACTACCAAAAATCCGCCGCTCCATCACGCCTTCACCGACTGATTTATGATCGCCAAAGTTCCCTAATTCCATTCGGTAAAGGGCTTCCGTAACACGGAGCGCGTGTTTTGCCGGAACTCTTGAAAGCCATTTTGAGAAATGATCTTTGTACTCGACTATTTTAGCCATTGGTCAACCGTTTATGTTGAACTCGTGCCATTCGCGCGCGACTTTCTCGAAGGTATTCTCTGCATTTTCAAGGATTTCAGCTTTCCGCTTCTTGCGTTCTAAGGAAGGATCATGGCCTTCAGCAAGGAGTTTTCTGGCCTTGTCCCGTTTCTCCCGCGCCTCAGCTAGAGATACCTCAGGATAAGCGCCAAATGCGATTCTCTTTTCTTTGCCATTGTAACGGTATTTCAAGCGCCAGAGCTTGTTTCCTGCCGTTGTGACCTCAAGGTAAAGCCCTTGGCCGTCGAACATCTTAACGGCTTTGTTGGTCGGTTTGGCATTTTTGCATGCTGTATTGGTCAGTTTCATGTGGGGGCAAGCTCATTTCTGCTTTGGGGGCATGCACCCTAGCTTGCCCCCATTTTGTCCGATTGCACGCAATCTCTTGCGAACAGAAATGATTATACATGAAAGCTGAAACCGTTGCAAACGCTAGCGTTTTCGGTCATCAGTGAACATCTATGAATGTCGGTGAAGAGTAAAATTGGCGTCCCGTACGGGAGGGGGTGCCAATTTTTTGAACCCCTTGTAAACCGCAGTTTTCCAAGTTTCGCTATTGTTAAAATTAACCAAAATGTACAAATCTCTGTACAAAAATCAACTAATTTAAGCAATTTGGTAAAAATGGAATTCGAACTGGTGTTGCATTTTTTAGCATGCAAGTTTTCAGAAGCCATAATAGTGTCCAACTTAGAAAATAGGTGCTATGAAATGGATTGTAGAGAGAAGATGAAATGGTTCCAGATTTTGAAAATAGAATATAGGCATCTTCTAAAGTACTTGATGCTGTTGCGCGATAATAAGGTTTCCCCCGATATTCGAAAAAAATCTCCGGAGCACGTTGTTCAAAAAAGTTTGAGCACCCTTCAAAATAAGGATCGGTTATTTTTCCTTCATGTTCTTGAGCATGTAAGTAGGCATGATTAATACGCTCAGCCTCATAATGCGCCCTTACTAACTCAAGGCAAAGTTGAAAGAACTCGGTTTTATTTGCCTCACTATCTATATTTTCAAATTTTAGAATTTCTTGGGCTATACTTTCCTGCTCATCATCGTAATCATGAGAGGCTTTGAGGCTATCATAATGGCTTAATAGCTTTTCGCTTTCGCCTTTCATGTGTTTGATAACACCGGGGCTAAAGCCTTCAACGGGGTCATTGCGAACCAATGATGTATGAAAATAGTACTCTTCTGATGCATCTAAAAGCCGCTTTTCGAAGTGATTGCGGACGATTTCTTTGATTTTTTCTTCTGATAAATGCATTGCCACCTGCGTAATTTGCCCAAAAAAGGATAGCGCGGCATTGCTCATTCTCCAACACTTTGAACGAGCTTGTTTGAAGTCCTCGGTTTTTAGAGACTTTTTGTATTCTCTGTAGGGAAAATACAGTGCCAGTTTTGCAGGAATAGCTATCCGGAAATAGAAGTGCTTGCCATGCTCATATAGGTAGCTTTGACCATGTACTTTTTTCAAAGGGATAATCCTTCTCTGTACAAAGCGCTGTACAAAAAAGCGATGCCCAAAAAAATACGGGTTTTTAAGTAACTGAATTATAAGGGATTAAAGGCAAAATGGCGTCCGTACGGACTTCTAAATAGCTTATCAAACAATTGATTTAAATATCAATATTTGTTCGGGTTTATGCATATACCCCTTAATATACCCCTTATTACTGTTTTTACTACGTGCTTATTCGTTCATTTTGCTTCCAATCAATAAGGGTTGTATAGCATTTTATAGTGAAATATATTAAAGTTCTATTTTCTTTAAAAACCAATAACTTGATAGAATTATGGCCTCAGATAATAGCTCTAATTTTGACCAAAGCCTGCACACCTTCCAGTCTTCTGTATTTCAGAAGGTAATTACTGATGCTATAAATTTTTTGATTTCATCACCAGTAGAGCCATTGCCTCCTAACCACTCTTTTCCTGGAGCTGGCGTTTATCTGTTGTATTATAAAGGCTCTTTTGAGCCATATTCGCCGATAGCTGAGGCTAATACTAAGAAGATGAATATGCCTATTTATGCTGGAAAGGCTGTTCCCAGTGGCTGGAGGCAATCCCGATCTGTTACAAACACGTCGCCCGCGCTTTATAATAGATTGAAAAAGCACGCCAGAAGTATACAAGCCGTAATCAACGCATCAAAAGTACTCTTACATCAACATGCTAACCTCATATTGCCTTAATCGCCTGAGTTGATGTAGTCTTTAATCTTACAACCGCCTAAAAAATTCCTAACTAAGTCTTTCAAGCTAACATGCTGCTAAGGACTTCAGAAAGAATAACAAATGAGTACAACTGATAAATCCGTAAAGTTTTTTCCCAAGCATCTCGAAGATCAACCATCTGATACAGATAAATTTGGCGGAGGTGAAAAAATCGCACAAGCGATCAAAGAAATAATAGACAACACTCCTTGTGACAATGATCTTTACAGAAGAAAACCTATCGGTCTTTTAGGGGGGTGGGGTAGTGGTAAATCCTCAGTTATTAAGAACTTAAGTAGATTATATACGCCTGAAAAAGCTCAAGCTGGTAAAGCTAAAAAATCACCAGAATTGAAAACGTATATTTTTGAATTTGATGCTTGGGTTTACGAAAATGATCCTATTCGACGCTCTTTCTTGGAAGCTTTTGTTAAATTTTTGGCTGGAGAAACAACCCCTAACGGAGATGTAATCACTACTGAAGAAGAATGGCAAGATGATCTAGATCGTGTCAAAGGCCAGAGTGAAGATCATATAACAACAAGTACACCTGTATTAACTGAAAGCGGAAAAACGCTCGGAATTTCTTTAATGCTCTTTCCTATCGGGCTAGCAATGTTGGCTAATCGTATAGATGCTGCTTGGTACTATTATTTATTATTGGCGTTCTTAGGTATCCCTTTTTGGGTTGGGTATTGGGCCAATAAATTTCATACTGATAAAGAAAACGTACTTTCTCTATTTTTTAACAAAACAACTGACAAAGTTGTAAACCATATTGTTAAAACTCCAGACCCTACAGCCATAGAGTTTCAAGATATTTTTTCAAAAATTTTGAACAAATGTCTTTCAAATGAAAACACCCGTCTAATAGTAGTAATCGATAACTTAGATCGCCTGCCAGAAGACAAGGCGCTGGCTCTTTGGGCTACCATGAGAAGCTTTTTTGTTGATAGAGAGGGAGATAGCGCTGCTTTCGATAATTTGTGGTTAATCGTACCTTTAGACCCCGTATCGCTCAAAGTTCTCTTCGATGGCGAGAACATTGATCAGCCTTCTGTGGATGCGAAAATAAAGTCTTATCTCGAAAAAACTTTTGAAATTACTTTTCGAGTTGCGCCTCCCGTTCTTTCTGACTGGGAAAAGTTTTTAATCGAAAAAGGACAAGAGGCTTTTTACGATCCATCAATAGCCTCAAAGAATGATTGGAAGACCTCTTAATTCTTCAATCAAGGCTATCGATTGCTTAGAAAGAGGCACAAGATGATCGTTTTTCATCTTCATGCGTTTTCCCGGAATAACCCATAGGGCGTGTTCCATGTCGAATTCACCCCATTCCGCTTTAATGAGCTCATTTGTGCGTACAAAGGTCAGCATCATTAACTCAAGGGCGATTTGCGATTGCCGATGCATTCGTGATCTATGCTTATCTATTGCTCTTAAAAGATCGGGTAAGTCTTTCGGGTCTATGGCGGCATATGATTTTGTAGTCGGTGTTTTTATAAACCCCTTCAAATCTTCAGCCACGTTCTTTTCTGCGTAGCCGTTAATGATGGCGTATTGAAAAATATGCTTGCTCATTTGGATTACGCGCTTTGCAAGTTCATTAGCGCCACGCTCTTGAATGGTCTTGGACAAATCAATGAGCATTTGGTGAGTGACTGATTTAATTGGTACATAACCAATCACTGGAAACACGTCTTTTTGTAGGCGACGCTTTGTTGTTGCGTAATTGGTTTCTGACCACTCCGTCTTTTTATATTCCAGCCAGTCTCTAGCTATTTTTTCAAAAGTGTTGCCCTGTTCATATTTCTTGTGCGCTGTGGCTTCCCTTTTAAGCTGAACGGGGTCTTCGCCTTCTGCAACCAATTTATGAGCCACTCGGTGTTTTTCACGCGCTTCTGCAAGAGTTATTTCCGGATATACCCCCAAAGACATGAGTTTTTCTTTGCCAAGATGGCGATATTTGTAACGCCAGTACTTGCTTCCATTCTTATGAAGCTCCAGAAACAAGCCCTTTCCATCAAAAAGCTTTGCTCCGTCTTTTTCACGAGTTGCAGTGTCTATTTTCTTGGCTGTTAGCTTCATCTCAGGGGGTATACTTTTTCATCTAAAGTTTTATACCCCTTCCTGCACCCCCAAATTTTATAGAAGTTGTCGGAAGATACCGGAAGGCTCTAGACAGATTGTACGCCGTAGGCCCTGTAAAATCAATGATTTTTGGAATTTCTCGGATGTTGTCGGAAGAAGTCATGGCGTCCCGTACGGGATTCGAACCCGTGTTGCCGCCGTGAAAGGGCGGTGTCCTAGGCCTCTAGACGAACGGGACGCACTAGAAAATCTGAATAGACTGCGTGCTTTATAATGGAGAAAAGCCATAAAAATCAAGCCTTTCTTTTCATGCAAATGAAGATTTTTAGCTATTTTTAGAAACCTGGCCGGTTTCCAAGCGCTTGGCGAAGAAATACCAGCCCCATCCACGCGGGGCTTGCGTCCCCTATCTGGCGGCAAGTGAGGCTTGATCGCTTCCCATTGGGTGTCTGAAAGATAAAAATGACGCATAGTTTGGCTCCTTTCTCAAATCACCAAACCGTTGAATCATAAAATTACCTGTGTGTTTAGACCCTAGCATCATGAGCTGTTTAAAATACAATCATGGTGTGTAATACTATTAAATAGTTAGTGAGCCGATTCGTCAAAATATCATTTTGAGTTGTGATCGTAGCTGCTATTTGATTTTTATCTAAAGGGGGATTAATCATGACTTTTTTGAAGTGGACAATGACGGTCATTTTTCTGTGTTTTGCTGTTCTCGGACTACCGGCTTATGCGGAAACCGAGGCGGAAGAAATGCCTGCGCATGTGGCGCAGTTTTCCGGCCCACAATTGCTAGAGGAACTCAAAAAAGGCGGATACACCGTTTACTTCCGTCATGCCAAAACTGATCGGAAGCAAGTTGATACGGAAAATTCCGATCTGGAATATTGCGAGACGCAGAGAAATCTTTCTGATGATGGCCGCAAGCAGGCCGCAGCGATTGGTAAAGCTCTTAAAGAAGCGGGAATTCCTGTCGGCAATGTGTCTTCAAGCCCTTATTGCCGGTGCAAGGATACGGCCTCTTTAGCTCTGGGGAATGGCTACGAGGTTCTCGATGACCTGCAATTTGCAATCAATGCGCCGCCGGAAAAGAGAAAACAACGGGAGGAAACACTTAAAAATCTTCTGGGAAGTGCACCTGAAGATGGAACAAATAATTTTATGGTTTCCCATACCGGCAATCTCAAGGAAGCCATGAAAATCTGGCCCAAACCGGAAGGTGTGATGGTTGTCTTTAAACCTCAAGGAGATAGTCACGCCGAATATATGGGCATGATCAAGCCGGACGAATGGCCGGGAATGGAGGCCGGCAACAACGCCGATGAAGAATAGATGAAATTTCTCTCAGGACTTCGGATCAGGACGAAGTTCCTGATTATCCCGGTGTTGGCTTCCCTGTTTATAGGGATGCTTATTCTGCTTTTTTTCAACGTTTTCTGGGAAAGCCGGGAACAGATGAAGTATTTTTTCGAAACGCATCTGCAACGCACGGAAGAGATCAACCACGCCTATCTCGATTTTTCTAAGCATTATGTCGATACGTTCGAATTCATGGTGCAGGGGCATAAAGGGGAAGACGAGGAAACTGTCTATGAACTTTCCCAAGGATATGTGGATGGTGTTCATAGGCTGGTGAAAGATTTTGACACTTTGGCGGAGAACGCTGGAAGTGATGAAAATACAGTCTACTATAATGAACTTAAACACCGAATACGGGCTTACCGCGATGTTATTATTGCCGCGATTCAGCATGCTTCGATTGATCTGGATATGGCTTATGAAATTTTGCTCAAAGCGAATGCTCACTATAACGCCATCAACGAAAATTTTGACAAGCTTCTAGGAAAATCCTTCAAGGACAGCTCATCCTTCTTTACAAAACTGGAAAATACATTTGAAGAAAGCCTTATTCAGTCTGTTGTAATCGGTCTGTTTTTTCTTCTTTTGACGTTCATAATTATCCTGTTGCTGTCTCGCAGTATTACGAAGCCGATTTTAAACCTCACGGGGAATATCAGACAAATTACGGCAGAAAAAGATTATGATCTCAGGGTGCTGAAAGAAACAAATGACGAGTTGGGCGAACTAGCGGATTCTTTCAACCTGATGCTGGGAACGGTCACAGATGCGCAAAACAGCCTTCAGAAGGAAAAGGCATTTCTCAGCGCCGTTCTGGATAACATGATGCAGGGCGTGATTACAATCGATAAAACCGGTGTTATAAAAACGTTTAACCGCTGGGCGGAAAAAACATTTGGATATAAGGCGGAGGAATCCGTCGGTCGCAATGTAAAAACTTTGATGCCAGAGCCCTATCGCAGCGCACACGATGGATATCTTGAAAACTATCTGAAAACAAGGGAGGCAAAGGTCATAGGCATTGGCCGTGAAGTGGAAGGCCAGACAAAAAGCGGCGCAAAATTCCCCATGTCTTTGAGCGTTACGGAACTTGAAATTGATGATGAGCGGATTTTTGTGGGCCTGGCCGCCGATATTTCGGAGCAAAAAGATAGGGAAAGAAATCTTAAACACGCCAAAAGAATGGCGGATCAGGCCAACAAGGCTAAAAGTGAGTTCCTAGCAAATATGAGCCATGAATTGCGCACGCCGCTTAACAGCATCATGGGCATGACCCGTATGTTTACCGAGGACGCTGATCTGAGTGAGGACAACAGATCAATGGCGCAGACCGTTCTGAAATCCGCCACCAACCTGCTGGAAATCGTGAACGATATTCTGGATATTTCCAAGATCGAAGCGGGCAGCATGGTGCTTGAGAAAACCGGATTTGATCTCAAAGACATGGTCGCCAATGTCATGGAAGCCATGGCCCCGGTTGCCAGCACAAAAGGCATTGCCCTGTCTTACAGCTTTTCCGGTGAGGATATTCCTTATCTGGTTGGCGATTCCTTTCGTCTGAGTCGGGTCTTGACAAACCTGATCAGCAACGCTGTTAAATATACGGATATGGGTGAAGTTGATATCACGATTGACAGCAAAACGCTTGGCAACAACAGGATTGAGATTGATTGCAAAATTAAAGATACCGGTATCGGAATAGCTGAGGATAAGCTGAAGGTCATTTTTGAGAAATTCACGCAAGCCGATGAAACGATTACCCGTAAATATGGCGGCACCGGTCTGGGGTTGGCTATTACGAAAGAGCTTGTCAAAATAATGGGCGGGGAGATCGACGTTGAAAGTGAAGTCGGAAAAGGGTCTGTTTTCTGGTTTAAAATTCCGTTCAAAATTACGGACAGTATTGATCAGGACAAACAAGATCGAGTGCGTCAGAAAAGGCGAAAAAGAAAAGAAGAGCGAGTACTTTTGTCTGCGGAAAAAGCCCGTCTTCTTGTCGCGGAAGATCATCTGCTTAATCAGGAATTTATCCAAAGGCTGCTCAAGCGAATGGGAATTACGCACTTCGATGTCGTGGAGAACGGCGCTCTGGCGCTGGAAACGTATGAAAAGAATTCATCATATGACATGATTCTGATGGACTGCCACATGCCGGAACTCAACGGCTATGATGCAACGCGAGCGATCAGAAAACTCGAAGAGGGCACAGACAAGCGCATTCCCATTATCGCGTTGACAGCGGACGCCATGAAAGGCACGCGGGAAAAATGCCTTGAAAGCGGCATGGACGAATATATCACCAAACCGATTGATTCTAATGAATTCAAGGAGATTCTGGCGCAATGGATCGCACTCCCGGATAAAAAGGGCAGCCAAGGTTCTGGGGGAAATAAAGACAATGAAAAGATCGGAGATGAGGAGGAGAAAACAGAAACTCCTGTTAATATGGAGTTTTTAGAGGAATATGCGGATACGCCGGAGGAAATAAAGGAGTTCATACAGGTTTATATTGAGCAAAGTGATGAAAGCCTTGACGCTCTCGAAAAACATTGCGTAGAAGGCGAGAGTAGGGACTGGATGGAGACGGCCCATAAGCTGAAAGGCGGGGCAGGAATGGTCGGTGCACAAGTTTTGCGTGATCTTTGTGCGGAGGCGCAGAATATGCTGGACGCAACGAAGGAAGCCCGAGAAGACATATTAAAGCAGATTAAAGACGAGTATCAGAAAGTAAAACAATATTTGGAAAAGGCCACTGTTTAAATGTATTAGTTGAGACTTGATCTGACGATTATGAATAATACCCTCTAATGCTGCGGCTTTTTATCCGGCGCAACCATTTTCGGACGGCGATGGCGCTCAACATGACGCTCATGACCGCCTCCAACCATTTGCGCCATCCGGTCAGCCATCTTGCGGCGCTCTTCCACCGACAATTGCGCGGCCAGCGTTTTAATTGTTTCAACCTTATGCGCCTTCATCTCGCCGCCGATCTCGAGCATCTTCGCCGCCGCCTTATCATAGGCCTCTTCATCAAAGTCATCCGCCGACAAAATCTTTACCAGATCGACACGCGCTTTACGGGCCTTGTCCCCCAGCGGCTTAATTTCCCGAAACGCGCTCTGGAAAGTCCGTCCGACCAGATTACGGCTCTCCGGCGAAAGCTGTTCTTTAACCTCATGCCACGGATGTGCGCTCCAGCGCTTATAGACATGTCCGCCAACCATGCCGCCCAACAACAAATTCAAAACAACAGAACCAACCAGTACGATTTTTATTTTTTTGTCCATGTCTTTACACCCACTCCGCCACCACGAAAGTGTCATCAATCGCCATAAACTCGGCCAGATCACCAACACTCAAACCGCTAAACAGACTAACGCTATCGGCCTGAACGCCAAGCTCAACACCCACCACAAACACCACCAGTCCGGCCAAAGCATAGGCCATTTGCGGCATACTCAAACGCACCCGCATTGCCGCCAGCGCCATCTGCGGCCATGCGCGCCAACCTGCAATGCCCGAAGGAGTCGAAACCGCCTGAGAGCGCCGCGCCGCCGCAACAATCCGCGCACTGAGATATTCCGGCACCTCCGGCTGCTTTCGTATTTTTAATAAGTGATCCAAATCATCAAACATCATTATTCTATCCTGTTTTTTTCTCCGCCGGTTTTTCCAAAAGCCCGGCAATCAACGGGTCGTCCTTCAGGGCCGTTTTCGCCCGCATCAACAATGATTCCAGCGCTTTCACACCAATGCCCAAAATCTCCGCCGCTTCTTTATTACTAAACCCCTCATAAAAACAAAGGTTAAGCGCGGCCTTCTGCCGCTCCGGCAAACTCTGAATCGCGGTCTCCAGAGCGGCCTCACGATCATTTTGCACCAAAACCTCATCAGCCAGTGGCCTCTGATCCGCCATAAAATCCAAAACATCCGGCCCCGCTTGTGTTTTTTTGCGCCGCGCTCGGTCAATTGCCAAATTCGTTACAACACGGTAAAACCAGGTCGTAAATTTCGCGCCTTTCCCCGCGTCATAACTCTGCGGTTTCTCCCAAAGCTTTAAAAACGCGTCCTGCACAATCTCCTCAGCTTCTTCCGCATTGGCGCACATCCGATATGCCGCACTATAAAACAAGCCGGAATGCCGCTCCACAAGTTGCGCAAAAGCCTGATGGTCACCTTCACAAACGCGCGCCACCAGGCTTTCATCGCTATCATCCATCTGATCTGCGTTCTTTGCCATGAAACAGTCTTATGCTCCGCCAAAACCGCAGATGCAAATAATTTATTCGTCGGAAGTCTCAGGTGCGCCTTCACGCTTTTCCATACGTTTCTCCATACGTTCTTCGCGCTTTTCCATACGTTCTTCGCGCTTTTCCATACGTTCTTCGCGTTTTTCTTTCCATTTTTCTTTCATTTCAGCGTGATGAGCCTGCGCTTCCTCTTTCGAGATTTTGCCATCACCATCACCATCCATATCATCAAAACGCTGCTTGGCATGATCTAGAAATTCCTCTTGCGAAACAAAGCCATCGCCATTGGTGTCATGCTTCTGAAACATAGCGCCACCCTTACCGTCACCGGAACCATCGCGCGGCCCGCCATGTGGTTCTGCCAGAGCCGGAGCCACAGAAAAAGCCAGCGTAACAACACTCATCATCAAAAGTTTTTTCATCGTCTTTCGTCCTTATGTTATTGTTGTAATAATCTTTGTACGCAGAAAAACCCTAAACCCTTTGTCTTTATATCAGGATCATTTTAATGAGCAAGACAGTCTCACCGCGCGGAAAATCCTTATCAAAATCCACCCAAACCATAATGGACCAGAAACTCTGGGCAAAAATCCTCAGTGGAATGATCGCCGGCATCGCCGTCGGACTGATCCTTTCCCCACAAGGAATGGGATTGTGGGAAAAAGACTGGGCCTATGCCGCCGGAGAATGGCTGGCCCTGCCCGGCATAATTTTCCTTGGCCTGACACAGATGGTCATCATCCCGCTCATTATCTGCTCAATCATTCTTGGAATATCAGAAAGCGGCGATTTAGAATTCTTGAAAAAACTGGGCCTGCGCATAATCCCTTATTTTATACTCACAACAGCAATTTCCATCATCATCGGCCTTGCTATTGTAAATACCGTCAAACCCGGCCTGATGATCGACCAGAACATTGCCCAAAACACTATTGAATCCGGCGCTACCAACGACCGAACCCCGGGTCAAACCTTCGAAAACCTTACTATCCCTGAGCGCATCGCCAATATCATCCCCGCAAACCCGGCCAAAGCACAAGTAGAGCGCAATATGCTGCAAATCGTCATCGCCGCAATCTTGGTCGGCATCGCCTTAATAACTATACCGTCCAAAACGGGCAAACCATTCCGTGAACTTTGCATCGCCGGGCAGGTCATATCCATGAGGATTATCTCATGGGCCATGGCCATTGCGCCCATCGCCGTCTTCGGCCTGATCAGCAACATCACCATCCGGCTGGGCTTTGATTCCCTTATCAGCGTCGGCGCTTATGCCTTTAGCGTTTTGGCCGGATTAGCCTGTATCCTGCTCGTCTATATGCTCATCGTTGGAATTTTCACGCGCACATCCCCGCTGACTTTTCTGAAAAACATCCGCGAAGTCCAGCTTCTGGCCTTTTCCACATCGTCTTCCGCCGTCACTATGCCTTTTTCCATCCAGGCCGCAGAAGAAAAACTGCGAGTCCGTCCGGAAATTTCCCGTTTCATCATCCCGCTCGGCGCCACCATCAATATGGATGGCACTGCGCTCTATCAGGCTGTAGCCGCAATCTTCCTGTGTCAGGTTTTCGGTATAGATCTCACCTTCAATGAAACGCTCATGCTGATTATCACCACGCTCGGCGCCTCCATCGGAACGCCCGCTACGCCCGGTGTTGGCCTTGTTGTATTGGCCACAATTTTAACCGGTATCGGCGTCCCCCCCGAAGGCATCGCCCTGATCATAGGCGTAGACCGCCTCCTCGACATGTGCCGTACCGCAGTAAATGTCACCGGCGACCTTACGGCTTCGAAAGTCATGGATAAGTGGATAAAAACTTAAAGAAGAGCAATATCCAAAAAGATCCGGTGCATACCTGCCGCATTCTTACCCAGCTTAGCACTGCTTAGCACCTTTGCCGGAGCACGAAGTTTCACTACAACGACACTGCCTCCCGCCTTCGCGGCTTTCGCAGCATAAGCCTGCAAAATCTTGTTATTTTTATAAACATGCTCCTGTGCAGCCGTCCAACCAGCACCCGGCAAACTTATAACCAACAGCTTCTGAGCATTATCGAGATTAAATTTAAAATCCGCCGGCCCATCAAGATCAAACACAAGACGCGTCTTCCCGGGATGCTCGCCTAGACGCACCCCTTTCACACTGACCAGTGCGCCGGAATTACCGGCCACAGAAGCAATATCATCCCGCGCAAACATATTTTTCAGCCCCTTAAACTCATTTTGCACAAAGCCAATATCACGCTCCATTTTTACAACACGCTCACTCGAATCTTTATCCAATTGCGCCTGCCTGACCTCATCCGCATTTTTTACATACATATTATGTTGAACCATCTTGTCTGGTTCAACCAGTGCCCTGGCCCGCGCATGCTGTTCTTCCGGAGAAAGCGAATCAATCTGCTCAATCTGCTTGTAACGCCCCTCCTCACTACGCACCGTTTCGGAAGAAGCAGGCCCAAATTCAGGAAAAAAAGAACATCCAGCCAAAACCAACGGCAGGCAAAAAACACACAAGGAAAATTTACGAAGTAACACCATGGCAGATTAACGCTTTCTTAAGTTTTACAGCTAATAATTAAGCACAAAGATAAGAAAAAGATAAAGAGGGTATTATGTTCAAGCAAGGTGAAATTCGTCAGAATTTATTAGGCTGCCTCGAAACAGCATTATTTATGCCCGCAGGCGTAACCCGTTTTTGCCCCAGCCGCAAAAGCATGATGAAATCATTCCTGATTCCACTGATCTTGCTACCTCTGACATTAATCACAATGCTCAGCGCACATCCGTCCGGGCCTTTAAACGCCTCATCAATGCAAATCCTGGCCGTCATCTACAGCCTGCGCCTCTTTGTCTATCTCAGCGCATTTTTGGCCTTTGTCTACACCATGGCCCGCACAATGGACAGACTTGACGATTTTTACCGTTTTGCCAACGCCAACAACTGGCTGGCCATACCCGCAGCCCTTCTGATGATGCCCCTAGTTATACTCTTCCTAAACGGCCACTATGAATGGGCTGAAATCTACCCGATGATGGTTTTCATCACGCTCTATTCCTATGCCTACACAGCCTTCATGGCAACGCATGTCATGCGCATCCCAATGGAATTGGCATGCTTCATCGCGATTGCCGGCATGGCCATCCATCAGATGTCTTTGGATGTTCTGAAATGGGCCGCACTCGGTTTTATTCAATTAATTGCTTAAGGTCTATTCATCAACATCACGCACAGGGAATATTTTAGAGATGAGCGCAGGATATGTCTCCAAATCTTTCGAAGCAGCCATATGGGCCAGAATGCCGATTATCCACACAACAGTCAGCATGACCAGCGGCACACCGATGTTAAGACTGACTATACCGACAAAACCACTCAGCACCATTATGCCCAAAATCATCGAAACGGATTGCCCCGGCGTAAACCCGGCCTGAATAAAGTGATGATGAAAATGCCCCCTGTCCGGTGAAAAAGGGTGCCGCCCTTCACGCACTCGCCGATAGAATTGGGCGCATTCATCCCAGATCGGCAAAGCCAAAACCCAAGCCACCCCCATCGGCTCAATCACCCGCGCCGTAGGCATAGACAGCTTTATAGCATACCATGCAATAATCAGCCCCAGACACAGACTGCCCGCATCACCAAGAAACACGCAAGCCTTGCGCCGCAAAGGGCTACGCATATTATAAACTAAAAACCCCGCCAATGCGCCCAGGAGAAGCAATATTTGCGGTGTGTGAACACTAAATCCCGCCAGTGCAAACCAACCCAAAATCACAAAAGAAACCCCGCCAGCCAGCCCGTCCAGCCCGTCCATCAGATTAATCGCGTTAATCACCAGCATAACGCAGGCCAGCGAAAATGGAATCGCCATAAAACCCAGCCCAAAATCACCCAGTCCGAAAAGATTGCCCAACTGGTGAATCACCACCCCGCCGGGAACCACCACCAGCAGAGCCACCAAGCCCTGCACCATAAACTTTATTCCGGCACGAATATGAAACCGGTCATCCAGCACCCCGGTTATCAACAACAAAACCAACCCCGCATAAAGAGGCCAGGAAGCAGAAAAGCCTGTTCCAAGCAGCATATTCACAACAATAAACACCGGAACAATGACCAGCCCGCCAACCAGCGGCATCTCGCCCTCATGGTCTTTACGCCCCCCCGGCGTATCGACAAGCCCGCTGCGCTTTGCCACTTTCCGCGCCAGCGGAATAAGAACAACAACGGCCAAAAAACTGATCAAAAAAGAAAAAATCATGTGCAACGTGGTATCAGATAAAGCGCTCTGGGGAAAGAGCCTCAACACTATCTGTGCCCAGACAATATGGCCGCCCCAAAATCATGTCGGCGATAACATGCGCGGCCATAATCGAACTCACAATCCCATGCGAGCCATGCGCGGTAGAAACATACATATCACGTCGCCCTGAAACGCGCCCAACAACCGGGAAATGATCCCGTGAAGTTACGCGCACCGCAGCGCGATGATCCACCACTTCCAAACCAGACTCCAACCCCGGAATATTCTGCGCCAGCTTATCAAGATTTTCCGCGTCATCCTGCTCCAGCACCTGTGAATGATCGAGCCAACGCTGAAACGTCGAGCCCAGCACATGCACACCCTCACGCGCCGGCATCATATAACCGCCATAACACAAATGGCACTTGAGCTTTTCACTTTGCGGCGTTGCGCGAACCTGTGTAATTTGCCCACGCACTTTGCCCAACGGCAAATCCGGCAAAAACTTGAAAACGCCCGGCCCGGACGCCAGAACAACCGCATCTGAATCCAAACTGTCCGGATCATCAACAGGCGCATTCAAATGATAATCCACATCATTCATATATGCCGCACACAGCTTTTTCAGGGAAACACTCCCTGATTGCGGTAAGTGCAGCGCATCAAACGCAAGCTGAATACCCGCGATTTCAGAAGCCTCATCCGCATCGACGAGGCGCATGTGACCTTCGTCCCAGTTCCAGTTTTGCACCATCTGGCTATAACGCCGCTCTTTCTTATCATCATTCATCAAATGCAACGCGCCCGACGGCATCCAGCCAACATCATCGAATGTAGCAAAAGTGCGCAGCGCCATTGAATACGCCGAGATGTAAAAATCGCTTTGCGGTGTGCGCAGCGCATTCAGGCGGGGGTTATAAAGCCCGAAAGGATTACCCGAAGCCCCGGAAGCCAACGTCGCCTCTGTCTCATACACTACAGGATGCAACCCCGCATTTTTTAAGGTGTAAGCCAGCGCACACCCGGCAATCCCACCGCCGACAATCGCAATCTTCATATCTCGGTCCCCCGGTCACTCAAGGAATCACCGTGTTTAAAAACCCCAATCGTCATATCGCGCTTACGCCCGAACCCGGGAACCTTTTCAACTGCAAAACCAACAGCTTCCAACCCACGGCGCACCCTGCCCGCAGCCGTAAAGGTCGCCATACGGCTACCATTATAGCTAAGCCGCGCCATATTCTGAAATACCACATCGGTCCACATATCCGGATTGGAAGACGGTTTAAATCCATCGAGAAACCACGCATCAACCTTCGTATCAATTCTTGAAATCGCAGCATTTACATCGTCAAACACCAACGTCAAATTGACACGCCCGCTCAAAGACAAACGATGAAACCCCGGCATAAGTGGCGGATATAACCGAATCATCTTTCTAAGATGGGCGCCAAAAAACGGATCCCAGGGATGCAAATGCAAATGGATTTCCTCTCCGTCCAATGGAAATTTTTCAAATGAAATGAAATCAAGCCGTTGATCAGACGTTGACGTTTCCTCAAACCGCTTCCACGCTGCCAGAAAATTAAGCCCCGTTCCAAAACCGGTCTCGGCAATCACAAAGCGATCACGCCCCTGCCAGCCACGCGGCAAATGATTACCATCCAGAAAAACATACTCCGTTTCCGCCAGCCCGTCATCGGCAGAAAAATACACATCATCAAATTCTTTTGATCGCGGCGCCCCTTTGGGGCTTGCACCAAACATAGCGGCCTCTATAGTTATTGATCTTATAAGAATTTACGCGAGTGTAACACAATGTCCAAAAATCCGCTTCTAGAAATTTCAAATCTGCCGAACCACGCCCCCGCCTTTGGCGCCATCAAAAACGAACATTACATGCCCGCCGTAAAGGCCGCCATCGAAGAAGCCCGCGCCGTCTATGAGTCGATTAAAAAGAACCCCGAAGAACCAAACTTTAAAAACACAGTCGAAGCTATGGAAACAGCGGGAGAAACTCTGAGCCAGGTCACAAGCATTTTCTACAACCAGCTCTCATCCACAGGAGGTGATGAGCTTCACGAACTGGCTGAAAAAATTGGCCCCATCACCTCAAATTTCTCCAGCGATATTATCCTGGATGCGGCGCTCTTTGCGCGCCTCAAAGCCGTACATGATAAAATAGAGGAGCTGGACCTGACCGTAGAACAGCACACCCTTCTTGAAGAAGACTATAAAAACTTCGTCCGCGGCGGCGCGCTGCTCCCCGAAGATAAAAAACAGCGCCTGCGCGAAATTAATGAGGCGCTCTCCACCCTCGGCCCGGCTTTTATGAACAACGCCAATAAATCCGCCGAAAAATTCGAAATGGTCATTAAAGACAAAGCCGATCTGGCCGGTCTGCCCGAAAGCGCTATTGAAGCCGCCGCCCTGTCTGCTAAAGAAAAAAACATGAACGGACAATGGCGTTTCACACTGGATTACCCCAGCTATGCCCCGTTCATTCAATATGCCGACAACCGCGAGCTTCGCGAAAAAATGTGGCGTGCTTTCGGCAGCCGCGCCTACGGTGATGAATTTGATAACTGCGAAAACATCAAAAAAATTATCACCCTGAAAGACGAACGTGCGAGGCTGCTCGGTTATAAAACACATGCCCACTATGTTTTGGAACGCCGTATGGCCGAAAACCCCTCAAGCGTTTTAGGCTTCCTCAAAAAACTTAAAAGTACCTATAAACCGGCAGCCAAAAAAGATCTTGCTCAGCTCCAGAAATTCGCCAAAAAACACGGCCTCGAAAGTGAGCTTAAACCTTGGGATGTAGGCTATTATGCTGAAAAGCTAAAACAAAAACTCTTCGATTTTTCTTCCGAAGACCTCCGACCCTACTTCCCACTGGATAAAGTCCTGGCCGGATGTTTTGAACATTTCTCACAGCTATTTAACATCGAGTTCCGCGAAGCAAAAGACTATGAAACATGGCACAAAGACGTCAAAACCTTTGAACTTTATAACAAAACCTCCGGGGCCTTCATCGGCACACTTTTCGGCGACTTCTTCCCCCGCACAGGTAAAAAGAACGGCGCATGGATGACCGCCTATCGCAGCCAGGGCCTGTTCCATGGCAAGATCGAACGCCCGGTCATTGGCATCGTCTGCAACTTCACAAAGCCTACCGAAGACAAACCCTCGCTCATTACCCACGGCGAAGTCACAACCTTGTTCCATGAAATGGGCCACGCCATTCACGGATTGCTTTCAAACATCACCTATCGCTCCTTATCAGGCACCTCAGTCCTCTGGGATTTTGTCGAACTCCCCTCCCAGCTTCAGGAAAACTGGTGCTATGAGAAGAAAACCCTCGACCATTTCGCCGCCCATTACGAAACCGGTGAAAAAATACCGGTCAACCTTATCGAAAAAGTACGCAAGGCCAAAAACTTCATGGTCGGCTGGGGCGGTTTGCGCCAAATCGGCCTCGGAATGCTGGACATGACCTGGCACACCGCCGACCCGTCAACAATCGACGATGTCGCCGCATTCGAAGATAAAGCGCTTAAAGATACAACGCTCTTCCCACGCCTCGCCGGACCGACCTCAACCAGCTTCAGCCATATCTTCGCAGGCGGCTATTCCGCCGGATATTACAGCTATAAATGGGCCGAGGTTCTCGACGCCGATACGTTCGAACTGTTTCTTGAAAAGGGCCTGTATGACCGCAAAACCGCCAAAGCCTATCAGGAAAAAATCCTGTCCAAGGGCGGTTCCCAGCATCCGGCAATCCTGTATCGGAATTTCCGTGGCCGCGACGCAGACCCCGACGCCCTGCTCCGCCGCGAAGACTTGCTAAAAGATAAGGCAGCGTAAATAAAAGCCGTGTGCCGTTGCGAAAATGGTTTTGGACGATTTTTCTGATGGCGACGTCAAATGACGGACAAGGCTGATTTTAGCTTTGAAGGCGGGGTTGGTAGCGGTGGGGTGATTTGAACACCCGACACAAGGATTATGATTCCTCTGCTCTAACCCCTGAGCTACACCGCCGTAACCTAAATGGCCAAGAAGACCGATTTGTTACTCCAATGATACCCGTAAAGGGTAGGGTTATGTTTTTTATACTTTCCAAGGCTTGTCATTTCAAGCCGTTTGGAGCGCGCCTCATTTGAGACATATGGATTTGTTCCACTGCTTTAACCGGCTGAGATACTTCGCCATAAGCGCTGTTGACGCTGCAAGGTTGGTTTATCGCGTTTTCATTTGAAATTGTCAAGAGAGGCGTATTTAAAATTGCCGCGTGGCCTGAAAAAGGTGCGGGGTTACAGAGAGTTGTTTTTTATTGCGGCACTATTGGGGTGAAATTGTGCGGGCCACCGAAATTAAACATACCGGCTTCTTTGACTTCAAGGCCGAATTTATCGGGTCTGCTCATGATATCTTGAAATGCAGCTTCTATGGCCGGATGTCGTCCTTCCGGTCCTCTGTCATCGAGTTCTTCCATCATGGTTGCTGTAATGCGTTGTGGGCTTGTATATGCTGTGTTGTTGTCGGCAAAGAGTTTTTGTCTTTCATAGAGGCGCAAGAATGTTTCCTCGATATGATCCAAGGGAAGTGCCTTAGTGTTGAATTGATCCGTTACATCTTTAGGGTAGTCTGCTTTGGGACTATATTTATTTTTCTGGAATTTTTCCGCAGGCATAATTCCTTGTTCGATTATGCGCGTATTTGTCCGTCCTAAAGCTGTATATTTTGTATCGCCCATGTCAAATGCCCTCTTGAGCGTATCTCGCTCTTTTTGACATAATAACATTTCAGATGTTAAAAATTGATTAAGGTAAATTACGGATTATGGCTGTGAGCAATGTTTTTAGTTGAGTTTTTGATGGTGGTTATTTTTAGGAGGATGGTCCCGGGAGTTCCATTCTGTTGTCAGCGGCGGTGCTGTCGTGGCTGCCGAACCATCCATCTTCAATGCGGTATTTTGCTTGATTGGCCTCGACTTCGGCGATGGCTGCATTTACTTCGTCGCTTATTTCTTCGGGGATGAGCCCTTTCTTAGCCATTGTTATGACATCGTCAAAATTATTAGCGTTGATCCCCCATGATGAAATTTCACTGATGACCCCGCCATCGCGTTCAAGAGCTTCGTTAATGTCATTATATTGGTTCATGAAGGTGCAAACCGGGTCGGCACATTTGGTGAATTCTGCCTTTGGGCCTTCGACTTTAATCTTTGAACCAACAGAAGGTTCGCGGCCTATTTCTTTATAGATTTCGGCCAGTCGGTTTCGTGTGTCTTTGCTAACGCCTGCGCTGTTATAGCTTGCTAATGTGATGTCCCCTGGTTCCGCCATGTGTCAAGCCTTTTCTGGTTAAGTTACGGCTTTATTATACATAATTTATTCTTAAGGGGTGGTTAACGTGGCAGGAAAGGCGACTTTGTGGCGGGAGATATAGAATTGTCTGAAAATGCTGGCTTAAGCAGCGTTTTGCGCGGATTTTTTGCTTGTTTTTGTGATCCAGCCGCCGCCGAGGACGCGATCGCCCGCATAGCATACGGCGGCTTGCCCCGGTGAAATGCCGTACTGTGGCTGGTCTAGTCTGATTTCATTTTTTTCCGTGTTTAAAACGGCGGGTGTAGGCTGCATGACAGAGCGGAACTTCACTGTGACAGGGAGGAATGCGCAGCCTTTTTTTGCCTTCAGGTTTTTGGTGTCATACAGCCAGTTGCAATCTTCTAGATACAGAATATCGCGGGCCAGGGCTTCTTTCGGGCCGACGATGACGGTGTTGGTCGCAGGGTCGATCTGCACGACATATAAGGGTTCGTTGTTCTCGCTGACGCCGCCGCCGATGCCGAGGCCTTTGCGCTGGCCGATGGTGTAGTGGATGATCCCCTCGTGCGTGCCGACGGTGCGGCCATCGATATGGACGATGTCGCCGGGCTGTTCCGCTTCGGGGCGGATTTTTTTGACTACACGCGCATAGTCGCCATGTGGGACGAAGCAGATGTCCTGAGAGTCGGGTTTGTCGGCAGTGATCAGGCCGAGGCGGTCGGCCTCCCGACGGGTTTTGTCTTTGCTCCAGCCGCCCAAGGGAAAGCGCAGGAAGTCGAGTTGTTCCTGCGTGGTGGCGAAGAGGAAATAGCTCTGGTCCTTGCCGTGGTCGTGGGCGCGGTGGAGGGTGGCGCGGCCATCGTCGTTGATTACGCGTTTGATGTAGTGGCCGGTGGCCATGCAATCTGCGCCGAGGTCTTTGGCCACTTGCAGCAGATCGTGGAATTTGACGCTCTGGTTGCATTTGACGCAAGGGATCGGGGTTTGGCCGCGCATATAGCTATCAGCGAAATCCTCGATGACGCTTTCGCGGAAATTGCTTTCGTAATTCAGAACATAGTGAGGGAAGCCGCAAATACCTGCGACTTTTTTGGCGTCGTAGATATCCTGTCCGGCGCAGCAGGTTTTCGATTTGGCGACCGCTTCGCCCCCATGGTCATTGGAGTCATAGAGTTGGAGCGTAACGCCGACGACATCATAGCCTTGCTCATACAAGAGCGCGGCGGCGACGGAGGAGTCGACGCCGCCGGACATGGCCACGACTACGCGCGTGTCCTTGGGGGCTTTGTTTATGCCTAGGCTATTCATAACGGGGGTTATATAAGCGTTTGCCGTGAAAAAGTCCAGATTTCCGAGTTTTTGTTGACATATTATAAAATCAAATATAGTGAGTGTGCCATGTTTTCATATATTAGACGCCAGATATTACAAAAACGGCTTGGTTTTGCTTTTAAGCAAAAAGAGTTGCCGATTATCGATCAAAATCCTGAATTCTTCTTTTCGGGGGATTATTTGCGTCATGCGCGTGAAACGAAAGAGCGCATTGAGAAAATAATTCTTGAAAAAGGGTTTGAGGGCAATTTTGATCTTGTGCTGGTTGATGAATTTAATCATTGCGCGCGTAAGATTAAGCCAATTTACGGCAGGGAGACTACAGTTTTGCAGGATTTTATGGCTAGTCAGAAGGATAGCTACCAAACGCTGCGGGATTTTTTTACTGAAGCTAAAGATGTTCTTGTTTACGAGGCTTCGAGTTTGCGTGATTTTGCGTATTCTCAGCTTACAGTGGCATCAAAGAAGGCTCTTCGGGAAGAGCTTGGGAAAATATCGTCATCAGATTTTTTTGAGGCTACGCCTTTGTTTCAAGCCTTTCATTTTTGGAAAGCTGCTATGGAATCAAATTATTTGAATAAAGATAGAGGCAATTGTGATTTTTGGGGAGACTCTTTGCGTGTGTCGTGCATGCGCGGCGAAGGTGATTTGATGGTTCGCTTTTATGAATCTGTTTATAATCTCGATGTGTACGGGAATGAGCCTCCTGAAGGACATCGCCGCCGGGATGAAGAGCTTTTGAAGGGCGTGCTGGGCGGTTTTGATTGGGACGCCGCCGTTCCCTCTCATTAGGTTTCAAGTTGCAGCCTCAATATCCGCGGCGAAGCGTAGTTCGCGCAAGGGACGGACGATGGAGGTAGATTTTTCGTAGAGCGGGTGGCGTTTATAGGCGTTCAGTGTTTCAAGATCGGGGAATTCACCATAGACGACAATATCGATGTCGTTGCCGAGCTGATCGGCTTTTTGATTGCGGGTGATCTCTATTTTTGCGCCGGGAATTTGCGTGAGGTTCATCAGCCCGCTTTCGATTGTATCGAGGTCATCCTTGTTCTTGGCGGAAAACATTACAATATGCCGGATCATGAAAATGCCTCTTCTTTTGTGCCTGGCAAGGTGACGACCAGGCCGTCGAGATCCTCAGTGAGTTTTACCTGACATCCAAGCCGAGAAGTGTCACGTACATCGAAGGCCATGTCGAGCATGTCTTCTTCTTCCTCGCATTGTTCGTTGCCCGCGGCGGTTACGCGATCGATCCAGTCAGAGTGGATATAGACATGGCAGGTGGCGCAGGCCATTGATCCGCCGCAGGCACCCTCTATACCTTTGATCTTATGTTCGACGGCAACCTGCATGATCGACCAGTTGTTTTCAGCTTCTATAATCTGGTGCGAACCGTCTTTATGCAGGAATGTAATTTTAGGCACGGTCTTGAGCTTTCTTTTGGATGCGGGAGGTGATGTTTTGCCAGACTTTGATAAAGCGATCAATATCGTTTTGGGTTGTGTTCCATCCGGTCGAGATGCGTATGGCGCTTGTGGTTTCTTCATCGCTTACGCCCATGGCTTTGAGAACGTGGCTGGGCTGAACGCGGCCCGATGAGCAGGCTGAGCCGTTGGATACGGCGACGCCTTCGAGGTCGAGCGCTATGAGCAATGTTTCGGAGGATACGCCGGGCTGGGAGAACAGCGTGGTGTTCGCAACGCGCGGGGCATTTTTGCCGTAGATTTTTATGTTTTTTAACGTCGTTTCAAGTTTGGTTTGCAGGGCGCGTGTTTTGTTCTGATAATCCTGAATTCCGTCTTGGGCTAACTCTGCTGCTATCCCAAATCCGGCAATTCCGGCGACATTTTCGGTGCCGGCTCTTGCGGATTTTTCTTGCCCGCCGCCATGCAGCAGGGTTGGTGTTATTCCGCAAATGCCGAGTGCGAGGGCCCCGATACCTTGAGGGCCGCCGATTTTATGGGCTGAGAGGGTAAAAAAATCGATACCAAGGGCGGCCATATCGATGGGGATACGCCCGGCGGCCTGCACAGCATCGCAGTGAAATAGCGCGCCGTGTTTGTGGGCCAGCGCTGCGGCTTCTTTGACGGGCTGGATAATGCCGGTTTCATTATTGGCCAGCATCACCGAAACTAATGCGGTTTTTTCGGCTTTGAGTAGTATCTCGAAGGTTTCCAGATCCAGCACGCCTTCCGGAGTAGTCGGGATGCGGTCACTTTTCGGGACAGTTTCCAAAACGGACGGATGTTCAATGGCTGATACGAGAACCCGTTCTTTTGTGAAATGGCGCAGGACTGTGTTATTGCCCTCTGTCGCGCCGGAATTGAAAATGATTTGAGCAGGCGGGACACCGACGAGGGCGGCAATTTTCTCGCGGGCACACTCGACAATTTTACGTCCTTCGCGGCCAAAGCTATGTACAGCAGAAGCGTTGTGCGGCGCGCTTAAGCATTCATTTATAATGGCGATGACTTCTGGCCGCGTTGGCGCGGTGGCGTTGTAATCTAAATAGGTTTTTTTATCCATGGACGCTATTTAAGCGATTTTCCCTATGGTTTCAAATAGTTTACGAGCATGTGGGTGATGTTCAAGTTGATTGTGCAGTACGTCATGTAATGTAATTTCACACAGAGTTGCCGATAAAATTCTACCAATATGCTCCCATAGGGCATGGGTATGTTCACAAGGATTTGTTTTGCCGGTTTTCGTTTTTTTGCGTTTTGCCGGTGCGTTGTCTTCGCTGGCGCGCAGAATATCGGTAATCATGATTTCATCGGCACTCTTGTTTAAAAGATACCCACCGCCGGGGCCGCGATAGCTTTTGACAAGGCCGTGGCGTCGTAGTCCGGAGACGAGTTGTTCAAGGTAGGATAGTGAAATTCCGGCATTGGCTGCAATTTTTGTTAATGGAAGCGGATTTTTAGAGTCTGTACGGGTAAGTTCAACCATTGCTATGAGGGCGTATTCTCCGCGTGAATTTAATGTGAGTGTTGAGGGCATTCGTTTTTACGGTTTTAAATTTTCGTTTATATTAATAATGTCTAATGCTTTATAGGTTCTTTGGCGTTTTTGCACTATGAAATTTTCTTTTTTGTCGTATGTTTTTGTGAATTTTGTGAAAAAGGGCGGCTGTTTTTTTACATAGTACATATTTTGAGCTACTTGGACTGAAAATGATTCGATTTGTAGCGGGTATTATCCACAAACAGAATCAATAGGTTGTAATGTTTTTATAGACAGTGCAGGATGTTTTTCCTATATAGGGGCAGCTTTAAAATATAGCAGGATCGGGGCGAGGCTTTTATTTCCTTCGTTCCGGTTTTTAAAAATCAAACCCGAAAACAGTTAGGGATACTAAATGCCAGAAGTTATTTTCAATGGTCCGGCGGGCCGTCTTGAAGGTCGCTATTCTCATTCAAAAATTAAAAACGCCCCGCTCGCTTTAATTTTACATCCGAGTCCAGAGCATGGCGGTACGATGAATAACAAAATCACTTATAATATGTTCCAAGGCTTTGCGGCGCGCGGATTTTCGTGTTTGCGGTTTAATTTCCGTGGTGTTGGGCGTTCGCAAGGACTGTTTGATCAAGGCGAGGGAGAGCTTAGCGATGCCGCTTCTGCGCTGGACTGGATGCAGGAGATTAATCCAAATGCGCCGTATGTTTGGGTTGGCGGGTTTTCTTTTGGTGCGTGGATCGGTATGCAGCTTTTAATGCGGCGCCCGGAAATTCAAGGTTTTATTTCTGTCGCTCCGCCTGCGAATACTGAGGATTTTAGTTTTCTTGCACCGTGCCCGACTTCCGGTCTGGTGGTGCATGGAGGCAAAGATGACGTAATCGAAGAATCCTTCGTGTCTGAGTTTGTTGAACGTTTGCATCAGCAAAAAGGTATTGATATCGATTACCGCGTGATTGATGAGGCTAATCATTTCTTCCACGGCTATAATGACGTGATTATTGATCATATGCATGATCATTTGAACAAGGCTGGTGCCGGGCGTCAGGTTCGGCTGGAAGATATGGTCACCGCTCTGGCGGGATAGTCATAGTCCTTTGTGATCACCAAATTTTTCTAAATAGAAAAGCCCTCAATCGTCGAGGGCTTTTTGTCTAGGCGGCTTTTGCGATGTTTTCTGCGGCGCTTTCAACTTCTTCAACGTGGCCGTCGACTTTGACTTTGCGCCATATAGCGGCGATTTTGCCTTCCTCATTGATCAGGAAGGTTGAGCGTTCAATGCCCATGTATTTTTTGCCGTACATATTTTTTTCTTTCCAGACGCCATAGCGTTCGCAAATGTCGGTGTTTTCATCGGAGACGAGCGGGAAATTCAAATTGTATTTTGCTTTGAATTTATCATGGCGTACTGGTGAGTCTTTGGAGATGCCGATGATGGTTGTGCCTAGTTTTTTGAAAGCTTGCAGGGCTTCGTTGAAGCCGCAACTTTCCTTGGTGCAACCGGGTGTGTCGTCTTTGGGATAGAAATATAGGACAATCTTTTGGCCTTTAAAATCCGATAGGGAAAGTTCACGATTGCCGTCTGCGGGGGCGGTGAAATTAGGGGCGGGGTCTCCAACTTTTAATTCTGTCATAGCGTTGTCCTTTCAAAAATCCATACTTACTTCAGTTTCTTTAACATGGGGGCTTTGCGGCTTAAGTCAAGCGTGGCATAAAATAGGATATGGATTTCAAGCTTTTCTGCAGACGTAGTGGTCTTATATTCGTTGAAATTTTGGCGGTTGGCGTTGTTTTAACGGTGGTGGCTGTATGCGTTTTAGGATGGCGGCTTTTGTCGGCGCCGCTGGATATGGAGTTTGCGCGGCCATATATTCAAGAAGCTTTGCGTGATGAGCAAAGCGGTATGTATGTCAGCATGGATAACATTGTGCTGTTTTGGCCGGATTTGCGCGAGCCGTTGCTGCTGGGCCTAAAGGGGGCGAGCGTGTATGGGCCGGAGGGGCGTGTTGTGGCTTCGATTGGCGAAGCAGCGCTGGGGCTGAATAAAGCGCATTTGCTGATGGGGCAGATACGGCCCGAAGGGTTGGTTCTTAAGCGTCCAAGTTTGAGTCTTATTCGAAATGCGGATAATAGCTTTGATATTGGCGTGGCAGATACAAAAATTTATGGTCCGGCGCAACCAAAGGAAGAAGATGGCGCGCAAGTTGATTATATTGAACAAATTCTAGGCGTTCTTGCCGGCGATCAGAACGGGCCAGTGGCGGATAGTTTGCTTTCGGAACTGAGAAGTTTTGAGATTGAAGAGGCCAGCTTGTTGGTTGATGACCGGGTGCTCGCGCTTTCGTGGGTTTTGCCGCGCGCTGATATTGTGATTGAACGGGTCGAGGGGGCTTTGCGGTCGAAGGGGATTGTGGATTTGCCTGCAGAGGCGGGCGCCGCGCCTCGGCTTAAATTTACGGCAGAGTTAGGACTTGCCTCTGAGGCGGTAGATCTGGATGCAATTTTAGAAAATTTTGATTTGTCACTGTTGGGGCAGAAAATTCCTGAGCTTGAGATTTTGAAAATGCAGGATGTGCCGCTCAATGCACAGTTTAAGGCGCGTATTGATAAAGGTATGAAGTTGCAGCGCGCTGATTTAACGGTGCTTTCTGAGGCCGGGGCGTTGAATATTGCAGAGCTTTCGGCACAGCCTGTGGTCTACAAAGATTTAGGCGTTTTGGCGCATTACACGGCGCAGAACGGTCAGGTTGATCTCAAGAAGGTGCAGGTTACGATCAGCGGGGTAAAGCTTGAGGGGAATGCCGATTTGACGTTGAGTGAGGCGGGCACTGTTAACGGTCCGGTGCGTCTTGAAATTGAACGTTTAGCGCAGAGTGCGATTGCACCTTTGTGGCCTGTGGCGCTGGCCGAGGATAACAGCAAGGAATGGATTGTTGATAAGCTCGGGGCAGGCATTTTTTCAAATATTTATGCGCAGGGCGATCTTGAGGTTCTACCGGGTGAGGGTAGAACGAGTGTTGATCTGAAGAAGCTTGTGGCGGGATTTGAGTTTGAAGGTATGAGTATTGATTATCGTGCGCCACTTAAGCCGGTTACTAACGCTAAAGGCAGAGCCAGATTCGATCTCGATAGCGAAACGATACGTATTGATATTGAATCTGCCAGAGTGATGGATTTGGCTGTTAGTGAAGCGGATGTTGAGTTAGTCAATATTATTGAGGCTGGAAAAGGGCAAGCCGATATTAACCTTAAGCTTCAAGGTCCTGCTAAATCAGTTTTTACCTACATTCGTGATGAGCCGATTGGGGTGAATAGTGAGATTGATGTTGCGAATGTTCGTGGTCAGGCTGATATGCGGGTTAATATTTCCTTGCCGACGAAAAAGGACATTAAGATTGCCGATGTCGATGTGAATGTTCGAGGAACGCTCAGCAATGCATTCTTGCCCAATGTGGTGCGCGGACTTCCCTTAAGTGAAGGGCCGTTTGATGTAAGCGTGAAAAACAATGCTTTGCGGGTGAGGGGCAAGGGACGGCTTGGCGATCAGCCGATTACGCTTGATTATCATGAGTATTTAAGTGCGGCAGGCAAGCCCTATGCCATGCAGGTTAAGGCTGCAGTGATGGCGACGCCGGAACTGCGTGATCAGTTCGGCATGGATCTGAGCAGCTTTTTAGAAGGATCGGCTTCGGTTGATGTGACCTATACAGAATATGCTGGGGGGGGCGCCGAGGCGCTTGTGGCGGCGGATTTGACTCCGGCGCGGGTCTTTGTCGATCCGTTTGATTATGAGAAGAAGCCTCAGGTGAAGGGAAGCGCAACGCTTAAAGCGGTTTTGAAGAATGGGGACTTAAAGGAAATTCTTGATCTGAAAGGGAGCGCGCCGGCTTTGAAACTGGAGTCTTCTCATTTACGGTTTCGTCAGAAGGGCGAAGAGACAGAATTGGCTGGAGGCAAGGTTTCACGTTTTACGTTGAATGAAACGGTGGCGCAGTTGGAATTTGAGGTTGAGCCTTCCGGAAAGACGAAAATTGTGCTGGATGGGCCCTTCCTTGATGCAAGGCCGTTTATGGACGATGAAAAAGAAGAGGGTAAACCTTATGAAGCGCCGCCGATGTTGATTTCGGTGGCGGCTGACCGGATGCGCACGGCGGATGAAGAAACAGTGCAATATGCCAAGCTGTATATCGATATTGACGAACAGGGCACAATTAACCAGATGGAAATGGATGGTATTGCGGGCGGCGGCGATATTTATTTGCGTTATAAGCCCGATGGCTCTGGCAAGAGGGTCTTTCGATTGGAAGCCGATGATGCGGGTGCGATACTTAAAGCATTTGATTTGTATAAAGGTGTGCGCGGCGGCAAGCTGGTGATTTACGGCGAGCCGATCCGCGGAGTGTTTGACCGGAATTTAATCGGTGTGGCGGAGATGAGCGATTTCAAGGTTATCGATGCTCCAGCATTGGCGCAGCTTCTCGGGGCGATGTCTTTGCCAGGGTTAATGGCCAGCCTGAACGGGCAGGAAGGCCTCAGCTTTACCAAGATGGAGGCGAATTTTGACTGGCGGTATAGACCGAACGGGTCGTTGCTGGTGTTTAAAGATGGCCGGACCTCGGGAAATTCATTGGGGCTGACCTTCGACGGGACGTTTGATAATGCCGCCCATACGATGGATGTGACCGGTACAATTATTCCGCTGTCCGGGATTAACAAGGTGATCGGCGATATTCCGCTGGTCGGGGACATTCTAACCGGCGGAACCGGCGCTCTGATCGCGGCGACCTATACGATGAAGGGATCAAGCGAGGATCCAAAAGTTTCGGTAAACCCGCTGTCAGTTCTGACGCCAGGAATTTTACGGCGCGTGCTGTTCGAGCAGAAATAAATTTTTTAGCTCGCTTTTACCAGTGCGTGTTTTTTCTTCGAAGTTGAGATTTTGATGGCATCGCCTTCGCTGATCATATCGGCGGTGAGGGTAAAGGCGGGATCGGTGACGGGCTGTCCGTTTACTTTCGCGCCGCCTTGACTGATGATGCGCCGGGCTTCGCCTTTCGATGTGGTGAGTCCGGCGGCGCAGGCGGCATCGATGAAGGTTACGCCTGCGGAGAGGTCGAGTTGAACGCAGGGTAAATCCGCGCCGATCGAGCCTTGTTCGAAGACTTTGGCAGCCGTGTCGGCGGCTTCGCGTGCGGCGGTTTCGCCGTGGCAGAGTTTGGTGACTTCGAAGGCCAGTACTTTTTTGACCTCGTTGATTTCTGCGCCCTGCACGGCTTCGAGGCGGGCGATTTCGTCCATCGGCAAGGTGGTGAAGAGCTTGAGGAAACGCCCGACATCGGCGTCTTCGGTATTGCGCCAGTATTGCCAGAAGTCGTATGCGGGGAGCTTGTCGGCGTTGAGCCAGACCGCGCCATCGGCGGTTTTGCCCATTTTTGCGCCGCTGGCGGTGGTAAGCAGCGGAGTGGTGAGGGCGAAAACTGGATCTGTAGCTGGTCCAGAGTAATTGCCAACGCTGAAACCTTTGCTTTTTTCTCTTGGCGAGGTTCGTCGCCATAATTCAACGCCATTGATAATGTTTCCCCACTGGTCGCTTCCGCCCATTTGCAAAATGGTGCCGAAGCGCTGGCGTAATTCGACAAAGTCGTAAGCCTGCAAGATCATGTAGTTAAACTCGAGGAAGGTCAGCGGTTGTTCTCGCTCAAGGCGGAGTTTGACGGACTCGAAGCCCATCATACGGTTGATTGTAAAGTGCGGGCCGTAATCGCGCAGGAAGTCGATATAGTTGAGCTGGTCAAGCCAGTCGGCGTTATTCACCATCAGCGCGTCGGTTCGGCCGCTGCCGTATCGGAGGTAGTTTCCGAAGATCAGCCCGATGCCGCCGATGTTTTTTTCGATATCGGTTTCAGTGAGCATCCGGCGGCTTTCATCCTTGCCCGAAGGGTCGCCGACCCTGGTGGTGCCGCCGCCCATCAGGGTGATCGGCTTGTGGCCGCATTGCTGGAACCAGTAAAGCATCATGATTTGGACGAGGGAACCGACATGCAAGGAGTCAGCGGTGGCGTCAAAGCCGATATATGCGCTTTGCACGCCTTTACTCAGCTTGGCATCAAGGCCGTTGAAATCAGAGCACTGGTGAATGAAGTCGCGCTCGGTTAAGATGTTTAAAAATTCTGATTTGTATTTCGTCATAACCCAAATTGTATAAGCATGAGTGAGCATAAAGTCTATAGGGCAATTGGCCTGATGTCCGGAACGGCGCTAGACGGGGAGATTGATGTCGCGCTAGTGGAAACCGACGGGCACGCTTTCGTTAAACCGCTGGGGTTTTATGCGCATCCTTATGATTTGAGCGTGCGGGATAATGTGCGGGCGTGTTTTGGTAAACGCGTGCCCGATGCGCAGACGCGTGAAGCGGAAGCTCTGGTGACGGATTTGCACATTGCGGCGGTGAAGGCAAGCGGTTTTGAGGCGGATGTGATTGGCTTTCACGGCCAGACCATTACCCATGCTCCGAAGGATAGTTTTACATGGCAGCTCGGTGACGGAGCATGGCTGGCGGTGGAGACGGGTATGGATGTGGTGAATGATTTTCGTTCAGCGGATATGAAAGCCGGGGGGCAGGGTGCGCCATTGACGCCGCTGTATCATGCGGCGATTATGGTAGGTCAGGATAAGCCGGTGGCAGTTTTGAATCTGGGTGGTGTGGCGAATGTGACGTATATTGCGGAAGATGGCGATTTATGTGCGTTTGACTGCGGGCCGGGGAATGCGTTGATGGATGATTTTATTAAGCACAGGCGAGGCGTTGCCTTTGATAAGGATGGTATGCTTGCCTCAAAAAGCTTGCCACATGTGGGTATTCTTGAGGGTTTTCTTGCCGATGACTATTTTAGTTTGCCGGGTCCCAAATCGTTGGACCGTAATAGTTGGAGTGTTGATATTGTTCGTGACTTGTCAGATGAAATGGGGATGGCGACGTTGTTTGCTATGAGCGTGGGGGCTATTGAAAAATCAGTGAAGGGGTTGCCAAATGTTCCCAAGGTTATTTATGTCGCTGGTGGCGGACGAAAAAATAAATATTTGATGGAGGTTTTATCCAAGCGTTTAGGTGGTTTTTGGAGGCCTAAAAGTAAAATGAAATCTATAGATGATGTTGGTTATGACGGTGATGCAATTGAGGCGGAGTGTTTTGGTTATCTGGCGGTACGCTCTTTGTTGGGTTTACCGCTGAGTTTGCCCGAAACGACGGGGATTGCACGGCCCGTATCCGGTGGTGTATTGCACAAAGCATGATCAAGAGCGCAAATCCTGAAAGTATTGCCGAGGCTGCCGAGATTTTGAAATCCGGCGGGCTGGTCGGTATGCCGACTGAGACTGTTTACGGTCTGGCGGCGGATGCGACCAATGGGCAGGCTGTGGCGAAGATTTTTGCGGCCAAAGGACGGCCGAGCTTTAATCCCTTGATCATTCATGTCACGGATCTGGAGCAGGCGGGGGAATTTGTTGTGGTTAATGACTGGGCGCGCGCGATGTCGCAAGCTTTCTGGCCGGGGCCGCTGACGTTGATTTTACCAAAGAAAGAGAATACGCAGATTTCCGAACTGGCGAGTACGGGGCTGGAAACGCTGGCGGTGCGCGTGCCTGCGCATAAGGTGGCACGGGCGTTGATAAAGGCGGCATGTGTACCCTTGGCGGCGCCGAGTGCGAATGCGTCGGGAACGCTTAGTCCGACAACGGCGGCGCATGTGTATGATTCGCTGGGGGATAAGGTGGATATTATTTTGGCGGCCGGGGCGTGCGCGGTGGGGCTGGAATCCACGGTGCTGGATTTGAGCGGTGAAGCGCCGCTAGTTTTGCGTCCGGGCGGGATCAGTGCGGAGGATATATCCAAAGTTCTTGGTGTTGAAGTTCGGTATGATGCAGGCGATTCTGTGGCGCCAAAGTCGCCGGGGCAATTACTGAAGCATTATGCGCCGAATTTGCCGGTGCGGTTAAATGCGATTGATTTGAAAGAGGACGAGGCGCTGCTCGCTTTTGGCAGAACAAAATTTATGATTGGGAGTGATTTTCCGGCGGAACTGGTTTGTAATTTGAGTGAAAATAAGGATTTGTATGAAGCGGCGGCGAATTTGTTTGCGATGCTGAAAGTGCTTGACGAGAGCGGAGCGAAGGGGATTGCTGTGATGGCCGTGCCGGAAGTCGGGATCGGTATTGCGATTAATGATCGCTTGCGGCGGGCGGCGCAAGCGTAATAGGATAGGCCAATGAAAAAGATACTTGTGACAGGGGCGACTGGTTTCATTGGGCATGCCTTTACCAAAGAATTGCTGGCGACTGGGCATAAAGTGCTCGGGGTTGATAATCTGAATGATTATTACGATGTTGCGCTGAAACATGCGCGATTGGCCGAACTTGAGGGGCAAAGCGGTTTTACCTTTCAGCAGCTTGATCTGGCGGATCGTGAGGCTATGACGGCGTTGTTTGAGGCGGAAAAGCCGCAGATTGTTGTCAATCTGGCGGCCCAAGCCGGTGTGCGTTATTCGCTCGATCATCCGCATGCCTATGTCGATTCGAATTTGCAGGGGTTTGTGAATGTGCTGGAGGGCTGCCGCCACAGCGGTGTGGAGCATTTGATTTTTGCTTCATCGTCTTCGGTTTACGGGGCGAATACGAAGGTGCCGTTCGCGGTTTCTGACAATGTCGATCATCCGATCAGTTTGTATGCGGCGACAAAGAAAGCAGGTGAGTTAATGGCGCATTCCTATGCGCATCTTTACGGCATCCCGTGTACGGGTTTGCGGTTTTTTACCGTGTACGGGCCGTGGGGGCGTCCGGATATGGCGTATTTTAAATTTACGAAGGCGATTTATGAGGGCAAGCCGATCGATGTTTATAATGACGGCGATATGATGCGCGATTTCACCTATATTGATGATATTACCGCAGCGATGATGAAGCTGCTTGATCATGTGCCTGAACAAGACGCAAGTTGGGATTCAAAAAAACCAGACCCATCATTTAGTAACGCGCCGTATCGTTTATATAATATTGGACATAATCATCCTGAGCAATTGATGGATATGATCCATATTTTGGAAGCAGAAACAGGACAACACGCCGAGAAGAATTTTATGCCGATGCAGCCCGGTGATGTTTATGCGACCTATGCCGATGTGAAGGGGCTGGAAGAGGTGATCGGTTTTAAACCGGAAACGTCTTTGGCCGAGGGGTTAAAGCGGTTTGTCGATTGGTATAAAAGTTATTACAGCATCGGCGATGAGGCCGCTGCGTCATTGCGAGCGTGAGCGAAGCAATCCATCTATTGTAATTGTTTCAGGGATGGATTGTTGCGTCGGTCTTACTCCTCGCAATGACATTAAATGGAGATTGAGCATGGAAAACATTAAATATTATTTATCCTGGGCTTTGTGGCCGGCATTGTTTGTCATTTGTATGAGCGTGGCGGGATACGGCTTTTCGCATGATGCGCCAGTGCTGTATTTCAATATTGCCTATGTGTTTTTGATTTTGTCGCTGTTTTTTCTGGAAAAATGGATGCCGTATGAGCGCGAATGGCTGAAACCCGATGGGCAGAATACGGCCTCGATCCTGCATACGATCAGCTCGAAAGGCAGTGTGCAGTTACTCTTCCTGTTTAGCGGGGTGATCGGGCTGGCCGATTATATAACGCCAGTGGCCGAGGCCGGGCCAGCGTACGGTATATGGCCGCGGAACTGGCCGCTTTGGACACAAGTGTTTTTAGGGATGACAACTGCGGAATTCGGTTTGTACTGGGCGCACCGTCTGGCGCATGAAATTTCGTGGATGTGGCGGTTTCATGCCGTTCATCACAGCGTCACCAAGCTGTGGTTTTTGAATACCGGCCGGTTCCATTTTGTTGACAGTCTGATCAGTATTGTGTTGGGGCTCTGGATTTTGCTGGCGCTGGGCGCGCCGATGGAGGTAGTAAAATGGCTGAGCGCAATTACCGCGTTTATTGGCATGCTGACCCATTGCAATGTCGAGATGCGGTTCGGGCTGCTGAACTATATTTTCAACACGCCAGGCCTGCATCGCTGGCATCATAGCCGGCTTTTGTATGAGGGGAACCGAAATTACGGCGAGAATTTGATGATCTGGGATCAGATTTTCGGAACGTTTTATAATCATTCATACCGGCCATCTGCCGATATCGGGATGGGGGATTATATGCCGGAAAAATTCACCTATCAGATCTTGTGGCCTTTTCTGACAAACAAGATGAAGCAGCGCTTGCAGACGGACTTTGAGCCGGTGCCGTTTGGCCGTGAAGGTGATGCGGACCACCCAGTGCCTGAATTTGCAAAGCGCAAATCATTGTTCATGCTGATCGTCGGATTGTTTCAGGCCCGTAATCCACGCGCCAGCGTTTAAATCTTTCATAAAGTCTTTGCTTAAGCTTAGGATTTCGTGCATTTTTTATGCATACGTAATTATGCGTTGAGGCCATACGTAAGAATGACAAAAACAGCCTTTATTACAGGAATTGCCGGACAAGACGGGGCATATTTGGCGCAATTTTTGCGCGAGAAAGGGTATAGTGTGCATGGTTTGGTGCGCTGGGACAGTTATAGCGATCCGATTGAGGGGCTTTCGCGGCTTGATGTTTTGGGGTTGGTGAGTGACGATGTCAGCTTGCATATGGGAGATGTGACGGATGCGAATAACCTTAATTTGCTGATTCGCGAAATTCGTCCGGATGAGATTTATAATCTGGCAGGGCTGTCGCAAGTTCAGGTGAGCTTTGAAACGCCGGCCTCGACTTTGCAGATTAATACTGCCGGGACGCTCAATATTCTGGATGCGGTACGGGTAAACGGGCTGGAGAATTATACGCGGGTTTATCAGGCGTCATCTTCGGAAATGTTTGGGAAGGCGCGCGCGCCGCAAAATGAAGATACGAAAATGGAGCCGTGCAGCCCTTATGGCGTGGCAAAGCTGGCGGCGTATCATTTGGGTAAGAGCTATCGCGAGTCCTACGGCATGTATGTGGCTAACGGTATCTTGTTTAATCATGAAAGTCCGTTGCGCGGGGAGGATTTTGTTACTCGCAAGATCACCAAGGCGGTTGCGGCAGTTGAGGCGGGGAGCAATGATGTGCTTCGGCTGGGTAATCTGGATTCCATTCGGGATTGGGGCGATGCACGCGATTTTGTTGCCGGGATGTGGGCGATTTTACAGCGCGGCGCTCCGGATGATTATGTATTGGCGACAGGGGAGGCGCATAGCGTACGTGAGTTTGCTCAGGCGGCTTTTGCGCATGTGGGTATATCGCTTGAATGGCGCGGCGCAGGCGTAGATGAAAAAGGCGTGGAGGTGAAAAGCGGGCGGGTTTTGATTGAGGTTGATCGTCAGTTATTCCGTCCTTCCGAAGTGCATCATTTACTGGGCGATGCGGCCAAGGCGCGCGACGTTTTGGGATGGACTCCTAAAACGACGTTTGAAGGGCTGGTTGCGGCGATGGTGAATGCGGACCGCGCAGCTTTACACCTTGATGGGGGCGCGGCATGGTCGATGGCTGGTTAGAGGCGCCGTATGATTTGAGCGGCAAACGGGTCTGGGTGGCTGGGCATGGCGGCATGGTCGATGGCTGGTTAGAGGCGCCGTATGATTTGAGCGGCAAACGGGTCTGGGTGGCTGGGCATGGCGGCATGGTTGGGGCTGCGCTCGTGGTGCGGTTGCGATCTGAGGATTGTGAGATTTTGACCGTCAGCCGGGAGGGGCTTGATTTACGTGATCAGGCGGCAACGCGGGCGTGGATTGTTCAGAATAAACCGGATGTTGTGATTATTGCGGCGGCGAAGGTTGGCGGGATTTTAGCGAATAGCACTTATCCGGCGGATTTTCTCTACGATAATATGATGATTGAGGCCAATATTATTCATGCGGCCCATGAGGCGGGCGTGGAGAAGTTGTTGTTTTTGGGTTCGTCATGTATTTATCCAAAAGAGGCGGCGCAGCCGATTGGTGAGGATGCGCTGCTTACGGGTGCGCTGGAGCCGACCAATGAAGCGTATGCGGTGGCTAAAATTGCAGGGATAAAGTTGTGCCAGGCTTATCGCGAGCAGTATGGGCGCGATTTTATCTCTGCTATGCCGTGTAACCTTTATGGGCCGGGCGATACGTTTGATGAACAGGGTTCGCATGTCATTCCGGCGTTGATGATGAAGGCGCATGCGGCTAAAGAGATCGGAGCGGATATTTTTGAGGTCTGGGGGAGTGGAACGCCTTTGCGCGAGTTTCTTTATGTTGATGATTTGGCTGATGGTCTTGTGTTTCTGCTCAAAAACTATTCTGGCACCATGCCGGTGAATATTGGTGTGGGAGAGGATATTAGCATCCGTGAGTTGGCAGTGATAATCTCTGAAACTGTTGGCTTTACGGGGCGTATTGCATTTGATAGCAGTAAGCCGGACGGGGCGCATCGCAAATTAATGGATTCGTCTTGCATTCGAAATGCAGGCTGGACGCCAAAAACTACTTTTCAGGAGGGGCTTTCTCGAACCTATCAATGGTATTGCGAGGAAAATAAAGGTATAAAGAAAAGAGCCTGAATCAGGCATTTTTGGTAATACTTTCTTTTAACTTTCCCGTTATAATGTTTGCATGAGTGATCGAATTTCATCTGAAACGCCTGAAGCAACATCTTCTTCATATGAAGTGCGGCAAGAGCGTCGTTTAACACGAGATCAGGATGCTTATTTCAATGCGCAGTTTGATGCGGTAGCGCTCTATGTCGAGCCGGGTAGCGCAAATTGTACGGTGCGCAAGGATGAAATGCTGGTTGCCACTGTTGGTTCAGGAGTGTTATTGGCGATTTATGACCCAGAGCTTAAAGTTGGGGCGATGGGGTATGTTATGTTGCCCGATGCCGTGCTTGAGCATTTTCCTTTTTTAGAGCAAGCGGATCGGGACCTTGTTTTAAAGGCTTTTGAACCGATTGAGAAGTGCATCGGTGAATTAAAGCGCCGGGGTGCGGCGAAAAACCGCATACGCATTCGACTTTTTGGAGGAAGCAGTGAGGGCGATGATCCGGAGGAGCGCGGACTCAAAAATACTGTTTTTGTGCAAGAGTATATTTTTCGTAAAGGTTTGCAGGTTTTGAATGCTGATATTGGCGGGCCCTTTATTCGCCGTGTTCATTTTTTTCCAGCTACGGGGCGTGCAGTTCGGCGCTTGTTGAAGCGAAAAGATGACTTTGATAACCTGCATCTTGCAGAATCTGATTTTAATAAAAAAATCACAATTGATACATAAGTTATAACTTTTGTTTGTTTAGTGTATTGTAATATAATGATTTTTTTAGTTTTTTCTTGACTTCCCCTCATTTTTTGCATAAATTATTCATCTCTTATAAGTATAAGGAATTTATTTGGGGATTTTGGCTATGGACCATGTTCATGCTACAGCGTTGCTTAAGAATCCTTTTTCTTCCAAAAACTGGGAGAAAAATATTCGTCAGGTCTCTGTTGAACCTTGTGATGTGCATGAGGATCCCTTGGGGTATCGTGCTGTTTTCTTTTTGAGGGAAGATGATGAGCGTGCAGAGACATGTGAAATGTTTGTTGTCGGGGCTTCTTATCTGGCGCAGCGCGAGTATAATTTGACCAAGGCCGGTTATGTTGCGCCGATGACGCAAAAGGCTATAGGTCTGATTGAAGGAAAAATCGGTACACGTTTACCGGTCGAATTGGCCTGATTAGTTCAAAAAGTTGGCGTTTATCTAAAGAAATTATCTAATTGGGGATGTAAAATATCTCCCAATCGGGCATACTTGTTTGTGCCTGAAGGCCTTTTAGGCTTCTTTCCCCCTGCAAGTTTGGTTTGTATCATGGATGCACATTCTTTTTCCCAATCCTCCAATCATTTGTTGATGATTGAACCTGCCGATTTTTACGCCAATCCTGAGACGATGGAAACCAACGCGTATCAGGTTGATGATCATGAGCCGGTTGAAGTGACTAGCGCGCGGGCTTTGCGTGAGTTTCGGGAGTTGCATGACAAGCTGGTGGAAAGCGGTGTGAAAATTACGACAGCCAAGGCGTTGCCGCAATGTCCGGACATGGTGTTTCCGAACTGGTTTTTTTCATTTCCTGATGGGCGTTTGATGTTGTGTCCAATGCTCAATAAAAACCGTCAGGATGAACGTAGTGAAGACATTATTGCCCTGCTGACAAAGATTTATCCGGATGTAATTGACTGGACAGAATATGAAGAATTTGGTCTGGCGCTGGAAAGTACAGCCAGCATTGTTTCTGACCGGGTGAACAGACGCGCTTATGCGGCGTTGTCGGCGCGAACTGATGAGGGGTTGGCACGTAAATGGGCAGATCATATAGGCTATGAAATCGATTTCTTTGAAACGCATAGCCACACAGGTATACCGGTGTATCACACGGATTGTGTGATGTGGATTGGCAGCACGCTGGCTGGTATTTGTAGCGAATGTATTGTTGAAGAAGACCGGAGGCGCATTGTGTCGTCTTTGCTCGACACACATCAGGTGATTGAGTTTAGTAATGATCAACTACGTACGTTTTGTGGGAATGCGCTGGAGGTCGTTGGGCATGGGGGACAAAAGATGCTGGTGCTTTCGGAAAAAGCTTTGCAAGCGCTTGAAGAGGACCAGCTGGAAAAATGTCATCAACATTTTTCCAGGTTGATTTATAGTCCACTGCCGACGCTAGAGCGTTATGGTGGCGGGTCTGCGCGCTGTATGCTGGCGGAGCTTCTCTAATCCCCGATTTTGCGCATGGTCAGGAAGACGACATCGTGGCCGTATTCGATCTGACCGGACATCTGGATTTTATCGCCTTTGCGCGCCAGTTTGAGGGTAGTTTTATAGGTGACGGGGTTACGCGATGGTGATCCATCAGGGGCGGTGAGCAGAAAATCAATTGCGGCTTCGGATGGATCGGCCAAGGATATCATTTTTACTTCGTTGTCATTTAAAATCTCAAATGTGCTGGTCCATTTGCACCCAGCATCATCGGTGCGTTGTGTTTGGCTGTTTTTAATACGCGTTTCGCCGTCGCTGCGCTTTTCCAGCGGGCCTTTATAGCTGGTTGTGCTGGTGATTCTGTACTGGCCATCCAGTGGGTGATTGTCAGACATTGAATTTTCTCCTTGGAGTTCTAGCTTAGCTTATAGGTGTGTTCTTTGGAATAGGGTGTGATTTTTTGTTTGACATTATTCATAACGCTTGCTACAAGGTGCCTCAATTACATAATAAATGTATTTAATTATATAAATTATTCACCTGAAAGCGTGTGTGGCTGTATGTTGGTGAGCATAAAGTTAATAAGCTTATGGCCGGTTTGTGAAATTTCGCAAAAGTTGGCCATCCACAGTATTATCACGCGCTTGAGCGGTGCTTTTGGCCTTTTACTTCGGGTCAATCCTCCCCCAATGTGCCGCGATGCGTGATAATCGAAGCCAGTGTTTAGTTCCGCACTGGTGGGCAGAGTAACTAGGAACCCCACACACGCCTGAAGTCTGGGGGCTTGTCCCCCAGACTTCTTTTTTCTTCGCGCTTTTCATTCTGGCGTTGTTGCTTCGCCAGAATAGCTGCTCTTCCGATAACCAAAACAATTCACTCATGATAAAATCTTCTTTCACCGCAAGTGAATCTCATAAATCCTTTATCTTGTGAATCCATCATCAATAGGGTCTGAGCCTAATTGTTCTGGACATTTTTCATTTTCTTGTAAAACGTGGATTTGGCCATACCAAGGACTTTGGCGGCTTGAGTAATGTTGTGATCGAAATGATCAAGAGCAATCTGCATGGCTTCCTGTTCTATTTCATTGATGCTTTTAAAATCGCCATCATCCGAGATGATGCGGATATTTCTGGAGGTTTTGCTGCTTGCAGATGGCGTTTCCGTTTCCGATACCAGTCCGCTCAAATTTTCAACATTAAGCACGTTTCCATCGCTCACGACCATGGCGCGGTTAATCACGTTTTCAAGCTGTCGGACATTGCCGGGCCAGTCATAATTTATAAGTTGTTTTTCTGTAGCCTCCGATATGTCTTTGGGAATAGCGCCTTCATTGACGCAAAAGCGCTCAATAAAATGCCCGGCCAGAACCGGTATATCCTGCTTGCGTTCCCGTAAGGGGGGCAGCGCAATTTGCAGGACATTCAGGCGGAAAAACAAATCCTCCCTGAAGTTTCTAGAGGCGCTTCCCTTGCCCGAACCGGCCTTGAAAGATCAAAAACCGGGTGCCGTCAGGGTTCTGCTGGTGGAAGATGATCCAGTGACACGCTGGATGGTGCGCAGCGCGCTTAAAAAAGAATGCGAATTTGTAACCGCCCAGAGCGCCAATAACGCCTTCGGTCTTTATGCCAGTTACCAGCCCGACGTGGTGTTTCTGGATATCGATCTGCCAGACGGCAATGGCCACGATGTTCTCAAATGGATTATGCGTAACGATCCCGGCGCATGCGTGGTTACCCACGGGTAAACCCGTGGTTCTATGGGGCTGCGCCGCGCTTTGCGCATTACAATTCCTCGCGGAATTGACCTGAATCCCGGTGTCCTTGACGTTCTACATAACGGCGAATAACGTGCTCATCAACGCCTACGCTGCTTACGAAGTAGAGAGGTGGTCCCAAGAATTCGGACAGTGAGTTAAGCTACGATCTATGACCGAAGGAGGGTCATGGATTATGAGCAAGACAAGGAAGAACTACCCGGCGAAGTTTAAAGCGCAGGTTGCGCTGGCGGCGTTGCGGGAGGACGCGCCGATCACGGAGCTGTCATCCCGTTACGGGGTGCATGCGACGGTCATTCACCGTTGGAAGAAGGAGGCTCTGGCTGCGCTGGAGGCGGGTTTTGCGGGCAAGCTGGAATCGCGAGCGGACGCGCATAACGCCGAGGTCAGGGACTTGCACGCCAAGATCGGACAGCTGACAGTGGAACGTGATTTTTTAGCCGATGCCTCCGCCCGGTTGCGGTCCGGGGGCGGCAGGAAATGGTAGACCCGTCCAATGACAATATCGGCATCGCGGCGCAGTGCCGGTTGCTGGGGATCAGCCGCTCTGGCTGGTATTACGAGCGGCGCGGGGAGAGCGCGGACAATTTGGCGCTGATGCGGCTGATTGACGCGCAATTCCTGCAAACCCCGTTTTACGGGTCCCGTCAGATGGCCCGGCATCTGCGCCGTCAGGGGTACGAGGTAGGCCGCACCCGCGTGCGGCGTCTGATGCGCCTGATGGGAATCGAGGCGGTCTATCAAAGGCCGCGCACTTCGATGCCGCATCCCGGCCACCGGATTTATCCCTACCGGCTCAAGGGGCTCACGATCACCCGCCCGAACCATGTATGGTGCGCGGATATCACGTACATCCCTGTCAAACGCGGGTTTTTGTATCTGGTAGCGATCATGGACTGGGCCAGCCGGAAGGTGCTGGCCTGGCGGCTGTCGAACACGATGGAAACGCGCTTTTGCGTGGAGGCGCTGGAGGAAGCCATCGCCCGCTACGGGCCGCCGGAGATCTTCAATACCGATCAGGGCAGCCAGTTCACGGCGGACGCGTGGACGGGCGTCCTGAAAGAAAACGGGATCGCGATCTCGATGGACGGCAAGGGCCGCTGGATGGACAATGTGTTCATCGAGCGGCTGTGGCGGAGTCTGAAATATGAATGCGTGTATCTGAACGCGTTCGAGAGCGGCCTGCAAGCCAGGCGGGATATCGGGCGCTGGCTGGCGTTTTACAACGCGCAGAGGCCGCATTCGGTATTTGATGGACAACCCCCGGACGACGTTTATGATGAACGAAATTTTGTTTCTCCGGCCTCGGGCTTGCCGCCTCCGCCTAACGGCTCCGGCGGCCGCGCCCTTCACCCGGAGAAACAAAACCACAGGCAGGCGGCATGACAATAACCAACCGATCGTAGCTTAACTTCGCCGCAAAGCTGGCCGAAGAACCGAGACCACCTCTTAGCCCGGCGACCACACAATATTTTCCTTCCAGTAAACTTTGGCAAGAAAATCAAACCGCTTGTGCAAGGCGCTCGCCGATTGGCTTTTCATCGTGCCCATAACAGACGCTATTGCGTATTTCGGGGGTATCACCATGACCATATGCAGGTGATCCTGACCAAAGCCAATCGTCTCTATCGTGACGCCGGGCATACTTCGACACAGCTTGAGAAGAACCCTGTGCACGTATGCACAGACACCAGGCTTCAGGACCCTCCGGCGGTATTTGCAGACCCAAACCACGTGATATTCGAGGCGGTAAGCGCTGTGCCCAGTCGTAATAACTTCCATAACGGAAACAACATACCGCCTCCGGGCTCATTCATCCACGGGTAAACCCGTGGTGTTCTGTCCTACGGACCGCATAAAAACCGCAATGTCGTGGAACGAATGTTTGGACGCCTCAAAGACTGGCGGCGCGTGGCAACAAGATACGATAAACTCGCCAGAAACTTCTTCGCCGCTCTATGCCTTGCTTCCCTCTTATGTTTCTGGATTTAAGCTATGAGTCCGGACCCTAGTCAAGTCTTTAAAAAAAAGATGTATTAGTCTAACCTTTAACGCCTTACGCAGCCTTATCCTGCTTGGCACGCTCAATACCTTCCAAAATCAGTTTATGCGCCTCATCAACACCGGCCCATCCGAGCGTCTTCGACCACTTGCCGCTCTCCAGATCCTTGTAGTGCATAAAAAAATGCTCGATCTGCTCACGGTTAATCGGACGCAAATCCGTATACTCTATTACATCTGCGTGATACGGGTGCAAGGATGGCCCCGGCACAGCGATGATCTTCTCATCCTGCCCGCCGTCATCTTCCATCATCAGCACACCAACCGGACGCAAAGGCATCACAGCGCCGGGCATCACCGGTGTCCGGCCAATCGCAAGAATATCGACCGGATCTCCATCACCGGACAATGTATGCGGAATAAACCCGTAGTTACCGGGATAGTGCATCGCCGTGTGCAAAAAGCGATCAACAAACATGGCGCCAGATGCCTTGTCCAACTCATACTTAACAGGAACGCCTCCAAGCGGGTTCTCGATAACAGCGTTCACAACATTCGGCGCATCGTCGCCAATAGAGATTTTGGAAATATCCATAGCAATCCTTTCATTTCAATAATGCAAGCAGTCTTACCCATCAACCACTTGAAGAGCAAGTCCTTTATCAAAATTAAAATAGCGGATTTATGCGGGAATTTTATAACGTGCGCCTAGCCCTTCCAAAAACGCGCCAAACGCCTCCACAGCCGCGCAAACACGCGGCGCATTCTTGCGAATAAAGGCTTCATCAAGTGCTTCCCCGGCGTAAAAAGCCGCCAAAACCTCTGCACCGTCATAATCACAACCTGACAAGCGCAAAGTGAGCACCTCAGGCTCAGCCCCGAAGGCCGTCCCCGGCAAAGACGCCAGCCCGCAACCTCTCATCAGTGCATCCGCAAGCTCTTTCGACGTATAAATCCCGGCTCCGGCCATCCCGGCGCGGTGCGCCTCAAAATCCGGATAGTTGTAAAAGGCCCCCTGCGGCTCTGGCGCATAAACACCCAGATCACGTAAACCCGCAGCGATATACCTGTTCATCAATCCGTGAATATCCGTGCAGGCCCGTATATGCGCTTCAATATCCCCATGCCCCTTATAGGCTTCGATAACCGCCTGCTGAATCGGCGACGGCACACACGACCATGTCTCGCTGGCAATATTGCACATCAGATCATACAGCCCGTCCACAGCTTTCGGGATAAACCCGATACCAACCCGCCAACCACCCAGCGAAAGATGCTTGGATAGGCCTGATGTGATCGCCGTATGGCTCGGCGCATATTTTGCAATCGTGCGGTACACACCGTCAAAAGCGACAAAACCGTAGATTTCATCGGAGATGATAAAGATGTCCTCTTCTACGCACACCTTGGCAATGGCCTCCAATTCTTTCTCGGCAATTGTCAGCCCCGTTGGATTGGAAGGATAATTCAGTATAATCTTGGAAGGGTTCTGCCCTTGATCCCGCGCAGATTTTATCACACGCCGCAATTCTTCCGGATCGATATGAAAGCCTGAATCATCTTGCGTTGTCGGAACTTTTATGACCTCGGTACGCAGCATCCGCGCCTGCGGCTTGTAACTTACCCAGCTTGGCACCGGCATCAGCAAGTCCCCCTCAATCGCCATTTGCAGGGCGTAGAGAATAAGCTTGCTGCCCGGCGCAACGATGACATCGTACCGATCCGTATCCAGTCCGATTTTATTTTTATAGTAGGCGGCGACCGTATCGCGCAACTCTTCTAGCCCGCCGGTCGGAAGATATTCCTTACGGTGCACACCAGCCCTCAAAGCCTCCTGAAGACGCTCTGGCACCGGAAACGGCGACTGCCCAAAGCCCATATGCAACACCTGCCGACCTTCGGCACGGCATCTCGCCACCATCTCATTCGCCGCCAATGTCGGAGACAACTCGAACTCGGTGGAAGTTTCAACCAGTCTAATCACAACGATAGCCTTCCTAAAAGATTATAACGTCACAAGACACCACGGAAAAACAACGCAACACACAGCGCTCGCTATGTCAAGCCTGCGGCGCTCTTAAGCTACTTTTTCCCGAACTCGAGAAGCAGGAATTTCATCCACCCTCTTACGACCGAAAGGACCGATAATCTTCTCAGAATGTTCCTGCTGCACAAATTCCCTGTAAGAAAGCGGGCGACTGCCACCCTCAATATGGTCGGGAACAAACATAACGCCCCCGCTTGCTGTTGAACATGCTTCCATTGCCTGATCTCCTTTCATGGCGATTCGTAAAATACACGCTCAGAGTATATTTTTTTGCACTATCTTACAAATTATAGTCGTGCAGTGCACAAAAACTGTGCACTGCAGCATAAAAAAGACATTTTATTTCAAAAGCAGGATTTTTTAAAAAACCTCAACGGCGCTGACGGTTTTTCATCTGACGCGTTTCTTCGTCATCATCTTCATTCACGATTAAATTGCTACCAGCCTTAGAAGAAGCGCTAAAGAAAGTCGGATCAGGAATACCACGCCAGCATTTTGGGATACGAAGGAAATCAGGTGTTAAAATATAAATGTAATACTTCCCTTTAATATTCACGCCATTGCAACGATCCAGTACCCCCGCACCGGGAATATAATTATAATCACGAAAGTAAGCTCCGTCATATACACCACCCGGCCCATTGGGCGGATCGGAACGACGCCCTTCAAGCAAACGATAACTTGAGGTAAATTTATTATTCTTACTTACAAAAATAGGAAAACCATCAGCAGCATAGCCGACATGGCTTAAATCCTTGCTCACCAACCCGGAAGGGATAGCGCCATACATGTAAGCGCCCGGCCCCTCATCAATAAAACCGCCATACGCATCAAACTTCCGCTTGAGCTTAAGCCAGTTCTGATTATCATTCCAATAACCATCAACAGCCGTCTTGATCGGTACACCGTCAAGAGCAACACCAAAAATCATACCCGGCGCCCAAGGCGTCACTCTGGGTGTATTTTTCGGCTTTACAGGCACACGAAATGCATAAGGCGTCGAAACAATGCCCAACGCCCGCGCCTGATCTTTTGCATGATGCGGAACGCCAAAACCGCTGATATAACGATAACCGTCGCGCACATCCACTTGCACGGACGATGTTTTCCGAGCTGCAGGCTGCTGCGCCTGACCCGTCTCCTGAGCAAAAGCCCCTTCAGACAAACAAAAAGCGCCCCCTAAAAAAATAAGGGACGCGATTATAGAATTTAAAACGGCGCGCTTCATAAACTCACCTGGCATCAATTTAAAGTGCCTTTTAATTAATTTAAGCCGCCTTCAGATTACCAGCGGCTTCCTTGCCACGGTTTTCTTGCAATTCATACTCGACCTTTTGGCCTTCATCAAGTGTTCTAAGACCTGCAGCTTCAACAGCAGAAATGTGAACAAACACATCCTTGCCGCCATTATCAGGGACAATAAAGCCGTAGCCCTTCTCAGGATTAAACCATTTTACGGTTCCGGTTGCCATATTGCGATACTCCTTCGCGTTTTTTTTAAGTTTTCAAAAATAGCTCCTTGGGGTATTCGGTATTCGAGCTATTTTTAGTCAAAGCGCGAAGTCATCCAAAGATAATGGCATTAAACGCTGTTTATCCACAAAGAGCAAGGAAAAAACGGCTCACCCCTTAGTACGCATAAAATCAAGCTGCCAAGTCAAGAACGGACGCCAACTCCCCAGAAACAACGACATCACCATTGTTATTCTTTTGCTTTTGCTTCTGGCGCACTTCAGAATTGAAATCATACCCGTAATTTACCTTTACCACGATCTCTCCGTCACCATAGACATCATCTTTTCCGCCCATCAACTCCGGAATATTTCTAACCTGTATCCACCTGACAGATGCGCCATTGTCAAAAAGATGCAAATTGCGCGCATTATCTTTAACTCCCGCATCACATACATAACGATAAACCATCTGCATTTGTTGCTGTTCAGACAAATCCCGTAAATCAGGAACATCATCCTGGCCTTCAGCCCACCTGCTAAAAGCCCAGGCCGGTGAAAGCGTAACCGCCGCTTTGAGTGACGGAACATTGTCCGAAAGATGCGCAAGTCCCCGGTTAATCAGCATACCAGCAACCCCCTTCACACCGCCCAGATTGGTCACACTGTAAAAAGTCACAAGATTCGGCGCCTCAATGTCCTGAACTGGGGCTGTCAAAATCTCGTGAACATTACCGCGTAAAGACGAGCCGGGAATAGAGCTATCCGCAGCCGTTTCAACCTTCACAAAATCGCCATAAATAGCCGTCAAAACCTGCCGGTCTTCACCATCCTCGGCCCCCGGCTTCACCAGCGCAAATGTTTGCTTGGTTTTCCCGGCCCCGCCGGCACGAAAATGTAAAATCTCTTCGGCAGTAGAAGCATTAGTCGCATGAACCTGATCATTACCAGCCAATTGCTTCAAAATATCCTGATCATCCGACGTCACATTAACCAACGAAAGACTGCAATCAAGAACCGCCCGGGCACAGTCGAAATCACAGATCAAGCGCTCTGATGATAAAAAACCTTTCCGAGCTTGCGTATACAGTTGGTTATACTGCCTAATAACACTATCTAAAGCAGACCCGCGAACAGCCACAACCTCAAAACCATCTCTTAAATTCATCATGCCATTTTCTCGATTATCACTATAAAAAATTATGAAAAATCTTTTAGCGCACATAAAAACAATTGTCAAGCATGCGCCATCCCGGCCAATACACAAAAGCTTTTTAAGTTTGCATAATCAAAGAAAATTCTGCTACCCTCTGCCAATAACCAATGACAAAGGTACAAAAATGCTAACAGGCCCGGAAAAATCGAGAGTAAAAAAATTTACAGCCGGTATGGACGAAAGCACCGCCAACGCGATGCTCAACCTGTTCATACTCACAAAACCCGGCTGTGACGCCGCCGCCAGCGATTTAATGATGGCTGCCCACGGCCACTACCCAAGAGTTTGCACAGGCACCATCAGCGCATATCGCCCCTATGGCCTTGTAGGAACAGACGGCTCAATCCCCGCCCCTGTCAAACTGGCCATCCGAAAAGCCATTGCCCAAAACTATCTGGTTATGCATGGACCAAACATCCCGACCCCGAAACCTAATCTAGCAGAACTTAATTACCGCTAAACTCTGATACACCGACCAAGTTCAGACTGAAAGTTAAAATGCAAAAAATAACCCGACGTAAGTTTTCTGCCTCTGTATTTTTTATTCTTCTGCTGGTTATTACTGGCACATCACCTGCCGGGGCTGTACGCAACTGCATCAACACAGGCGTACCGTTTTTGATTAACGGGCAAGATTCGGACTACGATGTCGAAATCATACTGGCAAATTACAGTGACGATTATGCTTATACACCGCAATTTGGCAAAAAAAATGAAGCCCATTGGCAATTGATCGATAACAACACCATCCGGGTCTATTTCCATCCAAGAACCTGCTACGATAAAGGATGTCAATATTACCTCTATGTCGGCATCCATCACCCTATGGGCCTTCAGAGCGGAAAATCCTGTTCCCGATATGATCGCCTCATAAGCGTAAAGAACAAGCAGGTCAATTTTGAAGGATCATTCAGACTCGTCTACGGAACGGAAAGAAACCGTAGATCATTCTATATTACACCCGTATATGGCTATGGAAATGC